>JALCBY010000006.1:1199-176450 GCA_028066055.1 Hyphomicrobiaceae bacterium
TCATCGACGTGAGCCGTGGTGGCGCGCGCGTGCTCGGCCTCATGGGCAGCGGCACGGCAAAGGTCCGCGTGACCGCCGTTTCCAGCGGTGGCCGCGTGGCGAGCAGCCGCGGCAGCAGCAATGGCCGGACATCCGGCTTCGGCTGTGTGACCCGGGACTGCTTCTAGGCGCTCATATTTCCGGAACGACAAGCACCGCGCGGAGTGCACCTCCGCGCGGTTTTTTTGTGCTCACGTTATGTTGAGCATCATGAAATTTCGCGCGCGCCACAGAACCGAATAGGTTCCGGGACACAAACGATTCCATTCGAACAGGAGCGCGCGATGGACCACGCCCTTTCAACCGAACTTCGCTATCTCATCTACTCCGGTTTTCTCATGCTCGCGCTATGGGTCCCCTACATCCTCGCCGAATTGAAGATGACCGGCGTGCTCAAGGCATTAAGCTATCCGGATGACCGCCTGCTGCCCAAATGGGGCAAGCGTTTAAAGCGCGCGCATTACAACCTGGTCGAAAATATTGCGCCGTTTGCCATCGCCGTCGTTGCTGGTGAGCTTCTGAATGTCCACACGGCCGTGACAACCACCTGCGCAACCGTCTTCTTCTGGGCACGATTGCTGCACCCCCTCGCCCAGGTCACACGGATCTGGGGAACGCGCACGATCACGTTCGGCGCCAGCGTCACCGCAACGGCCGTTTATCTGGGCGAAGTCCTCGCGCGCGCGGGCTAGGCAGTCCATGCACGGCAACCTCTGACATGCAAAAAACCGACGGACCGCCCGTTCATCTCCCGTTCAACTTCCAACGGCTATGTTTGTAAAAGCTGATCCGGGGACGGGAAACGCACTTCTTGCGTACGGGCTCCGGAGCTGCCAGAGGAGTCTATTCGCATGTCGACCCAAGTGATCAAAGGAATTGCCCTGGCAACCGCCTTGTCGGTGGGAGCTTTGGCTTTTGCCTCGCCCGCCGAGGCCGGACGACGCCACAAGCACAGGCACTATGGAGGCGCTGCTGCCGCCGCAATCATCGGTCTGGGCCTGGGCGCCGCGCTTGCCAGCCGGCCCCGCTACTACGATTACGGCTACGCGCCCAACCGGTATGCGCCTCCGCCGCCGCCGGCCTATGCATACGCACCACCGCCGGTGTATGTACCCGCGCCGTGGACGCCGGACTGGTATGCCTATTGCGCTTCGAAATATCGCTCGTTCGACCGCTACAGCGGCACATATCAGCCGTACTACGGACCGCGGCGTCTGTGCCGATAGCGGCCGGGAACAGCACTCGGGACATCCTCCCACCTGAGACACCGAGAGGCAGGCGGATCACTGTATGAACGGGTTCGTCTGCCGCTCTTCGCCGAATGAGCTGGGGGGACCATGCCCGCAAATAAACCCGATATCATCACCGAGCGGCAGCAGCTTGGTCTTGATCGCATCGATCAGCGCGTTGTGATCACCATAGGGAAAGTCGGTTCGGCCAATCGATCCCTTGAACAGAACATCCCCAACGTGGGCGATCCGAAGAACCTCCTGAATGAAAACCACATGCCCGGGTGCATGGCCAGGGCAATGGAGAACGGCAAAGGTGAACGGTCCGAATGAGACCGTGTCCCCTTCGACAAGCCAGCGATCCGGTTCAACGTTGCAGGCCCCCGCTATCCCGTACTCCGCGCCTGTCTCTTCCAACGTCTCAAGCAGAAACCGGTCCGCCTCGTGGGGGCCCTCGATCGGAACGCGGAGCTTTTCCTTCAATTCCGCAGCGCCGCCCGCATGATCGATATGGCCGTGGGTCAGAAGGATTTTCTCCACTTCAATGCCGATTTCGCCGATCGCTTCGACGATACGGTCCACGTCACCGCCCGGATCGATCACCGCGCCAGCTTTCGTCTCTTCGTCATACATCAGCGTGCAATTCTGCTGCAGGGGGGTAACCGGCAGGATCGCCGCTTTCAAACTCGGCATCGATCGGATTTCCTTGTGCTTGCAACCGGCCGCTAACGGCCGGTGGATCTGCGCATAATCCTTAAGATACAGCCAGACCGGGCCAGACCTTGCACTGAACGCAGCGAAATACAAGTGCGTGACCGATGAAAGTCAGACCTCACGAACATACGTGGTCGCGTTCACGGGCCATTGAATCGAAGGTTACCGGGGCGGGTGCTAGTGTTCGATTCGAGCATGAGGAGCCTGCGGCACAAGGCCGGCGGGCTCTCCGGACACGGGAAAGAAGGACGGGGATATGGCCGTAGCACGCGCGCTCACTCTGGTTTACTTCCTCATCGCAATTTTGACCGTCGCAAGTTTTGCGTCGTCGGCACTTGCAGCGCCATCTGCGAAAAAGGCACCGCAATGGGAGATTTCGGAGTGGATCAACTCCGATCCGATCAGCCTTTCCGACCTCAAGGGGCAAGTGGTTGTCATTGATTTCTTTCAGCTCTGGTGCCCGGGCTGCAAGAGCTTTTCAATTCCGCTGATGCACCACTGGGAGCAGGTCTTCGCAAAAGAAGCGAAGGAAGGCCGAATAGCGTTCATCAGTATCCATACCGTTTTTGAAGGACATAGCTTCCAGTCGCCCAAACGGCTTCGCCGTTTTCTCAAGGAAAAGGGTATTGAACATCCGGTTGGAATCGACCGGCATGTAGACGGTCAGCGTGTGCCTGAAACCATGCGCCGCTACAACACGATGGGCACGCCCGAGATGGCGATAATCGACAAGCAAGGGAAAATTCGCTTTCAACGGTTCGGTTTCTTCGAACCCGCCTTCGGCGAAAACCTCATCCGGACACTCCTGGACGAGCAGCCGACACCCAAGCGGGCGAAGCTCTCAAGGTAAGCTTGGCGGGTCTCCGTCCGGCCTGGATCAAGAAAACCTGCTTGCGCAAGACACTCCAGCCAAATTACAGTTACGGCGTGCTTGGGCAGCCTATCGGACCCTTTGAGGATGCTACCGTCGAATGGGGCACGGCCCCCGCAACTGGTCTTTCCCCGAATTCTGAACCGTCTGCCTTGCCGATTGCGCCTGCGCAGCAGGATATGATCCCAATATCTGAGGGGAGAGGAGTAGACCCCAATGAGCCAAACCGGAACCGTCAAGTTTTTCAATCATTCTCGCGGCTTTGGTTTCATCACGCCGGACGATGGCGGAAAGGACGTGTTCCTGCACATTACCGCGTTGCAGAATTCCGGCCTTCCAGCGCTGGACGAAGGCACGAAAGTGACGTTCGAGACCGAACCGGATCGACGAGGCAAGGGCCCGCAAGCTGTGAACATCGCCCTGGCCGAGGGCGAGGCCGCGCCCGAGTAAACCGGTCTCCGGATTAAGGTTCCGTTATCCAACCTCGACTAGCCTGTAGGCAGGTCAGGGGATTGGTAGATGAGTTCCTCAGTAGCGATTGCCACCGCCGCTGTCGCGGCAAACCAAGCGCAGGTGCAGACAGCCCTGGCCGCCAAACTCGCCAAAATGAACGCGAACAACGCTCAATCGGTCGTGCAGCTGATTGACGCCGCGAGCGCCAACCTGCAGAACATTGCGAAGTCAGCGACGGCGCCGGGCGTCGGCACGTCTCTGGATATCAGCGTCTGATCTCGCCTTCTCGCGAACTCACGACCCCAGCTTCGTACCTGCACTCACGCCATTGGCGGCGGCGCACTCGCTTGCCGCCACTTTCTGGTCCTTGTCGGCGCGCATGCGCCCGATACGGACCGCACCGTCACTGGCGGCTATGGTGATGCCATCATCCGATACATCGAGCACTTCGCCCGGCGCTCCAGATCCATCCGCGATCGTGCTGCCGAACAGCGACAGGCGGACGTCGCCATGCATGGTCCACGCCCCCGGCGCCGGATCCGTGCCGCGAATGAGGTTGTGGACCTCCTGTACCGGCTTTGACCAGTCAATCTCCGCGTCCTTCTTGCGGCACCAGCTTTCATAAGTCGCCTTCGAGTGATCCTGCTCGATCCGGGGCGCCTTTCCGTCCCGCACGAGGTCGACCGCCTCGCACATGGCCTCAACGCCCATCGGAAACAGGTTCTTGAAGTATATCGAGCCAAGCGTGTCATCCGGTCCGACGTCTACTTCCTTCTGCAGCAGGATTGGCCCCTCATCGAGCCCTTCGTCCGGCCAGAAAATGCTCAGACCGGTTTTTTTGGCACCCATGATGATCGGCCAGTTGATGGAGCTGGGCCCGCGATGAAGCGGAAGCAGGGAGGGGTGATACTGGATCGTGCCAAGCTTCGGAATCTCAAGCGGCGTCTGCGGAACGAAGAGCGTCACATAAGCCATCACGCACAGATCCGGTTCCAGAGAACGCAGGTGGTCCCAAACCTCTTCCTTCTTCCACGACGAAGGCTGATGGACATCGAACCCCTTTTCACGGGCAAACACCTTCAGTGGATCCTCCGGACGGCCTTCCTTATCGGGAGCGCAATAGACGCCGACAACATCTTCACCGCGCTCCAGCAACGCCTCCAAAACAGCCTTCCCGAAGGCCTCCTGACCGTGAACAACAATTCGCATGACGCCAAAACCCCTCCTAGATGCGTTATCTCAATGCGCCTTGGTATACCACCAGGCGCTCTGGTATACCACCAGCGTTCCGCGCCAATCTAGAGCGATTCCGGAAAAGTGCTTTGCGGTTCAGGAGAACCGGGACTCAGGCCTCGTGTGCGCCCAGAACGGAGGTGCGAAACGTCCGAACGATGCCGGGTCCGTCCATTGTCGGGTAGATCGGGTCATCCCTGCTCGCAGCAACCTTGGCGACAGCCAGAACCGGACCCCGCTCCTTGAGGAGAAATGCCGAAAGTCGTGCGACTTCATTGTCTGACCGAACGGTCATGGTCTTTTCGATACCCGAACCGACGGCGATCTTCTCAATGTCCGCATGTTTGGCCGACAGACCCGTCTGGGCACCGGTTTCCTCGAACATCTCATTATCCATGACGAGGATGCTCAAATTTTCCGGAGCCTGCGCCGCCACGACCGAAAGCGAACCTATTCCCATCATCATCTCACCATCGCCGGTCACAACAAGCACCCTGCGGTCGGGTTGGGCGATAGCGAGACCGAGCCCCGTCGGCACCGTCAAACCCATGGCGTTCCACATATAGGCGTTGTCGTCGCTCGGCGAGACAGAAAACAGGTCGTAATTCGCGGTCCCCAGGCCGGGCACGACAAGCGCCCCGCCACGATCTTCGAGCACACGTCCCAGCACATCACGTCTATGGAGTTCTCCCATCGGTTCCACCTGTTACTTGCCAAAGGTTTTTGCGCCGACGACCTTTTGCGCAATCAGCACGGCAACCATCTTTCCTTCCGCAAAAGCCATCTCACAGGCTTTCCTGAAGTGAGAGACAACCTCCTCCGCCGTCATGGCTTCCAGACAGGTTACACCCATCGCCTCGAACACGGGCCGGACGGCTCGGCCCATGGGAAACTGCGCCGGATTTCCCTCGCCCTCCTGACCGCGCATGGTGACCAGCATCAGGCACGGACTTTCCGCAAAAGCCGGTAGCGCCAGACCGTTTATGATGTTGCCGGTACCGCTCGACTGAAGGCAGAGGAGCGATCGTGTCCCGCCGAGCCATGCCCCGTAGCCGACGCCTACGCCCTCTTCCTCTGTCGAAAGCGTCATCACCCGGATTGCCGGATCAGAGCCGCATATCCTGAGCAGGCGGGTCAACCCCGCGTCCGGTACGGTCGTGATCAGCGAAATGCCCGCTTCTCTGATTTGAGCAAACACTTCATTAGACCAACCGTCGTCGTCCTGAGACATGGGCGCTTCTTTCCCGGTTTGTTGAAGGGCGTGCAGACCCTATCTGAATCACCTGCAAAGGCGTGCAAAAAAACTGCGCATCGCGCAATTTCGGTGGAAGGCATTTCTAGGATGGATTGAAGAACTTTTCTATCAGGCGTCTGCTGGGTTCATAGCCCATTATTGAGAACCGGTTTTTCGTCGGGTTCCGAAAGCGCCACCGGGCAAGCTCAAGCTGCCCAAGCGCCGTAATCACAACCTCGCCTACCGTATTTTCCTTGATTAATCCACAATCGAGCAGCTTGTCGATCCGTGTTCTCATCATTGGACTCGGCGTCTCACTCCCGCGATTGAGACGTGCCAAAATCTTACAATCGGCCCTGTCCAGACCCGCAACTGGACTCGACAAAACAACCCCCTACAGACGTGACTAACCCCTTTCTACTCTACTCAACGCTACACAGTACCGACTGTGCAGAAGTGTAACACCGGAATTCACACGCTCAAGATGCGACTGCGGACGATCCGGACAAACCTGGGGAAAAGTGTTGGATAAAATTGATTTCGATTGCAAAATTGCTTGCTCTCGCCCTACCGAAACTTCCCGGTTTGGGTGCTTTTGCCCTCTTGGCGCCCATCGAACCCAAAAAACGATTCGGACATTCCATCATGAGTGAACAGCTTAACAGTGTGCTTGACGCCTTGTCGCGGGACGAGAAAGCGTCGACAGAACGATTGTTTCAGATCATCAGGATTCCAAGCATCTCCACCGATCCCGCCTATGACGAAGCCTGCCAGCAGGCGGCAGAATGGTGTGCCAATACTCTCAAGGAAATCGGCTTTGAGGCATCCGTCCGGCAGACGACCGGAAAACCCATGGTGGTCGGTCATTCACAGTCGGGAAACGGCAAGTCCGGCCCTCACGTCCTCTTTTACGGACATTATGACGTCCAGCCGGCGGACCCGCTCGACCAATGGGACACACCTCCGTTCGAGCCCCAGCTCAAGGACGATCCAAAATACGGAACGGTGATTTCCGGACGCGGCGCTTCCGACGACAAGGGTCAGTTCATGACCTTTATCGAGGCGTGCCGCGCATGGCATGAGACGACGGGCAGCCTGCCCGTTTCGGTTTCGGTTCTCATCGAAGGAGAAGAGGAATCCGGCAGCCCGAGCCTGGCGCCATTCCTTGAAGCCAACCGGGACGAGCTCACCACGGATTTCGCACTC
This sequence comes from Hyphomicrobiaceae bacterium, assembly GCA_028066055.1. Taxonomy (GTDB): domain Bacteria; phylum Pseudomonadota; class Alphaproteobacteria; order Rhizobiales; family Methyloligellaceae; genus UBA2767. The sequence continues at coordinate 8,179 of JALCBY010000006.1, forward strand.
GTTTGCGACACCGGCCAATGGGATGCAGACACGCCCGCTATCACCACCATGCTGCGAGGGCTCTGCTCCAGCGAAGTTGTGATCACCGGCCCATCGCGCGACCTTCATTCCGGCATGTATGGCGGCGCGGCTCACAACCCGATACGCGTCCTCACGAATATCCTTGGCGATCTTCATGACGAAGACGGAGCCGTTCAAATTCCGGGTTTCTATGACGACGTCCACGTCGTGAGTACGGAGCAGCGCGCACAATGGGACACGCTTTCGTTCGACGAAAAGCAGTTCCTCGGCCAGGTCGGACTTCAGACGGCCGCCGGCGAGAAAGCCCACAGCGCCCTGGAGCAGATCTGGTCCCGGCCCACAGCCGAGATCAACGGGATCGTCGGCGGCTACACCGGACCGGGCACCAAAACCGTCATTCCCTCGAAGGCATCCGCGAAGCTCACCTTCCGTCTCGTGCCTGACCAGGATCCGGACAAGATCGTCGCCGGCTTCAAGGAGTTCATCCTAAGCAGGTTGCCGGACGATTGCAGTGCGGAATTCCTGCGCGGACAAGGATCACCTGCAGTCGGCTTCGACATCTCCGGCCCGGCCTTCCAGGCGGCGGCCGGAGCACTTGAGGATGAGTGGGGCAAACAGCCCGTATTCATGGGTTGCGGTGGCTCGATACCAATTGTGGAATCTTTCAAGTCAGAGCTTGGCATGGAGTCTCTGCTCGTTGGCTTCGCGCTCGACGACAATCAAATTCACTCGCCCAACGAAAAATACAATCTGACAAGTTACCGAAAAGGTGCACGAAGCTGGGCACGAATCCTCGAAAACCTTTCGAAAATGTGACCTGCATATTTGCCGGTTTCCGGTTTCGACCTACTCTCTCGCGCCGCCTATCCGCAACCCAAGAAGGAATGCGTTATGATCCTCCGTTCGTCTCCCGCCTCGCCATTCGGCCGCAAGTGCAAGATTTCAGCCTCCATCCTCGGCCTCACGGACAGAATAGAAGTCACCCGGACCGACACCATCGACCCGAACGCACCGATTCAGAAAGAAAACCCGCTCGGCAAAATTCCCGCACTGATCCTCGACGACGGAACCTGCGTGTTTGACAGCCGGGTCATCTGCGAGTGCCTCGACAATATGGCAGGGGGCGGGAAGATCTTCCCGCAAGGCGATGCACGCTGGCCCGCGCTGACGCTCCAGGCCCTGTGTGACGGCATCCTCGATGCGGGAATCCTCCAAGTTTACGAGAAGCGCTTCCGTCCCGAGGATAAGCGGCATCCGGACTGGGTTGAGCGCCAGAAGGGCAAGGTTGAACGTGCCCTGGCACATCTGGAGTCGAACACGCCGGCAACCGGTTCATCGCCGCACATCGGAGACATAACGTTGGCATGCGCGCTCGGATATCTCGATTTCCGGTTCGAGGGCACATGGCGTGAGAACCATCCGAATCTGGTCGCATGGCTCGACAAATTTGCCGATGCAGTGCCGACCTTCGGCGAAACAACGCCCAGTGACTGATTGTTCGGGAATGCCGGGGACGATACATGCTCTCTTTGTCAGCATGTTGTCTGTCGCACTCACGACAGTGACTACGGATGATGTGGTTGCCCGAGGAAATCCCGGACAGTTCGACTATTATGTGCTGGCACTCTCATGGTCACCGACCTATTGCGCCGAGGAAGGCCGAAAACGGCGCGAGGTCCAGTGTAATGGGCAACGGCCCTACGCATTTGTGCTGCACGGCCTCTGGCCCCAATACAAAAAAGGCTGGCCGGAAAACTGCGATATAGGCCACAAGCCATGGGTCCCCCGCGTTCTGATTGATGCGATGTTGGACATCATGCCGAGTCCACGGCTGGTGATTCAGCAATACAGGAAGCATGGCACATGTTCCGGCCTCACACCGGAAGCTTATTACGACCTCTCGCGCCGGCTTCACGATGCCATCAAGATCCCGGCACGCTACCTCAGTCCGAACAACCCGATTCAGGTGTCGCCAAAGGAAATCGAAAACGACTTTCTCAAGACCAATCGCGATCTGACGCCCGCGATGATTTCCATAAGCTGCAGACGCGGCAAGCGCCTGCGCGAAGTCCGCATTTGCTTCTCGAAAGAAGGGCGCCTGACAGCGTGCGGTCATAACGAGGATCAGGCGAAACTGTGCCGGCTCGACAGGATCGTCATGCCGCCGGTCAGGAGCGGCTCCTCCAGGCCAGCTACGCCGCGCTGATACCACCAACGCCGCGAACCGGTGGTGGATTCGGTAATTGTGGCAGCATCCCGCTCCTATCGCCGGGTCGGATTCAGACGGCGCATGATCAAATACCGGTACTGGGGCAAGTGCGATAGAACGCGCATACCGGAACAATGGCCGGTCATCTTCCGCTACGACGGCTCAGATAAACAGATGTTCCGCGCAAGAAATTCACTTTTTCCCATATGAGCGTACTTCTCCGGTTTTGACCGCCGAATGCGATATTGTTGATTTATCTTTCGAAACGTTCGGATAAAACGACACACGAGGGCCAGTTCACCCGACTCTTCTTTGCAGAGATCGGAAAACCTAGATTGCGCGCCGCTTCAATGGACGCTACAAGCCGTCGTTGCGCTGAGTGAATCTTGCAAGATTCTCGCAGGCTCACGCCTTCTGTTCACAAAAAGCCACACTATATAAGGACGATAACTCGACTAGCCATTCTCCCGGTAAAACGCCCAAAAGGTCATTTTTCCGGGACTTCACGCGTGTGTTGAACGTGCTAGCAGGAGCCAGAACGAGCCCATGGTCTATATCACTCTCGCCGCCGGTATTGCGCTTCTGTTGATCGGCGGTGACGTTTTGGTTCGCGGCGCTGTCTCGCTTGCCGTAAAGCTGGATATACCGACGCTCGTGATTGGCCTCACGATCGTGGCCTTCGGCACGTCAGCTCCCGAACTCGTGATCTCACTGCGTGCCGCTCTTGCCGGTTCACCCGGCATCTCCATCGGGAACGTGGTCGGCAGCAATATCGCCAACATTTTTCTCGTTCTCGGCGTCCCTGCCCTGATCGCGGCAACGAACTGCGACCAACCGTTCATCAAGCGCAATACGCTTTATGTGATCGGTGCCAGCCTGCTTTTCATCTGGCTATGTCAACTCGGGCCCCTGTCGTTCTGGCACGGGGCCATATTGTTTGGCCTGATGGTTGCGTTTCTCGTCGAGTCCGGACGCCGGGCCGCGCAGCGCTCCGACGCAGCGACAGTGATCGGCGAGGAAGCCATAGAACTCATTGACGGCGTATCCGGCGTCCCACACCGCAACTGGACGATCGCGGCGTTTCTTGCGATCGGTCTGATCAGCCTGCCGATTGGCGCGCAGTTGACGGTCAGCGCCGCATCGTCAATCGCCATGAGCTTTGGTGTCTCCGAGGCGGCCGTCGGTCTGACACTCATAGCGCTGGGCACTTCGCTGCCGGAGCTGGCAACCACGGTTGCCGCGGCGCTCCGGGGACATTGCGGTCTGGCTCTCGGCAACGTCCTTGGCAGCAATCTTTTCAATATTCTCGCCATTATGGGTCTCACGGCCATGGTGGTCCCTGTCCCGGTTCCGGACGTGATCAAGAGCGTTGATGTCTGGATCATGCTGGCAGCCGCGCTGGCCATCACGCCCTTCGTGCTCCGCCGCCGCAGCATCAACTGGAAAATCGGGCTGGTTTTCGTTTCCTGCTACTTGCTGTACATCTCTTTCGTTTTTGCGCCACGCATGTCGCAGATTGCTTCCGCTTCCGCGAACTAGAGCACTGCGAACCTGCTGCAGCGCTCAACCGGTACGGCAAGGATGGGAAAAGAGCCCACAGTCCTCATCACGGGTGCAGCCAAGCGTATCGGGCGCATCATCGCCCTCGACATGGCACGCGCCGGTTGGCAGATCGGCGTTCACTACAACAACTCCGGCGATGACGCGGCACGCACTGTCGCCGACATTGAAAAAGCCGGCGGCAGGGCAGTTGCACTTCAGGCCAACCTCGCGGATCTGGATGCCGCATGTGCACTGATACCGGCCTGCCGCGACGCATTGGGCACCCCGACCTGTCTCATCAACAATGCATCCGTGTTTGAGCATGACGATGTCTCAACACTGTCCCCGGAGAGTTTCAACCGGCATCTTGCAGTCAATCTGAATGCGCCCGTTTTCATATCGCAAGCATTCGCCGCAACCCTGCCGGCCGCTGCGGAGGGCACGATCATCAACATTCTCGATCAACGGGTCTGGAAGCCGACACCCGAATATTTCTCATATTCCTTGTCGAAATCCGCCCTCTGGGCGGCGACACGCACTCTTGCCCAGGGTCTTGCGCCCCGCATTCGCGTAAACGCAATCGGCCCGGGACCGACCCTCGCAAACACCCGCCAGTCGAGAGAAGCTTTCGCGCGACAGCAGGCATCGACCATCCTCGAGCGGGGACCCGAGCCGGAAGAGATCTGCGCCGCAGTTCGGTTTATTCTTGACGCTCCGTCGATGACGGGGCAGATGATCGCGCTCGACGGTGGCCAGCACCTCGCCTGGCGCACGCCAGACATATATGAGAGTGACGAGTAACATGACCGAGCAAACAGCCAGACGATCCATTTTTGAAGCCGATGCGGTGCGCGGCCTGGCGCATGTGTTCGTCCGAGATCTGGAGGTCAGCGCCAGTGTCGGTGTTCACGAGCATGAAAAACTCGGACCCCAGCCCGTCCTCATCTCGATTGATCTGACCGTGCGGGAACTGCCGGGTCCCAAGAGCGACCATATCGGCGACGTCGTTTGCTATGAAGACGTCGTGCACAAGGTGCAGGAGATCTGCGAGCAGGGTCACGTCAACCTCATCGAGACACTTGCGGAGCGCGTTGCGGCAAGTTGTCTGGAGGACTCACGCGTGCACGCCGTGCGGGTTCGCGTGGAAAAACCGCAGGCCATCACGGAATGCTCATCGGTGGGCATTGAAATTGAGCGCCTGCAACCCTTAACCTGATCGGGTGTGGGCGCCGTAAGATATCCGCGCCCGGAAACAGCATCGATCCCGGCCCATGCCCTTGAAAGCCAAAGGCAGCGATACCGCCATATCCGAAGCTCCGACGCGAACCGTCCCCTCGTTGTCCGAAACGGGCCCGAAGGTTATCGCGCGCGTTCTGAAAACTCTGCCCAATGGGCCTGGCGTCTATCGAATGATCGGTGTGGACGGTGACGTGCTCTATGTGGGCAAGGCCCGCTCGCTCAAGAAGCGCGTGCAAAGCTATGCGCGCCTTGGCGGACACACGAATCGCATTGCCCGGATGATCGCGGTGACTGCCGCTCTTGAAGTCGTTACCACGCCGACCGAAACGGAAGCGCTCCTGCTCGAGGCTAACCTCATCAAGCGGCTGAAGCCGCGTTTCAATGTCATTCTGCGTGACGACAAGTCGTTCCCGTATATTCTGATTGCTCGCGATCACGACGCCCCCCAGATTCTCAAGCACCGCGGCGCGCGCAAACGCGAAGGCGAGTATTTCGGCCCCTTCGCCTCTGCCGGCGCCGTCAATCGCACCATCAATACGCTTCAACGTGCCTTTCTGTTGCGGTCGTGTTCGGACAGCTACTACGAGGCGCGTTCCCGGCCCTGCCTGCTCTACCAGATTAAACGTTGCTCCGGACCGTGCACCGGAGAAATTGCTCTTGAGGAATACGCCAGCCTCGTCGACGACGCGGAAGACTTCCTCACCGGCAAAAGCGAGAAAGTGAAGGACCATCTCCATGCCTTGATGGAAAAGGCGAGTGACAGCCTCGAATTCGAGCGCGCCGCGAGTTACCGCGATAGGCTCGCCGCACTCGCTCAGATTCAAGCGCACCAGGGCATCAATCCGAGCAGCTTTTCCGAGGCCGATGTGTTTGCCGCACATTCGCGCGGCGGACAAACCTGTATACAGGTATTCTTTTTCCGCACCGGCCAGAACTGGGGCAACCGGGCCTACTTCCCCCGCGCTGACAAATCCCTCTCTGCGGAGGAGGTCCTCGACGCTTTCATTGCGCAGTTTTACGACGACAAGCCGATACCGCGGCTGATCCTGCTCTCCCACGATGTCCCCGGCCGCAAGTTGCTGGCGGAAGCGCTTACGACCAAGGCCGGTGTCAAGGTTACGGTGTCCGTCCCGCGACGGGGTGAAAAGCGGGCAATCATGAAGCAGTCGCTCTCAAATGCGCGCGAAGCGCTTGAGCGGCGCCTCGCCGAGTCGGCCACTCAGCGCAAACTGCTTGAAGGCGTGGCCGAAGCATTCGATCTCGACGATGCGCCGGAACGCATCGAGGTTTATGACAACAGCCACATTCAGGGGTCGAGTCCGGTCGGGGCAATGATCGTTTCCGGGCCAGAGGGTTTCGAAAAGAACAGCTACCGCAAGTTCAATATCAAGTCCGCTGACCTCGCGCCCGGCGACGATTACGCAATGATGCGGGAAGTCCTGATGCGGCGCTTCTCGCGCCTGCTCAAGGAGACGCAGGACGACAGCACGAATGCCGTCTGGCCCGACCTCGTGCTCATTGACGGCGGTGCCGGGCAGCTTTCCGCAACACATGACGTCCTCGATGAATTGGGGATCGATACGCTGCGTGTCGTCGGAATTGCCAAGGGGCCGGACCGGGATGCAGGTCGCGAGAGGTTTTTCATCCGCGGTCGCGATCCGTTCATGCTTCCCCCGCGCGACCCCGTTCTCTATTTCGTTCAACGCCTGCGGGACGAAGCACACCGGTTTGCCATCGGCGCGCACCGCACCCGCCGGAAGAAATCCATCAGTGCCTCCCCGCTCGACGAGGTGCCGGGCATCGGGCCGGCGCGAAAGCGCGCACTGTTGAAGCACTTCGGCTCCGCAAAAGCCGTCAGTCGTGCGGGCCTTGCGGATTTGCAGGGGATCGACGGCATTTCCGCGCACATGGCACAAACAATTTATGATTTTTTTCATGAGCAGAATGGCTGAAAAGCTTTAGACTGAGCGCCCAATGGAACGAGTCGCACGACAGAGTATGTTTTTGTACGTCCCAAACCTGCTGACCTACGGCCGGATCGCGGCCGTGCCGGCTCTGGTAGGGTGTTTCTTTATCGACGGCGACTTCGGCAACTGGCTGGCGATGACGATTTTCATCATTGCCGGCATCACGGACGCTCTGGACGGCTATTTCGCGCGGGCCTGGGAGCAGCAGACCTCCCTTGGCCGCATGCTCGACCCCATTGCCGACAAGTTGCTTGTGGCCGCCGCACTGTTGATGCTCGCCGCCCAGCAAACGATCGCCGGATGGTCGCTATGGGCTGCCGTCATCATCCTGAGCCGCGAGATCCTCGTCTCCGGCCTGCGTGAATTCCTCGCCGAAGTGAATGTAAGCGTGCCCGTCACCAAGCTTGCGAAGTGGAAGACCATCGCGCAGATGGTCGCAATCGGCTTCCTGCTCGCGGGCTCCGCCGGCGACAAGATTTTTCCCTTTACGACCCTCACCGGCCTTTGCTTACTTTGGATTTCGGCCATCGTGACCCTCTATACGGGCTGGGACTATTTCCGCGCTGGAATGCGCCATGTGCTGGACATGGGACACGAATAGGCCGGACGGACCGAACGATTTCAGAGACAGGACGCGCGTAATGGGTGTGAAACTTCTCTATTTCGCATGGGTGCGGGAGAAGACCGGATTGGGTGAGGAAACGGTCGACCTGCCCGACCACGTGCAAAGCGTTGCCGACCTGATGGACTGGCTGAAAGGACGCGGTCCGGAGTATGAGGCGGCGTTCGAAAAAGCGGAAGTCATCCGGGCCGCCATCAACCAGACCCACGTCCCTCACAACGCATCCATCTCGGAAGCTCGCGAAATCGCCTTCTTCCCGCCTGTGACCGGAGGGTAAGACCCTTATGATCCGCGTTCAGCAGGAAGACTTCGACATCAGCGCCGAGATCGCAAAACTGCGTTCGGGCCGGACCGACATCGGCGCCATCGTGACATTCACCGGAACGGTTCGCGATACCGCCAAGGGAGAGCCCATCTCCGAGATGACGCTGGAGCATTATCCGGGCATGACCGAGAGCGAACTTGAGCGCATCGAGCAGGACGCGCACGCGCGCTGGCCGTTGCAGGACTCGGTGATCATCCATCGTCATGGGCCCATGAAACCGGGCGATAATATTGTTCTCGTCGTCACGGCGTCCGCGCACCGGCAGGCGGCGTTCGAAGCGGCAGAATTCCTGATGGACTATCTCAAGACCAACGCGCCTTTCTGGAAAAAGGAAGTCGGACCCGATGGTGGTGCATGGGTCGATGCGCGCGACAGCGACGATGATGCACTCAAACGGTGGGACAATGCGTCAAAGGCCGCGGAGTAGTGGATGGCTCTTCCTGAAAACTATTGCGGGAGCGGTGGCACGTAAGGTCCCCAGCGGCACTTCTCGCGCCAGACGCATCCGGTTGCGCGTCGGCAAACCCGTACAAACCTGCACGTCCGGCATCTCAGCGTCGGTCCGCAACGCGCACGCCCGTCACGACGCACGCCGCACCAGTAAATTTCCTGGCAATTCCGGAACGTATCGGCCCGGTGCAGCGGGCTCATGTTGGACGCCTGACCTGCGCCCGCAAACCCGCTGAGCGGCGCGGTGGCCCTCGCGGTCGGCGACAAATCTCCAATCAGCGCCAGCAATACCAAAACGGCACTCAGGATTGCGCCAGCTTTCAAAACCCGGAACATCACGGCACCCCCTCCCCAAGTTGCTTGGCCGCCTGTTCATGATAACGCGCAATCATAACACGCGACATCGCAGGCCGCGCAAGAGGGTGAGCCGGTCGGCTGTGGGGATAGTGTCAGACTTTGGCGTTTCAGCCCGTCGCCGCAACACTCTCCACGGGCCGCACCAGTGCCGAATAATCGTTCATCAGCGTTTCGGTGATCGTTCCCGGCGTAAACTTGTGCGGGCCAATCTCGGCGACAGCCGTCACTTCGGCTGCGGTGCCGGTGATGAAGCATTCGCTGAAATCATCGAGCTCGTCCGGCATGATCACGCGCTCCACCACCTCATAACCGCGTTTCCTGGCGAGGTCCATCACGCTGCGACGGGTTATGCCGTCGAGGAAGCAGTCGGGTGTCGGCGTGTGAATGACGCCATCCTTCACGAGAAACACGTTGGCGCCCGTCGCTTCGGCAACCTGCCCGCGCCAGTCGAGCATCAGGGCATCCGCGTAGCCTGCCGCTTCCGCCTTGTGTTTTTCGATGGTGCAGATCATGTACAGGCCCACGGCCTTGCTCAGGCACGGTGCAGTCCTGGGGTCCGGACGGCGGTAATCCGCAATGGCCATGCGGATACCCTTGAGCTGCGCCTCCGGATCGAAATACTTGCCCCAATCCCAGGCCGCTATGGCCAGATTGATGCGGGTCTCTTGCGCCGAAACACCCATCATCTCGCTGCCGCGCCATGCGATTGGACGGATATACGCGTCCTCAAGGCCGTTCCGCGCCATGACGTCACGGCAGGCCTGATCGATTTCTTCAACCGTATACGGGATCTCGAACCCGAGAATCTCAGCTGATTTATGCAACCGCTCATTGTGCTGGGTCAGCTCGACGATGTGCCCGCCATAGGCCCGAATGCCCTCAAATACAGCACTTGCGTAATGCAGTCCGTGGCTCAAAACATGGAGCTTGGCGTCCGGCCAATCGACCATTTCGCCGTTCATCCAAATCACGCCTTCACGTTGATCGAAAGGAACTGATGACATATCTCTTGCTCTCCACAATGACTGCTCGGTGCCGGGCACCGAGGCGTCCTACGCGCGCTGCGCCAAGGTCTTGTGTGCCGGGGCCGCCTTGCAGCAGGCACGTTGTTGGCGTGAATCTGCACTCCTTGAACATGTTTTTGCGGCAAAACCGGATTACAGAAAACGGTCCGCAAGGCTGTATTTATCAGTATCAATCGGCTAAAAATAAGTCAACATGACTGACATAAATGAACCGGTCCGAACCGCACGCACTGCGACAGGCGCAGCTCCAAAGGAGACGGCTGGCATTGCGGATGAGGCACAGACGGCCGATCCGGCCCTCCTGGATCTCGCCGAGCTGTTGTTTTTTGCCTATCGGGATTTCACGCGCGAACCCGATAAAATACTCGATGAGTTCGGCTTTGGCCGCGCTCACCACCGTGTGTTGCATTTCGTGAACCGCCGCCCCGGCATGCGGGTAGCCGATCTGCTTAAGATCCTCAAGATCACCAAACAGAGTCTCGGCCGCGTTCTGAAGCAGCTCATCGATGAGGGGTTCATTGTGCAGGAAGAAGGAAAGCTGGACCGCCGCGAGCGGCTGCTCTATCCAACAGACAGAGGCCATGAACTCGCAGCCCGGCTGGCAGAACCGCAACTGGAGCGCGTCGCACGGGCGCTTCGAGCCAGTCGACGGCGTGGCGATGCGAAGATTGAAACGTTCCTATATCAGATGATCAGCGAAGCCGACCGGCCGCACGTCGAGCGGCTGCTCAGGACCAAGTTGAACATGGACCACAAACAGGGCGAACCGCAATGACCCCGGCAACGACATATGGCAACGCGCCCTCGCCGACCGACAATGCGCCGCACATCCTGGTCGTCGATGACGACCAGCGGATTCGGGATCTACTGGGACGCTTTCTTCAGGAAAACGGCTTTCGCGTCACGACAGCGGAAAACTCCGCCGCGGCGCGCGCCAACATGCGCGGACTGGCGTTCGATCTCCTGGTCCTGGATGTCATGATGCCGGGCGAAACAGGGATGGAACTCGCGGAATCATTGCGCAATGACCACGACATCCCGATCCTGATGCTCACCGCGCGTGCAGAACCCGACCAGCGCATTCGCGGCCTTGAGATCGGCGTGGACGATTATCTTGCGAAGCCGTTCGAACCAAGGGAGCTCCTGCTGAGATTGCAGAACATTCTCAGCCGGCACAAACGCACGCTCACACCCCAGGATGTCGTTCGCATCGGGGATTTCACGTTCCATATCGGTCGCGGCGAACTGAAGAGCAAGGGCGAGACCATTCGCCTGACGGAGCGTGAACGCGACCTGCTGCGGCAGTTCGCCGAGCGCCCCGGTACGCCCATATCACGGCTGGAACTCGCCAAGCAGGGCGCCGACGGTTCGGAGCGGGCCGTGGATGTTCAGATCAACCGTCTTAGGAGAAAAATCGAGGCGGACCCGGGCAATCCGGTTTATCTTCAGACGGTTCGTGGCAAAGGATACATCTTGCACGCTGAATGATGGTTGCCATCCCAAAGCCTCCAGAGCAGCGCGTACGGCGACTGCCCAAACTTAGCTCGGTCCGCTCGTTCCTTGGCGGCATCATGCCGAAAGGCCTTTATGCGCGCGCGTTGATCATCATCATCGCACCGGTCGTCCTCCTGCAGTCCGTCGTCGCATTCGTGTTCATGGAGCGCCATTGGGAAACGGTGACTCGCCGCCTGTCCGACGCAACGACCCGCGACATTGCCATGCTTCTTGGTGTCTATGAGGCTTACCCCCACGACGACAACTACCAGAAGCTGATCAAACTTGCGCAGAACAAGCTCAATCTGTCACTGCAGATACTCCCGCCACAGGATCTGCCTCCCACGCGTCCCAAACCGTTCTTTGACCTGCTTGATCGCACGCTCAGCAAAGAGATCCGCAAACAGATCGGCAAGCCATTCTGGATCGATACGGTCGGACGGTCGCGTCTGGTCGAAATCCGCATCAAGCTGAAGGACGCGGTCATGCGCATCATCGCGCGCCGCAGTCAGACCTATGCATCCAATTCCCATATCTTTCTGCTCTGGATGGTCGGCACGTCGCTCGTCCTGATGACCGTCGCCATTTTGTTCCTGCGTAACCAGATCAAACCGATCCTCCGGCTTGCGCAGGCCGCTGACCGGTTCGGCAAGGGACAGTCGGCGCCGCCCGACTTCCGGCCGCGCGGCGCGCGCGAGGTCAGACAGGCTGCACTGTCTTTCATGGAAATGCGCAACCGCATCGAGCGGCAGATCGAACAGCGCACCACAATGCTCGCCGGCGTGAGCCACGACCTGCGGACCATCCTCACCCGCCTGAAACTGCAGCTTGCCATGTTCAAGGACTCGCAGGAGGCCAAGGAAATGATGGCCGATGTGGACGAGATGCAGGCGATGCTGGAGGACTATATGGCCTTTGCGCGCGGGGACTCGAGCGAGGAGAGCACACCGGTTAACGTTCGCAACCTGTTGAAAGATATCCGCAAGCAAACGGCACGCGACAAAAAGGAAATCATGCTGGACCTGCCGAGCGCTTCACTCGTGGTCCCACTCCGCCGCCACGCCTTCAAGCGCGCGGTTACGAATGTTGTCTCCAATGCGCTGCGGTTTGCAGACCATGTGACTGTCTCCGTGGCCAAGAACAAGAACTGGCTGACACTGCGCGTTGACGATGACGGTCCAGGGATACCCGAGGAGGAACGCGAAGAAGTCTTCCGTCCCTTCTACCGACTGGACGACGCCAGGGGCCAGGATACGGGCATCAATACCGGCCTTGGGCTGTCCATCGCCCGTGATATCGTGCGCAGCCATGGTGGCGACATCACCCTGAAAGAAAGCAATGCGGGCGGTTTGCAGGCAACCATTCGCCTCCCGATTTAGGATCGGCGCTCTTTCCGTTGCACAATTGTTCCGGCGAACCGCCGACAACAGGAAAGACAGTTCACTTGGCAGGCACCCCTTACGGCAATCACGCGTATGCTCTCGGCGAGGATCGGGAGGGACGCCAACTCCGGCTTGTCGCGGTTCCTCAAGCAGCTGCCAGAGAATTGGGTGAGGAATTCGCCCGGATCGATCCATGGAAAGAATATGGAATACCGGCGAAAATATTGTCTTCGTTCCTGGCCAAAGAGCGCGATGGCCGATACCGGCTTCTGATCACGGCAAACGAAACAACGGCGGGAATTGTCGTTGTGACCGTGCCATGGCTGTTCGGCCCGTACCTCCACTTTCTCGGCCTGTTGCCGCAGTTCCAGAACAGCGGCATCGGCTCATCCGTCATGACATGGTTCGAGGCGGAAGCAGGGGGGCAATTCAGGAACCTCTGGATATGCGTTTCGGAATTCAACGACAGGGCGGTTCGGTTCTACGAACGATTTGGCTATATGCGCGTTGCCAAGCTTGAAGGCCTCGTTATCGACGATCGCAGCGAATTTCTCCTGCGCAAACGCGTTTAGCCGTCATTTTCGCCCGCTTTTCGCGCATTCACCAAAATCTGATCAAAATCATGCTGGCATATAATAAGCTAGGTTATTATAAGTTAGTATGCCTGATGATCCATACCTGACCCGATCCCTCGGGTTCCTGATGGCGGACGTGTCCCGGCTTCTCCGGAAACGTTTCGATCAGCGCGCCCGCGCCCTCGGCCTCACCCGCGCGCAATGGCGTGTCCTTGCGCAACTCCGACGGCGCGAAGGTATAAACCAGCGCGACCTTGCGGAAATCCTCGAAATCGAGAGCATCACTCTCGTGCGTCACATTGATCGACTCGAGGCCAAGGGTTGGGTTGAGCGCCGACGCGACCCGGCGGACCGGCGCGCCTGGCGTCTGCACCTGAACGCTCAGGTACAACCCGTTCTCGACAAAATGCGTGAATTCTCGGAGCTGACACGGATGGAGGCGCTTGCGGGTATCTCGGAGGAAGAGAGCGAAGAACTGATCGACCGCCTGTTGCAGATCAAGAGCAACATGCTCAAGCGCGAGCCGGTGGAGCCGGAGGCCGATGCGGATGTGGTCGAAACCGAAATGACCGGAGAGGACGTTGACGCATAGCAAGAAAAATACGCGGGCCCGGTCGCGCAAGACGGCCAAGAAGCCTGTTGCCGCGGCTCCGGCTGCAACTGAAGCACCCGCGCCCGAAACACCCGCTCCCGGATGGTCCCTCCGCCGCACGCTCGGAATTGCCTTGCTGTCGGTGATTGGTCCTCTCGCAGCGACCTTTGTCGGTCTCTACATCTATTCCGCCGGCGGCCGGTTTGTCTCGACCGACAACGCCTATATCAAGTCCGAAAAGATTGCGGTCAGCGCCGATATCTCGGGTCGCGTCGTGAACGTCGCGATCAGGGAGAACCAGCGCGTTGAGAAAGGGGCCTTGCTGTTCCGGGTCGATCCCGAGCCCTTCCGGATCGCGCTTCAGAAAACGGAAGCCCAGTTGATGCTGGCCATACAGGAGATCGAGGCTCTTCGTGCGGAACACAAACAGCGCCTGGCGGAACTGACCCTTGCAGAGGGAGACATTCACTTCTACCAACGCCAGTTCGAACGGCAAAAGAAGCTGAATACACGCGGTTTCGCCTCCACCACCAATCTCGACACGGCGAGCCGCAACCTCCGCAACGCCCGGGACAAGCTCGCTACAATCCAGCAGGACATTGCGCAGGCGCGTGCGAAGCTTGGCGGGGACCCGAACATTCCAACGGAGTCGCATCCCACCGTTCTTGAGGCTCAGGCGGCACGCGATCAGGCAGCCCTTGACTTGAGGCACACCGAAGTGCGCGCCGTCACGTCAGGCGTGATCACGAATTTCGAGCTTCAGCCGGGCGAATACATCCGGGCCGGCAATGTCGTTTTCAGTCTGGTGGGCGATGCCGAGGTGTGGGTGCAGGCCAATTACAAGGAGACCGATCTCACCCACGTCCGCGTCGGCCAACGCGCGAACATTCGCATCGACACCTATCCGGGCGTTTCGTTCACAGCCCTTGTCACCAGCATCAGCCCGGCGACGGGGGCCGAGTTCGCGCTGTTGCCGCCACAGAACGCCACTGGCAACTGGGTCAAGGTCGTTCAGCGGCTGCCGGTCCGCCTGCAGTTCGAGAACTCCGGAAAGGGACCGCCCTTGCGCGCCGGCATGAGTGTTGTCGTCGACATTGACACGGGCTTCCAGCGTGAACTGCCCGGATTGGCAAAAGCCGCGCTCAACTGGGCCCGCGATCTGATATGAGCGCGGCGGTTGCAACCGCGAGCGCCGAATTCCGGCCCACGGGATTGCGGCTGAAGCTGACAACTGTCGCGTTGATCCTTGCGCCTCTCATCCAGGTATTCGATACCTCACTCATCGCGGTGGCACTCATCCATATGCAGGGATCGCTCTCGGCCACACAGGACCAGGTCGCCTGGGTACTGACCTCCTACCTGATCGCGCTCGCGGTCATGACCCCCTTTTGGGGTGCTATCAGCAGCCGGTTCGGACGCAAGCCGCTGCTTCTCGTTTCCATCTTCGGTTTTATTGTCTGCTCACTGCTGTGCGGTACATCCGACACGCTGACGGAAATCCTGGTCTACCGTTTCGTCCAGGGCATGTTCGGAGCGGCATTGATTCCGTTGTCGCAGTCATCCCTGCTCTCGGTCTATCGGCGGGAGGATTTCGGCGTTGCTATGGGATGGTGGGGCGTGGGAATTATGTTCGGCCCCGTCTTCGGACCAACGCTGGGAGCCTACATCACCGAATATTTCAGCTGGCGCTGGGCATTCTACCTCAACCTGCCGATCGGCCTGATGGCATTTTTGATGATCGCCATACTCGTCCCGCGCGTTCGGAATCGGACGCCTCGCGCGTTCAACTATTTTGGCTTCGCGATGCTTGCGATCACCATTGCGTCCGTGCAGTTCATTCTTGACCGCGGCGAACGGCTCGACTGGTACGATTCCCCGACTGTCATCATTCTAACACTCGTCGCGGCGGGGGCCTTCTGGGTTTTCATTGTAAATTCCCTGACGTCGAAAATTCCGTTTGTCGACCCGGCGATCTTCCGTGACAAGAACTATGTGAGTGGTATCGTCCTGCGTGTTTTGTTTGGGGTCGTGCTTTTCGGCAGCGTTGTGCTGCTGCCCCCCTTCCTGCAGAACCAGGGAGGCTATCCGTTGATCGACAGCGGAATCATCCTGGCCGCCCGCGGTGGCGGTGCAATGGCTTCCGCCTTACTCGTCGGTTATCTGTTGAAGTTCGTCGACCCGCGGAAAGTCATTTTCGTGGGCATGCTTATCGCCGCCACGACGATGTGGCAGTTTTCCAACTTCACCCAAGACATTGAGATCGTCAGCATCATGGTGGTGAGTTTTATTCAGGGCATTTCATTCAGCTGTTTTGTTATTCCGGTGAACACGGCCGCTTTTTCATCGATGGCGCCGGAGCATCGTGATGCCGGAACGTCATTCTATTCCCTGTTGAACAACATAGGCCGCAGCCTCGGTATCGCGCTGTTTGTCAGCTACCTCGCACGCCAGACGCAAGCAAACCACGCATTGCTGGGCGAAAAGGTGACGCAATTCAATGACGCCGTGCGTCACCTGGAGCTTCCCCAGGTATGGGATCTTGAGAGCACGGCCGGGCTAAGGGCCATCAATCGCGTCGTCAACCAGCAAGCCGAGCTGATTGCCTATATCGACGACTTTCGCTTGATCGCTGTTGTCATCGTCGTTTGCATGCCGGTGCTTTTGGTCATGCGCAATCCGCACAAGACGGCCGCGGCCTAGCCCCGCCCGACAAACGGCATTTTCGTCGCCATGATGGTCATGAACTGGACGTTGGTCTCAAGCGGAAGGGAATCCATGTAAAGCACGGCGCTCGCCACCTGATCGGCCGTCATCACGGGTTCAATCCTGGTCGACCCGTCCGCCTGCGGCACACCCTTGGTCATTCGCACCGTGCGCTCGGTCAACGCATTGCCGATATCGATCTGCCCGCACGCAATGTCATGTTCGCGCCCGTCGAGAGAAATACTCTTGGTCAGACCGGTAATGGCGTGTTTCGTCGAGGTATAGGGCGCGGAGAAGGGGCGCGGCGCGTGGGCCGAGATCGAACCGTTGTTGATGATACGCCCGCCTTTTGGCTGCTGCACCTTCATGATCCTGATCGCTTCCTGCGCGCAGTAGAACGATCCGTTCAGGTTGACATTCACGACATCCTGCCACTGTTCAGGCGTCAGCTCTTCCATCGGCACGCCGGGCGCGCTCGTGCCCGCATTGTTGAACAGCAGATCGAGCCGGCCGAACGTGTCTTTGGTTTGTGTGAACGCTGCGGCAACCGATGCCGGGTCGGCCACGTCCATCGAGACGGCAAACATTTTTCCGCCGCCCTCTTCCGCCATCGCGGCGGTTTCTTCCAAAGCGTCCATCCGGCGTCCGGTCAAAACAACGGCGTATCCGTTTTTTTGCAGCAACAAAGCCGTCGCCCTACCGATGCCACTGCCGGCGCCGGTCACAAATGCAATTCTTCCCTCAGTCATGTTCCATACTCCCTGTCATCTGGAGCCGATGGTGAACATCAGCCCAATTCGTCGTCCAGAAACTGCCGCACCACGGCATCAATGCTTTCATCCGCAGTAAACCCGAGCGCATTCGCCCGATCGGTTGTCATTCCCTGCGGCCACGATCCGACGATCGCCTCGATTGCCGGGTCGGGCTCCCACGAGATCAACGACGTGTCGCCACCTGCCCGCTCAAGTGCTGCGATCATTTCAGCCACAGTCACGGTAAGCCCGGGAAGATTGAGGACGCGCAACCCGTCAGGCCAGTTTTCAGCTTCCAAGTCGTGAGCCAGCACCAAATCGGCAACAACTGAACGTGGCGACTTGATCCAGACGGCTAGATCCTCCGAAACCGGACAGACCGCATTCATTCCCTGGAGCGGTTCGCGCAGGATCGAACTCGCAAACGAAGACGCCGCCTTGTTGGGTGCTCCGGGCCGAATGACAATCGTCGGCAGGCGCACGGTGCGGCCATCGACAAATCCCCGGCGTGCATATTCGCCCACGAGATATTCCCCGATAACCTTTTCAACGCCGTAGGAATTGAGAGGCCGAACCGGCGTATCGTCATCGACGATCGGCGGGGCCACGCCAAATGCGGCGACCGAACTCGCGAAGACGAAACGCGGCAGCGCGGCAAGTCCGCGGCAACGCTCAAGGAGTGCGCGTGTCGCATCCAGATTGACACGCATGCCGAGATCAAAATCGGCTTCCGCCTCAGCGGAAACGACAGCAGCCAGGTGAAAAATGCTGCTGGCATCGCCCGGCACGACCTCATCGAACACCCCTTCCGAACCAATGTCGGCTTCGACGTATGTCACGCCCTCGCAGGCGTTATCAGGCATGGTGCGATCGACGCAGATGATCTCCGAAATCGACACTGATGTATCGTCAGGTGCGGCAAGCACACCGCGTTCCTGCAGGGCGGCTATCAGTTTTTGGCCGAGAAACCCCGCACCCCCGGTGATGACGACTTTCACATGATCCTCGTTTCCACCGGTGCGGTCTCAGTAGAGCCGGCCGCCGTTCGGAATTTTCTGATCCGGTGCGAACAGGACGACTTCGCCGTTCCCATCGGGAAATCCGAGTGTGAGAACCTCAGACATAAGTGGCCCGATCTGGCGTGGGGGGAAGTTTACGACGGCGGCAACCTGGCGCCCGACGAGATCTTCAAGCGCGTAATGCGCCGTGATCTGCGCCGAACTTTTCTTCTCGCCGATCTCCGGACCAAAGTCGATCCACAGCTTGTATGCCGGCTTGCGCGCCTCCGGAAAGGGTTCCGCGCGCGTTATCGTGCCGACGCGAATGTCGACTTTGAGAAAATCATCAAACACGATTTCCGGTGCGGGCGCTGTATCCGTCACAACTGATCCTCACTCTTTCGCGGGCAAGATAGTGCGTGGCTCACCACGTCACAAGAAAAGAATATTCGTGATTGTTTTCAGTGCACTACCGCGCGTTTGAACCTTTTCCAGCCTTACCGCGACCAACACTTCAAGTGGCCTTTCCACCGCTTCAAAAGCCGGTTGCATGCCACGCGAGACAAATCGATCCCGTCAGGAGAGGCATAGAATGCTCAAACGGATTTTCGTTGTTGCGTTGACGAGCGCGGTCATTGTCCTGAACACGACAACGACTCTCATTATGGGCTCCGTTGCGCTGGCGACGGTCAATATGGTTGTTGCCGCGGTTGACGCACTGTCGGCTGAACGCGCGGCAATCGCGAGAGCAAGAGTTTCCTCACTGCGATTCACGGCACATGCAGAGCAAACGCGCGGAGAGATTCCGAAAACACGGACTCTTGTCGGACAGGCCACCCCATATCACAGATTGATCGTCCGCTGATCGGTGTGCCCAGACCGCCGACCAAGCCGAGGCGCTCACACATGCCTGTGCCATTTTTCTCGCTCGGAAATGAATAAAAAACCGGAAATTCACCGGACCATTTCCTCAAATGAATGTGAAGGCATAGCATGGTGTTTTTTCTTCTCTTTCAGGAAAATCTGCGACTAGAATCCCGCGATTCCATCGGGGGGGTAAGTTTGGCTATTACGGCTACCATCAGACACTGCATTTTGCTTTTTACACTTGCCGTGGCTGCCGCTGTTTTTTTCAGTGGCGATAACGCTCGGGCCGGCTTTGGCAAGCCGCAACAGGAGTTCGGACAGTCTGGCGATATCCAAGCCGCCAAGCCTGCCATCTACACGGCGAATGCCGCAAATAAGCCCTGCAAGCGCCCCAAAGCTCACGCGCACCATGGCTGTCGCGTTTGCCATGAACACATGATCGTCGGGCCCGTTAGCCGGACACGACCGACGCTTCCCGCCTCCAAAACCAAACTGACATCGGCCAATACGCTCGCCGACCGGCTGGCCCAGGCGGCAGCGCAATCCTCGGCGCGGCTCATCCTCGCCGCCGACGCATTTCAAGTATCGAGACCCGTAGCCGCAGGTGTGATTGCGCAGACCGCGCGCATCCGGAACTGATCTTCGATTTCACGTGATTTACGGGCCACGTCGGCCAGTCGGATCGGCTTGATGCTGTGAATGCTGGCAGACCAGTGCGTCACACACGCCGGCCCGGAGCAAACAGCCTCCAGCAGTTCAATTGATTTTCAAGGACGACAAGAACATGAAACCAACTCTTCAGATCTTCAAAAGCGCCGTTTTCTCGGTGCTCATTGTGTTGGCGGGAATGTCCGCGCCGCCTGGCAAAGCCGTCGCGCAGAGTTTTCTCGGCGACATATTTGGCGGCGGCGGACCCACCGGACGTCACGTCGTGAGCCTAAAAGTGCAGCAACGGCCGGGTACCATTCTGGTGAGCATCGGCGATCGACGCTTGTATAAAATCCTTCCCGGCAACAGGGCCATTTCCTATCCCATCGCCATTCCCAACAATGAGGCGTTCTGGTCGGGCACATTGCCCGTCACGCGAAAAGCCGTGAACCCAAGCTGGACGCCAACCGCCCAGATGCGCCGGGAAAATCCGAAACTGCCGCCTTTCGTTCCCGGAGGCCATCCGCGTAATCCGATGGGCGTGCGTGCGCTCTATCTCGGAAGCACGCTCTATCGCATCCACGGAACCGACGCGCCCTGGCTCATCGGCCGTTCGGTTTCGAGGGGCTGCATCCGCATGTACAACGAGGACGTGATCGACCTCTACAATCGTACAAACGTCGGCACGAAGGTGGTCGTCACCGGAAAGTCGTTCCTCGGAGCGGCATCCTACGTGCAAAGCAACAGCGCACAACAGGACGTTTTCTCCACAAACTAGGTGCAGGAAGATCGTGCGGGCGCCCACCGCCCGCACGGCGCCGTCTGTGGAGGGATAATCAGGACGAGAGTTCGCGGGAACGCTGCGTTGCAGCCTTGACCGCACGCGAAACCAGTTCCTGCAGTCCTTCGCTGCCCATGAGGATTTTGAGCGCCTCAGCGGTCGTCCCTTTCGGAGACGTGACATTCTCTCTGAGTATTGATGCTGCTTCGTCTGACTGACGGAGAAGCTCTCCGGCTCCGCTCACGGTTTCACGTGCAAGCTGCCGTGCAAGCTCCCGGTCGAGACCTGCATCAACGCCGGCCTCTTCCAGGCACTCCGCCATCAGGAAAATGTAAGCCGGCCCGCTGCCCGAAACACCCGTTACGGCGTCCAGGTGTGCTTCGTCGTCAGTCCATGTGACAACACCTGCCGCCTGCAGCAATCCATCGCAGGCCTCTCTCTGATCATCATTGACGTTCGCACTGGAGTACGCCACGGAAATTCCACGCCCGACAGCCGCAGGTGTGTTCGGCACTGATCGCACAATGGCAACATCGGATCCCAGATGGCACTCCATCGCCGCCACGGTCTTTCCGGCAACAATTGAAAGAACCACCGTGTCGGTGCCGAGAGCCGTTTTCAGCGGAGGCAGCACCTCGTCTATCATTTGGGGCTTCACAGCCAGAACCATGACGCGCGGCGGCGTGCGCATGTCAGCTAAATTTTCAATGAGATGTACGCCCTTGTCCCGCACCTCGTCGGATAAAATGTCAGGCGCTGCAGGATCGCGAACGAACACGGAGTCAGGATCGAGACCACCATCCAGCCACCCCGTGAGAAGCGCGCCACCCATTTTACCGGCGCCTACGAGCAACAGAGGTCCGCCAATTTCCAGAGTCATGCCTGCCCTTCGGTTTCAAACATCGTGGTCTGCAGCGACTGCTCCGCCGACTTGCCCGCCCAGATCACGAACTGGAACGCCTGATAATAGCGTTCACATGCTTCCACCGCCGCCTGGAGCAGCGCCTCACACTGGGAGATTGTGGGATCGGCGCCGTTGAGCATCAGTCCGTGCCGGAACAGCAGCAGGTTTTCGTTCCGCCACAAGTCGAAATGTCCGATCCAGAGCTGCTCGTTGATGGACGCCATCAACCGATAGACCTCGCTGAGCCGCGAGTCGGAGACTGTGAGGTCGAACGCGCACGCCAGATGCAGGGCTTCGAGATCATCGCGCCAGTTAAGCGAAATCTGATAATCGCTCCAGGAACCGCCGACGCACAGGGACAGTTCATCTTCCGCGCTGCGTTCGAAGGCCCAGTCATGCATGGTCGCAAGTTGCTCGATCAAATCGACCGGGTGACCTCTGCGTTCGTAATTGAGTTCCGTCGACGCCATGGCTTGCCTTTGTTTCGGGCCTGGCGGGCACAGGACACAACGCGCACGCTCTCGTGCGCGACATCCCCCCAGAGTCCCACTAAATATTGCGCTTCGCGATTCGCGAACCACAACTACTGCGACATAACCTTAGGGTTGAATGAGTCGCAAGGAGTCAGGCCGTTTTGTCCACGCCAATTTCCTTGACGGTGTGCGAAATAACGATCGTGACGGAGAAAAAACTGTGCCTCGACGGAGGTTGAGCACAAATAATTCCCTAGTACAGCGGCATGAAGCAGCCGGCTCAAGAACCACGTTACGTGGAAGTGGCCTTCCGCTTTTTGCCCGCCGGCGCATCCGTTCCCAGATTGTCCAGCTGCTCTTCCAGTTCAGCGATCCGCGTTTCAAGGCGCGCATTTTCCTCTCGCGCTTTTTGCGCCATGGCTTTCATGGCGTCGAATTCCTCGCGCTGCACGACATCCAGATCATTGAGAACCTTTTCGGCCTGCGAGCGGATGACATTGTCGATTTCTTTTCGCAACCCTTGCGCGGCTCCGGTCGCGTCCGTCATCATTCTCGCCAGTTCATCGAAAAACCGGTTTGTTGTCTGGGTCATCGAGTCAAACTCTCTTCTTGCGGGATTTCACTGACTATGGTGCGCTGAACGCACACAATCAAGGCGTTGACCTGCCGCACCAAAACAATTCAAATCAGACCATCCTGCCACCAGAGTTCTCAGCTCAGTTCCATGACCAACCCCGATACGCCCCGACCACCCGCGACACTCGTTGATCGTGCAAGCAAACTCGCGACGAGCACGCTTGCAAATGCGCTTGATGCTTCCGGCCTCCATAACAATGTCATCGTTCACATCAAAGCGGTCGCTCCCGGTTTCCATTTCGCCGGTCCCGCGGTAACGGTCAAGGAGACTGTCGGCGCGCACGGCGATTTCTTATCCGATGATTTTCGGGTCGGCGCGATGATCGACGCCGCCTCTCAAGGAGACATCATTGCCGTCGACTGTGCAGGAGCAGAAGTTTCGACCTGGGGCGGCATGGCGTCGCTCGCGGCAAAGCTGAAAGGCGTTGCGGGACTTCTCGTGGACGGGGGCGTCCGTGATCTCGAGGAGATGATTGAATTCGATTTTCCCGTCTTTGCGCGCCACATGCTCCCAACGACGGGTCGGCTGCGGCTGAAGGTTGAAGAGATTAATGTGCCGGTTGTCATAGACGGCGTTACCGTTTCTCCCGGGGACATCATTGTCGCTGATGGCACTGGGGCCGTGTGCTTGCCTACCTTACGAGCGGAAGAGGTTCTGGACGTTGCGGAGAAGCTGGACCGTGACGACAGGGCGGCGGTCGAGGATCTGCGCGCCGGCCTTACCTTCACCGAGGCCATGGCCAAATATAAGGGCATCTGATGAACGTCCACGGTTCGACAACACCCAATCTGGCGAACGTCGTCGTCAGCACACTCAAAAACCTGGGCGTGAAGCGCATCTTCGGCATTCCGGGTGGCGGCTCAAGTCTCGAACTGATCCAGGCGGCAGGAAATGCGGACGTCGAATTCGTGCTGACGCGCACCGAAACGGCCGCAGCAATCATGGCGGCGGTGACCGGTGAACTGACCAGTACTCCGGGCGTATTGTTGACCGGCATCGGACCGGGCGCGACCAGCGCAGTCAACGGCATCGCCTATGCGTCCCTCGAAAAAGCGCCTGTCCTCCTCATCACCGATGGACCCGCTTCGTCGCCGCACCAAGCGCTCGATCAGAACGCTCTCTTCGCACCGATCACCAAATTCCAGGACCGACTGCGTCCCAACGACGGGCCGGAAGTTATCAGCCGCGCCCTTGAAACTGCCATGACCAGACCCTGGGGACCGGTTCAACTCGATCTGACCGCAGGCGACGCGGTCGCGCCCGTCAGCGGCGCTGGCGTCGAAGTTTCCGCGCCTGAGCTATCTTCTCTATCCACGGATGCGCTTGAAGCCACACGCAATCTCCTGAACAACGCGAAAAAGCCAGTGATCATTGCCGGGCTTGAAGCGCGGCACGGCTCCGCTCCCTCGGCACTGCAGACCCTTGCCATCGGGATCGGTTGTCCCGTTCTCACCACTTACAAAGCATCAGGCGTATTGCCGGCCTCCCATCCCGGCTTCGCCGGCCACTTCACGGGCGCCGTGGCCGAGTCCCAGGTCATTCACGATGCCGATCTCATCGTGCTTTTCGGATTTGACGCCATCGAAATGATCCCCGGGCGCTGGTCGTACCAATGCCCGGTGATCGATCTGCGTATCGCCGAGGCTGCCCCCCTGCCGGTTACGCCGGATGTCAGCATTTCCGGCGATCTCTCGCAGATGGTCAAAAATCTGATTGATACATTGAAATCAAGCGATTGGACCGATGAGGAAATCTCTTCGGCACGTGAGGGCATTTCCCGAACCGTCGCACTTGAAGGCTCCGGTCACACGGTCCAGAGCGTCATGGAAGCCGTGTCTGAAATTGTGCCGAAGGATACCCGCCTCACCGTCGATGCAGGCGCGCACATGTTTGCCACGCTTGCGTCCTGGCGGGCCGAGGAACCTTTCAGCGTTCTCAAGTCGAACGGTCTGTCGACAATGGGCTTCGCCTTGCCCGCCGCGCTGGCATCGTCCCTTGAACATCCGGACCGCCCGGTCGTGGCGGTAACCGGTGACGGCGGCATGATGATGATGCTCGCGGAACTGACAACGGCCGTGGAGCGCAACGCCAATATCACTATCGTCGTGATCAACGATGCGGCCCTCTCGCTGATCGATATCAAGCAGCAGCGCCAGCAGTTCCGGTCGAGCGGTGTCCGCTATGCGAACACCGACTTTGCTCGTGCCGCAGAGGGGCTTGGTTGCCGGGCCTGGCGCGTCGAGGAAGGTCATGACTTCGCCGGTGTCCTGAAAGACGCACTTGCGGGCGGCGGACCCGCATTGATCGATGTCGTCGCCAACCCGGACGGATATGGCGAGCAGTTGGCGCGGCTGCGCGGCTGATCGTTCCACGCAACACACCCGGGTCGCACACGCCGTTCACGCGCGTGTTGCTTGACATGGACGCAGCGCTTGGGGAAGGTCCGGCGCACGAACCCAGACGCGCAAAGAAGAAGCCCCATGCCCCTCTTCGCCGTTCCCTTTCCAGTCGTTGATCCGGTCGCCTTCGAGATCGGCCCTGTTTCCGTACACTGGTACGGCCTGGCCTATATGTTTGGTCTGCTCGGCGGCTGGCTTTATGCGCGCAGCCTCTTTGCCAATGCGTCGCTCTGGAACGGACATCCTCCTGCAGGCAAGGAGATCGCCGACGATTTGCTGTTCTGGACCACGCTCGGCGTCGTCAT
Organism: Hyphomicrobiaceae bacterium; assembly: GCA_028066055.1. Taxonomy (GTDB): domain Bacteria; phylum Pseudomonadota; class Alphaproteobacteria; order Rhizobiales; family Methyloligellaceae; genus UBA2767. The sequence continues at coordinate 33,446 of JALCBY010000006.1, forward strand.
CGGCGGACGTCTGGGTTATGTGCTTTTCTACGACCCGGCTTACTTCCTGGCGAACCCTCAGGACATACCGAAACTCTGGAACGGCGGCATGTCGTTTCACGGCGGACTGGCCGGTGTCTGTCTGGCGGTGTGGCTGTTCGCCCGCGCCAAAAAGATCCCGATGCTTTCCATCGCCGACGTTTGCTGCGCGGCCGCACCGTTCGGTCTGTTTTTCGGACGCCTCGCAAATTTCATAAATGGCGAGTTATGGGGGCGCGTGAGTGATGTGCCCTGGGCCATGGTGTTTCCCGGCGCGGGCTCGGAACCACGTCATCCGAGCCAGCTTTATGAGGCCGCGCTGGAGGGTATCGTACTGTGGCTGGTCCTGCGGTATTTCACCCATGTCAAAAAGGTGCTGCCCATGCCAGGTTACGTGTCCGGCGTATTCTTCGCAGGTTATGCGATTGCACGCATAACGGCTGAAAATTTCCGGATGTTCGACCCGGAACATGCCTTCTCCGTCGGCCTTTTCACACCGGGTATCGTCTATTCACTGCCCATGATCGCCATTGGCGCCTTCGTCATCTGGCGTGCATATCGACGCGCGGCGGCCTGATCTCATGCTTGCCGCAATGTCCGGACAGCGTGACCCAGATACCCTTCTTGCCCGTCTCAAACGCCGTATTCAGACAGACGGGCCCCTGACCGTCGCCGACTATATGGAAGCGTGCCTCAGCGACCCCGAGTTCGGCTACTACACCACACGCGATCCGTTCGGCACGCGCGGCGACTTCACAACGGCACCTGAAGTCAGCCAGATATTCGGTGAATTGATCGGGCTCTGGTCCGCCGTTGTCTGGCGGCAGATCGGATCGCCCAAGCAGGTCGCATTTGTGGAACTCGGACCGGGCCGTGGCACATTGATGGACGATGCCCTGCGTGCGGCAAAAACCGTTCCCGAGTTTCGTCAAGCCTGTGAGGTCCATCTGGTCGAGACCAGTCCGGTGCTGCAGGACCGGCAGGCCGAACGGCTGGAGAAATCCGGTGCAGAGATCAACTGGTACCGGAGCCTTGCTGATATTCCCGCCGGCCCGACCATCCTCATCGCCAACGAGTTTCTCGACGCCCTTCCCGTCCGGCAATTCATCAACCGGCAAGGAAACTGGTTTGAGCGTTACGTCGGACTTTCTGAAAATGGCGAGCTCGAATTCCAGACGGGCGAGGAAGTATCCGGTTCGGACAACGCCATTTCAGAGTGCCTGCGATCGCGTGCCCACGACGGCGATGTTGTCGAGTGTCGGCCTTGCATGGATATCCTGGTCGGGCAATTGGCCGAGAGAGCGCAACAGTTTCCTCTGATGGCGCTGTTTATCGACTACGGGCATAACGCCAGCGGCCCGGGAGAAACCCTTCAGGCGGTACGTGTCCATGACTTCGCCAATCCGCTGGAAACACCGGGTGAAGCCGACCTCACGGCCCATGTCGACTTTGGCGAACTTGGTAAGATCGCTGTGCGATGCGGGCTTCGCGCATATGGTCCCATAGCCCAGGGGCACTTTCTGCTTGGCCTTGGCCTGAAAGAACGGTGCGAGAAACTGATGTCGAACGCAGACCCCTCCATACGGAACAACATAGCATCAGGGGCACAGCGTCTCGCGGACCCGGCACAGATGGGTGAGCTTTTCAAGGTCATGGCCGTCGGCTCATCCAGCACGGTCCCGCCCGCCTTTCCAAACCAGCACAGCGGAGACAGACGCAATGATCGTTGAAAGCTCGCTCCTTGCGTCTGCTGCAGGACAGCGCCACGGTTTCGGTACACGCAGAGGTGGTGTTTCGGAGGGGATATACGCATCGCTGAACTGCGGCCTCGGATCCAAAGATGATCGGGCCGACGTGGTGGAAAATCGCTCCCGTCTCGCGCGTCAATTGGGTGCGGCGCCGGAGATGCTCGTCACGCCGTATCAAACCCATTCAACGGACGTGACCATCGCAACCCAACCCTGGCAAAGCAAGAACGCACCGCGCGCCGACGCCGTTGTCACAGCGAAGCCTGGCCTCACGATAGCGGTTTCGACGGCAGACTGCGTGCCCGTTCTGTTTTCCGAACCCGATGCGAAGATCGTGGGAGCGGCCCACGCCGGTTGGCGGGGTGCACTTGCCGGGATACTCGAGGCCACGATCGAATCCATGGAAGCACTAGGTGCAGACCGCTCCCGCATACTTGCTGCAATCGGACCGGCAATTTCACAGGTCAGCTACGAAGTCGGAGAGGAATTCGAAGCGACCTTCCTGAAAGCTGACAACGCCAACTCCCGTTTTTTTGCAAGGCGCGACGAAAACGCGCGGCCGTATTTTAACCTGACCGGTTACGTGGAAGCCCGCCTGCGGTCCGCCGGAGCAGGTGACATCGAGAACCTCAACATCTGCACTTATCGCGAGGAAGACCGGTTTTTCAGCTACCGGCGGTCCTGCCATCGCGAAGAAGTTGACTATGGCCGTCAAATCTCTGCCATTTTGATCTCATGATACTATCGTCGGCAGCACGTTTCCGGGCCGCTGGACGCATTCGCCTATACGCTGTACAAATTGTGCGGCGGGGCTGCCGGGGTTGAGCCAACCCATTGAATTGGCGAATGATCCTGGATTAACGACATAATGGAGTCGGAGCGAGTGTTGAGCATGCGTACGGCGGCGGCGGGACGCATCACCAAATGGCTGGTGACGCTGACCGTTTTGACGGCATTTGCTGTGCTGATTGCCGGATGTGCCGGCGGCTCTTTAAGCGGCGTCTTCAGCGGTGAAGGCGGGTCGGGCGGAAAGGCGGCGCCCGTTTCATTTGCCCCGATTATCGGTCCACCTGCGAAAGTTGGTAGCGAACTCACCCAACAACTTGTCGCTGCGGCCAAACAGAAGAAGATTACCGTTGTCGAAAAGGGACGTCCTGCAACCTATACGGTTCAGGGATATCTCGCCCAGTCAAACGACAGGCGTACCGAAAAATTCTCCTACATCCTTGATGTCACTGACACATCCGGAAATCGGGTGCATCGGATCATCGGCGAGGAAGCAGTCCCGGCCAAGCCGGGAGCGAAACCCTGGTCATCCATAAACAAAGCCGCGCTACAGAAAATCGCCTCAAAGACAACCACCGATCTAGCCGCTTGGCTGCCGAAACAGGGGAGCGGCAGTGCACCAGCCGCCACTTCGACGCCCGCACGTCCCGCTCCCGCGCGCACGCAGACGGCCAAGAAAAAGCCGCCAACGGCAACCGCGTCCAGCGCGCAGCGCCGCACGGCGTCAACAAGCCGGCGATCGGAACCGGTCGCAGCCCTCGTGCCGCCAGTATCGGGCGCACCCGGCGACGGGCGCAAATCGCTCACGAATGCCCTGCGCGAGCGACTTCGCGCAAAAGGTGTACAGATTGCGAGTACCGGCGGAACGAATGTTTACAAAATCAACGGTAAGGTCTCGGTCAGCTCGGCGTCCGGCGGCAAGGAACGCATTCGGATCGACTGGACACTTCTGAGCCCGTCCGGTCAGGACCTTGGCTCGGTAACACAGCAAAGCGATGTTGCGAAGGGCTCCCTCAACCGGTCCTGGGGGCCGGCCGCAACGGCTGCTGGAAACGCCGCGGCAGCGGAACTTATCAAACTCATCCAGAAGAGCCGGGGGTGATCTGTTGCGATCTTGCCCACAACGGCAAGCCATCCGGTTTACACGTTCGACGCGCATTGCTAAAAAGCGGCCCTCGCAGGGGCGGCAGGGAGCTCGCAAACGTGTCACGCGAACCTGACACGACAGAGAACGGCAAATGAAACTCGTCGCGGGCAATTCGAACCGGCCTCTTGCCGAGGCCATAGCTGCTTATCTCAACATCCCCATGACAAAGTGTTCCGTGCGCCGCTTTGCGGACATGGAAATTTTCGTCGAGATCCAGGAGAACGTCCGTGGCCAGGATGTCTTCGTTCTGCAGTCCACGTCGTATCCTGCGAACGATCACCTGATGGAACTGCTGATCATGATCGACGCGTTGCGTCGGGCCTCGGCGCGCCGCATTACCGCAGTAATGCCGTATTTCGGCTATGCGCGTCAGGACCGGAAGTCGGAGTCGCGCACGCCCATCTCCGCGAAACTCGTTGCCAATATGATCACTGCCGCCGGCGCGGACCGTGTGCTGACCCTTGACCTCCATGCCGGGCAGATTCAGGGATTTTTCGACCTACCGACCGACAATCTGTATGCGGCTCCCGAGATGGTGAAGGACGTCAAGAAGAACTACAAGCTCGACAAGGTGATGGTGGTGTCGCCCGACGTTGGTGGCGTGGTCCGCGCCCGCGGGTTGGCCAAGCGCATTGGCGCCCCGCTGGCGATTATCGACAAGCGCCGTGAACGGGCCGGTGAGTCCGAGGTCATGAACGTGATCGGTGAAGTCGACGAGTACTCCTGCATCCTGGTCGACGACATCGTCGACAGCGGCGGTACACTTTGCAATGCAGCGGAAGCGTTGCTCGAAAATGGCGCAAAAGACGTCAGCGCATACATCACACATGGCGTGCTGTCCGGAGGCGCGGTTGCCCGCGTAACCGCTTCGGCCATGAGTAAACTTGTCATTACGGATTCCATAGTCCCGACCGAGGCCGTGCGGGTCGCACAGAATATTCGCGTCATGAGTGTTGCGCCCCTGCTTGGCGAAGCGATTGCCCGAACCAGCGGTGAAAAATCCGTATCAAGTTTGTTCGACTGATCGCACGTGCCCACCTGCCCGCATCACGAAAAGCGGGAATGTCGGCGGGCGTAACCAATCTGCTTATCCCACCATTGCCAGCAGAGCCCGCGGACGCTATAAGCGCGCGAGAAATTATACCCGGTTCCGGGACCAACAACCGGCACCGGAAGAACCAGCGGACAATGCGAACTGGTCCGTTCCTGAAATTGGAGGATTTGAGATGGCCGAGGTCAGCGAGATCAAAGCCACGGCGCGCGTAGGTTCTGGCAAGGGAGCATCCCGGGCTGCCAGGCGCGAAGGCCGTATTCCGGGCATCATCTACGGGGATAAATCCGACCCGGAGGCGGTGACGCTCGACAGCAAGGAGTTCTGGCAGTTTGCCCGCACCCCACAGTTCCTGAACACGATCTACACGCTGGATGTGGACGGCAAGCCGCAGCGGGTCATTCCGCGCGATGTACAACTCGATCCCGTGCGGGACGTGCCGCTGCATGTGGACTTCCTGCGCCTTGGCAAGGGCGCAAAGGTCACTGTGGAAGTGCCCGTTCAGTTTCTCAACGAGGAAGAGTCTCCTGGTCTGAAGCGCGGTGGCGTTCTGAATATCGTGCGTCATGCCATCGAGTTGAGGTGCGTGGCAGAATCGATCCCGGAGCATCTCGAAGCCAGCCTGGAAGGTCTCGACATTGGCGACTCACTGCACGTTTCTGCGATCAAGTTTCCAGAAGGTGTCGAGTTGACCATCTCGGACCGTGACTTCACCGTCGCCACAATCGTCGGCCGCATGGCCGAAATCGTCGAGGAAGACGAAATGGAAGGCGAGGAAGGCGAAGAGCTTGAAGGCGAGGAAGGCGAAGGCGAAGCCGGAGAGGGCGAAGCCGACGGTGGCGAGCAAACCGACGGCGGTGACGAATAACTCTGAGGTCTATTCGGCCGCCTGGGCCTTAACGGGACGCTTGTTCCAATGAAACTCATAATTGGCCTCGGAAATCCCGGGGCGGAGCATGCGCGCAACCGGCACAATGTCGGCTTCATGGCCGTTGACGCTATTGCCGAGGCTCATGGCTTCGGCCCGTGGCGCAAGAAATTTCAGGGTCAGATATCCGAAGGACGGCTCGACGGCGAGAAATGTCTGCTGCTCAAGCCGTCCACCTACATGAATGAGTCAGGCCGCGCGGCCGCCGAAGCCATCCGTTTCTACAAGCTCGACCTCGACGATGTTGTCGTGCTCTACGACGAAATCGACCTTGCGCCTGCAAAGGTCCGCGTCAAGGCGGGCGGCGGCGTTGCCGGCCACAACGGACTGAAATCGCTCACGAGCCACATCGGCAACGATTATCTTCGTGTCCGTATCGGTATCGGTCACCCGGGTCACAAGTCCAAGGTACACAGCCACGTTCTGAAAGATTTTTCCAAAGCCGAACGCGCGTGGCTTGATCCTTTGATCGAAGCGATCGCATCTTCCGCACCGCTCCTTGCCGAGGGCGACGCAGCCAACTTCATGAACAGGTTGGCTCTGGCCGTGAGTGGCGACGAGAAGCCTGCCACCCGCAAGAACGATACGCCAAATTCTCGAAAAGCACCGTCCCAACGCGACCTTGCGCGGAAGGCGGCAGACGCGCCGGTTGAAAAACAAGGAGCCGAAACCGGGCCTTTCGCGCGTTTGCGCAAGCTGTTCGGAGCGCAAGAGGGCTAGGGACGGCACATGGGATTCAAATGCGGCATCGTCGGACTGCCGAACGTCGGCAAGTCCACCCTCTTCAACGCGCTTACCCAGACGGCGGCGGCAGAGGCGGAGAATTACCCGTTCTGCACCATCGAGCCCAATGTGGGCGAAGTTCCGGTGCCCGATCCTCGCCTTGAGAAAATCGCCGAAATCGTCAAGCCGAAGTCCGTCGTCCCGACCCGGTTGACCTTCGTCGACATCGCCGGCCTCGTGCGCGGCGCTTCCAAAGGTGAAGGCCTTGGAAACCAGTTCCTCGCGCATATTCGCGAGGTGGACGCCATCGCCTATGTGCTGAGATGCTTCGATGATCCCGACGTGACCCATGTCGACGGGCACATCGCCCCCCTCTCTGATGCCGAAACGGTGGAAACAGAACTCATGCTCGCGGACATGGAGAGCCTGGAGAAGCGGATCGAACCGCTGGAGAAAAAAATCCGCGGCCAGGACAAGGAAGCAAAGAAAACCCTCGAACTCGTACATGCCGCGCTGGACATGCTGCGCGATGGAAAGCCCGCGCGTCTCGCCAACGTCGAGGAAGAAGACAGGCGCGCGTTCCGCGCGCTCAACCTGCTGACGTCGAAGCGTGTCCTCTATGTGTGCAATGTCGACGAAGCGTCGGCAGCGACCGGGAACGCCTATTCCAGAGCCGTCGAGGAAAAGGTTGCCCAGGCTGCGGCGCAAGCCGGAAGCGCTGATCCGAAGCCGCCACAGGTCGTGGTGATCTCAGCGAAGATCGAGGCCGAACTTGCCCAACTCGCGGCGGACGAACGCGCCGAGTATCTGCAGGAGCTCGGACTTGAAGAGGCAGGCCTCGACCGGTTGATCCGCGCGGGATATTCACTCCTCGACCTCATCACCTTCTTTACCGCCGGCGAAAAGGAGGCGCGCGCCTGGACCGTGCGGGAGCACACCAAAGCACCAAGGGCGGCCGGCCAGATCCATACTGATTTCGAGCGCGGTTTCATCCGGGCCGAAACCGTAAGCTTTGACGAGTTTGTCGAATATGGCGGCGAAAGTGGCGCGCGAGATGCCGGCAAGCTTCGGCTTGAAGGCAAGGACTATATCGTACAGGACGGTGACGTCCTGCACTTCCGCTTCGCGACCTGAGCCTGGATTGTTTGCCGAGTCCTATTTCTGAAGCGCCGGCACTGCATTGGCCACACCATTGACAATCATGCCGACCGCGATGGCGGCCAGCACCATCCCCATGATCCGGGTGACGATATTCATGCCTGTTGCGCCAAGCCATGCCGAAATCCTCTCGCCCATCGCAAAGGTTATGTAGATCAATACGCAAACCGCGAACAGAACACCTGCGCACAGGAGTTTGTTGGCGAAGCCTTCGGCCCGATGCGCAAAGACGATCACGGTGGTCATTGATCCCGGACCGGCCAGCAGAGGGATCGCGAGCGGAAATATGCCGGGATTATCCTTTTCGCGCCCCTCAACGGATTCCTCATGCGTATGATTGATCTGGCTGGTCTGAACGTGCAGCATTGAAAAGGCGATCGCGAGGATCAAAATCCCGCCAGCGATGCGGAAATCGTCCACGGTGATACCGAAAAACCGGAGAATCCCATTGCCGGCGAACAGCACGACCAACAGAATCATGAAAGTTGCGACAGCGCCTGTCAGCGCGATGGCCGCATGCTGCTTTGCGCCCTTCCCTTCGGTCACCGACAAAAAGATCGGCAGGTTCGTGAGCGGATTCATGATCGCGAACAATGCTGCGAACAGCTTCGTTGCCAGCGCGAAATCCATCACGGTTCCCCCAAGTGGTTGTTAGAAGACGACCGAGTTTGCCACGATTCGGAAGCCGCACTGATGGCCCATGAAAACAAGTTTCGGCGCTCGATCGAAACACCCGATGGCGGGCGCTGTGTCGATATCTTCATGCGCCCCGACACGACATACGGATTTGAAGAGTATCGCCGCGACAGCGAGGACGGACAGGGCTGGTTCCCAATCGGATTTTTTCAGGAGCGGAAGTTCACAAGCGAGGAGGACGCGCAACTTCTCGCGCGCCAGTTGGTACCTTGGCTGGATGACGTCCTGTAAACTAAACGCGTCATTGGTTCAAAAGCTGGGTCAGATATTGGGCAACACTTATTAAGCAACACTGTCCTGCACAAACTCGGAACGGCGGAATGATCGTCGAGTTTCTCAAATGGTATTTTCATCACCACGTCGTAATGGTGCTGGGTATCGGCCTGATGGGCGCCATGGGTGCCATCACGATGGTTGTTTCCCAGTCAATCGTAGACGCGTTTTCGCTGAGTGAGAATGCCGGCCTGCTGGTGCATTTAGGCAGCTTCTTTCTGCTTCTCATCGCTTGCGGCTGGACCTACGACAAATACAAGGAGTGGCAGCTGCTGCAGAAGAAGGACTAACCCCACGCGACGTTCCAAACGCGAGTGATCAGCGCTGCTGCCCGTAGGTTTTGAACCGTTCCAGGACCCGGCTCATTTCCGCATCGTCCAGAATATGCGGCTCGCCAACCTGCAGGGCCGCCAAATATTGCGCCGCAAGGGTCTCCACTTCGCGAGCGAGATCCAGAGCGGCTGCAAGGTTTGCCCCACAAGCAATTACGCCGTGATTGGCCATCAGGCATGCCCGGCGGTCCTTGAGTGTCTCGGTGACATTATCCGCGAGTTCCGCGGTGCCGAAGGTCGCGTAATCCGCGAGCGGAATGTCCTTTCCGCCGGCCACGGCAACCATGTAGTGGAATGCAGGGATCCGCCTTCTGCAACAGGCGAGCGCCGTGGCGTAACGTGAATGCGTATGAACGATCGCCTGGGCCTCTTCCCGGGCACCGTAGGCCGATAGGTGGAATTGCCATTCGCTCGAAGGCTTGCGCGCACCCTCGACGGGCTCGCCGTTTTTCTCAATGAATACAATATCTTCAGGAATCAGGTCATTGTAAGCCATACCGGTCGGCGTGATGAGCATCCCGTCCTTCCAGCGCGCAGACACATTTCCCGACGTCCCGGGTGACAGGCTCTCGCGCGACATGGCAAGCGCGGTATCGATAATGTCTTGACGGAGCCACGCCTCGTCCTGATCAGCCATCTTCCATCATCTCGGGATAAAGACCGAGGAGCCCTTCGAGGCTTGCCTCGCAGATGCCACGCTCCGTGATCAGGCCGCTAACCAGACGCGCGGGCGTCACGTCGAAGGCCGGATTGGCTGTGGGACTGCCCGGCGCGGCGATGTCCACCGTGACCACCTTGCCGTTCTTGGCGCGGCCCGTCATATGGGTGACCTCTTCCGCCGCGCGTTCCTCGATAGGTATCTCAAACCCGTCGTCGAGCGACCAGTCGATGGTCGAGTGCGGCAACGCAACATAGAACGGCACCTCGTTGTCGGCTGCCGCCAGCGCCTTCAGATAGGTTCCGATCTTGTTGGCCACGTCCCCGTTGGCCGCGGTCCGGTCCGTGCCCGTGATACAGATATCGACCTCGCCGCGCTGCATCAGATGGCCGCCGGCATTGTCGGCAATGATCGTATGCGGCACGTCCTCATGGCCGAGCTCGAACGCGGTCAGCGCCGCGCCCTGATTTCGCGGGCGGGTCTCGTCGACCCACACATGAACGGGAATGCCGGCATCATGCGCCTGATAGACAGGCGACGTTGCCGTTCCCCAGTCGACGGTCGCCAGCCAGCCTGCGTTGCAATGGGTCAGCACGTTCACCGGTTCGCCCTGCTTGCGTTTCGCAATCTCTTCAATAAGCGTCAGGCCGTGCACACCAATCATCCGGCAGGTTTCCACGTCCTCGTCGCAGATTTCGCCGGCGCGCTTGTAGGCCGCAATCACCCGTTTCTCGCGCGGCAGATTGCGCGCCGTGTCGATCATCTCCTGGATCGCCCAGCGTAAATTGACGGCGGTCGGTCGCGTTGCCAGTAGCTTCTCCGCCGCCGCATCCAGGTTTTCATCAGACGCGTCCTTACGCAGAGCGAGACAGATACCATAGGCTGCCGTCGCGCCAATCAAAGGAGCACCTCGCACCAGCATGTCCTTGATGGCGCGCGCCGCGTCATTGACGGTCTTGAGATGCGTCGTTTCGAAAATATGGGGCAGTTTGGTCTGATCGAGGATGCCGACCGTCCAGCCGTTCTCCTCGACCCAGATCGTTCGGTGATTTTTGCCGTCAATTTTCACCGCTGGCTCTCCATGGCAAGTCTCGCACCAAGCCCGACAAGCACGCATCCCGCGATCCATCTGAAAACCCGCTGAGCCGAGCCGGTGTTTTTGAGTTTTGAAACCACAAGATCCGCAAGCAGAACGGTGAGGATGTCGGCAGACGTAAAAGCGAGCAATGTCACAAAACCCAGAACGAGCATCTGGGTTGAAACGGACAGTGCTCCAGCCGGATCGACGAATTGCGGCAGAAACGCCAGAAAGAACATCGCCGCCTTGGGGTTCAAGATCTCGACAACGATACTTTGTGAGAATGTTGAACGCTGTTTCATGTCCGCTGCTGGCCGCGCCGGCGCATTCTCAGCTCGTCCGGAACAAAGTATGTTGATGCCAAGCCACACCAGATAGAGCGCGCCGGCGAGTTTCACGACCAGATAAGCGCCAGGCACGAGGGCGAGCAATGCAGATAATCCGAAAGCAGCGGCGGCGACATGAACATACCCGCCGACATGCAACCCAACGGCTGCCAGCAGGCCCGCTTTTCGGCCTCGCGCCATGGTCTGCGCGGCTGCATAGAGCGTTGCAGGTCCCGGCACATAGGCAAAGACCGCAAGAACCGCCGCAAAGGCGGCCAATGTTTCCCACGACGCCAAAATCTAGTCTCCCTCAAACTCCATGAGCGTGTGGCACGCGACATCCAAAGCTTCGACACGCTTCAAGCCGTTCAGATCAGGCAGATCAATAACGAACGCGGCACCGACGACATCGGCACCCAGTGTCCGCAGCAGCTTGACCGCAGCTTCCGCCGTCCCCCCGGTAGCGATCAAGTCGTCTACAAGAAGGACCTTCTCGCCTTCCCTGACACCGTCTTCATGCACTTCGATGACATCCACGCCATATTCCAGCTCATAATCCTGACCGATGGATTTGGCCGGCAGCTTGCCCTTCTTGCGGATCGGCACGAAGCCGCATTCCAACCGGTCGGCAACCGCGCCGCCGAGAATAAAGCCCCGCGCCTCGATACCGGCCACGGCCTCAACCTTCTTGTCGCGGAACGGCTCGGCCAATTTCTGGATGCAGGCCGTGAATCCGCCCGCGTCACCAAAAAGCGTGGTGATATCGCGAAACATAACGCCCGCCTTCGGATAGTCGGGAATGGTACGGACAAGAGATTTGAGGTCGTCACCGGTCATATGGCCTTCCTTCTAGAGAACCCGTCCCGCCACGGCATCGAGCTTTTTGAGAAGTTCGGGGTCACGCGCATCGGGCGCGGTGATAATCGCATACTCCAATGCGCGGTCGGACCCGATGGGGCACGGCTCATGTTCCTTGGGAAAATCCTTCGCCAGGCGGGTGATGAGCTGTTTCGCATTCGCCGTGTTCTCACCCATCACTTTGAGGATCGCCTGGATATCGACCGAGCCATGATCGGGATGCCAGCTGTCATAGTCGGTGACCATGGCGACGGTCGCGTAGCAGATCTCCGCCTCGCGGGCGAGTTTGGCCTCCGGCATGTTCGTCATGCCGATCACGTCATATCCCATAGCGCGGTAGTGATGACTTTCCGCAAGCGTGGAAAATTGCGGTCCCTCCATCGTCAGATAAGTGCCCCCGCGGTGATGCGAAATCCCTTCAGCCTTTGCGGCCGCTTCGGCCTTGTCGGCGAGCAGCGGCGAAACAGGCTTGTCGACGGTGACATGCGCGACACATCCCTCTCCGAAAAAGCTTTTCTCGCGCGCGAAAGTCAGATCCACAAACTGATCGACTATGACGAAAGTGCCCGGCGAAAGCTCCTCGCGAAAGGAACCGCAGGCCGAGACCGAGATGAGATCGGTCACGCCCTTGCGCTTCAGCACGTCGATGTTGGCGCGGTAATTGATGCCCGACGGGGAAATCCGGTGCCCCCGCCCGTGGCGCGGTAGAAAGACAACCGGTAACCCGCCAATCTCTCCGACGCGCAGCTCGTCGGACGGTTCCCCCCATGGGCTCTCGACTTTTTCCCAGCGGGCATTTTCCAGCTCGATGTCGTAGACGCCACTTCCGCCGATGATGCCCAGCACGGCTTTCGTCATGCTTCCAACGCCTCCCAAGGGTGTTCGTTTATCTCAGACGCGCGCGGACCTTAGCCTTACCTCATGTCCTGTCCAACGGAAAAACTGCCTCAACGCACATGTTGTGGTGGGATGTTACGGGCAATGGTAGGTGTGACCATTCCCGGAACAAGCGGAGGGGTCTCCCATGACCAAGATCGATTACTACTTTTCACTGAACTCTCCCTGGTCGTTCATGGGCAGCGCACGGCTCGCGGAGATGGCCGCGAAAAACGGGGCGACGGTGAATGCCGTGCCCGTAAACCTGGGAGCGGTCTTTGCCGAAACGGGCGGCCTGCCCCTGCCGAAACGCTCACCGGAACGACAAGCCTATCGGATGATGGAGCTCAAACGTTGGCGCGCTTTCAACGATATTCCTCTGGTTCTGGAGCCCGCTCATTTTCCGCATGATGAAAGCGAAGGCGTTCGTCTCGTCTTTGCCGCCAGGCAAGCCGGTGGCGACGCACACAGGCTGGCAACCGAATTGGGACACATGCTCTGGGTCGAGGATCGCGATCCCGCCGATGCATCCGTTCAGAACGAAGCGGCCCAGCGCGTCGGTCTCGACGCGGATGCACTCCGCTCGACTCTGTCGGCGGAAGAATCCCAAACGCAGTGGAACAAGGAGACGGAAGACGCCATCGCCAATGGCATTTTTGCCGCCCCCAGCTACGTCATAGATGGTGAAATCTTCTGGGGTCAGGACAGGCTCGACTTCGTCGAGCGCAAGCTCAAGGGTTAGGGCATAAGGCAGGCTTCGAAGCGGCTCACTTTTTCACTTCGATGTAGAACAGCGCCCATGGCCAATCCGCCTCTTCATCCTTGGGAACATCCAGCTTTGACGGCGTATAGACCATCCAAAGCGGCCCCTGATCGCCGATAACCAGCGGTTTGCCATCGCTGGTCGACGCCAGAATCCAGTCGTGTGCAGCAACCATTTCGGCGCTGATTTCCTTCGTATAGCCATCGAGCGCGACGGCTTTGACCGACGCGCCTTCCTCCACCCCGGCCAGCTTGAAGACTTCCGAGAGCAACGCCCCCTTGAGCACGACCGGCCCATCGGTCTGGGGTGCATTCACCCTGACGGTGCCCTGCTTCAATCCATCGAGCATAGCCTGATCGAGCTGGAACGCGCGATCGAACTTGATCTCATGAAACTTGAAAAAGGAATCACGTTCCGTATTGAACGGACCACGATTGGCTTTCGAAACATCACCTGTGATCGTCAGGATAACCGTCCCCTCAGGTTTGGTTGGCTCCTGCGCCTGCACGACGCTTGCTAAAGCAATCACTGCCAGCAAAAACGCCGCCGGAATTCCGCAAAACACTCTCTCCATCATGTGATCAGCATCCTGTTAGCCCTGCTGCAGATAACCATAGTGCAGCGGAACTTTCCGTCCCAGCCTTCACGCCAGAAAACATGACTTCACGTTCCGGTGTTTTTCTGCATCCCGGATATGAACACACCCGTTTTTCGGAGTCTTAGCGCTGAACACAGGCGCCTGCTCAGGAGAAAAACATGAAAATCCGTACACTCACGCTGACCACCCTTGCCGCCTCTTTCATGATGGCGGGCCCGCTGCTCGCCGCCGACAAGATGAAGAAGGACGACGCCATGATGAAGGACGGGAAAATGGAAAAGTCCGACACCATGATGAAAGATAAGATGACGAAGGACACCATGGCCAAGGACACAATGGCGAAAGATGACAAGATGGCCAAGGACACCATGATGAAAGACGACAAGATGAAGAAGAACTAGGGCGGATATCGTTTGTCGCCGGGAGGACCGTCTGTATGGCGTACGGTCCACCGGTCTGAGGCCCCGCCCGTCGCGGGGCCTCTTCACAACCCGGCCAATCAGAGGATACCCTCACAACGCATCCAAACAGGCCCGCAAGCCGTAACAATAACAAGTAGAAATTGCGGGCGCGGCATTGCCAGCCTGAAGCAGATGTATGGGCAGCTGAATGCGCGAAGCCCCGCTCTCAAATTGGAGCACAGCAAGCAATGACTTGGACGAAAAGAGATTTTCTCAAATTTACCGCCGGAGCGGTGGCCTTTGCCTTTGCCGGCGCCGGGTGCGCCGTCGCGGAGACGATTTCAAAGCTTGTCCTCAGTGAAGAGGAATGGCGCAAGAAGTTGTCGGAGGAGCAGTATTACATTCTGCGCGAAGAAGGCACCGAGCGCGCCTACACGAGTGCCCTCAACAATGAAAAGCGCGACGGCACCTACCATTGTGCGGGATGCGATCTCGCGCTCTTTGAAAGCGACACGAAGTATGACAGTGGGACAGGCTGGCCGAGCTTTTATGATGTGATCCCGGATCGCGTCGGGACGAAGACCGACTACAAGATTTTCTTCCCTCGCACGGAATATCACTGCACGCGCTGCGGCGGACATCAAGGTCATGTGTTCGAGGACGGCCCCGAGCCGACCGGCCTGCGCTACTGCAATAACGGCCTTGCACTGACATTCAAGCCAAAGACAGCCTGATAGGAAACACTTGGAACGAACAGGCTGTCGACCGACAATGGAGTGCCCCCATGCGTCGCATGAAACAGACCATTCTCGCATCGATCATAACCGCCGTCGTCGCGGCAGGTGGAGCATCAACCGTCAACGCTGCAGACAAGAAGGCCGCAGCGATTTTCGCCGGTGGGTGCTTCTGGTGCGTCGAGTCCGATTTCGACAAGGTTCCCGGCGTGATCAGCACGACGTCCGGATACATCGGTGGTTCGGCGGAGACGGCCAACTATCAGACCGTTTCGAGCCGGCCCACAGGGCACTATGAAGCGGTCCGCATCGTCTACGACCCGTCCAAGGTTTCCTATCGCCGTTTGCTGAATGTCTTCTGGCGCAGTGTCGACCCAACCGACGACGGAGGCCAGTTCTGTGATCGCGGCCACAGCTACAAGACAGCCGTGTTCGTCAAGAATGACAAGCAGCGCGAAACCGCGCTCGCTACAAAGAAAAAGGCCGAAGAGGCGCTGGGCAAGAAGATCGTTACGAAAATTCTCAAGGCCGGGCCATTCTACAAGGCTGAGGGTTACCACCAAGATTACTACAAGCGGAATCCTGTCCGTTACAAAATTTACCGGTACAGATGCGGCCGCGACCAGCGGATCAAATCCCTATGGGGCTCCGATGCCCATGCGGGCATAAAACACTGAACTGGCGGACCTCGCCCTTCCCTTGGAGCCAGCCAGAAAAAAGGCCCCTTACAAAAGGGGCCTTATTTATGTTCAGTGTTCGGGAACCGGTCTAGTGCTTCAGCCTGCTCCAGACCCGGCGTTTCGCCATGTACAGGAGCCCGGCGAGGATCACCAGATAGATCATAAAGCGGAAGCCGAGCCTGTGGCGCTCCTCGAGCTTTGGCTCGGCAGCCCACATGAGAAAGGCGGACACGTCGCGGGCGTAATTGTCGACGGTCGGTGGTGTTCCGTCCGTGTATTCGACGGAATCAGCACTCAGCGGGGCGGCCATCGCGATCTGATGACCCGGGAAATATTCGTTGTAGCTCATGCCCTCCTGCATATCCATGCTGTCAGGCTCCGGCTTGTATCCCGTCATCAGAGCGTAAATGTAGTCCGGGCCACCGACGCGCGCCTTGGCCATCAGCGAGAGGTCCGGCGGATAGGCCCCGTTATTGGCCGCGCGTGCCGCCTCCTTGTTCGGGAACGGCGAGACAAACGCGTCCGACGGCTTGCCGGGACGGTCGAACATGTCGCCGTCCTCGTTCGGTCCGTCCTGAACCTCCACCTCTGCCGCGAGCGTCTTGACCTGCGCCTCATTGAATTCCGGCCCGCCCGACTCACCCAGATTGCGATAATGCAGCAGGCGTAATCCATGACATGCGGCGCACACCTCTTTGTAGACCTTGTAGCCACGTTGCAACTGGCCGCGGTCGTAGAGGCCGAACGGGCCCGAGAAGCTCCATTTCTGTGACGGGATCGCGGGCGTATCGCCAGCCGCGAGCAGCGGCGTGGCGGTCAAGGTTAGCGCGCCAAGGATTGCGCCTGCGACAGCCAGAGCGGATCTCCGGAACGGCGATGCAAATATCTTCATGAATGTATCTCCCATCGCCGTCATTTTGCGGGCACCGGCTTTTTGCCAAGCACATCATCGGTGATGCTCCCGGGCATGGCCGCCGGTTTCTCGATCCAACCGACGACAGGCATGATCACGAGCAAGAATACAAAATAGTACGCCGTGCAGATCCGTCCCCAGATCAGGAAGGCGCCTTCCGGCGGTTTCGCGCCGAGATAGCCGAGCGCCACGGCGTTCACGAAAAACAGCAGCAGAAACCATTTGAAAATCGGCCGGTAGCGCGCCGAGCGTACCTTCGACGTGTCGAGCCAAGGCAGGAACAGAAGAAGGCCGATGGAGCCGAACATCGCGACCACGCCCAGCAGCTTGCTCGGGATCGCACGCAGGATCGCGTAGTAGGGAAGGAAATACCATTCCGGAACGATATGCGGCGGCGTCACCAGGGGGTCGGCCTCAATGTAGTTGTCCGGGTGTCCCATGAAGTTGGGCGCATAGAACACAAACGCGGCAAACAGGATCACGAACATCGACATCGCGAACCCGTCCTTGACCGTGTAGTAGGGATTGAATGAAATCGCGTCCGATTTGGACTTGATGTCTATGCCCGTCGGATTGTTGCTGCCCGGCACATGCAACGCCCAGATGTGCAGGATAACGAGGCCTGCAATCACGAAGGGCAGCAGATAGTGCAAAGAAAACAGCCGGGTGAGCGTCGGACCGCCGACGGAAAACCCGCCCCAGATCCACTCCACCACCGTCGTGCCGAGACCCGGGATAATTGAGTCTAGGGATGAGAAGAGGTTGGTGATCACCGTCACCGCCCAGAAGCTCATTTGCCCCCACACTAGCGAATAGCCCATGAAGGCGGTTGCCATCATTGCCAGAAAGATGAGCACGCCAATGATCCACAAAACTTCGCGCGGCGCCTTGTAGGAGCCGTAATACATGCCCCTCGCTATGTGGATATAGACCGCAAGGAAGAACAATGAGGCGCCGTTGAAATGGATGTATCGCAAAAGCCAGCCGAAATTCACATCGCGCATGATGTGCTCGACGCTGTCGAATGCCATGGTTTCCTGCGGGACATAGTGCATCGCCAGAACGATGCCGGTCGCCATTTGAACGGCCAGGCAGAATGTGAGTATGCCGCCGAATGTCCAGAGGTAATTCAGATTGCGCGGTGTCGGGAAATCGTTGAACTGATCATGCATCATGCGCATGACCGGAAGCCGATCATCCATCCATTTCTCAATGGCGGAGTTCGGCTTGTAAGTTGAAACGTGTGCCATGAACGCCTCTATTCGCTCAAACCGGTCTAACCGATTTTGATCTTGTTCTCGGAGATGAATTCGTAAACCGGGACCTCGAGATTTCGAGGCGCCGGGCCTTTGCGAATGCGACCGGCGGTGTCGTAGTGTGACCCGTGGCAGGGGCAGAACCAACCGTCAAACTCCCCCTTTGCATCGCCGATCCTTTGGCCCTTCGGAATACATCCGAGGTGGGTACAGATTCCGATGAGGATCATCCAGTTTTCGTGTTTCGCCGTATCGCCCTTGCCCGTGGACACCCGGTTCAGGTCGGTCGCTTCCGCCGTTGCCGAGATATTGTCATTCCGCGCTTCGGGATCGGGAAGTTCGTCGATCTTGACCGCCTTCGCCGCCTCGATTTCCTCTGGCGTGCGGTGGCGGATAAATATCGGCTTGCCGCGCCATGAAACGGTGATTGACTGTCCAACGGGTATCGGAGAGAGGTCGACCTCGATCGTAGCAAGCGAAAGAGCCGATGCGTCCGGGTTCATCTGATCAATAAATGGCCACAGGGCCGCAGCGCCGCCGACGGCTGCAAACGATCCTGCTGCAATGGTCATGAAATCCCGACGTGTCGGTTCGGTCTTCTTTTTGGCCAATGCGCCGCTCCTTCTTAACTGATCATTCTCGGGGGAAAGTCATCATCAAAAACTAACCGGCGCGAAACCGGTGAGACCGCCGATTGCCGGAACCGGCAATCGGTAAATGACCTGATACCCCCACAACTGGTCCAATTCGCAGCAGGTGCAACACCCTTGTTCAGTTTGCTGCAAGAATGAACCCGATTTGCCACTTTTTTGCACCCTTGCGCGTGAATGTCTAGAGATGTGACCGTGAATTTTGACCCTTTGCGGCAGTGAGCCGCGCAGTGTAGGTGACGCAGGAATTCATCGCGCCCAGGTTGCATCGTGTCCGGCCCATGAAACTCGCACTCTATCAGCCCGACATCCCGCAGAATACAGGAGCTATCCTGCGCCTTGGCGCATGCCTGGACATCGCCGTTCATATCATTGAACCGACAGGATTCGACATCAGCAACCGCACATTGAAAAGAACCGGGCTCGACTACCTCAAGCATGCGCATATCACACGGCACGTTTCGTTCGATGCGTTTGAAGCCTGGCGAACCGAAAACGCGCACCGCCTCGTCCTGCTGACCACGACTGCATCAACGGCATACACGGATATCACCTACCGGACCGACGACATCCTCATGCTGGGCCGCGAAAGCGCAGGTGCGCCGGACGAGGTTCACGGCAGGGCAGATGAACGGGTGCGCGTGCCGATGGCAGAAGGCCTGCGGTCACTGAACATCGTGACCGCAGCAGCCATCGTTCTCGGGGAAGCGCTCAGACAAACCGGCGGTTTTCCCGAAACACGGCCTTCCGCTTAGGCCACCCGTCCCTCGATCAGAAAGCCGCCGGATTGCCGCGCCCAAAGCTGGGCGTAAAGCCCACCGGCCTTTATCAGCGCATTGTGCGACCCCTGCTCGATGATGCGTCCCTTGTCCATCACGACGAGCCGATCCATCGCGGAGATGGTTGACAATCGGTGCGCGATGGCGATCACCGTCTTGTCCCTCATCAGATTGACGAGTTGCTCCTGGATCGCGGCCTCGACTTCAGAATCGAGTGCCGACGTCGCTTCGTCGAGAACCAGGATCGGCGCGTTCTCGAGAAGCACACGGGCAATGGCAATGCGCTGGCGTTGACCACCCGACAGCTGGACGCCGCGTTCGCCGACATGAGCTTCATAACCCTCCCGGCCCGCCTGGTCCTTGAGCGACAGGATGAACTCATGTGAGTGCGCCTGCTTCGCCGCCGCGACGGCGGCATCCTCATCCGTCACCGCGGAACCGTACAGGATGTTGTCGAGGACCGAGCGGTGAAGCAGCGATGCGTCCTGGGTCACCATCCCGATCTGCGATCTCAGGCTGTCCTGGGTCGCATCCGAAATGTCGATGCCGTCAATGCGAATCCGGCCCCGTTCCAGGTCATAGAAACGCATCAGCAGATTGACGAGCGTCGATTTGCCAGCACCCGAGCGGCCAACCAGACCGACCTTTTCACCCGGTTCGATGACAAGCGACAGACCGTCGATCGCGCCCGTCTCCTTGCCATAGTGAAAATGAACATCGTCATAGCTGATCAGTCCGTCCGTCACCTTAAGCGGCTTCGCATCCGGCTTGTCCGTCACCGCGTGCGGGGTGGAAATCGTCTCCAACCCCTCCTGCACGGTGCCGACATTCTCAAAGATGCTCGTGACGACGAACATCACCCATCCCGCCATGTTGTTGATGCGAATGACGAGGCCCATGACGAGCGCGATGGCACCGATGGTGATCAGCCCTTGGCTCCAGAGCCAGAGCGACAGGGCGCATGTTCCGACCATGAGAATGCCGTTCAGTACCCAGACGGACACTTCCATGGCGGTGATCAGCCGTAACTCGTCAGCGAATTTGTCGGTCTGCTCGGTGATGGCCTCGCGGGCATAGTCGTCCTCGCGGTCCGCATGCGCGAACAGCTTGACCGTGAGGATGTTGGTGTAGCTGTCGACAATACGGCCAGTCAGCATCGAGCGCGCTTCCGACATGATCGTCGCGCGTTCCTTGACCCGAGGCACGAAGTACCAGAGCACGCCGACGAAACCGACGATCCAGAGTACAAGCGGAACCATCAGCCGGACATCGGCCTGCGAGAACACTGCCAGTGCCAGAGCCGTATAGATGGCGACAAACCAGACCGTATCGACAAGCTCGACCACCGACTCGCGCAGGCTGGGCGCGGTCTGCATGACCTTGTTCGCGATTCGGCCCGCAAAGTCTCCCTGGAAGAAAGCAAGGCTCTGGCGCAGGACGTAACGGTGCGTCTGCCAGCGAATCAGGCTGGTGAAGTTGGGAATGATGGCAAGATTGACCAGTGTCGCGTGAATGGCGAACAGGACAGGCCGTGCAATCATCGCCACGAAGGCCATCCACAACAGAAGGGCTCCATTGTCGATAAAGAACGTCGATGGACTCTTGGCGTCCTTCACCAGATCGACGATCTCGCCGACATATGTGATCAGCGCGACTTCAACCAGTGCGGCCAGGAACCCGCTGACGAGCACCGCCGCGAAGACCGGCCAGACCTGGACCAGAAAATGCCCGTAGAATTTGAGCAGATCGGAAGGCGGCCGCTCGACGGCCGCAGGGCGGAATGGATTTATGAGAGTGGATAGTTGGGCAATCATGGCTTCGCTCCTGCCACGCAAAGTTCGAATCGAGAAAAAGTCGATACGTGCGGCCGGGGCGAAGCGCGCGAAATCTGCTTCGCGAAGTGACTTGTCAGTCTGAGATTATGGGCCGCCGGTCAATAGAATTTTACAGCGAGTAAAATCATCAGGTTCTCCAACAGGTCGATCACCTTGAATCATGAATTCTGCTGCGTAAGCGGAGAGTGCGACGGAATCAAGGCATTTCGAAAAATCAGGCGGCGGGGTACCAGCTTGGTTTTCTTTTTTCGAGAAAACTCTTCACGCCCTCTTCCGCCTCATCGGTGTATCGCAGTTTCGCATGCTCCTGCGCCAGCGCTTCGAATTCCTCTTCCGTGAAATTCAATCCCGACAGGCGAAGCGCTTCAGCTTTGACCTGTGCAAGCGTTGCCGGCGCATTGTGCAACAGCGAATCAATAATCGGCTCCACTACGTCATCCAGCGCGCCCTCCGGGCAGATTTCGTCGACGAAGCCGATCTCGAAAGCCCGTTTCGCGTCAAACCGTTCGCATGTCAGGCTGTAGCGGCGCATCCGCGCCGCGCCGAGGCGTGCGGCAAGCTGCACCATGATCATGGCGGGCACCAGGCCCCAGCGCGCCTCGGTGATGGCGAACATGGCCGTCTCCTCGGCAATCACGATGTCACAGGAGGCCGCGATGCCCGTGCCACCGCCGAAGCAGGCCCCATGAACGAGGGCGATGACCGGTTTGGGACATGTCAGCAGCCCGAAGAATGCCTTGCGCGTGAGACGCGAGACTTCGAGATTGTCCTCCAGCGGCTTGTGCCGGTTTTGCTCGATCCACTTCAAATCGGCACCGGCCTGAAAATGGCGGCCGTTACCGCGCAAAAGGATGATGCGTACTGCATGGTCTGCACCCAGCACCTCTGCACGCTCCCTGATCGCGGCGAGGACGTCGCTGTTGTAGGCGTTGTTCACCTCGGGTCGGTTCAGCCGCAACGTGGCGACGCCGCGCGCATCGATGTCGGTCAGGATGACAGGTTCACTCATCTGTTTTCAGATCACTTTCGCCTTGCGGAGGGTTTCGAGTCTGTCGGCCGAGTAACCGATGCCTGTAAGAAGCTCGTCGGTGTGCTGGCCAAATCCCGGCGCTGGTTGAGCGGGAACATCCGCGCCACTGCTGCGGACGGGTGAGGCCAGCATGCGATAGTCGCCATATCCTTCAAGATGCACCGTCTGAATGCCCCCCCGCTCCGTGACGAACGGATTGTCGATGGCCTCAGCAATCCCGTTGATCGGCGACGCCGGCACGGACCCCGCAAAGATTTCAAGCCACTCGGCCGTAGTCTTTTTGGACAACTCCTCATCCAGCAAATCCTGAATCAATTCGCGGTTTTCGAGACGGTCCTTGAAGCGGAGAAAACGCGGATCGTCGGCCCACTCGCCCTTTCCGATCGCCTTACACAGCGCCGGCCAGAACTTTTCCTTGTTGCACATCAGGAAGATCCAGCCGTCCTTCGTTGTGTAGAGCTGGCAGGGCGTAAGCGCGGGATGCCCCGAGCGCGGCAGGCGATCCTGCTCATGCCCCTCGTTCAGATACCAGATGGCCGGATAGGCCGTGTTGCACATGGCCACGTCGAACAAGCTGACGTCCATATCCCGGCCCGTGCCGGTTGCACGCGCGCCGGTCAGTCCCGCAAGCAGGGCGTATGCAAGCGCAAGGCCCGTCATCTGATCGACGACCGACAGACCAAACCGCGTGGGCGGCGTATCGGGCTCGCCGGTAAGGGCGAAGTACCCTGCTTCCGCCTGCATCAGATAATCGAATCCGGGCCAGCTGGCACGCGGACCCTCCCGCCCATAAGCAGACAGGTGCGCGCACACGATCTTCGGATTGACGTCCTTCAGAG
Source organism: Hyphomicrobiaceae bacterium (assembly GCA_028066055.1). Classification (GTDB taxonomy): domain Bacteria; phylum Pseudomonadota; class Alphaproteobacteria; order Rhizobiales; family Methyloligellaceae; genus UBA2767. The sequence continues at coordinate 56,580 of JALCBY010000006.1, forward strand.
CGTCATAAGTCAGGCCGAGCTTATCCGGCACATCGCCCCGCAAATTCGACGCGACAGCATCCGCACCCTCTACAAGGTCATGAAAAACCTCCATGCCTTCGGGCTTGGAGAGATCGAGCGACAGGCTTTTCTTGTTGCGATTGTATGCGTGAAAGAATTCGGAGTTTTCGGGTGTGAAGAAGTAGGGCCCGACGTCACGGGCGAAATCGCCGCCGGTGTTCGGATTTTCGATCTTGATCAGCTCCGCGCCCTGATCGGCCAGGAACAATGTCCCGAACGGCCCCGCGCCATACTGCTCAACGGCAAGGACACGGACACCTTCAAGGGGGAGCGGTGCACTCATCTGGCTAGACCGGATGCCGCTTCACAAGCTGCCGGGCGATAATGATGCGCTGGAGTTCGTTTGTCCCCTCGCCAATCGCGAGCAGTGGCGCATCGCGGTAGTAACGCTCCACATTGTATTCCTTGGAGTAACCATAGGCGCCGTGGATACGCATGGCTTCGGCGGAGTTCTCCATGGCCGCTTCCGAAGCGAACAGCTTCGCCATGCCCGCCTCCAGATCCGCGCGCCGGCCCTCGTCATAGGCGATTGCCGCCTGATTTGTGAGAAGCTGGGCCGCTTCGACACGCGTCGCCATATCGGCCAGCTTGATCTGGATCGACTGATGCTCGCAAATCGGCTTGCCGAACGTCTTGCGGGTCTGCGCGTATGCCAGTGCCTCTTCGAAGGCAGCCCGCGCCACGCCCACGCCGCGCGCTGCAACGTTGATGCGCCCCTGCTCCAGTCCGTTCAATATCTGCTGCAAGCCCTGTCCTTCTTCCGGCCCGATCAGGTTCTTCGCCGGCACCCGTACATCCTTGAATTCAATGCCGCCGGTATCGACGCCGCGATAACCGAGTTTCTCCAATTTGGAGGGAACGTACCCTGCTTCCTTCGGCACCAGCACGAGGCTCATGCCCTTGTAGGCTGGTTCGGCTTTGGGGTTCGTTTTCACAAGCACCGCGAGGACATTGCCCTTCACCGAATTGGTGATCCACATCTTCGCGCCGTTGATGACATAGTCGTCACCGACTCTGTCCGCGCGGGTCCGGATACCTTGCAGGTCGGTACCTGCGTCAGGTTCGGTGAGACCGATACCGCCGCGCAATTCTCCGGATGCGAATTTCGGCAAATACTCCTGCTTCATTTCATCAGAACCGAAATGCTCAACCGCACGTGCCATGACGAGGTGGGCACCGATAATGCCGCCGACCGACATCCAAACGCGGGCAATCTCTTCCATGATTTTCGCAAAAGTGGCGCAGGAGAGACCAAGCCCGCCATACTCCTGGCCGATGGTCGTCCCGAAGAGACCCAGCTCTGCCATCTTGTCGGCAATCTCCTGCGGATATTCGTCCCGCGCTTCGAGATCGTGAGCGTATGGCTCGACATCGCGTTTGAGGAATTGCCGCACACTGTCGAGGATCAAGGCCTCGTCTTCGTCCGGCGTGATATTCCGTATCTGGTCCATGTTTTAGTACCCTGCCTTGTCGTCGACCGCGTGACCGCGTTTTGGAATCAGCATCGTGCGTTCATAGGAGATGAACTCGGTCCCGTCAGCTTTGGTACCTGTTGTCTTGACGGTAACGATGCCCTGCGTCGGACGAGAATTGGATTCGCGCTTCGAAAGCACTTCCGATTCCGCGTAAATCGTGTCGCCGATGAAAACCGGGGCCGTCAGTTTGATCTTGTCCCAACCAAGATTGGCGATCGTCTTCTGACTGATATCCGACACGCTCATGCCTGCGACAATCGACAAGGTCAGGCAGGAATTGACCAGCGGCTTGCCGAATTCGCTCTTCGCCGCATACTCGAAATCGAAGTGCAACGGATGCTGGTTCATGGTGAGGAGTGTGAACCAGGTGTTGTCTGCCTCCGAGATCGTCCGCCCGGGCCGGTGTTCATACACATCGCCGACCTCGAAATCCTCAAAATAGCGGCCGTAGGACTCCCGGTACCGGCCTTTCGCAACTTCCTTGGCTTGGGCGACCATCCGACTAGACGGATCTCAATTGGCTCAGGGCCATGATTGCCGAAACCGAGTTCGCCTGTTCAAGCGACAGCAGAGAGTCCGCAAGCCGATCTGCGGCATCCTTGCCGAGGTAGGGTTCGCAAAGTCCATCGAACTTGGAGCGGAATTCCGCATCTTCCAGGAAGTTGTCCGGTTCACCCTTCGGCACGACAACGAACCGCTCGAACGAACCACTCCTAGTTCTGATACGCGCGACACCGCTCATATTTGCCGGAAATTCGGCCTCGGCCTGAGGATCGACAACCGATTTCACCCGCGCGGTCAGAGCGCGCGTCGTCTCATCATCCAAATGTTTCCTGTAGTCGTCCCACGCAAGCCCTCCTTCCCGGAGCGCGACGGCGGCACAAAAGGGCATGGAAAATTGACCGTCAACGATGCTTTTCGGATTGGTCTTGTCGCCCGGACCGCCGATGATCTTCCAACCTGTCTCGGGCAGGCCGATTTCGACCTCTTCCACATCCTCGGCGGAAATCCCGTGTTCCTTCACCAGATCCACAATCCCGTCAATGGCCGCATGCGAGTAGCGGCAGGAGGGATAGGGCTTCACCGCGAGGCGCATGGTCTCCCATGTCTCGCCAAGAGCCGCCGATACTTTGTCAGGATCCGATTTCGGCGAATAGGCATGCAGAAACCCGGCGCGTCCCTCAAAGGCCTGTGCCGGGCCTTTAAAGCCTTCCCCGGCCATCACTGCGCACATCAGCCCGTTCTGGGCCGCCTGTCCCACGTGAGACCGCTTGGTCCACGCACCGTCCGCAAGGAACTCCATGGACCCCGCGGCCTGGCTCAGCGCTATGCCGAAAGCACTCTGGATACCGTCTGCATCGAGACCCAGCAGTTTGCCCGCCGCTGCCGCCGCACCAAACACGCCGCATGTCGCGGTCGGATGAAACCCCTGATCGTAATGCGCTGTGGGATTCAGGGCGAGCGACAGCCGGATCTGAACTTCGTATCCGGCAACCACTGCCGCGATGAGCTCCTTCCCCGAGGCGTCACTCATTTCCGCTGCCGCCAATGCCGCGGGAACAATCGGTGCGGAGGAATGGATCGAACCTTCCGCATGCGTGTCGTCGAAATCAAGCGAGTGTGCGAGCGCGCCGTTGATGAGCGCCGCGGCGGTCGGCGCATAACTGCGCTCATCCCCCATGACCGAGCACTGTCCCTCAGCGAGTCCCAACCTTTCAACCGCTGAAATCAGGCTGGGCGTCGACTCCGCATCGTTACGGGCGCGGATGATGATGCCGGTCACATCAAGGATCAGGCGCTTTGCGCGCTCCGACACTTCGGCCGGAACATCCTCGTACCGCAAGCCGGATACGAACTCCGCCAGCTGTCTGGTGATTCCCATGATGACCTCCCCTGTGGAGCGCTTTCGCCTTGCACGCGTCCCGCTGCTTCTTCATAATGTCCGGACATTATATGTTGGCATGATGACGGAAAGCAACTCCTTCGCTCAAATGACCGAGAATGCACCACTCTACCGGACGATTGCCGATACATTGCGGCGCGAGATCGTGGGCGGCACTTATGCCGTCGGCGACCTGTTCCCGAAGGAATTCGACCTTTGCGACCGGTTCGATGTGAGCCGGCACACGATTCGCAGTGCGCTCAGCCGTCTGGAGCAAGAGGGACTTCTCAAACGCAACAAGGCGACCGGCACAATTATCCGCTCCACTGAGCCCTCCTCCGCTTTCATTCAGAAACTGGCGAGCGTCGATGACCTTCTCCAGTATCCGGTCGAGACCCGGCTCGATCCAAAGAGCCTCGACGACGTCACGGCTGATGAAACGGTCGCCGACTGGTTTGAAGCGCCGGTTGGCGCGCCGCTTTCGCGTATCCGCAGCGTGCGGTCGCGAATTGATGACGGCATGTTGCTATGCTGGAGCGAGATTTACGTACGCCGGAAATACGCCGGCGTTTTCGACGAAGTCGGCAAGGATACGCGGCCCGTCTATCGTATTCTCCAGCAACTCTACGACATCGAAATCGCTCGCGTGGAGATCGAGCTTGGATCCGTGGCGATGCTGAATCCGGAAGCCGGGTTTCTCAAGGTCGATGAGGGCACGCCGGCCATGCGTGTACTGCGCCGCTACTATGAGCCTGACGGGTCCGTTTTCGAGACATCCGTCAGCCTGCACCCGCAGGACCGGTTCGACTACAAGCTCACATTCTCCAATGCACCCGCAGGCGGCTAGGACGCCCCAAAACTCCGCAGACGTCCTCCTTGTCGAACTCTAGACAACCGCACGCTTGACGCGCGAGGAGACGCGGTGGCGAATTCTTTCGATCTCGCGTTTCGGGCGCGACCACATCCAGTTCAGGAGGAGACACCGGCGCGGTCCCTCATAAGGCAGGTGGCCGTGCCAGGACCGGTCGGAACGTTTGAGAGCGACGAGCGTTCCCGCGTCGGGTGTCACTTCCGTATACGCCCGGCTGTAGCTGCTGGAATTTCTGAGCATCCTCAACCGCCCGTTGGTTGCATGCCAGTCCTTGTTCAGATAGAGCGCACATGAGACCACCCGGGACTTGGAATCGGTATGAATCCGCCCGTCGGAGAGCCGCGAATGGCCGCGCACGGATACAAGGAGGGGCTTTTGGGTGAGATTGATCTGCAGCTTCTTGCCGATCAGATAGATAAAGTCTCTGGAGCGAACCTGCTCAAGAAGGCGCGCGAAAGCCGGACCGTAGTCCACTTCCTGCAGCGGGAACGTGCCGGGTTGTTCCAAACGCGGGAAATCCTCATCCAGCGCCTCAAGATCGGAGGACTGAAACAGGTTTTCGGCAACGAAATACTTGAAAGGTAATGCGTTGACAGGCGTCTGCCATATCGCTTCAAGATTGATCATCACTTGCCTCTGGTAACGTCGATCGCAGATTGAGGTGCAATTTGCCGTTTGACGAACAAACACCGGCCGCATGCAAGAATGAAGTAGGCGTTCCGCCGCTGCGACAAAATGGAGGATATCCATGTACGACCGCCACCATAATGGTTTCGAACCTTTCCCACTCCACGAGCGGTCCAACGCATGACCTCCAAACAACAAGATGTGATTATCCGGAACGCCGTCATTTTTGACGGCACCGGGACGTCCGGCAGGACCGGAGACCTCGCGATCAAGGGCGACCGGATTTCCGCTATCGATTCATCTCTAGACCTGGAAGCCAGTGAGGAAATCGATGCTGGCGGCAAGGCTCTGGCTCCGGGCTTCATTGACGCGCATACGCACGATGACCGGATCGTCCTGAGTGATCCGTCTATGGCCTGCAAAGTCAGCCAGGGCGTTACGACCGTCGTCACCGGCAATTGCGGTGTGTCCATTGCGCCGGTCACGATAACCGAACGCCCACCGGGACCGCTCGATCTTATCTGTCCGCGACCGTCGGATTTTTATGCGACCTTCGCCGACTACTTCAGCGCACTTGAAGCATCGCCACCCAGCGTGAATGTGATTGCGCAAGCCGGACATGCATCGCTTCGGGTCGGTGTCATGGACAGATTCGACCGCCCTGCGAGCGATACCGAAATCGATGGTATGAAAGCGCTGCTCCGCCAGGCTCTGCGCGACGGTGCAGCAGGACTGTCGACCGGATTGTATTACCCGCCTGCCAATGCCGCACCGACGGAAGAGATCGAAGCGCTCGCAATGGTCGTGAAGGAAGAAGGCGGATTCCACTCCACCCACATGCGCGACGAGGGGGACGGCGTCGTCGACTCGCTCAACGAAACATTCCGGATCGGGCGCACGGCTGACATTCCGGTCATCGTCTCGCACCATAAATGCGTCGGGTTGGCCAACCATGGACGCTCGGCGGAAACGCTGAAAATCATCGACGCGGCGCGGGCGAAACAACCGATTGGCCTGGACGTTTACCCCTATGTCGCCTCCTCGACGATCCTTCAGAAGGACCGGTTGGGGATCTCCTCACAAACCATCGTGACGTGGTCCGACAAGGTTGAGGGACTGGAAGGCCGCGATATCGAGGAGATCGCCGGCGAAATGGGATTGAGTATCGAAGAAACCGTTGATGCCATCTCTCCCGCCGGCGCCATCTACTTCATGATGGACGAACGGGATGTGCGCGCGATCATGTCCTACCCTCCGACCATGATCGGATCGGACGGACTGCCCCACGACCGGCACCCCCATCCGCGCCTGTGGGGTACGTTTCCCCGCGTGCTCGGACATTACTGTCGGGAAGAAAATTTGTTCCCGCTGGAAACGGCTGTCCACAAAATGACCGGTCTGACCGCCAAGACATTCGGCCTGAAGGACCGCGGTGTACTCGGTGAGGGTGCATATGCCGATCTGGTCCTGTTCGATCCTGATGAGGTCATTGATTCGGCGTCCTTCGATGCGCCGCAGACGCCGGCGGAAGGCATCGAGCGCGTCTTTGTGAACGGCGAGACGGTCTGGCGGGATCGCAAATCGACCGATGCGCGGCCCGGCCGGGTGCTGCGGAGTGGATTGTCAGCAGCGCGTCACTGAACAGGGACTCACGGAAACAAATGGGCAGCGCAGCCGACCTCCCCGAACTCACACCTGACGAGCATGCCGCGCTTGATGGGCGCAAGGCGCGGGCACGGGCGTGGTTCGAGGAACTGCGCGACACGATCTGCGACGCGTTCGAACAACTCGAAAAAGACATGACCGGCGGACCGCTTTCCGACCGCGAGCCGGGCAAACTTGAAAGAACTCCATGGGAACGCACTGACCACACCGGGGCAAAAGGCGGCGGTGGTGTCATGTCGATGATGAAGGGACGTGTTTTCGAGAAGGTCGGCGTCCACACTTCGACCGTCCATGGCGAATTTGCACCTGAATTCCGGGCCCAGATTCCCGGCGCGGCGGAGGATCCCCGCTTCTGGGCAAGTGGCGTCTCCCTCATTGCCCATATGCACAACCCGAACGTGCCGGCCGTTCACATGAACACCCGTTTCGTCGTGACCTCCACAAGCTGGTTCGGCGGTGGCGCAGACCTGACACCGGTCCTCGACGCGCGCCGCACGCAGGAGGACCCCGACACGAAGGATTTTCACGCGGCCATGAAGGCAGCATGCGACCCGCATCCGATCGCCGATTATCAGCGTTACAAGGAATGGTGCGACGAATACTTTTTCCTCAAGCACCGTGACGAAATGCGCGGCATCGGCGGCATTTTTTACGACTATTTGCACTCTGACGACGCGGACGGCGGATGGGAGGCGGATTTCGCCTTCACACAGGACGTCGGCCGAAAGTTCGTCGAAATTTATCCTGAACTCGTCCGGCGCAATATGAACATGTTGTGGAGCGACAAAGATCGCGAGGAGCAACTCGTGCGGCGCGGTCAGTATGTCGAGTTCAATCTGCTTTATGACCGCGGCACCGTGTTTGGCCTCAAAACCGGAGGGAATGTCGACTCGATCCTGTCGTCGATGCCTCCGGTTGTAAAATGGCCCTGATCCAGGCGAAGGTACGCAGATTGGTCGGTGCCATTCTTACGTTGTACAAATTTTAGACGTAGGCAGGCAGATCGAATTTTCACAGGGAGGGCAGCCGACATGTCCGAATATCTTGCTGACGTGAAAAAATACTCATCTGGGGCCGATGAAGCCGCGGTCACCGGCATCGAGAATTATCTCGGAAAGGGAATTCTGTCGCAAAGAGACGCTTCGATGGTTGCGTGCTCGGATGCCGAAGAACTGAAGCGCATCCGCGAGAACTTCTGCAAGAAGAAACTCGGCCTTTCGCAAGGCGACGACGAAATCGACGCGATCCTTCAGTCGGTCTGCGAGCAGATGAAGGCCGATAACTCGAAGTCGCGCGTCACATTCTATTATCTTGTGGCCGAAAAGACGGGCACGCTCGACAAGGTGAGCTGAGCAGAATTCCGAGCGAGCTTCAGCACGCTGCATAACGAGAAACGGGCACGCGCATGAACGCCGGCCCGTGCTGTTCGCTGATGTTTACCGCTCAGCGCGGTATCTTTGCCTGCACGTAAGCTAGCCCGTGGTCGCACCCGTGCCGCTGCCCGACCCCGAGCCACCGCTTGCGCCAAGCGGTTGCAGTTTATCCCCGGAGCCCTTTTCTGATTTTTCAGACTTGTCCGCCTTGCTTTCTTGTTTTTCGCCGCCGCTGGCTCGCTTGTTCTGTTCAGCGACCTGTCCGAGCGGATCGTTCACGCGCTGGGATGTACCGTCGAAATACGCCTCTTCATCGACGGAAAGCGCCTTGCATACCAGCTCGCCCTTTACCCTCGCCGATGATGTTAATGTCACCCGGATGCCGTGGATCTCGCCATCGACCGCTCCCCGCACGACGACCTTTTCCGCCGTTGCCTTGCCCTCGACCCGGGCATCTTCGGCAATCAGCAATGTCCGGCAGGTCACCTCGCCCTTGAGCGTTCCTTTGAGTTCGATGTCGCCCTGAGTTGTGACTTCGCCCTTTATGTGCAGATCGTCCGCAATTACCGATTCAGACATACATATTTGCTCCCGTTCATACGCTGCTTTTGTCCCCCGCTTCTTTTACGCAACGCTGGGGAAGTCGACTTCAGACATGCCTACAGTTTCGTTGGATACCCCCGCCGAATCTCTGCCGCACACTGAATGATAGCCCCGCGCGTTGCGCACAGCCATATATACCGACATGGCATCTCGGGGATCGGCCGAATCTGTGGACAAGTTTGGGGAAAACTTGGCGTGCCGTGCTTTTCGGGTGGTCGATTTTCACGCGCCCGCGCAACCACCAAATCCTGCAACGGCACGAACATTTACCCTTCGTTAACCAGACTTAACACAGTCTGAAATTAACGATTCGGCTGCTTGGGGCGAACTCGTACGGAATTCGGACATTGTCGGGGGACAATGGACCATACTGAAACCAGAAGGATCAGGAAAAATGGCTCCATCTATCATCGGTGAGGACCTTACCGTAACCGGTAACATCATTTCCAAGGGGGAAGTCCAGGTCGACGGCGACGTGCAGGGCGACGTGTTCTGCGCATCCCTCGTGATCGGGGACCGAGGTCGCGTCAGTGGTGCGGTTGTGGCCGAGGAAGTTACAATCCATGGTCGTGTCGCCGGATCGGTCAACGCCCTTCAAGTCACGCTCGAATCAACATCGCACGTGGAAGGCGATATCTGCCACTCCGCACTCAAGCTCGAACATGGTGCATTCTTCGAAGGACAGTCCCGCCGTTCCGATGACCCCCTGTCGCAGGCTGCGGCCGGACTTGAATCCCTCAAGCAAACTCCTGCCGCCAGCACCGGCAAGCTGCGCGCGGCGCGACTTGAAAGAGCGGCCTGACCAAAGGCAATAATTATTCAACCGAGTACTCTGCTCCGGCTCACTCCATGAGGGTGGGCCGTTTTTTTGCCATGCGTTGCCAAATTCCCACTGTGTTTATGCGAATGTCATCCGGATCGGGTCTAACCTGTCGCGCGTCGCATTGAGCCGCGCTAAAGTCCGCGTGATATGACTCTGAAGTTCGAAGTGTATTGGTCGATGCGCAGTCCATTCTGCTATCTCGCATTGGACCGCATACTCACCATTCGTAAGCAGTACGACGTGGAAGTGGATCTGCGCATCGTCTATCCGCTGGCGGTTCGCAGTCCGGACTTTTTCAAGACGGCGCCGACACATTACCGCACGTATCATTTGCGTGACTCGAACCGCGTCGCCGAATTTCTCAATATTCCCTACCGGCGACCGATACCCGACCCTGTCGTGCAAGACATGGAAACGCATGAGATCGCCGAGGAGCAACCCCATATCCACCAGCTCACGCGCCTCGCGGTGGCCGCGGCGCAAGCGGGCAAGGGTCTGGAGTTCCAGGACCAGGTCATGCGCCTGCTGTGGGACGGGCGCACCAACAACTGGCACGAGGGCAATCATCTTGCCAATGCTATTTCGCGTGCCGGCCTCAACCCCGACGCCCTGAAGAAGGCAATTGAAATGAACCGTGAACGCTATGACGCCGCGATAGAGGAAAACCACGCTGCCCAAACCGCCGCAGGACATGGCGGTGTCCCGCTGTTTGTGTTTCTTGGCGAACCATTCTTCGGCCAGGACCGGATCGACATTCTGATGTGGCGCATGCGCCAGAGCGGACTGGCCTACCGTTAGCCGACTTTATCTACAGCTTTGACCTCATCACGATTTGAACAATGGCCAAATGTTGCGCATAATCAGGCGATTCTTGGACAGTGAGGCCGCTGGTGTAAGAGGAAGTGAGGGCTTCCGCATAACAACGTGGGACGCGTGACCATGACAGCAGCTACCGCAACTGCCGATCGCCAAGCGCAGAAAATCGTCAAGCCATTTCAGGGAATGGTCGCATGGCCAAGTGTTGTACTGGCCTTTGCAATCATTGGTTCATTTGCCCTCGTTTGCACTCTTGGAAGCCTCCGGATAATCCCTTTATGGGTAGGGCTGATCATCAACTCGCTTCTGCTTTACGCGATCCAGACCCCGCTGCACGAAGCCTGCCACGGCAACATCGCCGGGCGCGACGGGCGCTGGATGTGGCTCAACCACCTGATCGGGTTCCTGTGCGGCGCCATATTGCTGCATGAATACAAAGCTTTCCGGCACATGCATCTCATGCATCACCGCGAAACCAACGACGACGAGCTGGATCCGGACCGCTGGGTCAAGGTCACCCACCCGGTCGCGGTGCTGATCCGTTGCCTTACGATCGTGCCCTTCTATCATCATTTCTTTTTCAAAAATATCGCGCTCAATCCGAAGGACCCGGCAAATTTCAAGGTTACGGCCCATGTGATTGCGGCCTACTGGGTGCTCTATTCCATTGCAATCTGGCTGACTTTTTTCGGGTACTGGCGCGAGGTACTGATGCTCTGGCTCCTGCCCCACTGGATCGGCAGCGCCATAATCATCTATTTCTTCGCCCATGTCCCGCACAAGCCGCACGACACGAAGGAACGCTATCGCAACACCAAGGTCTTCAAGGTGTCAGGGTCCTGGGCGCGGCTCGTCAATTGGGCGTATCTGTTCCAGAATTATCATCTTATCCACCACCTGTTTCCGCGCATTCCGTTTTACCTCTATCCGGAAGCTTTCAAGGAGTTGCGTCCGGTGCTGGAGAAGCAAAATTCACGCATTCACGAATACGGGCACTAGAAGTTACGCCGGCCCCACATCAGCCTGTCTTCACACACGCAGTCGCAGGACGCGCACATCGTGAGCCACCTGTTTTTGAAATGGGTCCACGTAGTCAGCGCCACCATACTCTTCGGCACGGGCATTGGGACCGCATTCTACATGCTCATGGCAAATCGCCGGGGCAACGTCTTGGAGATTTATTCAGCCGCACGGACAGCTGTCTTGGCTGACTATATTTTCACGGCCCCCGCCGTTGTCGTGCAACTGGCGACAGGGCTCCTGTTGGTCCAAAACCTTGGCTACAGCTTGTCGGACCCGTGGATTTTACTGTCACTTGCCTTGTATTTTTTCGCCGGGGCGTGCTGGCTTCCGGTCGTCGTGCTGCAGATCAAGATGCGCGATATTGCAAAGACCGCGCTCGAAGCCGGCGAACCGCTTCCCGGTCATTTTCAAACGCTTGACCGCTGGTGGATCGCACTTGGCGCACTGGCGTTTCCCGCGATACTTGCCGTTCTGTATCTCATGGTGGTCAAACCGATTGTCTGGCAGCCTTAGTAGGAGCGCGGCAACCCGAGCACATGCTGTGCGAGATAGCTCAGAATCAGGTTGGTCGAGATTGGCGCATTGCGTGACAGCCTCGCCTCGCGCCATTTGCGCTCGATGTCATATTCACAGGCAAAGGCAAATCCGCCGTGGCATGTGAAGCAAGCCTCGGCGAGTTCCCAGGCCGCTTCCGATGCCAGCATGCGCGCCATGTTGGCCTCCGCTCCGCACTTCTGGCCGGCATCGAACATGGCGCACGCCTTGCGCACCATGAGATCGGCGGCTTCCAGATGCGCATAGCCGCGGGCAATGGGAAACTGGATGCCCTGGTTCTGCCCGATGGGACGTCCGAAGACATGGCGATCGTTTGAATAATTCACCGCCTTGTCGACGAAGTAACGGCCGTTGCCGATCGACTCCGCCGCAGTCAGGCAGCGCTCCGCGTTCATACCGTCGAGAATGTAGCGGAACCCCTTCCCCTCTTCGCCGACCAGTGCATCACCGGGGATCGGTACATTGTCGAAGAACACCTCGCACGTGTTGTGATTGATCATCGCCTTGATGGGCGTGATCGTGCAGCCTTGTTTCTGCGCCTCCCGCAGGTCGACGAGGAAGGTGGAGATGCCGTCGGTGCGTTTTTCCACCTTGTCCGCGGGTGTCGTGCGGGCGAGTAGCAGCATGAGATCCGAGTGGGCCGCCCGGCTCGTCCACACCTTCTGGCCGTTGATGACGTAGCCGTTGCCGCGTTTTTCCGCGCGGGTCTTGAGTTGTGTCGTGTCCGAACCTGTCGTCGGCTCGGTCACGGCAAAGGCCTGCAAACGAAGTTCGCCCTTGGCGATCTGCGGCAGATAGTGTGCCTTCTGCTCTTTCGATCCATGCCGCAGGATCGTGCCCATCGTATACATCTGCGCGTGGCCGGGACTGGCGTTGCATCCCGTCTCGTTGATTGTCTCCAGGATCACGCTGCCGCCGCGCACCGGAAGTCCGGATCCGCCATATTCCTCCGGGATCAGCGCGGCCAAGTAGCCCGCCGCGGTCAGGGCTTCGATGAACTCCGTCGGGTAACTCGAGTCTGCAGGCTCGTCTTCCAGTTTCTGCCAGTATTCGGCCGGAAAATCGGCGCACAAGGCACGCACCTGTTCGCGAATTTCCGCATAGTCCTCCTCGATCGGCATTTCCAGTTCGACGTCAGACATGCGCTCTCCCCGTCCCTGTTCTTGATTTCATCGTTGTCGGCTAAGCAGCGGTGGCTGGAACGAACCCCAGTGGCGGTCCTGCCTTGACGAAGGTGCCCTGCGTCGGCTCGCCCTTGAGATGTTTCTCCATCGACTCGCGAACCTCAAGGAGCGCATCGAGATCGATGCCTGTCCTGAGGCCCATGGCCTCGAGCATGAAGACAAGATCCTCGGTCACGACATTGCCGCTGGCGCCCGGCGCGTACGGACACCCGCCAAGGCCACCGAGACAGGAATCCAGTTCACGCACGCCGGCTTCCAACGCGGCAAAGGCGTTCGCGAGGCCCATCCCGCGTGTATCGTGAAAATGCGCACCGACGGGCACATCCTTGCCGACGGTCCGGTACAGTTCCTCGAACAAGTCTTTCACCTGTTTGGGATTGGCGAAGCCGACCGTGTCGGCAACGTTCAACCGATCAGCGCCCAACTCAAGCAACTGTTCGGCGCGCTTCATCACATCGCGCACCGGAACGGAGCCTGAAATGGTGCAGCCGAACGATGTGGCCAGACCTCCGGATATGACGGTCTTGCGGTCGGGATCGGCCTCGTTGCGGTATTCAACAATCTGCCGGAATCCTTCAAGCGACTCATCGACCGTCCGGTTGACGTTCGACTTGTTATGCGCCTCAGAAACCGACATGACGACGCCAACCTGATGCGCACCTGCCGTGATCGCATTTTGCGCCCCCTTGAGATTGGGGACCAGAGCGGAGACCGTCAGGCCCGGGATATCGATAGACTGCCTCACCACGTCGGCGCTGTCCGCCATCTGCGGCAATAGATCTGCACGCACAAAGGATCCAACCTGAATCTGCGGCACACCGGCAGCGGCGGCGGCACGAATCCAGTCGAGCTTGGCCTCGGTCGGGAAAACCGTTTCTATGCTCTGCAATCCGTCGCGCGGTCCAACTTCGTGCACCAGTATGTCGATACCCTCATGCATTACATCTCTCCTTAGCGCCCCTTGTATTGAGGCTTGCGCTTCTCGTTGAACGCCAGGATGCCTTCGCGCCGATCCTCGGTCGGCACCAGCCGGTTGTAGGCCTCAAGCTCGAACTGGAACCCGTTGAACCGGTCGACCTGGGTCGCCACGGAAATCGACCGCTTGGCGCGCATGACGGACTGAGGTGCGTTGCCGGCAATCTTACGGGCAGTTTCCATAACGTCATCGAGGAGTGCGTCGGGCTCGCAGAGCCTGTTGACGAGCCCCCACTGAAAGGCCTCTTCGGCACTGAACGGGCGGCCCGTCAAAATGATCTCCTTGGCCCGGCGTTCGCCGACCGCATGCGGCAGATTCTGCGTCCCCATGGCACCCGGCATGATGCCAAGCGTAACCTCGGTGAGTGCGAAGCGCGCATTGGTCGACGCATAGGCAAAGTCGCACGTCAGAACCATTTCGCAGCCACCGGCGTAAGCGGGCCCATTGACTGCCGCGATAACCGGCACGGGACACATGCGCAACGCCAACACGCCCTGTTCAAAGATGGCATGCTGTTGCTGCCACGCCTGATCGGTCATGCCTTTGCGTTCCTTCAGGTCGCCGCCCGCGCAGAACACCTTGCCACGACCGGTGATCACGACACACCGCACATCCTCGGCATCGACATAAAGCCCCTCGAACAGATCTTTCTGCTCGCGCCCCATCTGCGTGTTTTTCGCGTTGGCGACGTCTGGACGGTCGAGTGTAACGATCAGTATATGGTCATCAACCCGCTCGACATGCAGCGTCTCATAGTCCGTGCGCATGGGCCATCTCTCCCTGCTCAATCCGTCTTATCGTCTTCTTCTTTGAGTTCATCCGTGTGTTCGCCAAGACCCGGTGCATAGCGGGTCAGCGCCGGGCGAACGCCATCGAAGCTCACCGGCATGGTGATCAACTCCGGCCCCTCTGCCCCCAATCGCTGGATAATCCCGAGCGCCCGGCTTTGCGGGTCCTCCATCATCTCCAACGTATCGCGCACCGGTGCCGAGGGCACACCCACGGCGTCCAGCATTTCCCGCCAGTCATTTCGGGCGCGCGTTTTCAGGATCGGCTCCATCAAGGCATTCAATTCGCCGAGATTTTCCCAACGGTCCTGGTTGGTTGCAAAGCGCGCGTCGGCGGTCCATTCCGGATGTTCGAGTACGCCGCATAAACGTTCGAAAAGCCGGTCATTCGGCGCGGCGACAATCAGATATCCGTCCGAACATTCGTATGCCTGATAAGGTGCCATGCCGCGCGCTGTGGTTCCCTGCCGGCCGGGGCTCTTGCCCGTTGCCTGCGCGGTCGGCACGGCATTCGCCATCCACCCGAGTGCGGTTTCATAGAGCGAGGCATCCACCACGCCCCCTTGCCCGGTTTCCTGGCGCCGGTTGAGTGCCGCGAGGATACCGATGACGCACCACATGCCGGTGCCCATATCGATCATCGACGGGCCGACGCGAACCGGAGGACGCCCCACTTCGCCGGTCACGCTCATGATGCCGCTCAGGGCCTGCATCAAGGGATCGTAACCCGGTCGCTGCTGCATGGGCCCTCCGTTTCCAAAGGACCACAGGTTGCAATACACGAGCCGCGGGTTGGCCTTCGTCAGATCGTCCGCACCAATCCCGTAGCGATCCACATGTCCCGGGCGCAGATTCTGGATAACCACATCCGCCTTGGAACCGCAGAAGTCCTGCAGCCAGATACGCTGCCCGTCGTCCTTGAGGTCGACCGTTATCGACCGTTTCTCGGCGTTGAGATAGTGGAACGTGGAGGAGGTTCCGTCGGCGAACATGTTGCCCCACTGACGGGCGTCGTCACCGCCGTCGGGACGTTCTACCTTGATAACGTCGGCTCCGAGTGCACCGAGAATCCAACCAGCGTATGGTGCGGCGACGCTCGTGCCGATCTCGACGACGCGCACGTTCGCGAGCGGCTTATCGGGCTTCGTTGTGGTCATCGGACATAGGGTTTCGCGGCCGGCGGGACGCAACAGTATGTGAGGTCTGGCCGGAAGTGTCCAACGGGAGCGATGCACCGGTCAAGTGGTGGGCCGGCAATCATCCGTCAGGCTAGGTTACTTGGGAAATTTTCGCTCGCCCTCGCCCGACAGGGCTTCCAGGATTCCGGCGCGAATGTCATCAGGTTGGGACTCCACCGCGCGCATGACCGCACGGAGTTCGCGCCGCAAACCATACACCTGGTCGAGGAGCGACAGGACGATCTCGACGGACTCGTTTTCAACGCCCAGATCATCGCGAAGCTGACGGATCAGATCACAGCGTGCGACATCGACCTCGCTGAAACTTGCGCCTTTGCTCGATGCCGCAGGAATGATCCACCCCCTCTGCACCCAGGTCTGAAGGCGGATGCTCGTCACGCCGGAGACGCGGCGCAGGACGTCCTTCTCGCTCAAGCTCATCGCGCGCGCTCCATACCTTTGCGCGGATCGTAGGAGTGATCCTCCGCCCAGGATTTCATGAATTTCTCGAGATCGTCGTCGATCTTGTCCGGCATGACGATTTTCAGCCGCACCAACTGGTCGCCGGGGCCACCCTTGCCGGCAACGCCTTTGCCGCGCAGACGCAGCGTCTGTCCGGAGCTGGCTCCTTTCGGTACAGTCACGTTCACTTGTCCGGAGATGGTCGGCACTTGCACCTTGCCACCCAGGATAGCCTCATCGACGCTGATCGGAACTTCAACGAGAATGTTCTTCCCGTCGCGCTCGAAGAACTTGTGCGGACGGACCTCGACGACAACAAGCGCGTCGCCCGGCGCGCCGCCATTCAGCCCGGGTTGGCCCTTGCCCTTGAGGCGAAGCACCTTGCCATCGTCGATTCCGGCCGGAATCGAGATATCCAGGACCGCACCGTCGGGCATCGTCACCCGTTTTTTCTCACCCTTCGCAGCTTCGAGAAACTCCACAGGGAAATTGTAACGCACATCGGCCCCGCGCAGCTTCATACCCTCGCCACGAGGCTCGCCCCGTGCGTATCCCCGCTGTGAAAACGCCTCCTTGAACAGGTCGCTCAGATCGGCGAAATCCTCAAAGCCCGCGCTGGAATGATACTGATGCTGCGCGTCGGCGTCCGCGTATTGGCGGTAATACTGATGCTCAGGCCGCTCCGCGCCTGTTTCATCGAGTTCTCCGGCATCATAGCGTTTGCGTTTGTCCTCGTCGCCAAGAACAGCGAAAGCGCCCGATATCTCCTTGAACCTCTCCTCCGCGGCCGTGTCTCCCGGATTGAGGTCGGGATGGAACTTTTTCGCGAGCTTCCGGTAGGTCTTGCGGATATCGTCTTGCGAAGCGTCCTTCTTAAGACCGAGTACGTCGTATGGATCTCTTGCCACGTAATACCTCTGAAACCGATACGAGCTGGAGATCGCATGATGCCTCCGCACCCTGAACAGTTTTGCCCGAGGTGCCGGCGCGTACTCCAGAACGCTTCTTCCTAGCACAAACACGCGTTCACGAAGAACAGGGTTGAACGCACCGGATTATGTGCAGCGCTGGCAACCATTAACCTCATCTACACACCAAACCGTATAGATTTCCTGATCAGCGACGGTTGAAAGCCATGTATCTGTTTCGCCTGATCTATTATTCGAAGAATACGGCGGTGAACCCGGAGGATCCGGATTTGCGCGCGGAACTGAAGCGTATTCTGAGTTCCGCGAAACAGAACAACATGGCCAACGGCGTGACAGGTGCTCTGCTGTTCAATCAAAGCTATTTCGCGCAGGTCCTCGAAGGTGACAGAAAGGCGGTCACGGAGACGTTCTGCCGCATTGCCAGGGATCCGCGCCACACCGATCTCGTCATCCTGGATGCCCGTGCAATTTCCAAGCGCCGGTTCGCCGATTGGTCCATGTGCTTTGTCGGCCAGCCGGTTTCGGAGGAAGTTCACCGCCGCTACTGCGTATCAAACCAATTTCTGCCGGCAAAGATGACCGCGGACAGCCTCCTCAGCTTTGTTGAGGAAGTGATCGACGCAACCCCGAATGCTGTGCGCACCAACCGGCCCGATGCAAATACCGGCACCGCATCGAAACGCGTGTTTGGCGAACGCGTGCTGAACAGGCACAAATACAGACAGCAGCCGGCACAACAGAAGGCGGAAGAGCCTGCATAAGTTTGCGTATCCAGCCGCCGCATCTATTATTCGACACACACCAATCTGTTTTTGACGTTTCGCCGGGAACGATGAACCAACATGGCTGAACCGGGGCCATTCCCCAAACAGGAGTTCGATCCCTCCAAAGCAGGCCCGCTCGACGGCGTGCGCGTCCTTGATCTTTCACGTGTCGTGGTTGGCAACATGCTGACATTGCAGTTGGCAGACTTCGGAGCGGATGTGATCAAGATCGAGGACCCGGCAAAGGGCGATCCGCTCAGATCCTGGGGAAACGACGGGGTGGAGACGACATGGAAGGAGTATTCCCGCAACAAAAGAAGCGTGGGGCTCAACCTTCGGGATGAGAGGGCGCGTCAGTTGCTGCTTCGGCTTGTTTCGACGGCCCATGTGCTGATCGAGAACTTTCGGCCGGGCCGACTGGAGGAGATGGGCCTCTCGCCCGACACCCTGCACAAACAGAACCCCGGACTGGTGATCGTGCGTATCTCCGGTTTCGGTCAGACCGGTCCCTATCGCGAGCGCCCCGGCTTCGGCACACTCATTGAAGCGCTTTCCGGTTTTGCTGCCCGGAACGGGTTTGCCGACCGCGAGCCGGTCCTGCCACCGCTCGCCCTCGCCGACATGGTGTCCGGCCTCACAGGCGCTTTCGCCACCATGGTGGCCCTGCGGGAGGTCGAGGCGAAGGGCGGTAAGGGGCAGGTTATCGATCTGGCGCTGCTCGACGCCATGCACGCGATAATGGGTCCTGAATCGATGATCCTCCAACTCACGGACACGGTGAAGGAGCGGTCCGGCAATGCGTCCAGCACGGCTGCCCCGCGCGACGTCTACCGGACGAAAGATGGGAGTTATATCGCGCTCTCGGCATCAATCCAGACCATGGCGGAACGGGTGTTCCGGGCGATCGGCCGGGAGGATGTGATCGACGATCCACGTTATCGTACCAACCAGGATCGCGTGCGCCACAAGGACGAGGTGAATGGCCTGGTCGCCGAGTGGGTCGCCGAACGAACCCGGGACGACGTCATGAAGATTTTCGAACGGGAAGAAATCACTGCCTCGCCGATTTACGATCCGCGCGATATGACGCGCGATCCCCATTTCATCGACCGTGGTGTGATTGTCGAGTTGCCTGACGATGATATCGGGTCCGCTCCCATGCACAATATCGTTCCGCGGCTCTCGGAAACGCCAGGCGGCTTCCGGCGTCCCGCACCAGGTATCGGAGCCGACACCGATGACCTTTTGGAGGAAATCGGCGTCGATCAGACGGAGCGCGCCGCGCTCCGGTCAGCGGGAATCATCGGCGGCGGGAGCGAGCGCAAATGAATGACAATCTTCCAGAACCGCCGATCTGGCGTTCGCTGCTTTACGTTCCAGCCAACAACGAGCGCTTTGTTGTAAAGGCGCACACCCGCGGCGCGGACGCCATCATTCTCGACCTCGAGGACTCCGTGCCTGCTGCAGAACGACCGGCAGCGCGCTCAAACCTGGCGAACGCCGTCAAAGCGGTCGGACAGTCCGGTGCGGACGTTACGGTCCGGATCAACCGGCCTTTGCGAGAAACCATCGGCGACCTCGAAGCGGCCGTGATTTCCGGTGTACGTGCGCTGTTCGTGGCCAAGACCGAGAGCCCCGACCATTTGCGCCTGATCGACGAGATCGTCTCCGATCTTGAAGCCGAGCGTGGACTGCCGCCACGCGGTATCGGGTTTTCTGTCATGATCGAAA
Organism: Hyphomicrobiaceae bacterium; assembly: GCA_028066055.1. GTDB lineage: Bacteria > Pseudomonadota > Alphaproteobacteria > Rhizobiales > Methyloligellaceae > UBA2767. The sequence goes on from JALCBY010000006.1 coordinate 76,365, forward strand.
GTCCCGGCGCGCTACGGAAAGCGGCTGATATCGCGGCCTCCAGTCCCCGCGTCGTCGCTATGTCCCTTGGCGGAGAAGATTTTGCGATGGAGATGCACGCCCCTCCCGATCCCGAGACACTGGAGCTGCCCAAGCTGTTGTGCCTTATGGCGGCACGCGAGGCCGGCGTCATGCCACTCGGTTTTCTGGGAACCGTTGCGGACTACACGAACCTGGAAGGCGTACGAGGGATCCTGACACGCTCACGCAAGTTCGGGTTTGAAGGCGGCAGTTGCATTCATCCGGCAATGATCCCACTGCTCAACGAAGCCTTCGCGCCGACACGGGAAGAGGTCGACTGGGCGCAACGTGTCGTAACCGAATACGCTGCAGCCCAAAGGCAAGGCAAAGGCGCAATCACCATCGACGGCAAGATGGTGGATGTGCCGGTTGCCATCCGCGCCGGACGCCTTCTGGCGCGGCATGAGGCGATTGCCGCGAAGACCGGAACTACCCTCTAGCTTTTTGCAACCTCTTTGAGGTCGGCCGGCGAAATCAGGACCGAAAACTCCTCGCACCAGATCACGACGCTCTTATATTGGGTCAAATCGAGACCGGCCGGAATGGCGTATTTCTGGCTGCCCTTGAAACTTCGCAGACGACCAAGATCAACGAACATCACTCCCGTCAGGTCGCCGGACGCCCGGATATCAGCCTTTGGAACGAGATAGACGTGAAACTTGGGTCCGGGTCCAACCTCGAAGTCTTTGTGCAGGAAGACGTTCTTTTCATAGACGCTCACTCCACCCTTTCCGTAGTGGATCGGATCGCTTGGGTTGGCGTGAATGAACGTTCCTTCAGCAACCAGTCCCGTTTTTTCAGATGCGGTGAGCTGTTCCGTCGCCTCCGGCGGCGGGAACACGTAAGGGAACAGAAAGAAACCGAGCGCCACGCCGAAGCCCGTTCCGAGCAGACCCCCAAACAGAAATACCGCAAGCCACCGCCACATACGCGCCTCCCTGAAAACTTCGAGCCGTAATGCCATCTTACCGCGAATTGGTTACGCTCAAAGGCGCCAACCGGATGCGCGAAGAAGATCGCCCGAAAATCGCGCTTTACCGGGCGCTAACTATCTTGGCTCAAAGTGGACCTCTGACAAAAATTCAAAAAGGACACGCGCGTGCTCAGGCGGTTTGCATTGCATTCAGCACTTGCGCTGGCACTGTTTTCCAGCGCCGCGGTGGCGTCTGAGCCACGAGAAATCGAAAAATCGTACAACGCGCGTGTGGGCGAACAGCTCTTTCTGAAGCTGCCGGGAGACCCGGAGAAGGGCTACAAGTGGCGTTTTAATCCCGGTGCAAGTGCCGGCGCGCACTTGGTAAATGTCGATCCGCTCGGCTGGCTTTTGGCGAAAAAGGGCGTTTCGATATTCTTTCAGGAATTGAGCGTTCTGAATGTCGCGGTTAAGGCCAAGGCAGCTGGCAGGGCCGATCTCGCCTTCGACTATTATCGTGATGTGGGAAGACGCCGGTTCACCAAGACGAGATACTTCCGTATCGACATCAGACCTTAAGCAATCTGATCCCGCGGGAACGACCATTGTCCTGTCAGTTCAGCCGGAACTCCCCGTCGAAGAAACGGATCTCACGGGGAGAAAGCAACTGCTTGTGCGCAACCCGGATTTTGTAGAGCGGACCGTCGAGACTCTCGGTCCAGAAGCGCAGGAAATCAGCGAGTTTGGGGAATGCCGGCGCGATATCGTAATCCTGCCAGACATATGTCTGGATCAACGCCGGGTGGTCGGGCATCCGGTAAAGGATTTCTGCGGTTGTCAGGCTGTGTCCCCGTAACTGACGCAAAAAATCCCGATCTGTCATCCCGGACTCTCCTCGCAGGTGATTCGTTCCAGATAGACGAGAATGCTACCCCAAATCCCCTTGGTGGATCAAATTTCGCTGCTATTTCATGATGTTGGCAGCAAAGGCGGCGTGCTGCTAACGCCGTCGCACAAGCTTGTCCCAGAAGCGGAGAAGCAGATAGTCGCAAAGACCGGCAAACAGGAAAGCAATCGCCACGAACTTGGCCGTCTCCGGATCGAGGCCGACGAAATCGGGACGAAGATACAAAATGAGCCCGGTGGTGAGACAGACCAAGGCCATTATGCCGAATGCGACTTTGATGATGCGATTTCGGGCATCGGGTTCCTTGTCATACTCGACCACGGCTACTGCCTCCCGGACGTGCGTTCCGCGCCTGTAAGAACCAGTTCTTTGGCCGCCGCAAGAAGGTTTTTTCTGGATTCGGTACAGCCGCTTTCAAGCCACTGCGCCTCGAGCTGTTTCAGGATTTTGCCAACGGCCGGGCCCTCGGCCGCACCAAGTTCGACAAGGTCAGCGCCCTGCAACGGGAATTCGGGAACCGGCAACCGTGCAATCCGCTGAACGAGTTTGCGCCACGCCACGTTTGACGCGGGTTTTTCCGAACATGCCCATGACTTGAGCGCCGCGTCGTGTGCGCCGTCCTTTCCAAACCGAAAAACCAGCCGTCGAAGTTCAGACTCATCGGAGGCTTCGGCGACAGCAGGCAACCGTGCAAACATGACGAGCCGGTCGCGCTCCACATTTGACAGGCGGAGAGTTGCGGCAAGCCGTTCGGCGTCTTCCCGGACGAAAACACCAATCCCACCGAGCCTGAGCATCGCGTCCGCTTCCTCATCCAGCGCGGCTTCGATCGCCGCCAGCCGTTCAAAGCGGGAGATATTGGGCGCGCCGTGGAGAATCTCGACGAGCAAACCGAAATCAAACATTTTGCGCAGAGACATGACGGCGCCACCGGCCCCCAGCAAGCGCTTGAGCTCACCTGCAACGCGTTCACCTGAGAGTCCGTGCAGCCCGGCACGTCCGCGCACGCAGGCACTCAAACTTTCGGTGTCGAAATCCTCCGTCTCGAGTTCCGCATTCAAACGGAAGAAGCGCAGGATCCGAAGATAGTCCTCCGCGACCCGCGCCAGCGCATCGCCGATGAAACGCACGTGAGGTTTTTCAATATCGGCAATCGCATTCAACGGATCGAAAACGGTCCCGTCCGCATCCGCATAGAGCGCGTTGATTGAAAAGTCCCGTCGACTGGCATCCGCCACCCAGTCTTCTGTGAACGCAACCGTCGCGTGGCGTCCGAAGGTCTCCACGTCCCGGCGCAGCGTGGTCACTTCGAAGCCACGATAGTCGGCAACAACGGTCACCGTTCCGTGCCTGATGCCGGTCGGTATCGCTTTCAGTCCGGCGGCTTGTGCAAGCTCCATCACCCTTTCCGGAGGCGCGTCGGTTGCAAAGTCGACATCCTGCACGGGCCGTCCCAGCAGCGTATCGCGCACGGCACCGCCAACCGCAAGGGCCGTGTGGTCCCCGGCGCAGAGGGCTTCAAAAACGCGAACGGTTCCCGGCCAGGACAGCCACTCGGCACCTGCAATGGAGCTGGATGAGTTTGTCGATCGGGCGGACAAGGACGTATCAGTCCTCCGTTCTGGATTGTCGGCAACGGCTACGGGCTGCGTCCGGGCGTCTGGCCGGCGGGTTTCTCGGTCGTGGCGCGCTGTTGCCTCTCATATTCGAGAATATCGGATGAGACGAGACTGCCGAGCGTACCCATGGCCAGTATCGTACCTGCAATAATCAGCCAGTTGATGGGAGCGTCCTTCAGAAAATCCTTCTTCAGCTCGCCGCTGTTCTTCACATACTGATAGGCCGCATAAAGGAAGAATGGCAGGAAAAACATTCCGATCATGGCAAGAACGACACGAATCATCTGGACGGCTCCGCCTCATAAATCCATTCATAAAGATTGCGCAGCATGCCCGCTGTCGCGCCCCAGATAAACCTGTCACCATACGGCATGGCATAAAACTGACGCTTCCGGCCACGCCATTCACGCGTATGGATCTCATGGTTTTTCGCATCCATGAGAAAACTCAAGGGCACATCGAACACATCGGCGACCTCATTGTGATCGGGAACGATCGAGTAACCCTGCCGGATCACAGCAACCAGAGGCGCAATGCAATAGCCGGTTGACGTAACATAGTCCTGAAGAAATCCGATCGGATCGACAAACCGCCGATCGAGGCTGATTTCCTCCCACGCTTCCCTGAGAGCCGTCTCCACTGCATTCGCGTCCGCTGCATCCGTCTTTCCACCGGGAAATGAAATCTGCCCCGCGTGCGTGGGAAGATCATCGGTCCTTTGTGTAAAGAGAACAGAGGCTTGGCCGTCTCGCTCAATGATAGGCACAAGGACGGCGGCAAACCGCTTTTCATGCTTTCCGTCCAGATTCGCAAGCTCCGGATCGAGTTCGAAATCGTGACGCAGGGATGTGCCGTCCGCTTCCGCCACATGCTGACCCGGCGGGGTAAGCACACCTTCGGCGCGCACGCGCAGATCAGCGACAGAGAATGCTGCATTGTCGTGAACCTGCATGAATGTCATTGCTCGTCGCCCCGGCGCAATTCCGCTTTTTGTCCGTGTTACCGGTACCGAGTTGCAAAAGTCCCGTGGAACGCCGACACTGCCCCCGACGGCGCCTTGCGGCCCTAACACGATTGTGACCAAATTCGGCTGCAAACTGTTCCGAACCGCCTCATTGAGCTTTATATTCATCACCATGAGCGCACTAAGTCAAACTGACGAAAAACTTGAAGAACGTCTCGAAGAAGCGGGCAAAAGGATCGCTCGTGTGCACAAGGCGGCAGCCTCGGTCATCTTCGGACAGGACGAGGTCATCGAGCTGACTCTCATCACCTTGCTGTCGGGTGGGCATGCCCTCCTGATCGGCGTGCCGGGCCTGGCCAAGACCAGCCTGGTCGAAACGCTCGGCACGGTGCTGGGACTCAACAACAAGAGAATCCAGTTCACACCGGACCTGATGCCCTCCGACATTGTCGGGTCCGAGGTGCTGGAGGAGACGGGACGCGGAAAACGTTCGTTCCGCTTCGTCGAAGGTCCGGTGTTCACACAACTGCTGATGGCGGACGAAATCAACCGGGCCAGCCCGAAGACCCAGTCCGCCCTGCTTCAGGCCATGCAGGAGCACCATGTAACAGTCGCCGGAACCAACCACACCGTGCCGCGCCCCTTCCACGTTCTTGCAACTCAGAACCCGCTTGAGCAGGAAGGCACATATCCGTTGCCGGAAGCACAACTCGACCGGTTCCTGTTGCAGATCGACATCGAATATCCGGACGTCGCAGCGGAACGCCGCATGCTGTTTGCCACGACGGGCACGGAAGAGACCCGACTGAAGGCAATCATCAACGAGAGCGAACTGATGGCCGCACAACGCCTCGTGCGGCAGATCCCGGTTGGCGAAAAGGTCGTGGACGCCATCCTGAACCTGGTGCGGTCGGCCCGCCCGGGTCCGGATGCGGATGACGCCATCAACGAACAAATCGCGTGGGGTCCGGGCCCGCGCGCAAGTCAGGCTCTGATGCTTGCAGTGCGTGCCAAAGCGCTGATCGACGGCCGGCTTTCCCCATCGGTGGATGACGTTGTCACCCTTGCCGAACCGATCCTCAAACACCGCATGGCCCTGACGTTCGCCGCACGCGCGGAAGGTATTTCGCTGCAATCCGTCATCGACTCGCTGACCAAGCGGCTGGGGTAACCGGCGGTCGTGCCCCCAATCGCCGACAGCAACAGGATTTCGCCGCTCGGCGAGCTGGAGGCCCGCGCTTACGCGCTTGCCGAACGTATTCCATCGCTTTTGGTTGCCGCCCGCCGCGTGTCGCATACTGTCGCGCACGGCATTCATGGACGGCGCCGGCGCGGTCCCGGAGAAACCTTCTGGCAGTTCCGGCATTTCGAAAACGGCGACGCGGCGGACACCATCGACTGGCGCCGATCCGCGAGTTCGGACCATCTTTATGTGCGCGAGCGCGAATGGGAGGCCGCACATACCGCATGGATCTGGGTCGATATGTCACTGTCCATGGCGTTCCGCTCGCATCTGTCACGCACCTCGAAGATCGACCGGGCCATAGTCCTTTCACTTGCCATCGGCGACTTGCTTGTCCGCGGCGGCGAACGTATCGGCTTCATTGGAGGGCGGGCCCGCGCGGGACGGCTGGCCGTCACCCAGCTGGCCCTGTCGATTGCCCGGCGGGCGAAGGATTCCTCGCTCGAACGCGACAGCCTTCCGCCGGCGGCGGCGCTTGGAGAATTCTCAGAGTGCCTGTTATTCTCGGATTTTCTTGAACCGGTGGATGAACTCATACCGCGGCTTGAACAACTTGCAATGCAGGGCGTGCGTGGACACCTCGTACAAATTCTCGATCCGGCCGAGGAGTCCCTGCCCTATCGCGGACGCACCGAGTTCACCGGTGCGGAGGACGGCGAGCGTATGATCGCAGGGCGGGCGGAAAGTCTGCGCGAACGTTATCACGAGCGCCTGGCCTCGCATCGCAGACAATTGAATGATGCGCTTCGACGGCTCGAGTGGTCACTGCTCGTTCATCACACGGACCGTCCGGCCGAAGAGGCACTCCTGGCACTGCATGCCCGCCTTGCGGGCCTGGAGCACGATTACCGGTACCGTCCTTCGGCGGAAGCTCTCGATGACGATGTGGCCGTGGAGCCCACACCATGATGACACTTGGCCCGATCGGATTCATGCAGCCCTGGGTGCTGACGGCGCTCATTGCGCTGCCGGCCATCTGGTGGCTGCTGAAGCTGACACCGCCGCGCCCCGAACGTGTGGTTTTTCCGCCGACCCGCCTGCTCAAGGGCCTGGAAGATTCCGAACAGACGTCCGCACACAGCCCCTGGTGGCTGACCGCATTGCGCATGTTGCTGGCAACCCTTCTGATCTGCGCGCTCGCGGGACCGGTGTTGCATCCCGACCGTGACGCCTTGCCAGGTTCGGGACCGGTTCTGCTGGTTGTTGATAACGGTTGGGCCAGCGCCACCCAGTGGCAGGCGCGTCAAAACCTGATCGATACCTACATTTCCCGCGCCGAACGGGATTCGCGTCCGGTGATGCTTGCCAGCACCGCGGGAGGACGCGACGCGCGCATCACGGCCATGGGACCACAGAAGGCGCGGGAGGCGGCCGCCAGCCTGCAGCCGCTACCCTACAACCCCGACCGGGCGCGGCTGGCCGGGAAGCTCCTCAACGATCTCAATCCCGGAGATGTGGGTGCTGTTCTGTGGCTGACCGACGGCCTCGACTATGGCAAGGCACCAGCCTTCGCGAAAACCCTTTCCGGCCTTGCCGGTAGTGATCGGGCGCTCGCGATTGCGATGCCGGAGGGTGCGCAGAACCCGATCGCGCTTCGCGCCAGGATCGCTGAAAAAGGTACACTGGTCGCACAGGTAGTGAGTGCGGGAGACACGAGCCGCACGGGAACGGTTCGGGCCTTCACCGCCCGCGGTGAACAGCTCGGCGAAGTGCCGTTCACCCTCGCACCCGATACGGCGGCAGCAGACGCGGAAATCGATCTGCCTCTGGAAATCCGCAACCAGATTGCCCGGCTCGAGATCAGCGGAGAAACCTCCGCCGGCGCGATCTACTTGCTCGACGCCCGATCCCATTGGCGGCGGATCGGCATCATTTCCGGCGATGCGCAGGAACTTGCCCAGCCCCTGCTTTCCTCGGTGTATTACGTCGAGCGTGCACTCACACCCTACGCTGAAGTGGTCACGGCCACTGGCAGCAACATCGCTTCGGACATAACGGAACTCCTTGCACGCGATCCGTCGGTTCTCGTTCTGGCGGATATCGGCAAAATCGTGCCGAGTTCGCTGGAAGCGATCCAGTCGTGGGTCGACCGCGGCGGAACACTAATCCGGTTTTCAGGACCCCGACTTGAGAAGAACACCGATCAGCTTCTCCCCACCGCACTCAGGCGTGGCGGACGCACGCTCGGCGGCTCTCTCTCATGGAGCACGCCGCAACAGCTTGCACCTTTTGAGGAGTCGAGCCCGTTCTATGGACTGAAAACATCCCCGGAAGTCACAGTGCGCCGTCAGGTTCTGGCCGATCCGGCCGCAGGACCGCGGGCTGACGTCTGGGCGCGTCTCAAGGACGGCACGCCCCTGGTCAGCGCCGCCCGGCGCGGCGACGGGTGGCTGATCCTGTTCCATGTCACCGCCAACTCCGATTGGTCGAACCTGCCCATATCCGGGCTGTTCGTGGAGATGCTCCGCCGGGTTACCGAACGCTCGGTGATTACGTCAGGTGGTGTGAAAGGCGCTAGCGATTCAACGGCCGGCGACGCCAAATCGCAGAAACCGACCGGGCTGCTCGCACCCAGGCAGGTCCTGGATGGATTCGGACAGCTGGTGTCACCGCTGCCTGCCGTTGCCCCTATCGAGGCGAGGAAGCTCGAAGAAACACGGGTGAGCCCATCTCATCCGCCGGGATACTACGGACCGGCAGGCGCGACACGCGCGCTCAATCTGATGCAGGACAAGACCACTCTCAAAGCCTTGACCGGCGTCTCGCCGCAAGGTCAGCAGATCGGCTACGAGGTGCAAGCGGCCGTGCAGCTTAAACCCTGGCTCCTCGGCGCAGCTCTGGTTATCTTCCTGGCTGACATGATTGCCGTACTGATGTTCTCAGCCGGCACCCGTCTGATTGCCGCGGCCCGGGGTGCCACAGCGACGATCGCCGCCGTGGCGCTTGCGTTTGGGCTCACGGCGCAATCGCTCGACGCCCAGCAGAGCGACAACCCGTCGGACCTCAAGGCGCTCGATGCGACACTGAACACGCGGCTGGCCTATGTGGTTACGGGCGATGCAGGCATCGATCAGGTAAGCCTTGCGGGGTTGACCGGGCTCAGCCGCGTCCTCAGGGCTCGTACCGCCATTGAGCCTGCCGACCCTGTGGGTATCGACATCGAAAAGGACGAACTGGCGTTCTACCCGCTGCTCTACTGGCCCGTTCCCGGAAGCGCCAAACAACTGTCGGAAAAGACTCTGGCAAAGATCGACGCCTACATGAAGCAGGGCGGGATGATCATATTCGATACGCGGGACTATCAGCGCGCCCTTCCGTCGGGCGTCGGCACGCAGGGGCCCGGATCGACGGCACTTTCGCGGCTTGTCGGCGCGCTCGACGTGCCACCCCTTGAGCCGGTGCCCGAGAACCACGTGCTGACAAAGGCCTTCTACCTGCTGAAGAGCTTTCCCGGCCGCTGGGATGGCGGCGCGCTCTGGGTCGAAGCCACACCCACGAACGAAGCCGACAAGTCGCGGCGTGCCCGGCGAACCGACGGCGTCAGTTCACTGCTGATCACCTCCAACGACTTCGCCGCCGCCTGGGCGCTTGATGACAGCAACCGGCCGCTCTTTCCTGTTGTTCCGGGTGGAGAAGTACAGCGGGAGATGGCGTTCCGTGTCGGCGTCAACATCGCGATGTATGCGCTGACCGGCAACTACAAGGCGGATCAGGTACACGTTCCGGCTCTGCTTGAGCGCCTCGGTCAATAAAGAACGTGGACGGTTGAACCCATGAACTGGATGGTCGAATTCTCGCCTCTTCTGCCGCTGCAGGTGCTTTACGTCCTGGGCGGCCTCGGGTTGTTGCTGTCCGTGCTTCTTTTGTGGACGCGCACGCGCGGGGCACTCTTGCGTATTGGCGCGCTCACATTGCTACTGCTCGCGCTGGCGAATCCGAGCCTGCGGCAGGAAGACCGCGAGCCCTTGAGCAACATCGCGGTCGTCGTCATGGACAAGAGCGCAAGCCAGCGCTTCGCGGGCCGCGAAGACGCGGGCGAGGCCGTACGCGCACAACTCGCCGACAAACTGACTGCCGTTGAGGATCTGGAATTGCGCTGGATCACGGCACCGCTGACGGGTGGAGGCGATCGCGACGGAACCATGCTGTTCGGCGATCTGAGCAAAACCCTTGCGGACATTCCACCTGACAGACTTGCCGGTGTGGTCATTGTCACCGACGGGCAAATTCACGATGTCCCGGAAAATGCTGCGGACTACGGGCTTGAGGTTCCGGTTCATGTGGTGCTGACGGGCAAGCCCGACGAGTTCGATCGTCGGCTGGAGATCGTTCGTGCCCCGCGCTTTGGCATTGTGGACAGCGTGCAGGATGCAGAAGTGCGCGTGGTCGATCACCCTTCGAGCAACGCAAACGCTACGGTTGAACTCACTATCCGGCGGAGCGACCAGACGGAAGAAACGCGTCGCGTTCGCCCCGGGGAGACCGTAACCATTCCCGTGCACTTCCCCCATGCCGGTCTGAACATTGTCGAGTTGGAGGTGGAGAGCGCTCCCGGAGAGTTGACCACGGCCAACAACAAGGCGGTCATTGCCGCGGAGGGCGTGCGTGAGAATTTGCGCGTGCTGCTTGTTTCAGGCGAACCGCATGCGGGCGAACGCACTTGGCGCAACCTGCTCAAGTCCGATGCGGCGGTCGATCTCGTCCACTTCACTATCTTGCGTCCACCCGAGAAGCAGGACGGAACGCCGATCAATCAGCTTTCGCTCATCGCTTTCCCGACGCGCGAACTCTTCTCCGAAAAACTTGAGGAGTTCGATCTGATCATTTTCGACCGGTATCACCGCCGTGGCGTGCTGCCCCTGCTTTATCTCGACAATGTCGCGCAATATGTCGAGAACGGCGGTGCGGTCCTGGTTGCGGCCGGCCAACGTTATGCATCACCAACGAGCCTTTTTCGCACACCGCTCGCCCATGTTCTGCCGGCAGCCCCGACAGGACGGCTGATCGAGCAACCATACCGCCCCGCTGTCACGAAAACGGGGGATCGGCATCCGGTGACACGTGGCCTTGCCGATGGACCGCAGGACACCGCGAAGTGGGGCCGCTGGTTCCGGCTGATCGAAACGGAAAGCGCAGACGGCGATGTCCTTATGCATGGCCCTCAGGACAAGCCGCTCCTGATTCTCAACAGGATCAAGGAAGGCCGTGTGGCGCTGCTCCTGTCCGACCACGCATGGTTGTGGGCGCGAGGTTTCGAGGGAGGCGGGCCATACACCGCACTGCTGCGGCGGCTCGCTCACTGGCTCATGAAGGAGCCGGATCTTGAGGAAGACGTACTGCTCGCCGCAGGCGAGAATAACACGCTTACCATCGAGCGCCGTTCGATGGACGACACGGTACAGCCGGTCGAAGTAACGCTGCCCAATGGCGAAATTCGAAACGTCGAGCTGGAAGAAAGCGGTCCCGGATATTGGCGCACCGTCATGAACACGCCGGACCACGGGGTATACCGACTCAGGTCAGGAGATCTGCGTGCGGTCGCTCATGTCGGCCAGTTGAACTCAAAGGAGCTTTCGACCCTGAACGCCACGACCGAACTTCTGCAGCCCGTCCTCAGTCAAACGGGAGGAGGCGCGTTCTGGTCGGGGGCAAATGCGGACGACATCAGCCTGCCGCGTGTCGCCATGCTGCGATCGGGCCGGCTCATGCATGGTTCCGACTGGATGGGTTTCAAGCAGCGCGATGCCTATGTCACGCGCGGCGTCCGCCTGATTCCGCTGTTCTCCGGACTGTTGGCTCTGGCGGTTCTGCTCGGCGCGCTTTCCCTCGCATGGTTCCGCGAAGGCCGATAGAAAAGTAATCCAATTCATTGCGGTAAGATGACATTGAGGTTTCGCCTGTCGGCAATCCATGGTTTAAGCTGAATTGCGATTCTAAAAGGCGGCACTCAAAATACGACACATGGCACGCGCACCCAAAGTCATGATCGTCTACCACAGCTCTTACGGCCATGTGGAAACCCTTGCCTATGCCGTGGCAACGGGCGCCCGGGCCGTCGAGGGCACGGAGGTACAGGTTCGGCGCGTGCCGGAACTGATGCCGGTGGAAGCCATGCAGGCATCAGGTATGAAGGTGGACCAGCCCGCCAACATCGTCGAACCGAACGATCTCGCGGACTTCGACGCAATCATCTTCGGCACGCCGACACGGTTCGGCAATATGTCGTCGCAGATGCGCAACTTTCTCGACCAGACAGGCGGCTTGTGGGCGCAAGGCGCACTTATCGGCAAGGTCGGAAGCGCGTTTACGGCAAGCAGTACCGGCGGCGGCAACGAAACGACCATCACATCGCTCTACAACACGCTGATCCATCACGGTATGGTTATCGTCGGACTGCCCTATTCCGCCCCGGACCTCGCCGATGTCTCCGAAGTTCGCGGTGGATCGCCTTACGGTGCGGCAACGATTACGGGCACCGATGGCACCCGGCAACCCAGCCAGAAGGAGCTCAATCTGGCGAGCTTCCAGGGGCATCACGTCGCCTCGATTGCTCAGAAACTGATCAGCTAGGGCCACCTGCCCCATCGAATTGTCATGACCGAACTGCAAAACATGTCCGACTCCGCATTGCGTGCGTTCCACGACCGCGTATGTGAGGAATTCGACGCATTCCGCGACCGCGGCCTTGCCCTCGATATGACACGCGGCAAACCCTCAACGGCCCAGCTCGATCTTTCCAATGCGTTGCTGCGGCTGCCGGATAATGTCGACTATCATCTGGCCGATGGCAGCGACGCGCGCAACTATGGCGGCGGCGTGCATGGTATTCCCGAGGCCCGCGAACTGTTCAGCGAAGTGCTGGGTGCCCCGGTCACGCAGATTATTATCGGCGGCAACTCCAGTCTCGCGCTGATGCATGACTGCATCGTCTACGCCCTGCTCACGGAAGTTCCCGGCGGCGCAACACCCTGGAACGACGTTAAAGGCGCAAAGTTCATCTGTCCGGTTCCCGGATATGATCGTCATTTCGCCATCTGCGAGGACTTCGGCATCGAAATGGTCACCGTCGGGATGACCGGCGAGGGCCCCGACATGGACGAGGTCGAGCGCCTTGTCGCCGATCCGCTGGTGAAGGGAATGTGGTGCGTCCCGAAATACTCAAACCCGACTGGAGAAACATACTCCGACGACACCATTCGCCGGCTCGCCTCGATGAAAGCCGGCGCACCGGACTTCCGGCTGTTCTGGGACAACGCTTACGCTCTGCACAACCTGACGGAACCGCGGCGCGAGATTCTGAATATTCTCGGAGAGACCGAGGCCGCCGGCAACCCGGACCGCGCATTCGTGTTCGGTTCCACTTCGAAAATAACGTTCGGCGGCGGAGGCCTTGCGCTGTTCGCCTCGTCGCCCGCAAACGTCGACTGGCTCACCGCACGGATGCAGAAATGCACGATCGGGCCGGACAAGCTCAATCAGCTCCGCCACGTACGCTATCTGAAGGATGTTGCCGGCCTTGATCAACTCATGGACCGGCACAGGAGCCTCATCGCGCCCAAATTCGAAGCGATCTACGAAGCCTTCGACAAACATCTTTCCGGCAGAGGAGCGGCAGAGTGGAAGACGCCGGAGGGCGGATACTTCATCAGCGTCGACGTGCCCGATGGCTGCGCTGAGAAAGTCATCCAGCTTTGCGGCGATGCCGGTGTCACCCTCACGCCCGCGGGCTCGACATATCCTTATGGACACGACCCGCACGACCGGAATATCCGGGTGGCACCTACATATCCAGACATCGCAGATGTGCAGCTGGCTGGAGAAGGCCTCTCGCTGGCGGTCCTTGTTACCGTGTCCGAGAGCCTTCTGGCGGCGCGGACCACTGAGAAAACCACATAGAATTCATGGGTTTACTCGTAGACGGCGTCTGGCGTGATCAATGGTACAACACCCGCTCGACCGGTGGCCGGTTCAAACGGCAGGACTCCCAGTTTCGAAACTGGATTACGGCGAACGGTGAGGCCGGTCCGACTGGCGAAGCCGGTTTTGCAGCCGAGAAAGACCGCTATCACCTCTATGTCTCGCTCGCCTGCCCGTGGGCTCACCGCACGCTCATTGTTCGCAAACTCAAGGGACTTGAAGAAGCCATCAGCGTGGATGTCGTTCACCACGCCATGGGAGAACACGGCTGGGTCTTCGATACCAGCGCTGCCGATGCGACATCCGACACGGTGAACGGCAAGCAAAGGCTCTACGAGATCTACCTCGCCGCCCGTGCAGACTACACCGGCCGCGTGACCGTGCCCGTTCTTTGGGACAAGCACCGAAATACGATTGTCAGCAACGAGTCATCAGAGATCATCCGGATGCTGAACGCGGCATTTAGCGAGCTGGGCGCCACGGACATCGATTTCTATCCGCAGGCGCTGAGATCCGAGATCGATGAGATCAACGCGGAAATCTACACAAACGTGAATAACGGCGTGTACAAGGCCGGTTTTGCGACAAGCCAGGAAGCACACGAAGAAGCTGTCATGGCCCTGTTCAAAACGCTTGATGCTCTGGAACACCGTTTATCGCGGCAACGCTACCTTGTCGGAGATCGGCTGACGGAAGCGGACTGGCGACTGTTCACCACGCTTGTCCGTTTCGACGCGGTTTACGTTGCCCATTTCAAATGCAACCTGCGTCGCATCGCCGACTATCCCAATCTGTCGAACTATCTGCGCGATCTCTATCAGGTGCCCAGCGTAGCGGAGACCGTGAATTTCGCCCACATCAAAAACCACTATTTCGGTTCGCACGGCACGATCAATCCGACCGGTATCGTGCCGATCGGACCCGAATTGGACTATTCAGCACCCCACGACCGCAACCGGTTCGATTAGAGAACAGTCCGGCGTTACCACTTTTCGGATTTGGGTGCGCCGTCAAAAATCTCCGCAAGCCGACGTCTTGTTCCACCGCTCGTTCCTTTCGGAAGATCAGCAGTCGCGAAGAACCCCTGTTCGGCGATTTCCAACGACGACGCCAGGATGTCCGGTTGCTCCCACTCCCGCACGACAAAAACCCCGATGTGATCGCCGGGGAAACTCTCGATATTGGCGAACAGACCATGGAATTCAGCCGGGGCCGTCAGGATCACGCCAGCTTCTTCATCCAACTCGCGCTTGAGTGCAATGGACAATGTCTCGTTCCGTTCAACGCCGCCGCCGGGGAAGTACCAGCCGGGACGATAGCGATGACGGATAAGCAGAACACGCGAACAGTCGTCGATTACGACACCCTGTGCCCCGAGTGTCAGCCCCCGCGTCAACCGCCACCACGGCCTCAACACACCGCCGAGTACACGTCCTGACATCCTTCTCTTCGTCATCCGGGCATCCAGCTTGTCAATTTTATCCACCGAAGGGATAACTGGGCCCGACTCGTTCGCACCCGGCGGTGAAATGTACCGCCAAAATCACGGGCAGGATTTGCGCCGCCTATGTTCACACTTGCCTACCTTTCAGATCCGCATATCGCGCCTTTGCCGGCGCCACTGATGCGCCATCTGCTGAGCAAACGCATTTTCGGGTATATCAACTGGCGCGCATCCCGCAAGAACATCCATGACCGGCGCATCCTCGACGCGATAACGCAGGACATGGCTGCGCAAGGCGCCGACCACATTGCGGTCGGCGGCGATCTGGTCAATCTCGCCTTGCCGGACGAATTTACCGGCGCACACGAATGGCTGCGAACCCTGGGCACACCGGAACAGGTCAGCGTTATTCCAGGAAACCATGACGCCTATGTCCCGCTGGACCACGACACTGGCTTCGGCCAGTGGATGGCGTATATGACGACGAATGTCTCGGACGTTCAGCCCCCGCCATCCGGCACGGGGGATTTCCCTTATATACGCCAGTTTGAAAGGGTCGCCCTGGTCGGCCTTTCGTCGGCGGTGCCGAAGCCACCCTTCATTGCTTCAGGCAAGCTTGGTGCAGAGCAGATCGCAACCCTCAACGGCATACTGCAGGACCTCGGACAGCGGGACATGTTTCGCATTGTCATGGTCCACCATCCGCCGCTTCAGGGACTGTCAGGCAAACGCCGAGGCCTGGACGACGTGCAGGAGCTTGAGGAGGTATTGCAGGCCGCGGGCGCCGAGTTGGTACTCTACGGTCACCGCCACGTCCATGCGCTTGATACGCTTGCGTGTGACCCGCCAGCACCGGTCGTTGGCGCGGCATCCGCTTCGTCAAGCCACGACAGCATCGACAAACAGGCGCGCTACTACCTTTTTCGCATCTGGCGAAAAGGAAAGGCGTGGAAATGCGAAATGACGGTCCGGGGTCTCACGTCCGCCGGAGGATCGGTAACCGCGCTTGAAAAGCAGATGCTTATGGGGTGATCGGAAGACCAAACGACATGATGCCGGCGATTCCCGTGAGCACGCCTATAACGAATGCGGCGAGCACCAGCCATGGCCGGGTTCGGGATTTCTTGCGCGTGAAAACGCGGTCATAGGAATAACCGGACGCCCGCCGCTCGCGTGCGACGATCTCATGAGCGACATACTCGGTAATACGCCCCGCCATAACCCCGACATCGTCGGTCTCGACCAGAACGCGGCGACCGGTCCCTTCGTTGCGGATCATACGGTAGATCTCGCCCGAATTGTCCATCGTCACATACGTCATGATGTCGATCCACAATCGCGCCGGATTGCTCGGCACCAGCGAGAGCGCAAACCGATCGTCTTCGAAGGGAACATCGTCAAAGACGGGCTCAACCGATGCATGCAGCACCTCAAGGCGCGCCATCTCGATGCTTCGACGGTCGACGGACTTGTCGATATCCTCTGCTTCCTGCACGCGGGCAAGATGAATCGCCTCGCGAAGCGACGTCGCCGCCGCCGGCTGATCGATTTTCTTTTCCGATTTCGTCATATGGTTCTGCAGCACGGCACCATGATTGCTTCCGGACCGGTACAGTCTAGCATTATTGATACAACGCGCGCGAGAAATGTTCCCGGACAGTGGACATCTCGGGGGTGGAATGGCGGCGCCGCCGATACTATTTTACGGGGCGACAAAGACTGCGCTGCGGTTCGGCGCAAGAGATTTCCAAACAGAGATATGACCCACGCTTCGGATACCACCTTGATTGCCTCGCTGCGCGCGCGCCTTGCGCCGATCATCAATGATGACCGCACCGAACGCACGATCATGCTGCTCATCGTTCTGAACGCCATCATACTGGGGCTGGAAACAAGTCCGACGGCGATGGCAGCGGCCGGACCGGCGCTCAAGATGGCCGATCATATCATTCTCGGCATCTTCGTCCTGGAGCTGGCGGTCAGGATGATCGTCCATGGCGCGAAATTCTGGCGCGATCCGTGGAGCCTGTTCGATTTCGGTGTCGTGGGGATTGCGCTGGTGCCCGCGACCGGAAACCTCTCGGTTCTGCGCGCATTGCGCATCATTCGAGCGCTGCGTCTGATTTCGGCGATCAAATCAATGCGACGCGTGGTTGGCGGACTGATGCACGCAATTCCCGGCATGGGATCCATCGTCGCCCTACTCGGCCTAGTGTTCTATGTGTTTTCCGTCATGGCCACCAAACTGTTTGGCGGCGATTTTCCCCAATGGTTCGGAACAATTGGCGAGTCCGCCTATTCGCTTTTCCAGATCATGACCCTGGAGAGCTGGTCGATGGGCATCGTGCGCCCGGTGATGGAAGTCCACAGCTGGGCCTGGGCGTTCTTCGTGCCCTTCATTCTGATCACGAGTTTCACGGTGCTCAACCTGTTCATCGGCATCATCGTCGATGCCATGCAGACCCAGCACGAAGCGGAAGCTGCAGAAGATCAGGCGACCACGAAAGCCGAACTGGATGAGATTCTCGAGGAAGTCCGCGCCTTGCGCGCCGAGGTGAAGAGCTTGCGGCCCCGCGAGACCAGCAAGGCCCGCTGATCACCCTTTGGCGAGAATGACGCCCTTGCGCGCATCATCGAACCATCGATCGATGGCTGCATGCACGTTGGCCCGGAGTTTCGATTTCCAGCTGTCGATGGTCGCATCGAGGGCATCGCTGTTGGACGCCACAAACTTGTCGCGGTTGAATTCTTCCTGCGCTTCGTTGATGAAATAGTCCGCTGCAATTCCAACGACCAGCCCGGCAACCGCACCAACCACCTGACCGCCCGCCGGTTGAACCGCCGTGCCGGCGACGGCACCTTGCTGCGCGAGAGCAAGGCGGGTGCCGGCGGAGGCAATAAAGCGCCGCGACAGCATGCCAACGGTGCGGGCCATCACGCGGTTCATCACCGGTCCGAGGACGAGCGCACCGACCGTGCCACTGCCCGCGGCAACGCCCAGCCCGGCAATCCCGTCGAACGCGCGATCTTCCATCAGATAGGTCGGCGCCTTCCACTTCTGCGCGTCCCAGTCGAGCTGAGAGCTGGTCAGATTGCCGTTTGCCGGTACGTCAGCCAGATGTCTGGTGTGTTTTGCAAGAAACAGCTGCAGGCGCATGTCTCCATTGGCGATCACGCGGCGGTAGCTCTCATGCGACCGGCGCACCAGAATCTCAAGGCCTTCTGTGATCTTTCCGTCGCGCACATCCGGCCTGAGCACCTGCTCCTTGTAGTGGCGCATGAAATAGTCCTTGAGGTCGCGCTCGACCGCCTCACCCAGACTTTCATATTCGCCGGCCTCCACAAAACGGGCCGCGGCCGAAGTGACGGATTCCTTCAGAACGATGTAGGAGCGCTTCCACTCGAAGAACCAGTCGGCATAGGCTTCGACAACCTGGTCCCTGTCCGCGAACGCGCTTTCAAACAGCCGGTCGATGTCCGCATCCGCCGCCCGCTTGATCCGGTCGCGTTCATCGTCAAGCATCAGGATCGTTTCGTTGACGAATGTGTCGGTCTCGGACTTCGACGCCGCGACCCGGCGGATATTCCCCTCAACATCCCTGATGACCAGATCAACGGCATCCTCCGGCAGTTGCGGGGTGACGAAAATCTCGAAGATGCTGCGGTCAGGATGTGTGGCGGCGGTATGATCCTGATGACGCTGGTATGACCTCCAGAAAGTGGTGCCGAGCGAGGCGAGACCGTAGGCGGCCAGCATCAACGCGACCGTCAATCCGATCGGACGAACAAAGGCCGCGACCGGCCCCAACTTTTGGACCTTCACTTTGCCCCGCCGTTTGCGGCGCGCAGACGCGCGGACGCTCTTCCTCGCGGGTACAGCGTCAGCGGAACCTGCAATATCTGTGGCTTTGGCGGCCATTTATGCCGAATCCTGATTTGAGTCTTGACTGGATATGGCGTCAATCCGACGATAACGCAACCGAAAGCCGGAATTGTGGTTATATTTCATATTTGAATTCAGATAGTTAATTGAAATCAAAAGAATTCTGAACAAGGTGATGATCACGACAAAAACCGACATTCCACCGGATGGATTGCTACGGCAGTTCAAAGCGTCTTATGGCATGGTCAGGATCGTCAGACGCAACGAAACTTCCGACCTTCCGGCCGTTGCAGGCGCCTACCTCCTCATCCTCGGTCTTCGTGAGGCC
The DNA here is from genome assembly GCA_028066055.1 of Hyphomicrobiaceae bacterium. Classification (GTDB taxonomy): domain Bacteria; phylum Pseudomonadota; class Alphaproteobacteria; order Rhizobiales; family Methyloligellaceae; genus UBA2767. The sequence goes on from JALCBY010000006.1 coordinate 95,643, forward strand.
ATACTCCTTACAAGACCCAGGGCGAGCCAGCCTCCCCTCTTAGAAGGCTGGTATGTCTACGCCGGGTCGGCTCGTGGCCCCGGCGGGATAAGAGCGCGCCTTGCTCGTCATTTGCACCATGACAAACGCGCCCACTGGCATGTCGACCAGTTGACGATGCGACGCAGCGTGACGGCTTGGGCCGTTCCTTTGCCGGGCGAAACGGAATGCGATCTCGTCTCGCGTCTTGTCGGCTCGGGGCACTTCGAGGCGACACATCCCGGGTTCGGCAGCAGTGATTGCAACCGCTGCGCCGCTCATCTGCTGATGTGGCGCGGGCTCCGTTAGAGCCGCGCCATTTCCCGACGCACACGGGATTTCAGCAAGGGATCGATTGTTGCGCGGAACGCGGCATAGTGTTCCGTTTTCCCGTGTGCCTCGACGGCGTCCGCATCGTCATAGAGTTCATACAGGAAGAAGACGTGCTCATTTTCCGGGTCCTGGCACACGTCAAAGTACCGGCAACCCGGTTCCTTCTCCAGAGAGCTACGCCCCTGGGTCTGCAACGCATCGCGCAGCTCATCCGCCTTGCCCGGACTGGCTTCGAACTCGACGATAACCGCAATCATGACATCTTCCTCCTGAAAGCAGCATCAATTCACCGAGCTGCCGGAACTTTCCGCCGCTTTTGTCGCCGGAAACAAGAGTTCGCACAAGAGCCGCGTCGGTTGGTTTTTTCGACAACAGACATGTAAAACCCAGGTTCGGACCTGGCAATACATCTCGCCCCGATTCCGTCCTTGAACCTTCAATCGCGCGAAAGGCCGCATCAATGCCCTCCAAAAAGACTTCAAAACCGGGTGGCTTCGACGACAAACTCATCAGTTACGGAGACGCGGCGTTTTCCAGATATCTGAGAACGGTCTTTCTGAAATCCATGGGCTACACCGACGAGGCCCTCGACCGTCCGATCATCGGCATCGTCAATACATACTCGGCCTACAATTCCTGTCACGCAACGGTGCCGAAGCTGATCGAAGCCATCAAGCGCGGCGTCATGCTCGCCGGCGGTCTCCCCTTCGAGTTCCCGGTCATCAGCCTGCATGAGTCCTTCACCTATCCCACATCCATGTATCTGCGGAACCTGATGTCCATGGACACGGAAGAAATGATCCGCGCGCAGCCGATGGACGCCGTGGTGCTGATCGGCGGGTGTGACAAGACCGTTCCCGCCCTGCTCATGGGAGCGGCCAGCGCGGGAACGCCGGCCATTCTCGAAGTGACCGGGCCCATGCTCACCGGCTCCTATCAGGGCCGGCGCGTCGGCGCATGTACGGACTGCCGCCATTTCTGGGCGCGGTTCCGCGCCGGCGAGGTCGAGGAAGAGCAACTGCCGGACATCACCGACCAGCTCGGCCCCACACCCGGCACCTGCATGGTGATGGGCACCGCGAGCACCATGGCACTCATGTCGGAAGCGCTCGGCGTCATGCTTCCCGGCGGCGCGACAATCCCGGCCGTCATGTCCCAGCGCCTCCGCCATGCCGAACAGACCGGCATGCGTGCGGTGGCCATGGCTGGCTCCGGCCTGAGCCTGGACAAGGTCATCACGCAGCAATCGGTCGAGAATGCCTTGCGTGTCCTTCTTGCGATCGGCGGATCGACCAACGGGCTCATTCACCTCACGGCCATGGCCGGGCGGCTCGGCATCGACATATCGCTCGAAAGGGTTGACGAACTGAGCCGCGAAACGCCGGTCATCGTCGACCTCAAACCATCCGGCGAGCATTATATGCAGGAGCTGCACGAGGCCGGTGGGTTTGCCACCATACTGCGCACCCTCGCGCCGTTGCTGAGCATGGACCAACAGACTGTAACGGGCGAGACACTGCAACACGCGCTCGATGCCTCTCCGGAATGGGAGCAAGCGGTTGTCCGGCCATTGAACGATCCCCTTTCAAGCGAAGGGGGGCTCGCCGTGCTCAGAGGAAACCTTGCGCCCGGCGGCGCCATCATCAAGCAGAGCGCATCGTCGGACGCCTTCCGGACCCATACGGGCAAGGCGGTTGTCTTCGACTCCGTCCACGATCTGGCGGCACGCATCGATGATCCCGACCTCGACGTTACGAAGGACGATATACTCGTCATGCGCAACGAGGGACCCGTTGGCGCACCGGGCATGCCGGAGGCGGGCTACCTGCCGATCCCGAAGAAGCTCGCCCAAGCGGGCGTGAAGGATATGGTCCGGATTTCCGACGCGCGCATGAGCGGCACGGCATTCGGATCCATCGTTCTGCATGTCACGCCGGAGGCCGCGATCGGCGGACCGCTCAGTCTCATCGAGACCGGTGACATGATCACACTCGACATTCCGAACCGGCGGCTCGATGTTGATTTGAGCGACACACAGTTGGCCGACCGCGCCACCGCTCGTGACAAGAAACCGCCACGCAAAACTCCCGAGCGGGGCTACGCACACTTGCTGGAAAAGACTATTTTGCAGGCCGACAAAGGTTGCGATTTCGATTTTCTTACAAAGAATTGAAGCGCTTAGCGGAACGGCGATATCTGTTGTCGAATCGCCACAGAACTCAAAAAAATTTTGCGTTTTTCCGTGGGCACCGGGTGACTCGCCACAAGCTCGGATAATAATATTCGGAGGCGGAAAATTTACAGGGGGCTCACACGATGGGAGTATTGCGTGGATTGTTTTTGGCCGCGATCGTCGGATCGGCGGCAATTATGACCTTGGGATCAACGCCTGCCGAAGCAGGGTGCAAATGGTTCAAGGCAACCCACAACGGAACCGATTTCTTTTATTCAGACGGTGCGGCCGGCACTGCCGAATACAAACTGAACGGTTACATCAGCCAGTGGAAGGCCGCGAAAGGCATCAGGCGCGCCAAGGTCTACAGAGCGAAGACAAAGTGTGGTGACTGGTTCATCAAATATATGCTCCCGCACAAACATTGCATCGCCAAGGCAAAGGTCTGTTACTGACCCTTGGGTGCGGTCAAAGCTTTCCAGAGATATTGAGGAGTTTGTAACGATGCGGAAACTGTCTCTCCTTGCTGCCACGGGGCTCGCAACCGTCATTTTGTCGCTCAGCATTCCGCCGGAATCTGCCCAGGCCAAATGCAAGACATTCCATGCAAGCCATAACGGTACGGATTTTTTCTATGACACCGGCACCGAAGGCACCGTGAAGAACAAGCTGATCTGGTATGTCGAGCAGTGGCAGAAGAAAAACAACATCAAGAGGGTTCGGTACGGCAAATTCCACATCAAGTGCGGTGACTGGTTCATCAAATACATGCTGCCCCATCGCAACTGCAAAGCGAAATCGACCGTCTGCTACTAGGGCGCACTGCGCCATATCGAGCGAAGCTGTTTTCCCGGCATCGTGTTGTTGGGGGTTCTCTTGACGCATAAAGTGCGTCTGCCTGAGAGGAGCTTCCGGACATGTCGAACTCACCACACAAGATCGGCGTTATTGGCCTTGGTGCCATCGGTCATGTAACGCTCGCCAGTATGAACCAGCACGAGGACTATGAGGTCGTCTGTGCATGGGATCCGGACGGAGCGGCATGCGCCAGGGTCAGCGAGGCGCACCCGGACGTGCAGATTACTGCGAGCGCCGACGAGGTTATCGGGCATCCCGACACAACCGCCGTCTATATCGCCAGCCCGCCTACGACCCATGTTGCTTATGCACGGTCCACGGCCGAAGCCGGGAAATGCATCTTCTGCGAAAAGCCGCTCGGGATCGACATTGCGGAATCGGAAGCTCTCGTCGAGCTGGCCGCGCAGCGAAACCTGCCGGCCGCCATCAATTTCAATCACACCAATGCACGAGGCAGCACGCATCTGGAGAACGAAATTCGCTCCGGAGCAGCAGGCAATGTGACCGGCGTCGATATATTCATTCATCTGGAAAAGTGGCCGCGCGACTTTCAGGCCCACGCAACCTGGCTCGCCGGGCGCGAACAGGGCGGGTTCACCCGGGAAATGATCTCGCATTGGGTCTATCTGACCCGCAGGCTTCTCGGCGACGGCAAGATCGTAACGCGAAATGCAGCCTTCCCGGGCGACCCGACCAAATCCGAGACCCGGCTGGTCGCCGAGCTCGAATTCGGCGGTGTGCCGACGGTGATCAATGCAGCCTGTGGAGGTGCGGGCCCGGTCGGCACGCAATACACGCTGTGGGCGGACAAGAAGTCCTTCATGCTCCAGAGCGGCGGCCGGATCAGCGAAACCGACGGCAGCGAGTGGAAACTGCTGTTTGAGGGCGACGATGAGGACGGCGAGGACGACATCACGCGCAATATCGGCGCTTTGGCTAAAGCGTTCCGGCGTGAGCCGGTGACGGTAGCTACGCTGGAAGACGGCCTCGCCGTGCAACGGATCGTGGAAGCTCTGATAACCGAATGAGAGCGGGCGGGCTGCAATCCTAGGACGCGGAAGGCCGCTTGGGTGCGGGAAACTTCGCGTCGGGCAACCGGCCTTCCTCTGCGGCATGACAGGCGACGGTGTGGCCTGCACGCTCGGTCGGAAGCGGGATCTCGGACCGGCATCGATCATTGGCGAACGGGCATCGCGGATGGAACGCGCAGCCCGATGGCGGATTGATCGGGTTCGGGACTTCACCGGCAACCGGTTCCCTCTCGCGTCCCGTCATTTCGAGGTCCGGTATCGTTTCAAGCAGCAACCGGGTGTAGGGGTGCTGCGGGCGCGCGAACAATTCCTTTGAGCCGGCCACCTCGCACAACCGCCCGAGATACATCACGCCGATCTTGTCCGAGAGGTGATACACGACGGCCAGATTGTGGCTGATGAAGAGATATGTGAGCCCGAATTCGTTCTGCAGGTCCTTCATGAGATTCAGGATCTGCGCCTGCACGGAAACATCGAGCGCCGATGTCGGCTCGTCACACACCAGGAACTCCGGGTTCGAGGACAGGGCCCGGGCAATGGAAATCCGCTGGCGCTGGCCGCCGGAAAACTCGTGCGGGTACTTCTCGCCGTCGACAGGCGACAGGCCAACCTGCCTCAACAACGCGGCGACTTTCTCGTCCTGCTCGCCTCGCGACTTGATCAATCCGAACACCCGGATCGGCTCGGCAATGATGTCGCGCACACGCCATCTCGGATTGAGGCTGGCGTAGGGATCCTGAAAAATCATCTGCCAGCGCCTGCGCAACGCGGCCGAATCCGCTCGCGAACGTACATCGGCCACGTCTCGCCCCTCGAACCTGATGGCCCCGCGGCTCGGTTTGTGCAAGCCGACGACCAGCTTGGCGACGGTGGATTTGCCGCACCCCGACTCGCCTACGAGCGAGAATGTCTGCCCCTTCTTGATGTCGAATGCGAGGCCATCGACGGCTTTGAGGATCTGTCTCGGCGCGCGTTCGATCATGCGGGCAAGCCACGGTTTCGACACGTCGAAATATTTGGCGAGATCACGCACTTCGAGCATCGATTCCGCCTGGGCCTCAGATTTTGCGCGCTTAGCCACGGCGCCCCCCCTTATCGAACTGCCAGCAAGCGGCTTCCGCATTGCGACCCGCCGGCATCAGTTCGGGGCGCTCCATCCGACACTTGTCGAAGACCTTGGGACAGCGCGGATTGAACGAACAGCCCGGCGGAATTTCGTTCAGGCGCGGCATGGCACCCTCGATCTGAGTGAGGCGCTCCACGTCGTGGCCGACCATCGGGATCGCCCCCATCAGACCGACCGTATAGGGGTGCTTTGGTTGCTTCACCACGCGCTTGACGGGACCGATTTCAGCAACGCGCCCGGCATACATGACGGCAACACGGTCCGCGGTTTCGGCAATGACACCCATGTCGTGAGTGATCAGCATCACGGCCGTCTTATGCTCACGGCAGAGCTTTTTGAGCAGTGCGATGATCTGCGCCTGAATTGACACATCGAGCGCGGTCGTCGGCTCGTCAGCGATGATCAGCCGCGGGTTGGCGCACAGCGCAAGGGAAATGACGACACGCTGACGCATGCCGCCGGAAAATTCGTGCGGGTATGAATCGATGCGCCGCTCCGGCGCGGGAATGCCCACCTCTCCCAAGAGCTCGATCGCACGCGCACGCGCTGCTTCGGGACTCACGTCCATATGGACGCGGATGGTTTCAATCAACTGACGCCCGATGGTGTAAAGCGGATTGAGGCTCGTGAGCGGGTCCTGAAAGATCGCGCCGATCTTCTTGCCGCGGATATTGCGCATTTCCTCATAGGACAATGTATCGATGCGGTGCCCCTCAAGCCGGATCTTCCCGCCCGTCACGCGTCCCGGCGGCTCCAGCAAACCGATGATCGCGGCGCCGGTGAGCGATTTTCCGGCTCCGGATTCGCCCACGACGCCCAGCACCTCGCCCTCGTTGATTTCGAGCGACACGCCATCCAGCGCAAGAAGCGCGCCCCGGCGGGTTGGAAATTCAACACGTAGATCTTCCACTTCAAGCAGTGCCATACTCGCCGTCACCTCAGCTTCGGGTTGAGTGCGTCGCGCAACCAGTCGCCCAACAGGTTCACGGCAAGCACAAGGATCACTAAGGCGATGGACGGGAAGAGCGTGATCCACCATTCGCCGGAGAACAGGAAATTGTTACCGATGCGGATCAAGGTTCCGAGCGATGGCTGGGTTGGCGGAACGCCGACGCCGAGGAACGACAGGGTTGCCTCGGTGATGATCGCGAGCGCCAACCCGATCGTCGCCAGCACAAGAACCGGTCCCAACACGTTGGGGAGCACGTGGCGCAGCATGATCTTGATCGGGTGAACGCCGATGACGCGTGCCGCCGACACATATTCCTTGTTGCGTTCGACCAGGGCCGCACCGCGGGTGACCCGCGCATAGCGGGGCCAGTCGGAGATACCAATTGCCAGGATCAACACGTAAATCGCCAGTTCATCGCGCAAATGGACAGGCACCAGGATGCGGGCCACACCATCGATCATTAACGCGACGAGAATGGCCGGAATCGTGAGCTGCACGTCGGCCATGCGCATGACGATGGTTTCAAGCCAGCCGCCCAGGTAACCAGCCAGCAGCCCGAGGCCGACCCCCAGGATCACCGAAAACAATACGGCGGAGAAGCCGACAATCAGAGAAACGCGGCTGCCATAGATGATCGTGGAAAGGATATCCCGGCCCTGATCGTCCGTGCCGAGCAGAAATTTGGTCGATCCGTCCTCCTCCCATGCGGGCGGCGTGAAGGCATCGAGCAGATCCAGTGTCGCAGGGTCGAACGGGTTGTGCGGTGCGACCCACGGTGCGAACGCCGCCGCGAGAAAGAAGATCGCCGTCACGATTGCCGACAGCACCGTAATCGGCGAGTGGCTGAAGCTGTAAAAAATATCGCTGTCCAGAATACGGTGCAGCAGGCTTGTCGGACGCGAAACGCCAAGCGGATTGTCTGACATGGCCCCTACTCCCCGCTGCCTGACGCAACCGTCCGGTCAACCCGCAACCGCGGGTCGACGACGAAATAGAGGATATCAACGATCAGGTTTATGGCCACGAAGATCGCCGCAACCATCACCAGATAGGCCGCCATCACGGGCACATCCGCGAAGCCGACGGCCTGGATGAACAGGAATCCCATGCCCGGCCACTGGAACACCGTTTCCGTGATGATGGAAAAGGCAATCAGCGAGCCGACATTGAGTCCGATGATCGTGATGACCGGTACGAGGGTGTTCTTGAAGGCGTGGCCGAAATTGATCAGGCGATCGGGCAAGCCCCTCGCACGAGCGAACTTGATGTAATCCGTGCGCATGACCTCGAGCATCTCCGAACGCACCAGGCGCAGGATCAGCGTCATCTGGAACAAGGCGAGTGTAATCGACGGCATGATGATCGCCTTCCAACCTGATACGGTCAGAAAACTCGTCGACCACCATCCGATCTGTGTCGCCTGTCCGCGTCCGAAGGATGGAAGCCACCCCAGATTGACGGAAAAAACATAGATCAGAAGGATGCCGATCACGAAGGTCGGTAGCGACACGCCGGCAAGCGACAATGTCAATATGACCCGGCTGCTGATCGCGTAACGCCGGATACCGGTATAGACCCCCAGCGGTATTCCGATCAGGATCGAGAGCAGGGCCGACGCTCCGACAAGTTCAAGTGTGGCGGGCATGCGCTCGGAGATCAGGGTGGCGACCGGACGTTGCAGCCGATAGGAAATGCCAAATTCGCCCCGTACCGCATTGCCGACAAACCGCGCAAACTGGACGACAAACGGGTCGTTCAGCCCGAGGCGGTCACGCATTTCCTCGCGGTCTTCGTATGACGCTTCCTGGCCCACCATGTTGTCGACGGGATCGCCAACGAAGTTGAACATCAGGAATGAAACAAAGGCGACAACGACCATTACGGCCAGCGCCTGGAATATCCGCTGAAGGATGTAAGCAGTCATGGCGGCTTGCGCTCCCCCCGAAACGGCGGCTCCCGGGCGTGCGATCAACGCACGCCCGAAAGCTTAGCCTATCGCCAGCAGGCCGGTGTTACTTTTTGAACTTGGTGTAGATGAACCGTACACCGTCGTCGGCAACGATCGGCACATCGACCCTGTCGTTCATCGCCCAGACGATGACCTGATGATGCAACGGCAGATAATTGACGTTGTCTTTCATCTTCGTCCACACCTTGCTGATAAGCGCATCACGCTTGCCGAAGTCGGTCTCGATCTCGATCTGGTCGATCGCCTTGTTGATCTCCGGATCGTTGAAACCGGTTCCGTTCCAGCCCTTGTCCGCGCCCTTGGTCAGGAATGAGAACACATAGTGGGAGTCAAGCGTGGGAACGCCCCATCCCAGCATATAGAAGTCCGTTTCCCGGTTCTTGATCTTCGGAAAATGGATCGTCTTCGGGATCGCCGACAGCGTTACCTTAACGCCGATCTTGGCGAGCATCCCGACCACCGCCTGACAGATCGCTTCATCATTGATGTAGCGGTTGTTCGGGCAGTCGAGCTGGATTTCGAAGCCGTTCGGATGACCCGCCTCGGCAAGTAGTTTCTTGGCAGCTGCGGGATCATAGGGATGGCGCTTGTCGAGCGTCGGCGTATGACCGTGGATGAACTTCGACGTGATGATACCGGCAGGAACCGAGTATCCGCGCATCACCTTCTTCTTGATCGCATCGACGTCGATCGCCTGATAGAAGGCCTTGCGGACGCGCACATCCTTGAACGGATTTTTGTCGACGCTTGCCGTCAACAGCTTGTCCTTGCCCTGGTTCATGCCCAGGAAAATGGTGCGGGTCTGTGCCGTCTGCTTGATCTTGAAGCCCGGCGTGCTCTTGATGCGGTTAAGATCCTGCAGCGGCGGATCCAGGACAAAGTCCAGCTCGCCGGACAGCAGCGCGGCAATCCGAGTTGCCGGGTTCGAGATCGGCGTATAGATGATCTCGTCGACCTCATGCGGGAACTGCTTCAGCCCCCACCAATCCTCGTTCTTCACCAGCACGGTCTTTACGTCAGGCTCGCGCAGTTTGAGCTTGAAGGGACCGGTACCCATTGCATGACGCACCGCGTAGGTTTCTTCCTTCGCGGCCCGATCCTGCGGCTTGGTCACGCCGTGTTTTTCCGACCATGCCTTCGACATGATGAAAATGCTCGTCAGCTGGTTCGGGAAAATCGGGTTCGGCCCGGTGTGAATAATATGGACCTTGTGCGGATTGATGATCTTGACTTCCTTGACGCTGTTCACCTGCTTCTTGTAGTCGGAAGTCGGCGAGAGGACGCGCTCGAAGCTGAATTTCACATCCTCGGCGGTGAAGTCGGAGCCATCGTGCCACTTCACGCCCTTGCGCAGTTCGAATTCCCAGGTCGTCGGATTGACGAGCTTCCATGACGTGGCAAGCCACGGAATGAATTTCAGGTCCTTGTCGGCATAAACAAGCGTGTCATAGATCTTGCGCGAGGCCGAGTTTGTGGGGGCTTCGTTTGCGGCGTGAGGGTCGCCGGTCAGCGCATCACCCTGGCTGGCCCATCTTATTGTGTTTTTTGCGGTTGCTGGTGTCGCTGCGAACGCAAGCGCCGAAGCGACCAGTATACCGCCAAATACTCGACGTACTTTCATGAGCTTGATCCTCCCCTAGCTCAAATGGAAATATTTTTCGTGATCACAGCAAAATGTGACTGCGACACGTTAGGACCACGTCTGTTGCATCGCAAGCTAACAAGCCGTGATCTTCCATTAAATCTGTTTTGACGTCCGCTTTTTGGCCTCTGGCAGCGCTTGTGTATTACAGAGTAATGCGAATTGTGGCGAAGGCGCTTCTTGCTCTCAATTTATGGTAGTGAACACCCACGCCTGCACGCCATCATTTCAGCATGGCCTCGACCAACTCCTGCACGGAGAGGGCCTGTGCGAAACTCGCCATTGTATGCGGGCGGCCTTCAAGCTGGGCGACGAAGTTGTCGAGCATGCGCCGATATCCTTCTTCGCGCGGGTCGGCGATGTGCGCAAGACCGCGTTCCCACTCCTCCCCATCGGTTGAAAAGAGCTGGTTCCAGTCGAATATCCGATAGGAGCGCCTTGATCCCCACACGGTGTACTCGACGAGATCCGGTCCCGTACCCCCGACCGAGGCGGCAACCGAAACAGGTATGTCTCCGCATCTCAGTTGTGCCAGAAGATGGCTTTCCGCATTCTCACCTCCCGCTCCGTCGGGATAGTGGGCGTGAGATGCCAGCAGTTCCGCCTCACCGAACAGGCGTTCGGTCAGATACACATAATGAGAAACCACCTCACGCGTGAAACCACCCTCGGCGCGTTTTGACAACCACGCTGCGGCATTCGCCTGCCACTCGCGCGGCCAAGACGAGAAATGCAGACGCACATCTGCACCGACGACATTTCCAATCCCGCCGGCCGACATTTCCCCTATGATGTAATCGGCTGCCACGGAGCGAGCGAACGGGAAATTCACCGCGTTCAGAACACCGGCCTGTTCGACCTCATCGACCATCGCCCGGCTGTCGATAACATCCACGCCCAGCGGCTTTTCGCAAAAAACCGTCTTGCCGGCCTCAACGGCCTTGGAAACATGTTCGCGATGACTGGCGGGTGGCGACGCGATGTAAACGACATCCGTTTGCGCGCGTCCAATCAGCTCATCAGGCGACTCTGCAATCTCGATCTCCGGATATTGAGCCTTTGCCGCTTCGCGGGCCGCAGCATCGGGGTCCCAGCCTGCATACAGATCGAATGCCTCATGCTTGTGCATGTTTCCCAACATGCGATGCCCCATGACGCCGAGGCCGATGAAGACAACTTTGTATGACATGATTTCCGAAACCCGGTTTTGCCAAAATGCTACAAGCTGACAAGAACAACAGCAGTTGGCACTTGCTTCAACCCGCATTCTTGCCGAGGTTGCGACAATCACCTTTGCCAAAATGAATGAGAAGCTATGATCTCCCTCAGTCACAAGCGGAGCAAAATATGAACAAGATCGTCATTGGAACTGAAAAGCAGTCCGCCTTCAGCTACATCGACCGCAACGCAGAGCAGATCGCTTTGTTGTCGGACAATCTGTTCTGGTTCGGGGAGCCGAGCCTTCAGGAATATGAGTCCTCAGCGCTGCTCATCGAGGTTCTGGAAGCGGCCGGGTTCACGACCGAGAAAGGCCTATCCGGTTTCGACACCGCGTTCCTGGCGACCTGGGGTGAAGGCGGTCCGGTCATCGCTCTTCACGCGGAATATGACGGGTTGCCGGAAAACTCCCAACAGCCGGGAGTTCTGAAAAAGGAACCGATTGTCGAAGGCGCTCCCGGTCATTGCGAGGGCCATCACGCCAACGCCACGGTCATGACCGCCAGTGCGCTCGCGCTCAAACACACCATGGAGCAACACGGGCTCTCGGGCACGCTGAAGGTGGTCGGCGCTCCGGCGGAAGAACTGGCGCTGTCCCGGCCTTACTTTGTGAGGGACGGATATTTCAATGATGTGGATCTCGCCTTCCACAATCACATCGGTATGGATTTCCACACGGAATATGATGTTGTCCAGATCGCCTGCATCGCGGCGGACTTCACATTTCTCGGCGAGACGGCACATGCAGGGCTTGCGCCCTGGCGCGGGCGCGATGCGCTCGACGCGGTTGTGCTGATGGATGTGGGTCTCGCCCAGTTCCGCGAACATATGGAGCCTGAGTTGCGCGCCCACCGGGTGATCACCCATGGCGGCACGCAGCCGAACATCATTCCCGAAAAGGCGTCTGTCTGGTGGATGTTCCGCCATCCGGAGGCCGCCGGTGTCACATCTCTTTTCGAGCAGGCAAAAAACATCGCGGAGGGCGCCGCACTGATGACGAAGACGCGCCTGGAGGTCAATGTGCGCAGCGCGGTCTGGCCATTGCGCTGCAATCAGACAATGGCGGACGTCATGCAACGGAATATCGAAGCGATCGGGATGCCCCAATGGAGCGGGGAGGAACTGGCCTTTGCGCGCGAGGTGCAAAAGGCCGCAGGCCAACCCGCCGACGGGTTGCTGGAGAACGTAACGCCACTGACCGGACCGGGCCCGCTGATCGGCGCATCGAACGACTGCGGCGATATCTCCTGGAAGGTCCCCATGGGCCGTGTCTGGTTTCCAGGAACCGTACCCGGCGTTTCCTTTCACAACTGGACGGCTGGTATCCCTCTGACATCCAGCATCACCCATAAGGGAACCGTTGTCGGTGCAAAGGCGTTGGCAGGTGCAGCGCTCGACTTCTATATGGAACCAAAGCTGGTTGCAGATGCCAAAGAAACATTCAAGAAAGAGCTGAACGGGATCACCTATGAGCCGATGCTGCCTGCCGACCAGCAACCGGACTGCACGGTCAATCAGGAGTTGATGGAGCGGTTCCGGGACCCCATGCGGGCGCACTATCTGGCTGAAAAGCCACGGTTTACATAAGTCATCAAGAGGAGAAACGACCAACCGTGACCGGAGACAACAAAAACAATCCCGACGCGATCGTTGTCGGAGCAGGCGTCATCGGCATGTCGGTTGCCGTCGCCTTGCAAAACCGCGGCCTGAATGTGCTTGTCCTCGACCGCAAAGGCGTCGCCGCGGAAACGTCACGCGGCAATGCGGGAGCGCTGACATTTTCCAGCGTCGACCCTCACAACTCACCATCCGTCATTCGCAAAGTCCCCAAATGGTTCTTCGACCCGATGGGGCCCTTCTCGATTCCGGCACGATACGCAATACAGGCAACCCCTTGGTTGCTGCGTTTCGTGAGTGCCAGTCGCCCCTCACGCGTTGCCAGAACACGTGAGGCGCTTGCCGCCCTGATGGAGTATTGCCGCGACGATTTGCAGGATTTTTCGAAAATGGCAGGTACGCACAATCTCCTGCACAATGACGGCGGGCTGGAGATTTACGACACCGAGGGGGAGTTCAATGCTGCCATTCGCAGCTGGGAACGCCGCCAGGATCTCGGAATGACGTTTGAGCCCGTCCGCGGTGCAAAAGCGATCTCCGATTACCAGCCGGGCCTTGATCCAAAATTTCAGTACGCGATTCATACCAAGATCTGGCAGGGTGTTTCCGACCCCCTCGACTATGTCGAAGCATTGGGCGAGACGTTCCGGGCTCGCGGCGGTGACATTGAAATTTGCGGCGTCGATGCGCTCGAAAACCGCCCTGAGGGATGCCAGGTGAAGCTTGGCGATGGGCGAACCTTGTCCACAAAGAACGCGATTATCTGCGCCGGCGCATGGTCGCATACACTCGCCCAAAAGCTCGGCGACAAGATCCCGCTCGAAGCAGAGCGTGGATACAACACCACGCTGCCACCCGCCGCCCTCGATCTGAAACGCGCAGTGACGTTTGCCAGCCATGCGTTTTTCATGACCCGGCTTACCAGCGGCATCCGCATCGGAGGGGCCGTGGAACTCGGCGGCCTCACTCTTCCGCCGAACTTCACGCGCGCCGACGCACTTCTGGCCAAAGCCAAATCTTTCTTTCCGGATCTCAAGACAGAGGATGGCAAACAATGGATGGGGCATCGGCCTTGCCTACCTGACAACCTACCCGTCATCGGCAAGTCGCCAAACGCGCAAAACATCATCTACGCGTTCGGACACGGACATTATGGGCTCACCCAGTCGGCGGGCACCGGGAAGCTTGTCGCCGCACTGGTGTTTGATGAAACACCGCCGATCGACATGGCGCCATATCGTCCGGACCGGTTCTGATCCCACAGGCGTGCGGAACGGTCTTCGCGTCTATCCACGAATCAGAACTCTGTTTATAGTTCCGCGAACTTCGATGATTTCTTGACCTAGGCAGTCGACCCATGATGTTCGCCGTGTTTGTTGTGCTGTCATGCGCCCTCATCTTGGGATACATGGGCCGGCGCGCCCTATCGCTCGCCTCCATGTTCATTTGTTTCGTTCTCGCCGTCTGGTTGTTCCTATGGGAAATCTACAGTCCGGAATACGGGTTCCGCATGCCCTGGATTCAAGTCGAGCATATTCCAACTCCACACAACACAGACAACGGCAAGGTCTGAGCGATGACCACGGTTACGGACAGTCCCGGCATGGTCCGCACGATGGCATGGATGAACTACGCGTTTCTCCTTGCCATGATGGCGGTCATTGCCGGCATTCTGACCGCGGCCATGACGATGCAGTATGGTTATGGTGAACTGCCCTGCCCGTTGTGCCTGCTGCAGCGCGTTGCACTCTTCGGCGTGTGTTTAGGCATCATTCAGAGCTTCCGCCACGGCTTCTCCTATCAGAACACGGGCGTCAGTCTGGTTTTCACGATCTTCCTGTTGATCGTCTCGGTACGCCAGACGCTCCTCGACATCTATCCACGGCCGGGCCACGAATATATCGGCACGGAGGTTTTCGGCATTCACATGCCAGTCTGGTCGATCGTCATCGCCGTCTGCATCCTGACGGCCTATGCGCTGAAACTCACAGCACTTGGCAGCAACGATCATCTCTCAGACGTACAACCGGCACAGTATCCGGTGCTTTCGAAGATCGCCGGACTGGTCGGCCTGTATGTGGTCGTCATCGCGGTGATCAACACGGTATCGGTGTTTGTGCAATGCGGATTGAACCAGTGTCACACCTTCAATTATCAACTTCTGCAATAGTTGGGGCCAATTGGCCCAAGGGTGTAAGAGGCAGAACGAACACAAAGCATCAGGAGGCTCTCCATGGCTAAAACAGCAGAAGATATCGCCAAGGCGATTCACGAAAACCGCGGATGGTTCATCGCCATTGGCGTGGTACTGATCGTCGTTGGCACGGCCGCGATCCTGTTCCCCTTCCTCTCAGCCTTGTCCACGGAATTGTTTGTAGGGTGGCTGCTCGTTATCGGCGGCATTGTGCAGATCGTTCATGCTTTCCGCGCCAAGGAATGGAGCGGGTTTCTGTGGGAACTTTTGATCGGCGGACTTGAACTCGCGGCAGGCGTCATCCTGTTGGCCTACCCGCTCGCGGGCCTTGTCACGCTGACCGTGTTCCTTGCCGTGTTGTTCATCGTTGAAGGTGCCTTCCGCGCCGCGCTCGCCTTCAAGATCAAACCCCAGGCGGGATGGGGCTGGGTTCTGTTCGGCGGCATACTTTCCGGCATTGTCGGCGTCATGATCTGGGCAAAGCTGCCGAGTTCAGCACTTTGGGCTATCGGACTGCTTGTCGGCATCAACATCGCCATGGCCGGCTGGACCCTCGTTATGCTCGCCATGTCGTCCGGCAATGCTCCAGCCGAGAAGAAGACCAGCTAGGGCATCGGGGTCAACGCAGCCAGGCGACGAACGAACCGGCATAGCTGCGCGGCACCGAAACGTTATAGACGGCCGCACTCTTGTGCATGTGGCGAAGCACGAGCGCCGGTATATGTTCAATAAGGGTGTGGCTGCCCCACGCGTCGGGCCTTTCCGGATCATGCAGATCGAGCGACGTGCCTCGCGCCAGCACGTCGGCGGCGCGCGGTCCGGAAAGACGGATGACGAACCGCCCGTCGGTCTGCTCGAAGACTGACGCGTGATCTTTGACCACCTTTTCGAGCGCGCCTAGGTTCTTGGCCGAGGAACGCCCCCGCGCCAAAACCCAATACTCACGCGGACCGACGGCGCAGATGAAAATACCGCCCTGCTCTGCGCTCTCGAGCGGTGCAAGGGGCTTTTTCCGTTTCAGGAACCGAGCAACGACCCTGGCCAGTTCACCCGACTTGCCGTTTCGCGCGAAGAGTTGAAGCTGGAGCGCATCCTCCAACTCTTCAATCCGCACGCCATCGGTTCTTGCAGGTGCGCCCATAGGCAGAAGACCGGCAAGCGCGCTTCTCCTCTCAATCATCTCAACCACGCATGCGCTCCCCGTCCGGATCGACAAACACCGGTCCCGTTACCTCGGCCTCGACCTGCTCATTGTGCAGCGGCGATGCCACATACACGCGCTCACCCGTTCGGCTGCGCCCGTCTTGAAGCAGGGCAAGGCCGATGAAGTGGTCGCAGGCCGGGCTATAAACCGATGTCGTAACGTGCCCCTGAGACACATCCGGTCCGATCGTGCCCGGTTCGGTCACAAGATGCGCACCCATTCTGAACGTATCGCTATTCGTGATCGGCTTTAGTCCAACGAGTTGCGAACGCCCCGCCCCGGTCAATCCACTGCGCTGTGACAACCATCGGCCTATATAGTCCTTGCGCTGCGACATCATCCGGCCCAAACCAAGATCATCCGCCGTCGTTCTGCCATCGAGTTCCGGCCCCGCCACGTGGCCCTTCTCGGTGCGCATGACCGTCATCGCCTCTGTGCCATAGGCGGAAATCCCATCCTCGGCTCCCGCCTCCATGATCGCCTCCCAGACGCCCAGACCGCAGTCGGCGGGGGTGTAAATTTCGTAGGCGAGTTCGCCTGAGAAACTGATGCGGAGCACGCGTACAAACGCATCGCCAATTCTGGCATCCGCCACGGACTGGAGCGGGAACGCCTCGTTGGAAAGATCGATGCCGTCGACGACGCGGGACAGAACGTCCCGCGCCTTCGGCCCAGCGACGGCCATTGCGGCCCAGACCTCGGTCACCGAGCAGAACTGCACATCCAGATCTGGCCAATGCACCTGATGGCAGAACTCCATATGCTGCATCACACCGCTCGCATTGGCTGTCGTCACGGTGATGAAATAGTGATCGTCGGCGAGCCGGGTCACCGTGCCATCGTCGAATACCATCCCGTCCTCGCGCAGCATCACGCCGTAGCGTGCGCGGCCTGTTTTCATTTTCGAGAAACTGTTGATATAGAGCCGGTCGAGAAACTGGCCTGAGTCCGGTCCTTTCAGTTCGATCTTCCCAAGCGTTGACACATCGACCATGCCGACCGCAGAGCGCGCGTTGAGCACTTCGCGTTTGACCGCCGCCGCGAAATCCTCTCCTTCACGCGGATAGTAGTAAGGCCTGAGCCACAACCCCGCCTCGGTGAAAACCGCGCCATTCTTTTCGTGCCACTGGTGCATGGCGCTATGCCGGGTGGCGCGAAACTCTGCGCCCTGCCGTTGCCCGGCAAGGGTACCCAGTGCTGCTGGCGTATAGAGCGGTCGGTATGTTGTCGTGCCCGTCTCGGCAATCGGCGTCCCCCGCAACTCGGAGAGCACACCGATGGCATTCACGTTGGACAGTTTGCCCTGGTCGGTTGCCATGCCGAGGGTCGTGTAGCGCTTTGCATGCTCCGCATGCCCGAAACCTTCCCGGTCCGCCAGTTCGAGATCCGCAATGGTCACGTCGTTCTGGAAATCCACGAATGAGGCGCTTGCCTTCGAGATCGTATCCGGCAACCTCCAAAGCGGTTGGATTCGATATTCCGGCAGTTTTTCGGTCTTGGGCGCAGCCGGTTTCCGCGCTTTTCTGCTGCAGGCGCTGGCTGCGGCTACCCCGGCGGCAACGCCCTCCTGCAAACATTTCTGCAATTCGAATGTTCCCGCCGCTCCACCCACCATATGGACGCCGTTTTCCACTTTGGCCATGGCGAAGGCGGAGATCGCCGAGTCCCACTTTGGCCGCGCGCCGCAATGGGACAGGAGGTGGATCGTCGGGTTCCAACCGCCAGATGTACAGATCAGATCACACGGAAGTTCCGAGCGGATATGATCCGGCTCCGAGATATCGGCAAGGCGGGCGGATGAAACATGCAGCTTCCCACACGTCTGCGTCACGCATTGCCCGTAACGCACTTCGGTTTCGCCCGGAAGCAGGGCGTGTCCCGTGACATCTTTCTCTCTTCGGCTATCGATAAGCGTCACATCCGCTCCGGCGCGCGCAAGATCGCGCGCTGTCAGATAGGAATCGTCATTGTTCGTCGCCACGACCACCTTGCGACCCGGCAGCACGCCATATTGGTTGACATAGTGACGAGCCGAACCGGCAAGCATGATCCCGGGCCGGTCATTGTCCCCGAACACCAGCGGGCGCTCGATTGCGCCCGTCGCACAGACGAACTGCCGTGTCTGGATGGTCCAACGCCGCTGCCGGAGATCGCCTGAACTGTCATTGCCGAGATGATCGCCAACTCGTTCGACGGCGCCGAAGGTCAGCCCGTCATAGCGTCCGAACACGGACGTGCGCAGCAGCATCTGGACATTTTCCAACCCGTCCAGTTCGTCGCAGATACCTTGCGCCCAGGCGGCACTGTCCCGTCCATCGACTTCGATTGCCTCTCCTGCAAGGTGGCCGCCGGGAACCGCACGTTCATCCGCCAGCACGACCCGTGCGCCGGCCCGCGCCGCCGCCTGAGCCGCCATCAGCCCCGCCGGACCGGCACCGACAACGAGCACATCGCAGTGCGCGTACGAATGCTCGTAAACATCCGGGTCGGGCTGGTCGGCGATAGTTCCAAGTCCCGCCGCACGTCGTATCGCCGGTTCATAGAGGCGATACCAGAAACTCCGCGGCCACATGAAGGTCTTGTAGTAGAAGCCTGCCGGAAAGAACGGCTTCAGCAGTGAATTGACCGCCATCAGATCGAACGAGAGCGACGGCCAGCGGTTCTGGCTGCGCGCGACGAGCCCGTCATGGAGCTCGACCATAGTCGCCGGGACATTCGGCTCCGTGCGCCCGCCTTCGCCCGTTGTGACCAGTGCGTTGGGTTCCTCGCTCCCGCTCGTGGTGATGCCGCGCGGGCGATGATACTTGAAGCTGCGGCCCGTCAGGTGGACGCCGTTCGCAATCAGGCCCGACGCGAGCGTATCGCCCGGGTGTCCCTCATAGCTTCGTCCATCGAAGGAGAACCGGACGGTTTTGGAGCGGTCAATGCGACCTCCAGACGGCAGCCTGTGCGATTGCCCGCTCATCGTTGGTTGCTCCGCAGTTGCGGGACGGCGAATTCGGACTTGATGATTTCGTGAGTCCTCGTATCTCGCGTGACGATTAGCCAGCACCGGCAACCTCCCACATGCTGCCAATATTCCTTGTGACGCCCGGCAACATTGTCGTGCAGAAAGGCATAGTCGACCCACGCCTCCATATTCTCCTGCTTTTTGCCCTCAGGGCGCTTCTTCGTCGCGTCGCCGCCATACTCGAACTCATCGAGAGGCCTTGAACCGCACCACGGACAGGGAATCTGCATGACGCGCCTCGCCCCTAGTGCCTACCGGGCTGCGGACCAGCCCCGTTTTCATTGATGACGCGGCCGGTTTCAAAGCGCGACAACGTGTATCCGGACGCAAAGGGATGCGGCTCGTCGTTGGCAATGAGATGCGCGAAGGTCCACCCGGAAGCAGGTGTGCCCTTGAAGCCGCCGTAACACCAGCCGCCGTTGAAGAAGAGGCCCTTCACCGGTGTCCTGGTGATAAACGGACTCCCGTCGGGCGTCATGTCGTTGATCCCGCCCCAGTGGCGCAGCAGGCGCAGGCGGCTCAGGCGCGGCATGAAGGAAACCGCGCTTTCCGCGACACCGGTCATGACGGGCATGTTCCCCCGCTGCGCATAGCTGTTATAGCCGTCGAGATCGCCGTTGAAGACCAGACCGCCCTTGTCCGACTGGACAATGGAGAAATGCGCGGCAGCAAACATGACAACGGTGTCCAGCACCGGCTTCACCGGCTCCGTCACGAAGCACTGGAGGACGTGGCTTTCGATCGGCAGCCGCAGCCCGGCCATCTGCGCCACGAGCGTCGAACGCCCCGCCACCACAATCCCGACCTTGCTTGCAGATATGGGGCCGCGTGACGTTTCAACGCCGCGCACGCGTCCTTTCTCGATTTGGAATCCTGTCACTTCACAATTCTGAATGATGTCGACCCCGCGCCTATCGGCCGCTCGTGCGAACCCCCAGGCCACCGCGTCGTGACGCACGCTTCCACCGCGCGGCTGCAGGAGCCCGCCGAGCACCGGGAAACGCGCGCTGGGTGAACAGTCGACCAGGGGTGCGAGCTTCTTGACCTCTTCACGTGTCACGAGCACCGAGTCGATGCCGTTGAGGCTGAAGGCATTGCCGCGCCGGATGGCCGCGTCGCGCTGCGCCGGCGTGTGAAATATGTTCAGCGCGCCACGCTGGCTCAGCATGACGTTGTAGTTCAGGTCGGCCGAAAGGCTTTCCCACAGCTTCAGGGAGTGTTCGTAAAACTGGCTATTCTCCGAGCAGAGATAGTTCGAACGCACGATCGTCGTGTTGCGGCCGATGTTGCCATTGCCGAGATACCCCTTTTCGAGCACCGCAACGTTGGTGATGCCGTGGTTGCGCGCAAGGTAGTAGGCCGTGGCAAGGCCGTGGCCGCCGCCACCGACGATGATGACGTCGTAGGATTGCTTCGGTTCCGGATTTTTCCAGACCTTCGGCCAGTGTTTGTGGCCCGTTGCCGCGTTGCGGATGATGGCGCTCAGGGAGTAGCGCACGCCATCTCTCCCTCGATCAGCTCGGTCATGTTTCCGGCATTTTCGATGTTCCACAGACCTTCCAGCACAGACTCGGCTTGTCCCTCGCTCCACCCGGCGAATGCCACACATTTTCTGAACTTGGCCGAGAGTGCTTCGTCGGACATCGGGCTCTCCGACGCACCCGTTGGAGTGCCGAGAAAATCTGCAACCTGAGCGCCGCCGGTCATCTCGATGACAATCCGTGCGCATTCCGGAAAATGCGGCTGATAGTCGGGGCCGTTCAAATCTTCCGCCTCGACCATTTCAACCTTCTCCATGGCCGCACGCAGTGAAGCGTTTCCAAGCACATCCTGCGAGATATGTTCCGGGCCCACCGATCCGAACGCAAGCACGCAGCCGATGGCGAAGGGCATGGAAAACTGGGCCTGTGCAGGTGTTTGTGGACGGTCGTGAACAAGGCTGATCTTTACAAGCTTCGGGACTTCGCATCGCACGTGTCTGATTTCTGTCCGTTCCAGACCGTGCTTTTCAATCAGCCTTTGCGTTACCTCTATGGCGGCCTGGGTGGCCGAACATAGTGGCGCAGCCTTCACGGCCACGCCGGGATCGATCAATCTCCATGTCCGCCCGAGTTCCGACAGCCCTGCCGAGTCGCAACGCCCCTCATTCATGAGCTCGATAAATCCCCGGCGATCCTCAAAAGCATTTGGCGGTGCCGTGTTCTTTTGTGCAGCCAGCAAGGCGGATTCCACACCGCGTTTCGCCGCCTGCCCCGCCATCACCGGTTTTGCGTCGTAGCCAAGAATGGCGACCATGCCGCTTGCTTGAAGCGCGGCGAATGCGATTGCCGCCGTTATGTCCGAACCGGAGAGCACGAAAGCTCGCGCCGCACCGGCTGATGCACCAACGGCACCCAAGGTGGAGGTGGCCCACCAGCCGCTCATATAGTGGCTGTCGGTCAGTGTCAGCCCGAGGGCGTAGGCTGTTTC
Source organism: Hyphomicrobiaceae bacterium (assembly GCA_028066055.1). Lineage (GTDB taxonomy): Bacteria > Pseudomonadota > Alphaproteobacteria > Rhizobiales > Methyloligellaceae > UBA2767. The sequence continues at coordinate 117,457 of JALCBY010000006.1, forward strand.
CGCGCCCGCGATGAACGCTTCGAGAAACCGCGCGCCGTCGACGCCTTTTTGCTCAGATGCCGCCAGCACGGCAGGCAGGATGACCATCGATCCATGAATGATGCCGGCGTAGCTCGTATCGTCGAAATCTAGCGCGTGCGCGGCGGTGCCATTTGCGAAGGCGGCACCCACAGCTGTCGAACGTTTGTCTGATCCGAAAACGCGGCACATCCCGGGCCCGTAACACTCCCCGACGTGAGCCGCCATCCGGGCGGCAACGGGCGTTTGGCTGCCCGCGACCGCGACCCCGATCGTATCGATGATGCAGCGCTTCGCGGCGTGTTGCACGTCACCCGGAACATCGGCCAATCTCAATCCGGCAGACCATTCTCCCAGACGCACGGCGATCGGCAGTTCGGATGCGCTCGTCATGCCACCACCGCGAGCGCTTTGTGCCGGCGCATTCGCATGCCGTCCGGATCGAACGCCGCGCGCAGAGTTATGGTTCCCGTGGCCTGCACGCCCGCAATATCGAGGGCGACGCGCGCACCTTCCGGCTGGGGTATTGCGTCCAGATCGATATGCGCCAGCGCGACGGGCTTCCCGACGCGGTAGCCGAAAGCGGCCGATGTGACCTGTCCCACCAGTATTCCATCCGCGTAAACCGGTTCATCACCGAGTGGATTGGCCTCCGGGTTATCGACAAGGATGGTGAGGAGCGATTGTGAAACACCGTCGTCGCGCTGCTGCTCCAACGCATCCGAACCGACGAAGGTTCCACGCTTTTTGACCGCAAATCCAAGCCCGGCATCGAGCGGTGTGACGTCACTGTCGAGGTCATGCCCCATGGCGAGAAACCGCTTTTCGATCCGCATCGAGGTCTGCGCAAACAGACCTGCCGGGCATGCGCCGGCGCCTGCCAGCGCGTCATAGAGCCGGGTGGCGGATTTTGCAGCACAGGTGAGTTCGAACCCGTATTCACCTACATAGGAGATCCGGGCGGCACGCACCTCCACGCCGGCGAGTATGAACGCCCCATGCTGGAAGTAGCCCAAGTCGGCCATCTCAACCGCGCCGAGTTCTGCAACGATCCGGGCGGTTTCAGGTCCCATAAGACCGAGAACCGCGAACTTTTCTGTTTCGTCGAGGGTTTCAACATCTTCGCTCCCGCGCAGATGCCGGCGCAGCCATGCGAGATCACGCCTGACCGCAGCGGTTCCCACGTAAAGCCGATAGTCGTCAGGTCCGAGCCGCAGAATCGTGAAGTCGCTTTCGTAGCCGCCACGCGCGTTGAGCATGCCGGTGTAGATGACGCTGCCGGGAGGACGCGACATCTCGTTGGCACAAACGCGGTTCAGAAAACCCTCCGCATCCGCACCCCTCACCCTGATCTTGCCGAATGTCGACTGATCGAAGATCGCCGCGCGCTTGTGCGCGGCTTCCACCTCCACGCCGACCTGTTCGAACCATTCCGGGCGGCCGAACGTCAGATCGGGTTCATGAGTGCTGTTGAAATATTGCGGCCGTTCCCAGCCATAGACTTGTGCGAACCGCGCTCCCGCTTCGACCCACTTGTCGTGAAGCGGCATCTTTCGTAGATTCCGGCCTGTCTTCCACTGATGGCCCGGATAGGCAATGGCGTAGTGCTCCCCGAGCACCTCCGGTGCACGCGCTATCAGGAAATCAAGCTGGTTTTGCACCTCGGGAAATCGCGCCGGATTGACCTCATCGAGCGCGAAGGGCGGTGCACCCTCCACCATCCATTGTGCCAGAGCCCATCCCGCACCGCCGCCAGTGGCGATGCCGACGGAGTTCATGCCGCAGCACAACCACAGCCCGTCCACCTCCGGTGCCTGCCCCAACAGGAACGAACCGTCCGGTGTGAAACTTTCTGGTCCGTTCAGCAGCATGCGCACTTCGGCGCTTTCGAGAACCGGTAGCCGGTGCAGCGCATTCAGCATCATGGGTTCAAAATGATCCCAGTCCTCGTTCAACAGGCCGAATGCAAAGCTTTCCCCGAGTGTCGCGGGATCGATCGGCTTGCCCATCGGCTCGAAGCAGCCCACCAGAAGCCCTCCAACCTCATCGCGAATGTAAAGATGCGAGTCATGGTCGGACAGAGTGGGGAGGTGACCATCGATACCCGCGACCGGTTTGGTCAGCAGATAGAAATGCTCGCACGGCAGTAGGGGCGCCTTTGTTCCGGCCATTTGGCTGAGTTCCCGGCTCCACAGACCGCCGCAAATCACGACACGGTCCGCCCGAACGTCACCTTCCTTCGTCTTCACGCCCACGACGCGATTGCCACTCTTCAAGAACCCCGTAACCGCCGTGTTTTCAAAAATCCGCGCGCCATTCGCCTTCGCGCCCTTGACCAGCGCCTGGCAGAAATCCGATGGGTTCACCCGTCCGTCGTCCGGCGACCAGATCGCGCCGATAACATCGTCAAGATTAGCAAGCGGCCAGTGACGGCGAAGGTCGTCAACGCCGATCTCCTCGGCGGCGACGCCGTAAGCCTTTGCCAGTGCCGCCTGACGGCGTATGTGCGTGAGGCGATCAGGGTTGGTCGCGATTGAAAGCGATCCGGTCTGATACCAGCCGGTCTGCTGACCGGTTTCGCCCTCGAGGTCCGCGTAGAGTTTGGCGCTGTACTGAATAAGGCGCGTCAGATTCTGGGTAGACCGCAGTTGGCGCACCTGGGCCGCGGAATGCCATGTCGTGCCTGAGGTCAGCTGGCTTCGCTCCAGCAGAATGGCGTCCTTCACCCCCAGCTTTGCAAGGTGATACAGGACCGAACATCCCATTGCCCCGCCGCCAATGACCACGGCTTCCGCATGGCTCGGCAACGTTTGCTCAGCGGACATGAGACCCTCTCCTCCCCAGACTCGGCAAAAATCCGCCCTGCTGCGCTTGATTCAAATTGAAACATGTGTTTCAATTAATGATATTTCTTAATACATATATTACGAAAAGAACTGGCGAGTCTATCGCCAATGCGAGGTGCAAGGGGGTGCAGGCGTCAGGATCCATAGAGGACAGGATCATGTCCCGCTTCGACGGCTTAAGTCCTCAACTGCGTCGTGCAGCGGAATTCGTCGTCGAACATCCTGATGAAGTGGCGACCCGCACATTGCGGCAGGTTGCAAAGGCAGCCGATATCACGCCACCCACCCTTTCCCGATTGGCACGCGCTCTTGATTGCGAGACCTATGAGGATCTTCGCGAGATCTGTCGCGGCGAACTCAAAAGACGCAATCGCATCCTCGCCGACAAGGCGGAAGCGCTGCTGCAGATCTCAACTGAAAGTTCACCGGGCGCGAAGTCCGGCGTTTTCGTGTCACAGGCGGGTGCCGCAATCGAGAACATTCAGGATCTCATCGAGGGCATCGATCTGGAGAAACTGCGTGCAACAGCCATTACATTGGCGAACGCACGCAAGGTGGTTCTTTTCGGAACGTCGAGCGGTCTTGCCGTTGCCCAGTATTTCGCCTGCATGGCCCGGCTGGGGTTCGATAACTGGCGGGTCGCCGGAGCTGACGGAACGCTCTGGTCGACGAGTTTTTCTGACGTAGGTCCGGGCGACGCAGTCTTTCTCGCCTCGATCCGGCCTTACGGCAATCTGCCGGTCCGCGCCGCGAAGGCGGCCCGAGACGCAGGCGCGGACGTCATTGTCATAACCGATGACCTGGCGTCGCCATACGTATCGATTGCATCCCAGTGTTTCATCGTGGGTACCGAAAGCCCGCAGTTTTTCCCATCGCACGTCGCGGCACTCGTGCTGATCGAAGGGTTGATGGGAATGGTCGTGCGGCGTGGCGGCAAGGAGGTGATACGGCGCATCAAGGCATCTGAATCGTTGGCCCATTCAATTGGAGAGTATTGGGTGAACTGATATCGGCGATAGCCGAGTGAGAATTGCAGAATGACAGATTTTGCAGTGTGATGATTGTCAGTGGACCGATGAGAGGTCCCGAATTGTGTAGGGAGGAGAGTGAAATGAAGTTGAAGTCGATTGCATTTGCCGGCCTGGCCGGTGTCTTCGCGGTAGGTGCCTTTTCGGCGACTGCGTCCGCAGAAGTCTGCAAGAACGAAGCCTGGAAAAAGGCCATGGCGCGCGGCAAGCTGATTGTCGGCGTCAAGGCTGACTACAAGCCTTGGGGTTACCGCGATTCCAGCGGCAAGATTGTCGGCATGGAAGCCGATATGGCCAAGGAAGTTGCCGACACGATGGGTCTGGACCTTGAGCTTGTTGCCGTCCAGTCTTCGAACCGCATGCAGTTCCTCGAGCAGGGCAAGATCGACCTGATGATCGCGACCATGTCGGACCGGCCCGACCGCCGCAAGGTCGTCGGCATTGTCGGCCCGAACTACTATACGTCGGGAACGAACATCCTTGCTCCGAAGGCTCTGAAGATTAAGAGCTGGAAGGACCTGAAGGACAAGCCGGTCTGCGGCAAGCAGGGCGCGTTCTACAACAAGATCGTGACTGAACGGCACGGCGCCAAGGTCATCGCCTTTACAGGCAACGCGGAAGCCAAGCAGGCTCTGCGCGACAAGAAGTGCATTGCCTGGGTCTATGACGACTCGTCGATCATGTCCGATCTCGCTTCGGGTCAGTATAACGACTATGAAATGCCGCTGGCATCCGAGGACGACAACCCTTGGGCATTGGCCGTCCCGAAAGCGGAAGCAAACTGTGTGTTCGGGCGCTTCATGTCCGGCATGCAGTATTACTGGCTGAGTTCCGGCAAGCTCGTTGAGCTTGAAAAGAAATGGGGCATTCAGCCTACCAAATTCCTTGCCGACCAGCAGGCTCGCTTTAAAGACTGGCTTGCTGACAAGAAATAGGCTTCGCTAAGGTTCCGGTTCCGGGAAACGTGAAGGCGTTTCCCGGAACGGTCCCGTCAGTGATGCATTGGGGGGGATATGTTTCAGGCGATTCAGGACTATTTCCGCCAGCTGGCAGAAACCAATCCAAGCTGGAACTTCATTTACATCTACGACCCGGTGCAGACCGCACGCGTGCTGGAAGGCCTGTGGATGACGATCCAGCTTTCCGTCGTCTGCGTTATTTTTTCCGTCGTCATCGGCGTTGTCGGGGCTTGGCTTCAAGGTTCTCCGGTACGCTGGATACGTTCGACCGTGCAGGGCTACATCCAGTTTTTCCGGAATACCCCTCCTCTGATACAGCTTTTGTTTTTCTATTTTGCCCTCGGTCAGTTCACGCCGAAATATTCTCCCGACGGCTGGCTCGAAGTGCCGATCATATCCAATGTCGGCTGGGCGATTATCTCTCTTTCGTTCTTCGCCGGAGCTTTCAACGTCGAGATATTCCGCGCCGGCATCGAAGCGGTTCCGGAATCGACCAAGGAAGCGTCAGAGTCCCTTGGGATGAACCGGATGCAGACTTACGGTTATGTGGTGCTGCCGCTCGCATTCCGGGTCAGCCTGCCGGCCCTCAACAACAATCTCGTCAATCTGGTCAAGACCACGACCCAGGCGATCGTGATCGCCGTGCCGGAACTGCTCTATCAACTTGTGAGCATCTACAACGACTATTCCACCGCGCAGAACGCCTGCATGGTGCTGATGTTCGTCGTGTACATCGCCCTCGTCGGCATTCTCGTGCTCACAATGAACCGGTGGGAACGCGCCATGCGCATTCCGGGATACGGAGCGTAACCATGAGCGCACGTCATCTCATACCCGGTATCACCACAGCGGCGAAAACGGATCTGCCGGTCCTCAAGCCTTTCACCGGCAAACCTTCCGGCCATGACGACATTGGCTTTTGCCGTTTTCTGGCGAACCTGTCGCCGAGGACCGTTTTCTTCGTTATGTTCGTTGTTGCACTGTGGCCCATCGCGGCCCTTGCGCAAGCGAAGTACACGCTCGGCGACGCGTTCGATGCTCTATGGCGATGGATCCCCTTCCTCGTAACGAAAGGTTTTGCGCTCAACATCCTCATCAGCGTCCTGACGATGGCGATCGGCACATTCGCGGGCGTTCTGCTCGGCCTTTGGCAGATATCGCCAAACCCGATCGTCAAAAAGATTGCCTGGGCGGTCACGCAGGCCTTTCGCAACTCCCCATGGCTGGTGCTCCTGTTCATCGTCATGCTCGCATTTCCGTTCGAGATCAGCATCGGCGGTCTGACGATCCCGATTCCCGACTGGATGAAAGCTGTGTTCGGACTGTCCCTGCCGATCATGGCGAACATTTCGGAGGTCGTGCGCGGCGCGATCATGTCCGTTCCGACGGGCCAGTGGGAGGCTTCCGAATCGCTCGCCTTCTCTCGCCGGCAGGTTCTCTGGCAGATCATTCTGCCACAGTGCTTCAAACGCATGATCCCGCCATGGATGAACTGGTATGCCATCCTGACGATGGCCACACCGCTCGTTTCCCTGCTGGGGGTTGAGGAAATCGTCACCCTGTCGCGGCAGGCGATGGAAGGCGAGGACAACCATCCGGAATTGCTCATCCCATTCTACGGATTCTGCCTGCTTATCTTCTTCGCCTATTGCTATCCGATCGCGCGCTGGACGATCAGTCTGGAGCGCAAATTCTCGGTCAAACTGTAAGGAGCCGATCTCATGGCCGAAAGCACCTGGACACCCAAAGAGCCGATGGTCAGCGCCAAGGATGTGCACAAGTCGTTCGGCGACCTGGAAGTGCTGAAAGGCATTTCCATGGACATCATGAAGGGAGAGTGCATCTGCATTATCGGACCGTCCGGCTCCGGCAAATCGACCTTCATCCGCTGCATCAATGCGCTGAATCCAATCGATTCCGGGTCCATTCTGGTGGAGGGGCAGGAGGTGAACGATGCCCATCTCGACAAGCTGGAACTGCGCAAGAAGGTCGGCATGGTGTTCCAGCAATACAATCTGTTTCCTCACAAGACGGCGCTTGAAAACATCATGATGGCGCCACTCAAGGTCCTGAAGCAGGGAAAAGAAGAGGTCGAAGCGCGGGCCCGCGATCTCATCAAGAAGGTGCGTCTCGACGGCAAGGAAAACAGTTATCCCGGCGAGCTGTCCGGCGGTCAGCAGCAGCGCGTCGCAATCGCACGATCTCTGGCGATGCACCCCGACGTGATGCTGTTCGACGAGGTGACGGCGGCGCTCGATCCGGAAACAGTCAAGGAGGTTCTGGTTACGATCAAGGATCTCGCGGAGGAAGGCATGACGTGCATTCTCGTGACCCACGAGATGGGCTTTGCACGCGAGGTCGCCAACCATATCTACTTCACCGACCGCGGCATCATCGTCGAGCACGGACCGCCGAAGACATTCTTCACAAAGGCGAAGGATCCGAGGACGAAAGAGTTCCTGAGCCAGATCCTCTAGCACGGCCCGCGCCGGTGCGGCGTGGCGGGGCATTCCGTTGAGTTTTGTCTCACATCTCGAATGCAGCCAGACCGGCGCGCAGTATCCCCATGACCGGTTTCGCTCGGTCTCGGATGCGAATGCGCCGCTTCTGGTGCGCTACGACCTCGAGGCAATGAAGGCGGCAATCTCCAAGGAGACCCTCGCAACGCGCGCGCCTGATATGTGGCGCTATCTGGAATGGTTGCCCATCGAGGGGCCCGACAGGATTGTCAGCCTCGGCGAGCCGATGACACCGCTGCTGCCTCTCAACCGGCTGGCCGACGGCCAGGTCATCGTCAAGGATGAAGGCCGCATGCCAACGGGCAGTTTCAAGGCGCGGGGCCTCGCGATCGCCGTTTCCATGGCGAAAGCGTTCGGCATCGACCACGTCGCCATACCGACGGCCGGGAATGCCGGTGCGGCTCTCGGCGCATATTGTTCGCGTGCCGGCATCCGCAGCACGGTGTTCTGCCCGGACGATGCCCCGGAAACAACCATCCGCGAGATTGCCTTTCACGGTGCCGACACCTACCGGGTGAACGGGCTCATCAACCATTGCGGCGAAATCGTCGCCAGCGGCACCGAACAGGTCGGCTGGCTCGATCTTTCGACTCTGAAAGAGCCCTATCGGATCGAAGGCAAGAAGACGATGGGGCTTGAGCTCGCGGAGCAACTCGGCTGGGATCTTCCCGACGTCATCTTCTATCCTACCGGCGGTGGGACAGGGCTCATCGGCATGTGGAAGGCATTCGAGGAGCTGGCTGCCATGGGGTGGGTCGGATCGAAACGGCCACGCATGATCGCCGTCCAGTCCACACGCTGCGGTCCGCTCGTAAAAGCCTTCGACGAGGGCCATGACGAGGTGAAGGAACCCTGGACCAATGCGGAAACCGTCATCCACGGCGTGCGCGTGCCCAAACCCTTCGGTGACCGCCTGTGTCTCAAGGTCATGAGGGAGAGCAACGGGCTCGGTTCCATGGTGGATGACTACGAGGTGATCGAAGCGCGCGCCGCCATCGCACGCAAGGAGGGCATTCATCTCTCGATTGAAGGTGCTGCCTGCTTTGTCGCCTGGCGTCAGGAGGTGAAGAGCGGCCGGATCAACAGCGGCGACCGGGCAATTCTGTTCAACTGCGCCAGCGGCCTGAAGGCCGATCTGCCGCCGGTTGAGACGCGCATCGATCACACACGCCCGATCGACTATTCTCGGTTTCGTTGACGCAACCGCACACTGGGACCCTTCCGATGCCTTCACCCGTCACACAAACTTTCCTTGGCGTACCATCCGTCTCCCTCAATGACCTGGCAGCAGAAGATATCGTGATCCTCGGCGCCCCCGAGGCGACGCCCTATACGCCCGGCAAAGCTTCCCACTGCCACGACGCGCCCGATGCGGTTCGTGCCGTAATGGCCCGGCTCGGTGAATGGTCAGGGCATTATGATTTTGAACTCGATACGACTTTGATCCCGCAAGGTGGCCGCAGGATTTGCGATGTGGGCGACCTGCCCGGAGACCCCACGACTCCTGAGCAAAACCGTGCGCGCATCACCGATGCCGTCGCCCGTGTTCTTGCGGCAGATGCCATGCCCATTGTCATCGGCGGGGATGACTCCGTTCCCATACCCGTACTGGCGGCATATGAGAACTCCGGCCCCATCTGGGTGGTCCAGGTGGATGCACATCTGGACTGGCGTGATGAACGCGAGGGCGTGCGTGAAGGGTGGAGCAGCCCCATGCGGCGGGCCTCTGAAATGCCGTGGGTGGACGGCATCGTTCAGATCGGCATTCGCGGGGTCGGCTCGGCACGGCCGTCGGATGTCGATGCCGCCAGAAATTACGGAGCAAAGATCTTCACTGCACGCGAGGTGCATTCATATGGAATTGGCAAGGCGGTCGAAGCTTTGCCGCAGGGCGCGCGTTGCTTTCTGACGATTGATTTCGACGGCATCGATCCGACAGTTGTCCCCGCCGTGCTGTCGCAGGTGCCGGGGGGGCTCACCTACTGGCACATCATCGAGTTGATTGAAAGCCTGTGCACCCGGGGCATGCTGGTGGGAGCGGATGTGGTTGAGCTTGCGCCGCAACTTGACGTGAACAATCTGGGCGTGCGCACGGCGGGACGGATCATCGCCAACCTTGCCGGCAATTGTTCCAAGGCCTCATCCGGCTGAAAGTCTGATTGAAATCAAGCCTTTCCATTTCCGGATTATCGATTTCCGGTGTCTGCGATATTGACTCTGCGGCATCAATATGATTAGAACAAAATAAGAACATTTATGCTACTCTAACGGGAAATGATGCATGGCTTGTCCGATATCGATGCCCTGCGCAGTGCCGTCCGCGCCATTGAAAGGCCGAGGGCGCGCTTTGCGTACCCCCTGTCGTTCGGATGCCCGCAGGCAGATGACGTGCTGGGCAAGACCCTCGTCAGCGGGCGTGTCCATGAACTCGGCGGGACCGCGGCCACCCTGTTCGCAACCCTTGTGCTTGCACGATGCGAAGGCTCCGTTTTGTGGTGCGCGCAGGACGGCCTCGCGTCCGCCCTTTACCCGCCGGGGTTGGCACAGGCGGGGCTTGATCCGCGGAGAGTTGTTCTGGCGCGAATGTCGCGCGCGGACGATCTCCTGCATGCCGCCCATGAGGGCCTGCGCGCCGGCTGGCATATGGTCCTGGAAACAATGCGGGGAGTTGATCTCGGGACAGGGCGGCGGCTGCAGCTCGCTGCTGAAACCGGCGGAGGGCTTGGCCTTGTCGTCGCCATGGATCACGTCGCAGATGTGCCGTTACTGCCTTCCGCAACGACACGCTGGCACGCAGCGCTGGCCGGCGGCTCGCTCTGGCCCGCGCCCGTCGATCTGCATCTTCACCTGACGCGCAACCGCAACGGCCTGCCGGGCCGATGGACGATGGAGTGGGATTATGCGTCGCGTTCTTTCTCTCTGGTTCCCACATCTGGCGATCGACAGGGTGACACGCCGCGACGTATCCCTGCGTGACATTCCGTTTGCATTCATATCCGAGAGCGCCAACCGCGTCGCTCTCCACGCAGTGAACGGACATGCGCGCGCTTCCGGTGTCGCGGAACGCATGTCGCTCAGCGACGCACGCGCCGTCTGCCCGCAGCTCGCAATCCGCCCTGCCGAACCACGCGCAGATGCCCGTCTGCTCAGGAGCCTTGCACGCTGGATGGAGCATTACAGCCCGTCGATCGCATTCGACAAACCGGACGGCCTGTTTGCGGACATGAGCGGTGTTTCGCATCTGTTTGGCGGCGAAACGGAAATGATTGCCGGCCTGACGGGAAAACTGGAACGTTTCGGCATTTGCGTCCGTGCCGCGCTTGCCGATACGGCCGGAGCGGCATGGGCGCTCGCACGTCATGGTTGCGGGTGCACCATCGTAAGCCCCGGGGCACAGCGCGCGGCGCTGTCGCCGTTGCCAATCGCGGCACTGCGCGTCGGAAACGATGTCGCGCAGCTCGGTCGCCGGCTTGGCTTGAAGAAAATCAGCGACCTTTATCCACTGCCGCGGTCATCGATTGCCTCTCGCTTCGGCCTCGAAACCCTGAAGCGGTTCGACCAGGCGCTCGGCCGCGATGACGAGCCGCTCCGCCATATCCGCTTCGTTCCGGCGCTGAAGGAAACCCTTGTTTTTGCGGAACCCATCGGACGCACCGAAGACGTCGAAGCCGCCTTGCGTCTGGTGCTTGAACGGCTGTGCGCACGTCTGGAACAAAAGGAAAAAGGTGCCCGCCTGACAGCCTTCAACATCGAACAGGTCGATGGCACCCGGCAAACGCTCACCATTGCCACGACGCAGCCGAGCCGATCCCCGGCAGCCCTCCTGCATCTCTTCCGCGACCAATTCGACAAGCTCGACGCCGGCTTCGGCATTGAGCGGGTGCATGTGAGCGCCGAACGATGCGAATTGCTCACCACAGCGCAACTGAATACGCCGGGAAAGGGAACGCGGCCTGCAGATGAGACGGATACCGGCCTGATCGACCGGCTCGTCAACCGGTTCGGCTATGACCATGTATTGCGGCTGGTGCCTGCGGAAAGCCACTTGCCCGAGCGCGCCTGGCTCGCTTTTTCCGCTGCCGACACTTCACACCATGCCCCCTGGAGCGCACCTGTTGCGGCACGCCCCTTGCGCCTGCTCTCCCCGCCCGAGCCGGTTGCAGCCGAAACCCATGCCGGCGGCGGAACTCCACCAGCCGCCATCCGTTTCCGCGGCAAGCTCCTGGCTTTGATCCCCCTTGGCGGACCGGAAAGGATCGAGCCCGAATGGTGGCACGACGATCCGGCCTGGCGTTCCGGCACGCGCGAATACTGGTGGGTTCGCGATGGCGACGGGCATCATCTGTGGCTGTTCCGCGTGGGTGAACCGCATGCCCACGGCGCATGGTTCCTGCACGGATTCGGGGGCTGACCGCATGGCATATGTCGAGCTGCACGTGCGCACCAATTTTTCCTTCCTGCATGGTGCCTCGCATCCCGAAGAATATGTCCGCCGTTCGGCCGAACTCGGCCATGCGGCAATCGCCATCACCGACACCAACACGCTCGCAGGCGTGGTGCGCGCCCACAGTGCAGCCAAAACATGTGCGCAGAAGATTCTCGTCGGCACGGAACTTGAGCTTGCGGACGGCCAGCGCCTGGTCGCGCTGCCCATGAACCGTACCGCTTACGGGCGCCTGTCGCGTCTCATCAGCATCGGGCGTCGCCGGGTGGAAAAAGGGTCCTGCGAACTGCACGGCGAAGACCTCGAGGCATATGGTGAGGACACGCTGTTCATCGTGCTCCCACCCGACAAACCAGATGCAGCCTTTGCCGCACAACTCGGCCATTGGCGGCACATCTTCCCCGGCAATGTCTATCTCGCCGCAAGCCATCTTTACCGGGGAGACGATGCAAAGCGCATCGCGGAGCTCAGCCGCATTGCCGATGAGGTTGATATTCCGCTGGTGGCCACCAACGATGTGATGATGCATGTCCACGAACGGCGCGCGCTCGCGGATATAATCACCTGCATCCGCGAGAAATGCACCATCGACACGGCAGGTCTTCAGCTTCTCAAGAACGCCGAGCGGCACCTCAAGAGCGTTGATGAGATGCGCCACCTTTTTGAAGCCTGCCCGGAAGCGATTGCATGCACGGTCGAGATCGCCGACCGCATCACCTTCAGCCTCGATGAGTTGCGCTACGAATATCCCGATGAGGTCTCCGACGGGCGCGACCCGCAGGAAGAACTCGAACGGCTGGTCGAGAGCGAAAGTTTCACACGCTACCCCGAGGGCGCGCCGGAAAAGGTTCGCGATATGCTCGCTTATGAGCTCGAAATCATTCGCCAGCTCCGCTACGCACCCTATTTCCTGACCGTGTACGACATTGTTCGCTATGCCAAGGAAAACGAAATTCTATGCCAGGGACGCGGGTCGGCGGCCAACTCCATCGTCTGTTTCATGCTCGGCATCACCAGCGTTGGCCCTGACCTCATGGACATGGTGTTCGAGCGATTCGTCTCCACGGAGCGCAACGAGCCACCGGATATCGACGTCGATTTCGAGCATGAGCGGCGCGAGGAGGTTATCCAGTATATTTACGGAAAATACGGCCGCGAACGCGCAGGCCTCGCCGCCACCGTCATCAGCTACCGCGCCCGCAGCGCCATCCGCGAGGTGGGCAAGGCGCTCGGCCTTTCAACCGACACCGTTTCCGCGCTGGCGAGCCAGGTCTGGGGCTGGTCTGAAATTGGTCTGGACGAAGCACGCGTGCGCGAAGTCGGGCTCGATCCCGACGATGCGCGGCTCAGACTCTGTCTTGCTCTCACCGAAGAGCTGATGGGTTTCCCGCGTCACCTCTCCCAGCATGTTGGAGGCTTCGTCATCACCCGCGGACGGCTCGACGAGGTGGTGCCGGTCGAGAACGCGGCCATGGAGGACCGCACAGTCGTCGAATGGGACAAGGATGATCTCGACGCGCTTGGCATCCTCAAGGTCGATGTGCTGGGCCTGGGCATGCTCACCTGCATCCGCAAGGCCTTCGATTTGCTCAAAACCCACTACGGGCGCATCTACAATCTCGCCTCGGTTCCGGAAGGCGATGAAGCCGTCTACGAGATGCTGGGGCGCGCCGACTCCCTTGGTGTGTTTCAGGTCGAATCCCGTGCGCAGATGAGCTTTCTGCCACGCATGCGCCCGAAGAACTTCTACGACCTTGTCATCGAGGTGGCGATTGTCCGCCCGGGGCCGATTCAGGGCGACATGGTTCACCCCTATCTCAGGCGTCGGAACGGCGAGGAGCCGGTCGTGTTTCCCTCAGAGGAGATGCGCGAGGTGCTCGGGAGGACGCTGGGCGTGCCGCTGTTCCAGGAGCAAGCCATGCGCATTGCCATCATCGGCGCCGGGTTCAAGCCGGATGAAGCCGACCAGCTCCGCCGCGCCATGGCCACCTTCCGCAAGACCGGCACGATCCATACCTTCCGCGAAAAATTCGTCTCCGGCATGGTCACGCGCGGTTACGAACAGGATTTTGCCGAACGCTGCTTCCGCCAGATCGAAGGCTTCGGCGAATACGGGTTTCCGGAAAGCCATGCGGCGAGCTTTGCGCTGCTGGTCTACGTCTCATCCTGGCTCAAATGCCGCCATCCGGCCGTTTTCGCCTGCGCGCTGCTCAACTCCCAGCCCATGGGGTTCTACGCCCCTGCGCAGATCGTGCGCGATGCCCGCGCCCATGGCGTCGAGGTGCACCCACCGGATGTCAATTTCTCCGACTGGGATTGCACGCTGGAACCCACGGAAGATGGTTTCGCCCTGAGGCTCGGCCTGCGCCAGATCAAGAGCCTCGGAAAGGATGACGGAGAGTGGATCGCGTCCGCGCGCGGCAACGGCTACGCACAACCGGAAGACCTGTGGCACAAGGCCGGCGTGCCCCCGAAGCTGCTGGACGTCCTGGCCCATGCCGATGCCTATCATTCCATGGGCGTAGAGCGGCGCGAAGCGCTCTGGCGCATTACCGGGCTGAAGGGAGAAAAACCGCTCCCCCTGTTCGACCATGCCGGCGAAGATGACCGAGGCCCGGACCTGACCGTCGACCTGCCGGCCATGACGGAAGGTGAGCATGTGGTGCAGGATTACACATCCATGCGGCTGACACTGCGCACCCATCCCATTTCATTGCTGAGGTCAGAGATGCCGCCTGCGCGGGAAAACGGAACGTTGCTGACGACGGATGATGGCACCTGGCTTTGCGTTGCCGGGCTCGTCCTCGTGCGCCAGCGTCCCGGCACGGCCAAGGGCGTCGTGTTTGTTACACTGGAAGATGAAACGGGCGTCGCCAACGTCATCGTCTGGCCGAAGATTCTGGAACGCTTCCGCCGCGTGCTCATGACCTCCCGGCTGTTGCGCGTGAGCGGGCGCCTGCAACGCGAGGGGCTCGTCGCCCATCTGGTTGCCAACAGGCTGGAAGATTTCTCTCACCTGCTCGACGCGCTCGATGACACCCGGACATTCAAGCCGAAACGCCTCCGTACAGACGAGTTCGACAACCTGCCGCACCCTGACCTGCGCGAGCACATCATCCGTCGCGCCGACACGAAGCCCGCTCCACCGCGCCACCCGCGCGAACAGGCCAAAATCCTGTTTCCGTCGAGGGATTTCCACTAATCACACATCAGGCAAAAATCCCACGCGTCCCGAGATAGCCGAGCGACGATGAAACGCCTGTAAGAAACGTACCCCAGGCGATATCGACCAGCGAAACCGAGAGCGACCAGTTCCGAAGGGTCGCATAGTTGGTCATGTCATAGGTTGCATAGGCAAAAAATCCGAACAACGCGCCATAGATGAGCGCGGTCGAAGCCGATTGCTCCCGCAGAGCCGGAGCGACAGCGAAAATGATGATCCCGACCACATAGATTGCATAAAATGCAACCGCCGCTCCCATGTGGGGCTTTTTGAGCAAAAGTCCCCCGAGCCTGTCGAAATAGAACCGCTTCGCGATCTTCGACAACCAGATGAAATCAATGCTGAGAAAAACCACTGCCGTCACAATGTAAGCAGTCAGAAATTGAACCATGATCGATGTCTCTTAACTCGCTTTCAAACTACGCAGATCGGCACCAAACGGATCACGCAAAAGACGCAACCGACCAGTGATCCGCATCTTCATGCGATCCGTAAATTTCTCAAATCATCCGTGCAGGGGAATTCATGACCAGACTGAACATCGCCGTCATCGGCTCCGGAATTTCCGGCCTGTCCGCAGCGTGGCTGTTGTCCCAACGACATCGCGTGACCCTTTACGAGGCGGATGACCGATTGGGCGGCCACGCCAATACCGTTGATGTCGAAACCCCGGAGGGTCAAATCCCGGTCGACACCGGCTTCATCGTCTACAACGAACAAAACTATCCCAATCTGACCGCTCTGTTCCGGCATCTCGGCGTTGCAACCGAGCCCACGGAAATGAGCTTTGCCCTGTCGCTCGATAATGGTGACTATGAATATGCCGGAAGCGGCTTCACCGGCTTTTTCGGACAGAGGCGCAACCTGATCAATCCCGCGCACTGGCGTCTGCTGCGCGACGTTTCGAGATTCTTCAGGACCGCGCCCGACCGCATCGCCGACCTCCCGCCCGGGACAACGCTTGGCGACTTCCTGTCGCATGAAGATTATTCGGACGAATTTGTCGAAAACCACATCATGCCGATGGGAGCGGCCATCTGGTCGACGCCGATGGCCAGCATGCTCGGATTTCCGGCCCGCAGTTTCATAAACTTCTACGCCAACCACGGCATGCTGCAGTTTCGCGAACGCCCGGCTTGGCGCACCGTTACCGGCGGGAGCCGAACCTACGTGGACCGGCTGATTGATGACGGTGGATTCGAGGTTACGCACGGCACGACAATAGAACGTGTCGTCCGGCACGATCGCTATGTGCATATCGTCGATGCGCGCGGTGTCATGCGGCCGTTTGATCATGTCGTGATCGCGGCGCATGCCGATCAGGCGCTCAAAATGATCGATGAACCGCACGCGCTCGAGGCCCGGCATCTCGGTCAGTTCGATTATGAACCAAACCGTGCCGTGTTGCACACGGATCGGCGATGGATGCCGCAACGCAAGCGGCTCTGGTCGAGCTGGAACTATCTCAAGAACGGAACCGGCCACGAACAAAGGTTGAGCCTCAGCTACTGGATGAACCGGCTCCAGAATCTGAAGACGAAAACCAACCTGTTTGTCACGCTGAACCCGACCGATGAAATCCATCCCAAAGCGGTGATCGAGCGTTTCAACTACACGCATCCGATCTTCAACGCCGCCGCGATCATCGCACAAAAGCAGCTCTGGAATATCCAGGGGCTGCGCCGGACATGGTTTTGCGGCAGCTATTTTGGTTATGGTTTCCACGAGGACGGATTGCAGAGTGGACTGGCCGTCGCAGAGCAATTGGGCGGCATGCGCAGACCATGGCGGGTCGAAAACGAGTCAGGACGTATCGCGCTTCCCCAAGAGGCGGTTCGGATCGAGGCGGCCGAATGAGCAGGACCGAAAGCGCACTGTTTATTGGGACGGTTGTTCATAAAAGACTCCGCCCCCGCCGGCATGCACTCAGTTACAGCGTTTTTTCCTGCCTTTTCGATTGCGGAGAGCTTGAAGAACTCGATCAACGCCTTCGTCTCTTCTCCTACAACGCATTTAATCTTTTTTCTCTTCGCGACGGCGATCACACGGACGGACAGGCCCTCAACAACCACTTGC
The DNA here is from genome assembly GCA_028066055.1 of Hyphomicrobiaceae bacterium. Lineage (GTDB taxonomy): Bacteria > Pseudomonadota > Alphaproteobacteria > Rhizobiales > Methyloligellaceae > UBA2767. Next base: position 134,570 of record JALCBY010000006.1, read on the forward strand.
GCGCAATTGCGGACGCCAGCGGACGCGGAAACGAAGTCAGCTGTTTTCTCATGCTGTGCTATCCGCGCATTCTCGGTTACGCGTTCAATCCGCTGACCGTCTATTTCGGCCTGGACGCGGGCGGGCAGGTACGCCTCGTCATCTACGAGGTGAACAACACGTTCGGCGAGCGCAAAACATACGTCCTGCCTGCCGAGCCGGATGCAGATGGCCTGGTCAACCAGGAGTGTGAGAAGCGGTTTTACGTGTCCCCGTTCAATTCGGTGGAAGGCCGCTACAGCTTCCACGCCACCCCGCCTTCAGGGCGCGAGCTGACAGTCGGCGTGGCTCTCAAGACCGATGCTGGCCCTCTCCTCAAGGCCCATTTCAGGGGTGAGCGCCGACCCTTGTCGGACGGCTCCTTGCTACGCGCCCTGAGCCGCACGGGCTTGATGACCATCAAGGTCATCGCCGGCATCCACTATGAAGCCCTGCGCCTCTGGCTCAAAGGTTTACCGCTCGTGCGCCGTCCACCGCCGCCGGCTACTCCTGTTGTCTATATGCGAACGCCGAAAGAGACCTGACAACGCGATGATCCAGGAACTGACAGCAGACGGCGCAGCGCGCCCCCGGCTTATCATCAGGCTTCTGACGCCCTTCATTCGTGGCAGCGGACAACGCATGCTCAGATGGACGCCGGCAGGATCGATATTGCTGGAACTGCCCAACGGCCAGCGCCTGCGATTTGGCGCACAATCGGGTGCATTCGAACCGCTTCTTAAGCTCAACAATTACGGCGTCATTTCCAAATCTTTGTGGCGCGGCGGAATCGGTTTCGCGGAAGCCTATATCGATGGGGATTTCGACTGCTCCGACCTGACGGAGGTATTCCGGTTTTTTATCCGGAACCGGGATCGTCTGGACGATACGGGTGGTGCCCTGTTCAAGGCGCGGCTCCCCGACCGGGTCGCGCATCTGGCCCGGCGCAATACGCTTCGCGGAAGCCGCCGCAACATTTCCGAACACTATGACCTCGGAAACGATTTCTACCGGCTCTGGCTTGACGGAGAGATGAACTATTCGAGCGGGCTGTATGAAGCCGGATGTACCTCGCTTGCCCATGCGCAGGCTGCAAAGATCGACCTCATTCGCGACGCCCTGCAACTCGACGGCGGGGAAAAGGTTCTTGAGATTGGATGCGGATGGGGCAGTCTGGCACGGCACCTCGCGGTCCGCAAAGATGCTGTGGTGACCGGCCTGACATTGTCCTGGGAACAGCTCGATCATGCGTGTAAGATGGCACGCGTTGCCGGTCTGGCGAACAGATGCAAATTCCAACTTCGAGACTATCGCGACGAGAACGGCCTCTACGACCGTATCGTGTCCGTTGAGATGATCGAGGCGGTTGGCGAGGAGAACTGGCCGCGATACTTCCGGACGCTGAACGAACGTCTCAGACCCGGCGGATCCGCCGTTATCCAGGCGATCACCATGGAAGCGCGCCGCTTCGAAAAGTATCGCCGGAAGGCCGACTTCATCCAGCGCTACATCTTTCCTGGCGGCATGCTGCCCACGGAAACCGCTGTTGCGACCCACGCGGAACGAAACGGGTTCGCCTTTGAGCCTGTCGAGCGGTTCGGGCAGAGTTATGCGCTGACCCTCCAGGAATGGCGCCGTCGTTTTGAAAACGCATGGCCGCAGATTGAAGCGCTCGGGTTCGACGAGACCTTCCGGCGCAAATGGCGCTACTATCTGGCCTATTGCGAGGCTGGCTTTCTCGAGGGTGTCATCGATGTGGGCGTCTATCGCCTGCGCAAAATCTAGCCGTCTTTCTTCAAAATGAAGGTCCGCACGATCCAGAAGAACAGAGCATTGGGCATCCTCCTTAAGAGCTTCATTCCAAGGACGAACCTCTTGGGAAACGCGATTTCGTAGCGTCCCGCCTCAAGACCCGCCAGCGTTTCGCGGGCGGCTTCCTCAACCGAGACAATGCCGGGCATTGGGAATTCGTTCTTTTCCGTCATCGGCGTGTCGACGAAGCCTGGATTGACCACAGATACGGTGATGCCGTGCGGTGAGAGTTCGGCTTTGAGGGACTCCGCAACATTGATGAGCGCGGCCTTGGTCGGACCATAGGCGAGCGACTTCGGCAGGCCGCGATAGCCGGCTACCGACGCGACAATGGCGATGTGACCGGAACGTCTCCCGATCATGCGCGGCAACAGTGCGCCGAGCGCGTTCATGACGCCCATATAGTTGATGTCTATGCTCTTGCGCACATTTGCCAGGTCGAAAGCCTCAGCCTCCATGGGAAACCATACGCCGGCATTCAGCACAGCCAAATCGATCGGACCCGCAATCGCCTCTATGTTCTCAACGCAGGCGGCAACGGCCTTTTCGTCGGTGACGTCCAGGGGGTATGCCGCGAGGTTTTTTCCGGATTTTTCCGCCTCGCGAAGCTTGCCGGCAGAGCGCGCGGAAATGGCGACATGCGGAACTGTGCCGTCAAGACGTCTTGCCAGTTCCAGACCGATCCCGGAACTGGCACCCGTTATCCAGACCGAGTTCCATTTCCCGGGCATGGTGCAAACCGTCTATATGCCCACCAGTGGTTGGAGCAGGCGGCTGAAAAACCCTTTGTAGCGGGTCGGCGCTTCGGTTGCGACCAGGCAGATGCAGGGCGCCCCCGCCTCGACCTTGGGCTGATGCTCTACATGTTCGTCGAGATCGGCAATGTCGCCAGGACCGAACCGACCGAGTTCGTCCCGATATGCACCGGAAAGAACCAGCGTCATTTCCGAGCCGCCATGGCCATGCTCCGGTACGGCCTTTCCCGCCGCGATGTGCAACATGTAGAGCGACGAATCCGGTGCCGTGGCAAGCTCGATGGCATGGCGACGGACCCCCGGGGAAATCGTCTTCCAGGAAATTTCATCGAGCGACGATCCGACAAACCTGCGCAAGGGCAGCGGTACGTCGCCGCCGTTGACGACCGCGGCCTCCCGCTTCTCCGGTGCTCGGTCACCGTCGGCGGCGATCTGAGCCATAAGTCTTTCGAATGCGCCAGCGGACATATCAACCTCGTCGGTTTCATCAAGCAGCCGCCCGCCCATCTCTTCGGCAAGATGCACGGCGCGGCGGCACTCTGCGCACATAGCCAGATGCGCGGCAACGACCACAGAAAAGGCTTCATCGAGATCGCCGGCGGCGTAACGCAGCAGCGTTGCGCCATCAAGATGATGATGAACGTTCACTTCACGTCCTCCAATTCAGTCTTTAGTTTTGCGTATGCGAGACGCATACGTGATTTGACAGTGCCGAGCGGCACATCCAGTTTTTCCGCAACCTCGCTTTGCGGCATGTCACACAGATATGCCAGCTCAATCACCTTGCGTTGCTCAACGGGTAGCTCGGCAAGTGCCGCCGCCACCCGTTCCGCCTGCTGATTGGCCAACACTTCGTCTGAAGCATCGGTGTCGCTCGAAGGCAGTTCGAGCCCGTCAACATCTTCATGCGGACGCGACGAACTGCGTCGCAGACGGTCGATACGGGCATTACGTGCGATCGTGAATATCCACGTTCCTACGCTACCACGCTCCGGCGAATAGAGGTGGACCTTGCGCCAGAGCGTCATCATGACATCCTGGACCAAATCTTCCGCCTGAGCATGGTCGGCACCTGACTTCAGCATGAGCGCCTTCACCCGGGGACCAAAGTACCGAAACAAAGCCTCAAACGCCGATTTGTCGCGGGACACAGCTATTCTTGAAACCAGGGTCCTGTGCTCATCGAACAATTGCTGCCCCGTCAAGTGGTCATCGCGTTCTTTCACGTTCAGAACCGCATGCATCCAAAGACCTCATTTTTACCACGTCTTGGTACGTGGCACGCGATTCTTTGGATCACCTCAGTGCAAGATTGAGAAACCAACCACGCTTTTCGCCAATCTGTCAGAGCGCCACGCTCCGGCAGGGACGACTTTGCTCGTCCGGAAGCAGACCGGAGTGCTGTCATTCGCCGCCCCAATGCAATGGCCGCCTTGGCAATGGTACCGCCAACGGAATAGAATAAATTCCCCAGGAACAGAGAAAGAGAAGAACAAAATGATTGCGGGATCGCCGTTTTCGAGACGCGACATGCTCAGGGCGGGTGGCGCAGCGAGTATCCTCGCAGCCGGAGGCCTGCTGGTCCCGAGCCCGGTTTTGGCAGCGGCCGAAATGAAAGGCCAACAGGTTCCCGGATACTACCGTTTCAAGCTCGGCGCGTTTGAAGTCACGGTTTTGAGCGACGGGTCATACACGCTGCCGACAAGCCTGCTCGGAACCAATGTGGACCGTGAAAAGGTGAAAGCCCTTCTTGAAGCCAACCTCCTCGACCCCGACGAACGGATTTCGCACGTCAACATTCCGCTGATCAATACGGGCAAGGAACTGATCCTCGTCGATGTCGGGGGCGGAATGAACTGGATGCCGAACGCAGGCAAGCTTTCCGACAACATGCGCGCTTCGGGCTATGAACCGGAAGACGTGGACAAGGTAATCCTCACCCACGGCCACCCAGATCATATCTGGGGTCTGATCGACGAATTCGAGGAAGCGCCCCGTTTTCCCAACGCGGAATACTTCATGTCCGCGACCGAATGGGACTTCTGGACCACGGACAAGGCCATGAAGACATTGCCCGAAGCGTTTCTTGGTTTCGCGGTCGGTGCCAAAAATCATCTGCCTCCGGTTGCGGAAAAGACCCGGCGCATCAAGCCGGGAGAAGAGATCATTCCGGGCATCGTCACCGTGGACACGCCTGGCCATACAAGCGGACACATATCGGTTGTTATTGAATCCAAAGGGGAAAGTCTGCTCGTCACTGCGGATACAATGACCCACCCCTATATCTCGTTCGAGCATCCGGACTGGTGGCCGCGCACCGACCTCGACAGCAAGATGGCTGAAAAATCGCGCCGCAAGATGCTTGAGATGGCCGCCACGGACAAGCATCTGACGCTCGTCTATCATGTTTCGTTTCCCGGTCTCGGTCACGTCGCCCGCACGGGATCCGCGTATCGCTGGGTGCCGGCAACCTGGCAATGGGAGCTCTGAACGGCCTGCCCCTTTGCAGGCGAACTCAATGGTATGTGGCTGGTTGGAGCCAAGCAGAAAGTGATAGCGTTTTGCCATGGAAAGCACGAGGCAGATCGGGACGGGCTTGAAGGATCGGATCGTTGCTTGAGCCGACGGCAGGTCAGCTCGTCGCGCTGAGCGGCTTCGCCCTGGGGGTCGTCGCAGGAGGCGTGGCGCGCTGGGCACGCTTCTGCACGTTCGGTGCCGTTGAAGACATGGTTCTGACCGGCGATCTGAGGCGCCTGAAAAGCTGGGCCCTGGCCATTGCCGTCGCCACGCTCGCCGTTCAGATCATGCATGTTTCCGGCATCGCCCGCATCGACCAGACGTTTTACCTCGGAACGACCTTTCACTGGGCCGGCGCTATCGTCGGCGGCCTCATGTTCGGCGTGGGCATGGCTCTGGTGGGCACCTGCGGTTTCGGCACGCTGGTACGGCTGGGTGGCGGTGACCTAAAGGCCTTCGTTGCCTTTCTGGTGATGGGACTGACGGCCTACATGACAGCAGGCGGTGTTACGGGATATGCACGGCGCTACATTCTCGAAGCCGCCGACATCGACCTGACGCGTATCGGCGGACAAGGCCTACCCCACTTTGCGGCGGCATTGACGGGTATTGATCCGCAATTTTTGTGGATGCCCATAGCCCTGATTGTCGCCGGACTGCTGTTCGCCTGGTGTTTGTCGAACGGTGGTCTCAAGGGCACGCCTCGCGACGTTGCGTCAGGCGTGATTATCGGCCTTGTCGTCGCGGGAGGATTTGCCGCGACCGGCATCATGGGAAGTGATCCGTTCGATCCGGCGCCGGTACGCTCCCTGTCATATGTAATCCCACCGGGGCGCGCCGTCATCTATCTGCTCACGTTTATCGGCGCGATGATCGATTTCAGCATCGCGCTCGTTTTCGGCACGCTCGCCGGTTCCTTCGCTGCGGCGATGCTGAACAAAGAGCTGCGGATTGAGGCCTATGACGATGCGCGCGAGATGCGCCGCCACCTGCTCGGAGCTTTCCTCATGGGCTTCGGCGGCGTGTCGGCTTACGGCTGTACAATCGGGCAAGGTGTTTCGGGAATGGCGACACTCTCCCTCGCCGCACCACTGGCTCTCGGCGCTATTCTGATTGGCGCAATCGGGGGGCTTTACTATCTTCTGACCGGCAGCTTCTCAGAAGCCGTGAACCTCACCTTCCGAAGATTCCGCCAGCAAGCCTGACCCCGGCTCGCACGAGGTATTTGCCCGAACCATCCAGGACCGGCTTCAGTTCACCTTGCCTGACTTGTCGGAAGACTGCTGCTTCGCAAGCGCCTCGCGCTCGTTCAACCGGCGAATATGGAAACGCTGAAAGTGTTCATCGCCTTCGTTTCCCTTGATGCGAATCCAAGTGAACATGTCGTAGAACGTGCCCGGCCCAACGCCGAGGCCCATGCGCATCACTTCGAGCTCCGGACCCCATTTTTTGTCAAGGCCCGCCAAATCATCTTTGAAAAAGACGATCCAGGGCGTGAATACAACGCCCCAGCGCTTCACCAGTTCCTTTTCCGTAAGGACTTTCCCATCGAAGTCCGTCACCTCACGGTCACCCCAAAGGTTGATCTGAACGATCCGGTAATTCTCGCGCACATAGTCGTTGATGTATTTTTTGGCGAGCACTTCCGTGTGCATCTTCACGCAGTAGATACAGCCACGCTGCTCGAAGATGACGGCAAAGCGCTTGCCTTCCGCCTTTGCCTCCTCGAAATCATCGCGAAGATTGAGGAATGACTGATTGAACCAGCTCTGATGATAAAGGGCATCATCGCCCTTCGTCGGTTCAACGCGTGGAAGTTCCGGGCCGATCGCAGGCGGCAAGTCGGTTGAGGGGCCTGCGCTTGCGCGGTCGACCAGCGCGCCGAGCCAAACTCCGGAGGCAATCAGAACAACGCAAAGGCGGATCATGGCTCGCACGGCTACCACACGTCAGGGTCTTTGCCCTGCTCCTTCAGTTTTTTGAATTTCGCCTGCAGATAGCGCTGAAAATTCGTTGTCCGGTAATGTCCCTCATTGACGTATTCCAGCGTTGACATGAAATGAAACGGCTTGAAATAACCGGGCATCCGGAAGGCTTCCGCATCAGCAATGCTCTTTCCCTTCACCCCTTCTTTGTCCCTTGGAAAGAAAATCATCGTCGGCGTGAAGATGACGCGCCCCTTCTGCGCCAGGGCACGCTCTTCGAGCTGTTCGCCATCGAAGTCGGTCACCGCCCGGCTTCCCCAGAGATCGAACTGCAACACCCCGTAATGCTTTTCCAGATAGGAGAGGATTTCCTTGCGGCCGAAATTCACCCGGTGCAGTTCCCGGCAATAGGGACACCCGCGTTGCTCAAACAGGATCGCGAGATTCTTATCCTGTGCAGCCAGCTCCGCATGGTCGTCGGCGAGATCAAAAAAGGTCTCCAGGAACCAGTCCTGCGTGAACAGGCCATTGTCTCCGACCTCCGCACCCTCTGCGGCTTGAAGCCGGGACCGACCCAGCGCCGCCATTGCACCTATTGAAGCGGCTCCGGTGATTGCGCTGCGTCTACTGATTTTCATGGGCCCTCCATTTCCGGCGGAGCGTCGTTCGTTTCGCCAAACTGGCGTGTCGTGTCGCATCTCTCATTTTCAAACATTCATATTATTACATATAATTGCTGCGATTGGGAGATAGCGCATCAGACGGTTCTTTCCCGCTCCTCAGAATGATCGGCGCACCTTTGACCGAGATCACATTCCTCAGCACCAAATTCCTGTAACATCTCTCTTTCCGGCACGATCTGCTCTTCAGGTGAGAAAAGTCGGAATTCTGTTGCCGTTGCGACACCTTATACACTTGCGCTCAAAACATATTATATTCAGAATGTTATATATTTAGAATGGGAAAAGCCCATCGTGAAGGAGACGCTCTTTACGGTCCTCATATCGATAATCCCCCTACTTTCGGCAACAAGAGCCGCCGCCACGACAGGCGATGCAGAGTATGGGGAGTATCTGTCTGCGGAATGCGTCACCTGCCATCAGCTTTCAGGCGCCGAGGACGGCATTCCCCCGATCGTCGGTTGGGATGAAGCGTCGTTTATCGCTGTTTTGAAGTCTTACAAGGCGCAGGAACGGGAAAACCCGGCGATGCAGCTCGTCACCAGCAATCTGGGTGAAGAGGAGATGGCCGCGTTGGCGGCCTATTTCGCCAAATTGAAACCACAAAAGAAAGAATGAGGGAAAGAGCGACGATCATTCGGGCAAAACAATAGGGAGATGGATCATGAAGAGGATTACCAGACGTCAATTTTCAACGGCGGCGGCAGCAGCGACAGCCGTGAGTGTCATCGGTATGCCGTTTGTTGCACGTGCGGCGAAACCGCGCCTGGTGGTCATTGGCGGCGGTGCGGGTGGCGCCACCTGCGCGCGCTATGTCGCAAAAGACTCCAAAGGCGCGATCGACGTCACGCTGATCGAGCCGACACGGCGATACTACACATGCTTTTTCTCCAACCTCTACATCGGCGGTTTCCACGACTTTGACACCATCGGCCACGGTTATGACACGCTCGCGAACAAGCACGGGATCAACGTCATCCACGACTGGGCAACCGGCGTCGACAGAAAGGCCAAGACCGTCGCGCTCGCATCCGGCGCAAAGGTTCCGTATGACCGGCTGGTCATCGCGCCCGGTATCGACATGAAATATGATTCCGTTCCCGGATATTCCATCGATGCGCAGGACGTGATGCCCCACGCGTGGAAATCGGGAACGCAGGCGCAGGTGCTCCGGTCGCAGGTGGAAAATATGAAAGAGGGCGGAACCTTCGTCATGGTCCCACCGCCCAATCCCTTCCGTTGCCCGCCCGGGCCCTATGAACGCATCTCGATGATCGCGCACCAGTTCAAACAGCGAAATCCGAAAGCCAAGATCATCGTCCTCGATCCAAAGGAAAAATTCTCCAAGCAAGCACTCTTCATGGAAGGCTGGGAAGAGAATTATCCAGGCATGGTGGAGTGGGTTCCGGCGTCCGTTTCGGGTGGTGTCAAGCACGTGAACCCGGACACGATGCAGATCAAGACCGACCTCGATACCTTCAAGGCCGACGCGGCCTGTGTCGTCCCGGCTCAGAAGGCGGGCACCATCGCGCAAGCCGCCGGCGTCACGAAGGGAGACTGGTGCCCAATCAATCCGGCAACCATGCAGTCCCAGATGGATGAAAACATCTATGTGCTGGGGGACGCATCGATTGCCGCGGCCATGCCGAAGTCCGGCTTTTCCGCAAACAGCCAGGCGAAGGTTGCAGCAAATGCGATCCGAGGCGCGCTAACGGACTCAAAGGTTTTCCCGGCGCGCTACGCAAACACCTGCTGGAGCCTGATCGGAACCAACAACGGCGTGAAAGTCGGCGCGAAATATGAAGCGGCACCCGACAAGATCAAGCCGACGTCAAAGTTCATTTCTAAAACCGGCGAAAGCGCTGATCTGCGCAAACAGACCTACGAGGAATCCGAAGGCTGGTACAAGGCGATCACCGCCGACATCTTCGGCTAGCTGGATCCTTCCGGAATTGGAAAAGCCGCCTCCCCCGAGGCGGCTTTTTCATTGCTGATCGCTCGTCAGTCGCGCCTGCCGAACCGGCCGCTCACTCGGCGGCCTGCTTGACAATGTCGTCGAGCAGCTTCTCCACCTTGGCGGTCGCCCTGCGGGTGAGCCTCGAGGGACCGGCGATCGGTTTTCGATATCCGACATGGACCTTGCCCGGGTCCGACTTCAGCTCAAAGATGAACACCACATAGGGGCAAATCGCGATGTTCAGGGGGTTTGCACTGACCACTTCGTGGGTCAGCTTCGCGGAACAGAACTGCAAATATTTCGCTGCCAGATAGGGCGATTTGCTTCCTCCCGGTGTTACGCTTCCCACGGCTTCGCTTGTTCGTTCCAGCATCGCGCCCAGATGCCCCGTATAGTCGACCACCAGTCCTCGATCGACGATGGCATTGTTCAATTCGAACAGAACATCCTCGAATTTCCCGTCCTTGATGTAGGACTTGTAACCGGCCGCATTGTCCGCGCGTACATCCCTGGCGAAGCAGAGAGCCACGATGGCACATGCGCACAAAACGCAGAGAAATCGGTATATGCCTGCATGTTGGGTGTTTTTACTCATGATCTGAACCCTGCAACTCGACCTCACAAGAAACCCCACTATTGCAGCTTATACGGATTTGGGTATGCGGCATTGACCCTCATCAACCTGACAATCGCGGAGCGTTACGCGACACCCGGAACCTCGTCGCAGGTGCGTATCTCGTGCGGAGCTGGTCTATCCCGGCAGGAGCGAACGAAAGCAACAAACCTTTCCGCCCAGCGGTTCGAATTCGTATCCCGCAGATGGCAGAAACTCGCGGTCAAATTGCCCATCACGATGCCATCGTGCTGTCCGTTGATGCCATGTCCGCGCAACACGCGATAGGCGTAGTCCATCTCAGGCGGACCGTTCTCCAGAGACGCATAGTGGAATTCATGGGCGGCGTGTTGTGCAGGCGCGTTCCGGCTTGTCGACATATGCCATGGACAGGCTCCGGTCTCTTCCACACGCACCAATCCCCTACCCTGCGGTCTCTCATGCATTTGCGCGTCGAACGGGATGGCGCCAACCATGTCGCGGCGGTCTTCCCGCCAGCGGATGGTTCGGCAGAGATACATCATACCGCCACACTCAGCGTAGGTCGGCAAACCCCTTACGATTGCGTCCCGGATTTGGTGCCTCATGCCGGAGTTGGCCTCCAGCCGGGCCATCTGCGTCTCGGGGAAACCGCCTCCGATAAACAGACCATCCACACCGGGAAAACGCACATCCTCCAGCGCGTTGAAGAAAACCAGTTCCGCACCGGCACGTTCGAGTGCTTCAAGATCGTCCGCATAATAGAAACAGAAGGCCGCGTCGCGAGCGACGCCGATGCGGACGTTTGCGGTTGCTTTGCGACCGGATGATGTCTGGAGCGTCCGGGGAACTGCAGCGCTTCCTGCGATTTCAACAAACCGGTCGAGATCAATGCCTTCGCTCACTGCGCGCTTCAAGCGCCCGATCTTGCAGCCCGATTGACCGATCTCGCACGGCGTTGTCAGGCCAAGATGCCGCTCGGTGACGACTAATGCCTCGTCACGGCCAACCGCGCCGAGTATGGAAACATCCGTGTAGCGCTCCAGAGAGTTGCGCAGCTTGCTTTCGTGCCGCGCGCTCGCGACCTTGTTCAGAATGACACCCTTAATGCTCACGTCCGGATCGAAAGCCTGATATCCGAGGACGAGCGGCACAAGCCCGCGGGTTACGCCCTCGGCGTCCAGCACAAGGACGACCGGTGCGTGCAGAAGTTTGGCGAGCGCGGCGTTGCAGTCCCGGCCCTCGGGATCGATGCCGTCATAAAGGCCCTTGTTCCCCTCGACCAGCGCAAGATCAGCGGTTGCTGCACGTCGGTCGAAAAGCTCAGCAATCTCGCTTTCATCCTGGGTGTTGTAGTCGAGATTGTAGCAGGCGCGCCGGGACGCCCGTCTCAGCCACATGGGATCGATATAGTCGGGTCCCTTTTTGAAGGGCTGGATCGCCAGGCCGCGCTCCGACAATGCCGCCAGCAGGCCCATGGCAACGCTTGTCTTGCCGGACGATTTGTGAGCCGCCGACAGGTAGACGCGCGACGATGACCGCTTGCTCGCCATGGTCACGCTCCTGCTCCCGATGTTTGTGCGTGAGCCGGGTCCACAATCTCGTCGGCCAGGCTTACAGGCAGGAACCGCAAGATCTTCAGGCCGATGACTGCTATGGCCAGCGCTAGCGCCACGCCACCAAGACCGAGCGCAACCTCGGGCAAGCTGGGCGCATAGGACGTCACGGCGCCATCATTGGCGCTGCTTTGTACGTCCATGCCCGGGAACAGAACCAGCGGATAGGCCTGCCCCCCGATGATAATCACATAGATCTGGGCCAACCCGCCGATAATGACCAATGCGGATGCGAGGGCAACACGCAGACGCACGGCGCTAAGTTCCGGCGCATAGAGCAGCGCGATGGGGACAAGGCCACCGAGTATGACCTGCACACCCCAGAACAGCAGCGTGTAGATGCCGCCTTCGAAAAGAATGAACCGCTCAACACCCGCATGTTCCGCGGCATACAGGTTGGTCAGATGCTGGACAGACGTGAAATAGAGCACCGCGGCAGCGAACACCCCGAGCAGCCGTCCAAGGCGCGTCAGGATGCCGTCGCCGAGATCCCGCCCCTCGACCCGACAAACCGCCAGTATGATGAGCAGAAACGCGGCCAGCCCGAACGAAAACGACATGGCGATGAAAAGCGGCGCCATAACAGCCGCGTCGTAGGCCTGCCGCGCGACAAGCCAACCGAAAATCGAGCCTGTGCCCGTGGTGAGAACCAGCCGCCAGACAAATGCAAACCAGCCGACGGCCCGGGTATAGCCCGACATGGTTCGTTCCATCTGAACGAACAGATAGGCGGCCACCACGATCAGGAACCCGACATAGAGGAAAATATTCCAGGCGAAGATCGATTTGAAATTGTAGGTGGTCATGGCGACGATCAGCCGGTCAGGACGCCCGAGATCGAGCACCAGAACCGCCAGCCCACCAACAAGGAACGCGATTGCAAGCAAGCCCGACAGCCGGGCCATCGGCTTGTATGGTGTTCGGCCGAAGACCGTTCCAATGGACGCGACGTTCAGCACGCCCGAAGCCGTCACAATCAGAAACACGGCGAACACATGCGGCATGCCCCACACGACCAGGTTGTTCATGCCGGTGACGATGTGACCGTGATGCTCCATGTACCAGGCTGAGGCGAGTCCACCGAGAATGAACAGCGCGAGCACGGCGAGGAGCGCGGAGAAGCCGGTGCTGCTGCCAATCTCTCTGTATCTGATCCTCGCCATGGGTCTTCTAGTCTCTACAGGTTCTGGTAGTGCACGCCCGGGTCGGTTCCGAGGTCGCCACGGATCTGTTGGGTCGCGTATTCGGCAATGCGTTTGGAGATTTCGCTGTCTGGGTCGTTCAGATCGCCGAACAGCATGGCGCCGCCGCCATCCGCATGACAGGCCTCGACGCAGGCTGGAGAACGCCCCTCGTCGACGCGGTGCACACAAAGCGTGCAACTTTCAACGGTGCCTTTTCCGCGCGGCGCGTGGGGCTTCTGGTCGCTCAACGGCTCATGAATGAATGAACGGGCATTATAGGGACATGCCATCATGCAGTAGCGGCATCCGATGCAAGTATGCTTGTCGACAAGCACGATCCCATCATCCCGCTTGAACGACGCGCCGGTCGGGCAGACGTCGACGCAGGGCGGTTCGGCGCAGTGCTGGCACATGACCGGCAACGCGCGTGACGTCTTCGTCCTCGGATCGGTCACCTCGACCTTGCGGATCCATTGTGCGTCGGTCAGGGAACTGCCCGTTTCCGCCCAGCCGTTCTCCTTCGAACAGGCGGTTACGCAGGCTTTGCAGCCATCGGGGCATTTGTTGACGTCGATCAGCATGCCCCACCGCACCTCAGGCGAAACGGGATCACCTGGCGCGCGCGCTTCCGCCACACCGCCGACAGCATAGAGCGTGACCCCGGATGCGAGCGTCAGACCGGCCCCGGCCACCAGTCCGCGCAAAAGATCACGGCGGTCAACGCCCGCAGCTTCAAACCCGCGTTTCTCATGCTGCGGCACGTGAAACTCCATCCTCCGGGTCATTGCCCTTTCCCCTTCAGATATCGCGAAAGCGCGCTAACGGCCCCGTCGCCATGCCCTGTCGGAAGCTGCGCTGCCTTGTTCGATTCAGGCCGCGAGGCGTGACATTCGAAGCAATCGATCTTCACGGCCGCATAGTCGTGGCAGGTCCGGCAGAAATGCTTCGGACTCTCGATGGAAACCGGACGGGCGTCTTCTCCCTGCACCGCGTGACAGGCGATGCATTCCTTGAGGCTGAACTGTTTAGTGCGGATGCCGTTGTGAACCGTGTCGTCGCGCTGATGGTTGAGCACCGTCATATGATAACGCCGCATGAAGTCGGTATCGGCCACGCATGCGTCGCCCTTCCCTTTCTGAGGTGAAGGCACAAGCGCACGCGCCGTTTGAGCGCTCTGCGCTGGATCGGCATGGGCGGCTCCCGGCCACGCACACGCAAGCAGCAATGCGATCAAAGCTGCGAGCACGCCAGCGCGGGAGAAAGGACCGGGCATCTGTCGTTACTCCCCGAGCCCCATTTTGATGTAACCGCTCGGGCAAACGTCCATGCAGATGTGACACCCGATACATTTCGCGTAGTCGGTGTCGACATAGCGCCCCACGGACCGCTCGGACTTCTTGACCCGGAAGACCGCGTCCTGAGGACAGTAGACCACGCAGTTGTTGCACTCGAAGCACATGCCGCAGCTCATGCAACGGTTGCCTTCCTTTATGGCCTGCTCTTCCGTGAAACCCTGGATGCGTTCCTCGAAATTGCCCAGTACATCGTCGCCGACGATCTCCACTTGCTCGCGCTTTTCGAGAGGTTCGTATTCGAAATGACCTTTGAAGAGTTCGTCGTGAGGGATGATCTGTGTTGCCGAGCGATCCTCGTAATTGTGGATCGCGAACCCTTCCTCCGATGTTCCGCGCGTTTGCTGATGATCGTATTCATCGGGGTCCAGCCCACGCTGATGCAGTTCGTTCAGCAGGTTGAAATGATGAACGTCGACCTTCGGCCGCCTGTCGATCGGTTCGCCGGCAAGGAAATGATCGATGTTTTCCGCGGCCACACGGCCATGGCCGATGGCGGTCGTTAGCAAATGCGGACGGATGATATCGCCGCCGGCGAAGTGTTTGTCCTGCTCCTTGACCTTGTAGAGTGGATCGGTGGCGATGAACCCATTGCCATTGTCGAGTCCCTCAATGCCTGTCAGATCGCCCATCTGGCCGATCGCCGAAACGATCATGTCGCATTCGATCTCGAACTCCGTTCCCTCTTTCGGTACCGGCTTCGCGCCGTCCATCTCGCACTCGCACATCTTGAGGGCGGCGACCCGTCCCTCGCTGTCTTTCAGGACTTCCAGCGGAAGCACGCCGCCCCTGATCTCGACACCTTCACGCAGGGCGTCTTCGCGCTCATGTTCAGCCGCCGTCATCTCCTCGACGGGAAAGAGCGACGTCAGAACCGCCTTCACGCCCTCCCGCGTGGCGGTTCCGGCGACGTCATGTGCGGTATGGCCAAGCACGGTGCTGTCCGAGCGGCCCTTGTCGGCTTTGTGGGCGATATGACCCAGCCGGCGCGCCACCGAGGCAACGTCAACAGACGTGTCGCCGCCGCCGACGATGACAATCTTCTTTGCTGTGGAAAACACCCAGCCCTGGTTAAATGCGTCGAGAAACTCAACACCGGTGATGCAGTTGTCAGCATCGAACCCGGGAATCGGCAAGGGACGACCGGTCTGCGCCCCAATGCCCCAGAAGATCGCGTCGAAATCCTGCTCCAGCTGTTCTAGCGTCACATCCTTGCCGACGCGCGTTTCGGTTCTGACCGTTACGCCCAGATCGATGATGCGGCCGATCTCGATATCGAGCATGTCGCGGGGTGTGCGGTATCCGGGAATGCCGTAGCGCATCATGCCGCCGAGCTTCTCCTGCGCCTCGAAGATGGTGACGCCGTGCCCCTTGCGCCGCAGGAAAAAGGCAGCGGACAACCCCGCCGGTCCACTACCGATAACGGCGACGCTCTTGCCCGTGTCGGGAGCCGCACCAGGCAGTTTCACGTTATTCTCGTTCGCCCAGTCACCGACATATTGCTCCACCGCATTGATGCCGACGAACTCATCGACCTCGTTGCGATTACAACCGTCCTCGCAGGGCGCAGGACAGACCCGGCCCATGGTCGCGGGAAACGGGTTGGCCTCAGCCATGCGCTGGAACGCATATTCCTGCCAGGCCATCCCTTCGACCGGCGGCTTGTCCATTCCGCGCGCGATTCCCAGCCAGCCGCGAATTTCGTGCCCCGAGGGACAACTTCCCTGACAGGGCGGCGTCTTATGGATATAGGTCGGACATTTGTAAGACGCGTCCGCCTGAAAGATCTTCTCCTCCAGATCGATGTCGGAGGCGGTTTCACCTTCTTCATATCTGCGGAAGGTAAGCTCTTCCGTGTTCGCCGAATCCGTCATGCTTGTTCCTCCGCTGCATCCATGCCGTTGCCGGGCGCTTCTGCCTTTTCTTCATCATCATCATCGTCGTCCGTGATCTGCCCGTCGAGGACGATGGCGTTGCTCACCATCTGATGCACGCTGACGACGCTATCCATGTCGAAACCGTAGTCCGGCATCACCTTTGCGAACTGGGTCTTGCAGATGGCACAGATGGCGGCCATGTGGGTTACGCCATGCTCGTCGGCCACGTCCTGAAGTGCGCGCATTCGCGGCTGGGCTCCTTTCTTGCGCAAATCCATCAACTCATCGGTGAGCAATCCCCCTCCGCCGCCGCAGCAGAATGTGGCCTCGCGGATCGTGTCCGCCGGCATGTCGTAGAAGTGGTTGCAGGTCGCCCGCAGGATCGCACGAGGGATATCGAACTGGCCGCCCGGCTCATCACCCATGCGGGACGCACGCGAAACGTTGCAGGAGTCGTGGAAGGTCAGCCGGATGTGATCATTTTGCGATTTGTCAAATGTCAGCTCACCCTTCTCGATCAGGTCGTAGGTGTATTCGCAGATATGCTGCGGGATCGGGTAGTTCTGATCGAGGAAATCGAACGGCCCGGCAAGGGTGTTCAGGAAATTGTATGCGGCGCGCCAAGCGTGCCCGCATTCGCCGAAGATTATGCGCTTGACCTGGAGATCTTCCGCCGCCTTGCGGATACGGAGCGCCAGTTCGTGCATATTCTCATGCGACCCGATGAACATCCCGAAGTTGGCGGCCTCTGACGCATAGGAACTCATGGTCCAGCTCGCGCCGGCCTGATGGAACACCTTGGCGTAACCGATCAGTCCATCGATATGCGGCTCGGCAAAGAAATCCGCGCTCGGCGTGACAAGCAGAATGTCGGCGCCTTTTTCATCGAGTGGGAGACGCACCGTGACGCCGGTCTCGTCCTCGATGTCCTCTTCGAGATCTTCCAGCGTCGCCCGGTGCGCCTTCTCCTGAAGCCCCAGATTGTTGCCGTATTTGTGGACCTTGCCGATGATCTCGTTGCAGTATTTCTGCCCCTTGCCGATCGAATCCATGATCTCGCGCGCTGCCATGGACACTTCCGCGGTATCGATGCCGTAGGGGCAGTAAACCGAGCACCTCCGGCATTGCGAGCATTGATGAAAGTAGCTGTACCACTCGTCCAGCACCTCTTCCGTCAGGTCTTCCGCGCCCACCAGCCAGGGAAAATATTTTCCGGCAAACGTGAAATAGCGCCGGTAGACCTTGCGCAGCAGGTCCTGCCGCGCCACCGGCATGTTGTTGGGATCGGCCGTTCCGAGAAAATAGTGGCACTTGTCGGTGCAGGCTCCGCACTTCACGCAGGTATCCAAATAAACGCGCAAGCCCCGCGACGTGCTGACCAGCTCGCCGAGCTTGGCGATGGCCCGTTCCTTCCAGTCATCAACGAGCTCGCCAGGAAAGCCGATTGCCGTCTGATGCTCCTCGCTGGCGGAATACGGCTTGCTGTCGGCCATCGCACCCGGCTCGAGAGTGGGTATCTCGGACGGATCCGGATGCTCCTTTGGCTGCACCGGCGCTCTGATCTTGAGTTCGACCACCTCCCCTGCTCCTTACCTTGCGCTTCGCGCCGGTGTGCGCAGCGGTGGCGCGTAGCGACGTTCGCGCGGGTCATCCGCCTGATTGCGGGAGGGGGCGAAAAACAGCCCTGGCGCATGCAGGAGTTTGGAGACCGGGAAGATGATCATCAGCAGGGCGACAAGCCCGAGATGCACGAGCAGTACCGGGTCGGCGGGCATTGGCTGCCAGTCGAAATAGATAAGGCCGAGGCAGAATGCCTTCACGGCAACGATGTCGGTGCGGGCGACATAGCTCATGGCCAACCCGCTCACGCCGATGCCGACCAGCAGGGCCAGCATCAGATGATCGGACGGCGCGCTGATATAGCGGACACGGGGGACGAAGATCCGCCGCGCCCAAAGCCCCAGAAGCCCGGCAACCATCGCAAAACCGGCATAGAATCCAAAAGGTTGCATTGCCGCGACCCACCCCCAGACGGGTTCCGTGAAATACCGCAGATGACGGATGAGAACGAGCAGCAGGGCCGCATGAAACACCCAGCCGAAAAGCCAAGTCCATTTGTTGGCCTTGAACAGGCTTTCGAACAGGACCACTTCGCGGACCAGCCGCATCACGACACCGCCACGGGTCAACGGCGCCGGAGTTGTGGGAATTTTCAGTGGTACGGGTGTCTTCGCATATTGCCACACCCTGTATGCAACGCCGCCGACCAGAACCACGGCTGCGACATAGAACAGGAGTGCATATACGGTCGTCAGCATCACCTTACTTTCGGCACCGGCTGTTACCCGACACGGCCGCCTGTACGTCTGATCAGACGCAGCCTGTGGGCTTCGGCAAACCGGCGATTTTACAGGCCTGCTTTGCCGGGCCGTAGGGGAACAGCGTGTAGAGATACTTGTTGTTGCCCTTGTCCTTGCCCATCGACTTCTTGATGGCCTTGATCAGGACACGGACGGCGGGAGCAATCTGGTACTCCTCGTAATAGTCGCGCAGAAAGTTCACGACCTCCCAGTGCTCATCGGTCATCTCGATGTTCTCGTCCGCGGCGATGACCTCCGCGAGTTGCTCGCTCCACTTGTCCAGTTCCTGGATGTACCCCTCTTCATCGTGCTCAACGGTGGTTCCGTTTATCTGGTAGGACATGATCTTTCTCCTGCGTCATTCCATGTTTGGTTTCATTTGCTCGTCTCGGTCATAGCCACGCCTGTGAAACATCGTGCTCGGCGACCAGATCGACGAAGCCGCCATAGTCGACGACCGATATTCTCTCGATCAGGGATGTATCCTTGATGCCTCTGGCGGAGAGGTCCGGCCCGAGCGCATAAATCGACAGATCGCCATTGAGAGCCGCGACGCGTTCGGCCACGGCCGTGCCTTTGACTGCCGCATACACGCCATCCTCGATGAGCAGGATGGCATCGCCGGGCCTTGCGTGATTGAGACAGCTGTCGAACGTCGTTTTCTCGAAAGGGGATTTATTGACTGTGTGCAGCATCGTCGCTCTTCGTTTTGTGGCATCCGTCAGAAGCTCAGGATCACGTCCTGCGCGGCCATGATCTCCGATAGTTCCGCGCGGCTGACGAGCTGAACGGAGGATTTCTCGGCCCAGTCGTCATCCTCATCCTCGTAGGTAATTTCCATCAGGTCGTCTGCGGTCAGTCCCCGCTCTTCCAACGACTCTTTTTCCACGTAGAGCTTGGTGACCTCATAGTCGCCCAGCGCCCGATAGGTCGGGGAGAAGTTCTTCATCCCGATGCCTGCAGTGTCCTGACCCTTGATGATCTGGAAAACGCCATCATCGAAAAACGCAAGCGACACATCCTGATCGAACGCGGCGCCGATCAAGACGACCTCAAGGGATTCCAGCGCATAGATAGTGCCGTAGGGAGCCCTGCGGTTCACATAGAGGAACTTTTTCTGGTCTTCAGCGCCCGCACCATTCTCTTCCGCTGACATCGGTTCACTCCCCTCAATCACCGAACGCAACGACGCGGTCGCACTCGATCCCCGTCTCGATCAACTGACCGAGACCGGAGATACGAAAACCCGGCGCAATGTTGTCCGCATTTTTGCTGTGCCGCTTCGCCTCATTCTCATCGAGTATGCCGCGTCGCTGGGCGGCGGCGACGCAAACCACGAGATCGAGATCATGCTTCTCGGCCAGCTCGGTCCAGTTGTTCTGAATATTGCGCTCGTCCTGCGGCGGGACGGTCAGGCGCGAACCGTTGTTCACGCCGTCGTTGTAGAAAAAGACCCGATAGATCTCGTGGCCCTTCTCCAGCGCCGCCTTTGTGAAGTGATAAGCGGAATCCGACGCCTGATGCGTGTACGGGCCTTCATTGACAAGAATTCCAAACTTCACGTGCAATTTCTCCCTGAAACCGGTAGCTGTCGCTGTGATCGACGGTGCGACCGGCGCTCGCCTCCTCTGCCGCTACCAGAAAAGCCCCGAGCCCTAGAACCGGATATGGGTCGACGAGTTCATGGTGTGCCGAGCGCCCGTCCACGTATCGAGATGATGTTTGGTGAATGCCAGACCGGTCAGTTCGAAGAACTTCGGCCAGCCGATCCGTTCGATCCATTCGCCCATCCGTTCCCAGTCCCTGGCATTGTCTTTGTAGGCGTAAAGGATTTTCTTGACGCATTCCTCCACCTCGGGCCAACGCGGCGGATTGTTCGGCAGGTTGGCAACCACAAGCTTGTGGAATGTCGGCTTGGAGCGCGCGTTTGAGTGTTTTCCGCCAACCCAGATCGCCAGTTTTGTGGAGTCGTCGCCGTTGATCTGCATAGGCGGGCATGGCGGATAGCAGGCTCCGCAGCAAATGCACTTTTTCTCATCCACCTCCAGCGACGGCTTGCCATTGACCATCGCCGGCCGGATAGCAGCCACCGGGCAGCGCGCGACGACAGCCGGGCGCTCGCACGTATTGGCGACCAGGTCATGGTCGATTTTCGGCGGCTTGGTGTACTGGACATTGATGGCGATATCGCCCTGACCGCCGCAGTTCACCTGGCAGCAGGAGGTCGTGATCCGGACCCGGTTCGGCATCTCCTCCTTGATGAACTCCTCATACATCATGTCCATCAGGCTCTTCACCACGCCGGACGCATCGGTGCCCGGAATGTCACAGTGCAGCCAGCCCTGGGTATGGGAAATCATCGAGACGGAGTTTCCGGTGCCGCCCACGGGAAAACCCTCCGACACCAGCTTTTCGATCAGGGGTTCGATCTTGTCCCGGTCGTCGACCATGTATTCGATATTGCTTCTGGTGGTGAACCGGAAGTGGCCGTCGGCAAACTCATCGGCGATGTCACACAGTTTGCGGATCGTATAGACGTCCATCTGCCGCTGGGTTCCGGCGCGTACCGTGTAGATGGACTCGCCCGTCTTCGACATGTGATGCAGGACGCCGGGGCGCAGACGCTCATGCCAGTCCCAGTTGGCGTAATTCTTCTTCAGGGTCGGATGCATGAACAGGAATGGATCCGGAACCCCGGTTTCATCCGGAACGCGCGGTGTGGTGGCTTCGCTCATCGATTTCTCCCAAGAGGCAACTCGGAGGGCGCCTTGCGTTCAGCGCAAGTGCCCTGAACCGCCGGTTATTCCGCTGCGACCGTGGTCCCGGTCTCTTCAGCCTCTTCCTGCTTCTTGCGTTCGAAGTACTTTTCCGCCTCCTCGGTAAAATCGTCGGTGCGGACGTAACAGGACGTGCGCGGGTGCTTGACCATGTTCGGATCGGGCTCGATGCCCATGGCCTCCAGAAATGCTGGAAGGCCGATGCGATCCATGGTCTCGCCGATCCGCTCATGCTCCAGCGCGTTGTCGGAGAAGAACTCCATCACCTCGCCGGCAAACTCGACGAGCTTGTCGTAATCCTCGTCGGTCTGGAGCTTGAAAAAGGGCACGATCACGGTTCCCATGAGATCCCCGACCTTGAGGGCCCGTTTGCCCCCGATCAGGATCGTCGCACCCTTGTCGTCCCCCGGCGACAGCGCCTTCGGCATGACATTCAGGCAATGCATGCAGCGCACACAGCTCTGATTATCGACCTCAAGCGTATCGTCGTCGTTGAGGCTCAACGCACGCGTCGGACAGTTGGCGATCACGGCGTCGATCATGTATTTGCGGCCGACCTTGTTGACGTAGGCCTTCACCTCTTCCTGATTGACCTTCATGTCGTCGCGCCAGGTTCCGATCACGGCAAAATCCGCCCGCTGGACCGAATTGACGCAGTCGTTGGGGCAACCGGAAAACTTGAACTTGAACTTGTAGGGCATCGCCGGGCGATGCATCTCGTCGAGATATTCGTTGATGATGCTGCGCAGGGCGCGCTGCTCGTCATAGTTCGACATTTCGCAACGGGCCGCACCGACGCAACTCATGCCCGTGCGCATGCACGGCCCCGCACCGCCGAGATCGAAGCCAATCTCGTTGAGGGCATCAAACGCCTTCTGGGTATTCTCCGTCGTCGCCCCCTGAAACATGATGTTTCCGGTCTGGCCGTGAAAGGCGATCAGGCCGGAACCATGCTCTTCCCAGATATCGCAGAGCTGGCGCATGATCTTGGTGTCGTAGTGAAAACCGGCAGGCGGCATCACACGCAGAGTGTGGAACTCCTTGGATTCTGGAAATTTTTCGGCGACTTGGGAAAAGCGGGGAATGATCCCGCCACCGTATCCGTAGACGCTGACGACCCCGCCCTTCCAGAAGCCCAGCCGTTCTTCATAGGAATGTTCGAGCTGGCCGAGCAGATCGTTCATCATCGGCGCATATTGTTTGTCCTTGGAATCGCGGAGCCGCTTTAGTCCCGTCACGAAACTCGGCCACGGACCGCTCTCAAGCTCATCCAGCATCGGCGTTGGATGCTGCTCCGCCGGAGCCTCTTTCCCTGGCGCTGACGACCCGTTTTCCTTCGTTGAACTGTCAGATTTCGACATGCCTTCCTCACCCCGATGTGGTTTTCACATCATCCCTTCGGCCCCACCGCGAGCCGCCGACTGCGCGCCCGCATCACCTGCCAAGCCATGGATTGCCAAAGAGATTATATTTAGCATATTATATATCACAATTTTTGAATATATCAAATGAATGAAGCGCCTGGATACATGCGGGCCTGCTGAATTTGGGGTATGGCGGATTGGTGACAAGATGCGCGTACTCTCCGCCGCTGACAGCATGAGCACGCCGACCTATTGAACAGGGAATTGATGGGATTTGCGCAGCAGGATCTCTCCAGTCGTCTGGATCAGGCTTTCAAAGGCCGGTTCGACCTGAGCGACGCAACAGACTATCTCCGCTGGCGGGCCAGTAAGCTTTCCAGTTATCCGACGCGATCCTCGGAGCTGATCGTTGAAATCGGTGACCTCGCGCGGCCCACTGAAGTCGAATGCGCACAAATCATCATGCGCTGCCGCACCGCCAACATGGCGATCTATTCTTCGCGACCGGGCACAACGGACGAACACAAGCTCAGACAAGACCTTGCCGCATTCGCCGGGGCGCTTGGCCTTGGTCAGATGGAAGGCCATCGTTCCGCCGCAACGGACGGCTTTGTGTCACTGGAAGTTGCCAAAGACAGCAACCGGCGCGGCTACATCCCCTACTCGAACCGGCCACTGACGTGGCACACCGACGGATACTACAACGCTCCCGAAAACCGCATCCGCGCCTTTCTTCTCCATTGCGTGCGCGATGCGGATGAGGGTGGCGAAAATGCGCTGCTCGATCCGGAAATCACCTATATCAGGCTTCGCGATGAAAACCCCGCCTTCATTGAGGCCCTGATGCACCCGGACGCCATGACAATTCCGGAAAACCGGGAGACCTCCGGCAAACTGCGCCCGGCCAGCCGAGGGCCGGTCTTCTCGATTGACCCGACCTCGAACACGCTTCATATGCGATACAGCGCGCGAAGCCGGAACATCATTTGGCGCGACGACCGCGACACGTCGTTGGCTTGCGCCTTTCTTGCAGATCTTGTGGCGGGAAATGAACCGCTTGTCCTGAAACACAAGCTGATCCCCGGACAGGGCCTCATCTGCAACAATGTGCTGCATTGCCGTTCCGGTTTTGACGACGGGTCACTCCCCGGCCCCACTGGTAAACGGCTGCTTCTGCGCGCACGTTATCTCGACCGTGTTGCCGGCACGACGCTGTGATGCCGGTGAAACCGTAATTCAAGAGCGAAACCATGGCACTACTCAGCGATCTGATTATCCAGAATCCCGACGTGCAATCCTTTCCGGAACTCCTGAAGCTCGTTGCCAAATCCGGGAAGGAAGGTGAGATTTTTCTGCAGTTCGACGTCAAGCCGGACTATCGCGATACGCCCCGCGACTGGGCGATGCAACTGGAGACGGCCTTCTACTGGGGAGACAAAAAGTGAGCGGGGAGACGGTTACGCGTCTGGAACGGTTCCAGGCACCCTATGGCCGCGAGATCACCCTCGATGACGTCGTGCATGAGAGCGGCATGAAGATGTTGCGCCTGACAGTGCGCGAAGGCCGGCGCTTCACGATCTTCGATCTCGACGCCGCAACCGCTGAACATTTCGGAACGGGCCTGACAAACTGGTCCGAGCGTGTCAGTCGGGAAACGCCCGCTTCGTGAAGCCGGGCCAGATCGGGCGGCTATACCAACAGCAGCTGCCTCAGCAGGAAAGTACTGAAACCATGCGTGAAGCAAATGACATCATGAAAGCCATCCTCGACCCGACCGGCCAGAATGAGCGCGATGACGCGTTTCCCAATGCACCCAAAGGATGGACGCGCGATGTGGCCGGCAAGCGCGCAGCGGAGGAAGGCCTTGAGCTGAATGACGATCATTGGGAGGTGATCCGGGTCCTTCAGGCCTGCTACGCGGACGAGGAAGACCCGCCCGTACGCCGGCTGGCCGATGCCCTGGAAGCGCGGTTCAGCGACAAGGGCGGACGCAGGCATCTGTTCCAACTGTTTCCCGGCGGACCCATCGCGCAAGGGTGCCGGCTGGCAAGCCTTGTCGCACCACCGGGAAGCGTCGACATCTCTTTTGGCAGCGTACGCTGACTGCTTTTGCATATCGCCACCGCTCCGCATGGAAATCAGGCTTGTGAATTGCCCGCGCGAAATGAGACATTCGCACGACGATTTTGCTGAAATGCATGAGGTTTCTTGACCCTCTCAACATTCGCCTGTTGAATCATTCAAGAAACTGAATATGAATTGTCGAACAGAAATTCACTGACGAGAAAGACGGGTCCGGCAGAGTTCGGTCTATCACTTCGCCCGACCGCCTAAAGACAAGGGAGACCATCAAAACAATGGCTGATTCAACGCTCGACGCCAAAGGCCTCAACTGTCCGCTTCCGATCCTGCGGGCCAAAGCGGCGATCAAGGATGTTCCACCCGGTGGAACGCTTGAAGTGCTGGCAACCGATCCGGGAGCCGTCGCGGACTTCGACGCCTTTTGCAGCGCCACAGGACACAAACTCCTGGAATCGAACCAGGATGACGGCGTCTATCGCTTCGTGATCGAGAGCAAATCCTGATACGACCTCGCACGAAGGCTGACGGGCTTAACCCGCCATAAGCCGTTCGAGCGATTTAATGCCGGCGATCCCGCCGGCGATGATCGCCGCGAAACTGACAAGCGAGCCGATTGCGAGGGTGGACAGCCCGGTGACCGCCTGTCCGATGGTGCAGCCCAGCGCCAGAACACCGCCAACGCCCATGAGCATTCCGCCGAGCAGATTACGCAGCGTGTCGCCGGAATCGGCGAAGGTTGCGATATGGAACCTGCCCGCGAGCTTGGCCGCGAAAAATGCCCCGATCAGAGCGCCGAAAACGGTCGCCACTCCGAAACCCGGGATCATCTGCGCAGTGAAGCGCATCAGATATTCCAGCGCGTCGCCAGACGGACGCACGAACGTCAGCGAGACCGGATTCTGGATACTCTCGCCGAATTCATCATAGGCAAGTCCGGTAAGCGCCCACCCCGCAACAATACAAAGGCCGATGACAAGGCCGGCCGTGATATGCGGAACCGAACTTCGAAATCCTTTGTCCGAGAGACAATAAGCCAGGAAGCTTCCCGCCAGGATTATGGTCACGAGACCGACGGCCAGATCGCCATCAAGGCCCGTTAAACGCGAAAGCAGATTGTCCATGGCCTGGGTATTAACGTCGAAGGCCGTGAGGTCAATTTCCGTAGCGTTCTGAAGCTCCGCGCGGACGGGTCCGAACAGACCGCCGATGGTCATATAGGCAAAGATCCCGACGACGATCAGGACAAGAAGCGCACGCAAATCCCCACTCCCCGCACGCACCAGGTTGCGGCTCGCGCATCCGCCAGCAAACACCATGCCGACACCGAACATCAATCCGCCAATGATGTTGCCCAGCCAGTTAAATCCCGGAGCATGGTACATCGACTTTGAAAGGTCGACGGCTCCCGTAACCCTCAGGAGTTGTACGCCGACGATGGCGATGCCGATGGCAAGAAGCCAGGACCGGAACCGCCGGTAATCACCGAAGGTCAGCATGTCCGAGAGAGAACCCATGGAACAAAAATTGGTCCGGTAGACAACAAAGCCGAACACAAACCCGATGATGAGGCCGCCAATGGCCAGACTCATCGTCGCGTTGGATGCGAGCAACTCTCTCAACGAATCCATCCGGCCTTCTTTCAGCTTCCAACTGCGAATTTAAATATGCGATTTTTTGAATATATTCATAGAACAGCCAATCGCCGCAGACAAGTCGGTAGGAACGGCGTAGCCCGAAACCAATTCAACCGACGACCTTCACCGCTTCATTCGGGGCGACCTTCACATTCTTGCGGGCTGCGATATACGACTCAACCACGTCCCAGATCGGTGGTCCCTTTGTGTCCGGATTGATACTGGCCCACCCGGCGACCGAATATTCGCGCGCAGCATCGATCGGCTTTCCGGTCCGTAGCAATGTCATGTTTGAGATACGGGAACCGATCGGCTTTTCAGGCGCAATCGTATAACCAAGCCCGCCGACCCTGACCATGTCTCCGCCCTGCTGGTAGTAGGGGTCCTTGTTGAAGAGATTATCCGCAACATCTTCCAGAACTTCCTTCAGGCGTTTCCCGGTCATCGCGATCCGGTAAACGGCCGGGTAGGTCATAGCCGTTGCGTTATAGATATCCTCGACGCGAATGGACTGCCCCGGCAGCAGGCTCGGTCCCCAGCGGAATCCCGGCGACAGCGCGATCTCAGCGTCACGCTCGCTCAGCAGCGCATCACAGATCAAGTCGTCGAATGTGCCGTTGAAATTACCGCGTCGGTAGAGAAGCGATTCGGTCGTGCCAACGACACGTTCGAGCTCCGACTTATGAGGCACCCGCAGATCGTCGACCAGTTTGGTCGTCTCGTTGTCCGGCTCAATCACGTCGGAAAAGATGGGAATCAACCTGTAACGGAAGTCCTTCACCGCACCGTCCCGGACATCCAGATCCAGCCGGGAAACGAACTTGCCGGTCGAACCGGAAGCGATCAGCAGGGTTTTGCCCACGAGAATGGGCTCTGGAATCGCGTCATGTGTATGCGCGGTGAGCACGACATCGATGCCATTTACCCGCGACGCCATTTTTCGGTCGACGTCAAAGCCATTGTGGGAGAGTAACACCACCAGGTCAGCACCGTTGGCGCGCGCCGCATCGACATTCTTCTGAACCGTCTCTTCGCGAATGCCCATCGACCAGTTGGGTATCATCCAGCGCGGATTGGCGATCGGCGTGTAGGGAAACGCCTGTCCGATGACGGCAACCTTTACACCGCCGCGTTCAAAGAGCTTCGTCGATTCGAACGCCGGTTCATCCCATTCGTTGTCAAAAATGTTCCCCGCCAGGAACGGATAGGGCAGCGCATCGACCAACTCTTTCACACGGTCGGTCCCGTAGGTGAATTCCCAGTGGCCGGTCATTGCATCGGGCTCGAGGGAATTCATGGCCGTAACCATGTCCTGCCCCTTGGTCTTCTCGGCGGTATAGCTGCCTTGCCAGGTATCACCGCCATCCAGGAAGAGCATGTTGCCGGCACGCTCAGCCCGGATCGCCTTAACAACCGTGGCAACGCGATCGAAGCCACCCATTCTGCCGTAGCTTCTGGCAAGTCCGGTAAAATCATCCGATGTGAGCGCGTAGGCTTGCCGAGAACCCGGCTTCAGATTGAACATTTTCAAGAAGTCGGCGCCGGTCACATGGGGCGGCTTTCCGGCAACGTCGCCAACGCCAAGGTTCACCGACGGCTCGCGAAAATAAACCGGTTTCAACTGAGCGTGAATGTCGGTCAGGTGAACCAGCGTCACATTGCCGAGCGGTGCGAACTCCAGAAGTTGCGATTGCGTCAGCGCCTGCTGCGCCGCCAGCCTCGACCAGCTTCCGCACCCCGCGCCCGCGGTCAACGCACTGGCGGCAACGGCGGCCTGCAGGAATTCTCGGCGGGATATCATCGCGGGATTGCTCCTGTACGACCCATCAATCGAAGTGCGGCGGGCGCCGGCTCAACACGCTCGACAAGCTCTGCACAACAGTTACCAGTGAACGGCCAGCCGTCCGATACAACGCCAACCTCTGCGCAACCCCGAAAGAATGCCGGCGGGCCGACCAGCGTCGGCCGCCCCGCCGAATGTGCAAGTTCGCTAGTTCCGCACGGCCGGGGTCTCAATCGTGAGACCGTTGCCGCGCCAGGCAAGATAGAGCTCGAGAGCCAGATACTCGGGCGAACCCGTCTTGAACGGCTTGGCGCGCACCTGCTTGTTGCATCCCTTGAACCGGCGATGCAACGAGCCCGGCTTCTGCCACTTCAGCCGATAGACGGGGAAGCCGTTCGACTGCCCCTGTGTCAGGACATTCATCCGGATCTTCTGGCCATAGTATTTCTCGTGGCAATGGGCGCATGACATGTCGAGTTGTCCGCGCCGCTGGTAGTAAAACTCCTTGCCCTTCTTGAAATGTTCAGCCGCGGGACCGTCAACCTTCACATTTCTGGTCATGCCGCGCGACTGGGCATTCACGAAAATGGCCATGCCGAGCATATCGTTGGAATCATACTTCCACGGTTTGGCCTTCATATTCACCTTGCGGCAGTTGTTGATGCGCTCCTCGATGTTCACAAGCTTTTTCAGCTTGTCATCGTAGATCGGATAGCGCGCTGCAACACCCTTCATGTCGCTCGGCTTGTGACAGCTGGCGCAGGACTTTCCGGCTTCGCCGTCCTTCTTCGACCAGTTTGTTTCACCGATGTCGAACCAGGTCATCCCCGGATTCGCGAAGTCGTCATCCTGCATCGCCTTGGTTTCCTTGGTCGTGAAATGATATCCCGACCAGATTTCGTCGAGCGGATGATCTTTAGCCGCTGGTTTGATCGGCTCCTTTTTTCCATCGGCGGCCAGCGCATAACCGGCAAACACTATCGAAGCGATGGTCGCGGCCAATCCGGTAATCTTCAGTCCGTTCATGCCTGTTCCTCCCTGTGCAAGGCGCTTGCGCCCCGCCTATTCCTTCAGTGTCTTGAGATAAGCGACCACATCCTCGACCCTGTCGGCAGAGAGAATGGCGTGATCCTTGCAATCTCCGATTACAGCGTGAAAGTCAGACGCGCTGTGAAACGACGGCATGATGGTATTGACGTCGGGAAACGCCTTTTTCGGATTCACGACGATCAAGCGGAGCTCGCCCTCCGTGTAGCGTGAGGCGACACCGTCCAGTGTCGGAGCGATCTTGCCGTGAAATCCGTATTTCTTAAGGCTGTTGAGATCCGACGGCTTCGCCTTGGCGAGGATCTTTGAGACCTCATGGCACGCAATGCAATTGCCGAGCCGGCGATGCACCATCCACTTCAGGCCCGTCTTGGCATCTCCGGGCTTCCCGTTGAGAGGCTTGGCGATCTGAAAATCCAGATTTTCTCCCTTTGAAAGATCGTAACTTGCGATCTCGGTGGTCTCACCGTCCTTGCATTTGCTTTTCTTTTTCTTTGCTTGTGCAAGTGCGAGCGATGAGCCAGCGGTCATGACGACCGCGATTGCCAACCCGGCTCCGATCACTTTTCTTGCTCGTGTCATATTTCCACCCTTTGACTGATTTCCCCCGGTTCGCTTTGGCAGTCCTCGTTCGGACCTAGTTGACGGTCAGCGTCTTCTTGGCCGTGTAGGATTTGCCGTCGTCATCCACCCACGTGAATACGAGATCGCCGGTTTTCTCCGCCCTCATGTTGAACTTGATGTACGGATTCGCGGATACGGCAGGTTCCACGTCCACCGCAAAGACCTGTTCCCCATCAAAGGTCGCGACGAATTTGTTGATGATCTTGCGCGGGATCGGTTTGCCCGTCTTCTTGTCCTTGCGCTGCCCTGTTTCCATCTTGTGGGAAATGAGCGTCTTGATCTCGATGACATCGCCTTTCTTGGCGGTCTTCGGGACTTTCACTCTTGGTTTTGAGCTGGCCATGTCTTATCTCCCCTTATCCGGTTAGCCGCCGCATCCGCCGATCGTGACCTTTACCTGGCGTTTGGCCATGTAGAAGGCGCCGTCGGACATCTCCGCAACGGCGATAACGTTTTGCGTCTGGGCCAGCCGCATCCGCGTGGAGGCTTCGGCAACGCCTGATGCGGGCGAGAAGTGGAATGTGGCGACGCCCGCGCGCGGATTGGCATCAGCAACCACCACGACACGCTTGACGTAATTGTCCTTCGTCATCGGGCTTTCAACCGAGACAGACAGAGGCACGGTGTTTCCGTTCTCTGCAATTTCGGGAAGCTCGAGGCTGACCTTTCCTTCCTTTACATCCTTGCCACCGGTGAATTTGCTTATGACCTCTTTGTGGTCATTGGCGGCAAAAGCCGGCCGAACACCGATTGCGGCGACGGTAAGCGCACACCCGCATATGGAAAGTGCTTGGCGACGTGTGATTTGTTTCATGTCGATCTTTCCTGCTCCTCTTCGGTTCCATTCCCGGCTCGCAAGTCTGTAATTCGCGAACCAAAAATCACCATTCAGGGCCCTGCGCACAGCGACAGGCTTCGCCCAATCAGGAATTTCGGAAAGGTTTGAATGAACCGATCAGGGCAACGGCCATCACAGTCCTGGACGGGTTCCAACTGCCCGATCCTTATCGATCCCGTCGCTCCTCCCAGAAAGTCCCCGAACCAGTTTGCCAACGATCACGGGCCCTTATTTATTCGTTGTGAGACTAATCCTGCTGTTGATTTAAATCAATATATATATATGATTTTTTGAATTCTTCAGGCTGCGTATATCGAGTTTGCGTCGTCGATATGTTGCGCGGGAAGGCTTCGGTTCAGCGCGGAAATGAGAGCGCAACCGTCATGACAAACAGTTGAATTTCAACGCGTTGGGATTGTCTATATATTCAAATTAATGTATATATCTCAGATGCTTGCAGAACGTAATCGCTCACTGCTCACGTCGGCAGCCCTTGTCCTGTTTCTGCTCTTCGGCAGCACGTCCGGAGCAAGAACTGCAGAACTCGTCATGTTCGAGCAGCCGCTTTGCGAATGGTGCGAAGTCTGGGAAGAAGAGGTTGGAGTCGTCTACTCCAAAACGAGCGAGGGTAAAAAACTTCCAATCCGGAAAATCGATATCCATGATACGCGTCCAACTGATCTCGGCGCGATAAAACCTGTCATCTACACGCCGACCTTTGTACTTATTCATGAGGGATCGGAGGTTGGGCGAATTCTGGGATATCCCGGAGAAGATCATTTTTGGGGACTACTGAACAGTCTTATGGAGCGCATTCCGGCGGACGGTTAGAGCTGCCGTCGTTTGATTGCGCCGCGCCTCCGGGGCCAGGCCGGACAAAAAGGGAATCACAAAATGCCGACTGCAAAAAAGGCTATTGAACAAGACAATATGGAAGATATGGGCGAGCATGCGCGTGCCGCTGCCGATCTGCTGAAGGCACTCGCGCACGAAACGCGCCTCATGATCCTCTGCCTGCTGGTCGAAGGAGAAAAATCAGTCGGTGAACTCGAGCAGCTGATGCTGCTGCGTCAGCCGAGCGTGTCCCAACAGCTGGCCAGATTGCGGTTCGACGGTCTCGTGCACGCACGGCGCGATGGTCGAACGATCTACTACTCGCTGGGAAGCGAGGAGGCGAAGAAGGTCGTGACATTGCTCTATGATCTGTATTGCAAGGACAAGGCGTGACCGCTCTCACCGGTCATAGGAGGCAGAACCGCACAAGGCTTCACGGGTGATGGAAGTCACCTACATCGGCGCGTTGGTTGCGGGTGTAATCAGTTTCCTTTCGCCGTGCGTCCTGCCTCTTGTCCCGCCCTATTTGTGTTTTCTCGGCGGAACCACTTTCGATCAGCTTTCCGGTGAAGGCGACGTTCCGCCCGATGTGTACCGTCAGGTGGTTTTCGCTGCCATTGCCTTTGTTCTCGGCTTCACCACCGTCTTCGTCATGTTGGGCGCAACCGCGACGGCTGCCGGTCAACTGATTGCCAGCAACATTGATCTCCTGTCGAAAATAGCCGGCGGCGCCATCATACTTGTGGGCCTCCACTTTCTGGGAATCCTCAAGATTCCATTCCTGTATCGCGAGTTCCGCAGTCACTCCATGTCCGCACCAGCCGGACTGATCGGCGCCTACCTCGTCGGCCTGGCATTCGCATTCGGTTGGACGCCGTGCATCGGTCCGGTGCTGGCCGCCATCCTCATGGTTGCGGCGACGGAGGATGCGGTCACCCAGGGCATCAGTCTGTTGTTCATCTACTCCATGGGGCTTGGCATTCCATTCATCCTGGCAGCACTTGCCTTCGGTCCGTTCATGGGATTCCTCACGCGTTTCCGCAAGCATCTCGGCCGGGTCGAAAAAGTGATGGGCGGTCTGTTGGTTCTGACCGGCCTGATGTTCATTACCGGCTCCATGAACACAATCGCCTTCTGGATCCTGGAAACGTTTCCGAGCCTTGGGACGATTGGATGACCCCGGCGTGTTGTTGATGACCGCGTAAGCGAAGTTCGGTGTCAGATGTTCATCTCAACCGGTGAAGGCTCCAAATCCAAGGCAAGTCGCGGGCAATTGGCTCTTCTCGTCTCGGCGGTCGCTTTGAACGCCGCCGGCGCCATGATCGTCGAAATCGTTGCAGGGCGCGTGTTGGCACCTTACTTCGGCATGTCGCTCTACACATGGACCACGGTGATCGGGGTGGTCCTTGCCGGCCTTGCGTTGGGGCACTGGCTCGGCGGCGTGCTCGCCGACAAATGGGCGGCAAGATCTCCGCTCATGATCGGCATGGCCTTTTGGGCGGGGGCGGTCACAACCCTGCTCATATTGCCCATCATCTCCGCGGTCGCAGGTGCATTGTCCACTCATACCGCTCCCGTTGCGGTGTCAATCGTGGTTGCCGGAAGTGCTGCCTTCCTTTTGCCCAGCCTGACCGCCGGCCTCGTTCAACCGCTGGCGACCACATTCGCGCTTCATCTGAAGGGACACACGAGCGGGCGCTTGATCGGGAAGATGTTCGCGGCCGGTGCCGTCGGCAGCATTCTCGGCACATTCCTCGCGGGGTTTGTCTTGATTTCCTATCTCGGTTCCGCCGGCACCATCTGGCTTGTCGTCGGCCTCAATGCACTGCTCGGCGCACTGTTCATTCCCCGAATTGCCGCCCTGATATTCGGTGCAACATCCGCCTGTCTCGCAGCCGCAATTGCCTTTGCGCAGATGTCGATTCCGGGCTTTCGCACCCCCTGCCATCAGGAGACCCAGTATTATTGCATCCAGATCGATGCGGCGGATCACCTTAGCGGCCGTCCCGCCACCCTCATGGCGCTCGATCATCTCGTACACAGCGTCAACGACAAGGACGATCCGGAATATCTGTTCAGCCCGTATCTGCAACTCGTCGACGAATTCGCCCGCCGAAAGTTTCGATCCGAGCCGATTTCGGCCTTCTTCATCGGTGGTGGCGGATACACGTTGCCCCGCGCCTGGGCCACCCGGAACCCGGATAACAGGCTTACCGTCGCCGAGGTAGATCCGACCGTCACGGAACTCGCCCGCGCACGCATGGGGTTTGAGCCTGGCCCGAACATCCATATCAAGGCTCGAGATGCGCGACTGGCCCTTGCCCAGGAACATCCGGACACACAATTTGATGTTATCTTCGGCGACGCGTTCCACGATATCGCGATTCCGGCACATCTCGTCTCGGATGAATTCAATGGGCTCGTCCGGTCCCGGCTGTCATCGAACGGGTTCTATGTGCTGAACGTCGTCGATGACCCGCGTCAGCCCCGCCTTCTCGCCAGCATTGTCCGCACTCTACAAAGACGCTTCGAGGCGACAGAAGTCTGGGTCTCTCCGCGAGATATTCTGGGGGCATCCCGCGCGACCTTCATCGTTTACGCATCGGCGCGAGCAACGGGTTCAGGCGATACCATTCACGCCAGCTACGGTCCGCCGCGCCTGTGGCAGAGGGTCAGCGTGCCGAGCCTTGGCATCGAGGGCCTCGGCATTATCCTCACCGATGATTTCGCACCAGTCGACCGCCTGCTCGCAACACTCTGGCTGCACGGCGAGTAACGCTCGCTTTCGGGAAGGTCGACGAACAGACTCTCTCTCCGCTGATTTTCGTACCGCGTTTTAACTATTCGTCACTGGAGCTCGATCCGGCAACGGGTTAGTCTCGCGGAGTGCGCGCCATCAAAGGCCGCTATCCGAATCAGAGTAACCTCATGGACGATCATTACGAGCACGGGCCCTTGTCGGGTTACAGGGTCGTCGAGCTCGGCTCGATGGTTGCCGGCCCGTTCTGCGGCCGGTTGCTGGCCGATTTCGGCGCCGAGGTCATCAAGATCGAACCGGTCGATGGCGATCCGATCCGGTTCATGGGCAGCCGCCATCGGGACAAATCGCTCTATGCCGCCAGTATCATGCGGAACAAGAAGCTCCTGGCGCTCGATATCCGCACGCCACGCGGCCAGGAGGTCGTCAAGCGCCTGGTCGCAAACTCCGATTTTGTTCTGGAGAATTTCCGTCCCGGCACGCTGGAAAAATGGGGTCTGGGGTACAAAGACCTCAAGGCAGTCCAGCCGCGGATCATTCTGATCCGTATCAGCGGTTTCGGCCAGACTGGTCCCTACCGTGAACGGCCCGGCTACGGACCGATCGGCGAAGCCATCAGCGGCCTTCGGGAAATCACCGGCGATCCCGATCGGCCTCCTCCGCGCATGGCGGTCTCCCTCACGGATTACATCAGCGGCCTTTATGGCGCATTCGGAGCGGTCATGGCAGCGCTCGCACGAGAGAAGACCGGGGAAGGTCAGGTGATAGACACGTCTCTCTATGAAGCCGGATTTAGCTTCATGGAGCCCCATATTCCCGCCTACGCGGCGTTGGGCGTCATCGCAAAACGAGCCGGATCAAGACTGCCGAACACGACCCCGAACAATCTGTATCCGGCGCGTGACGGCTATATTCATATCGCCGCGGTCAGCCAGCCGATTTTCCGCCGGTTCGCCGAACTCATGGAACGCCCCGAACTCGCCGACGACCCGCGTTTTGCAACGCCGCTCGCACGCAACGAGCATGTCGAGGAGCTTGAAGATATCATAAGCGCGTGGACGTCGCGGCACGACCTGCGAGACCTGGAATGCATGCTCATCGAGGCCCATGTACCCGCTGCGCGCATCTACACGGTCAAGGATATTTTCGACGATCCGCATTTTGCGGAGCGCGACATGCTTCTCGAACTCCCTGAGCCCGATCTGGATACCGTCACGGTGACCGGCATCATCCCCAAACTCGGAGACACGCCGGGTAAGGTGCGCTGGCTTGGTCGCGATGTGGGAGCCGACACACACGAAATTCTCCGCGAGATTGCCGGATTTGACGATCAGGAAATCGGACAGTTTTTGAAAGACAAAATCGTCCGCTGTTAATGTCAGGAATGCCGACGATCCGCAGACCTGAGAGGATGGAAAAGATAATGTACCGGAAGAGGTTTGTGTTTTGCTGTTGCGCCGCCAAAATTCTCCTGAGTGCAGCGACCGTGGGCGCGGCATGGGCAGGCGATTTCAAGGAAGCGCGCAAAAGGGCGCCAGAACTGGGTACAACCATATTTCACAGGGTCTGGCCGGAGACCGCATTTCCATTGAAATGGCATCTGCACAAGGACGGCGTGGTCAGCAACGATAAGAAGGGTCCGAAAACCCGGCCCGTGACGAACGAAGAGGCGCGCATCGCCCTTGAAGCCGGCTTCCAGAAGTGGGCGGATGTGGAAACCGCAAACATAAGCGTCGAGTATGCCGGCGAAACAGAGACCGCCAAGGCTGCCTGCGATCTGGAAAACATCGTGACCTGGTCGGATACCGACTCCTTCACCGAAAGAGATCAAAGGATCGCTCGCGGACTGACGTCCTTCTATGCCGGTCCCGACATCACGCTCGACGACAACAATCGAAAGCGCGTGCCCTGCAGCGCAGGCGAGTCTCGCGCTGGCTTGGTTGAAAAAATCGATCTGCCGAAAGACCGATTCCCGAACGGCATGCTTCTCCGGACGGGCACAATTCTCGACATGGATCTGGTATGGAATGCCCGCGTCTTCGACTTTGTCACGACATTTACCAAAGAGCCTCGGGAAGGTGTGCTCGACATTCAGGCACTGGCGACACACGAGTTCGGTCACATGCTGGGCCTCACCCATACAAGCCTGAAGATCAGCCTTGATCCTCATGGGGTAAACACGCCGACAATGACGGTCAATCCCGTCGATCCGCGATCTCCGGACCGCAGGTTCCAGTTGAACATGCGCTCGCTCGGTCTCGACGACATCGCTGCCGCAGGCCGTGCTTACCCCGGCGATGGCTTCTTTCCGGGAGGAAGAGAGCCTTTCCGGACCGGCGCGATCAAGGGGCATATCAAAACGATCTCCGGCAACGGCGTGGAGGGTGTCCGGGTCTGGCTGTACGATGCCAATGAAGGTCTCGTCGACATCACTTCCGGTCGCGGACAGTATGATGAGGAGCGCGTGTTCGTCCCGCTCTATGAGACCTTCACCGCGACAGGCGCAGATGCCGGAGGCCTGGCGGCCGGTGACTACATCTTCAAGGGTATCCCGCCCGGACGCTACTTCGTGTGCGTGCAGCCCTGGGCCAACAGCAGCCGCCCCGAGGATCAGGACATCGTGCAACCTTCAGAAGGAGCGTATAACTGGACGGTCTTTCGCCAGTCGGGCGATAATTTCGTCAAATTCAGAACGAAATGCCACGAAGACGTCAGGACGGGTGGGTTCAAGCCCCCGAGATTCTTCGGCAAGACAGACCGGATGCAACCCGTCAAAGTTGCCAGCGGCAAGACGACGGACAATGTGAACATTTCCGTTAAGCCGCGCTGACGGACAAGTTCCCCCACGGCGCATTTCACGGCACCGGCTTGGATGCTGCCCCATGTCGGCCCCAGGTGCCCTCGCGCACTGACAGGCGCTGTTTCCGAGAAGCAGAAATCCGACGGGCGGAAACTCAGCTGATTTTCTTGACCTTGTTCGTCTTGACCTTGCCCTTGCCGTCACGCGCCGTAATCGACACCTTTGCCCATTCGCTCCAGATTCTCCCCGGTTTCCGGTTCTTCGGCGTGGGTGTGACGAACAACAAGGTCACCTGTTGCGGGCTCTCCAGAGTGATGATCTGTACATCGTCGTGGCCGACGAGCCAGTAACAGTCCATCGGTATTGGTTTTTTTCTCGGCCCGTTTTTGATGGATGCGTCGATAGCCGTGATCAAACCGGTGGCGAATGTCTCTGCGATGGGTTGTGCGTCTTCCCACCATCCCTTGTCCTCGTCGAACCAGTATTTTTTCAGGTAGTTCGACGCCAGCTTGATCTTTTCCTTTTTCATGCCGGCAGGCTTGAACAGGTGCTCCTCGAAAACCTGCTCGAGCTCCGTGAAGTCCTTTGACCGGCGGGCGAAGACCGCGTCACGAAGTTTCTTCAGTTTGGAGGCTCCGCCTTGTGCCCTCGACAGCACGTCCAAACAATGCGTCACCGGGCCTTTCGCCACCGAATCCTTGGGTCCTATCGCAGCCATCATTCCTCCCCTATTTCACGAAACGCCGTATGTACGGCTGAACAAATTCTGGATCTAATTCGTTTTTCAACTCTCTATTGATGCGGACCCACGGTTGAGTTCGCACAACAGATTGGTTGCATCCATAACATCTACAGTCTGAACGCCCTCATCAAAAACGCTCAGGCAGCCGTTCAAGAGCTCAATGGCCTCCTTTCGGTGAGACCGACGCTGCAACAACTGCGCGTAGCTCTTCGCGATCCTCAGCTCAAGCGCGCGTGCCTTCTGATCGCGAGCGATCAGAAGGCCTTTCTGGAATGCCAATTCGGCCTCGTCCTGTTCTTCCCCCTCACCCGCGGCGAGCAACTCACCCCGCAACCGCTCGATCTCCGCGTCCCAGCAGTGCGTTCCCGGCCCGTCTTCTCCTCGGTCCGCTTCCTCCAGGGCTTCGAATGCCTTGTCCCGCAATCCGAGAAGTTCGTAACTCTCGGCGAGTTGCACCAGAAACCCCCGAAGACCGAGCACGGTCCCGGTCTCCCGCAACAGATCCATACCCGTTTGCATCTGGCTCACGCCTTCATCGACCTGCCCTTCTGCAGCCAGCACCCATCCCTGATGTATCGTCCCTTGTGCCACGTAGTAAGCGTAACTGGCTTGGCGCGAGACCGTCATGAGCTCTTCCACCAAGGGTTTGACGGCGGCGACATCTCCTCGGAACTGATAGATCCGGATGGCAAATGTAAGGGCGGATGCATAGCTGAAGGTTTGCGCGGCGGCCCCTGCCTGTTCGACGGCGCTATCGATGAGGTCTCTCGCCTGATCGGGCAGGCCCAGGAACCACAATGTCCAGGCGAGATACGAGTTGCAGAACGCGCTCGGATCGTGGCCATGGGTGAGAAAATGGGGTTGATCCTCGCCCGGGCGGCAGAGATCCGCGGCCTGTTGCAGACTCGCGCGCGCGCCCTCGAAGTCGCCCCAATGGAATTTCACCATGCCCTCGCCCAGATGAGCATCCATGAAGAACGACCTGTCCTGGTGCCGCTCGGCATAGGCCAGCAGTCCTTTCGCGACGTCGCTTGCGCGATCCAGATCGCCGCGGACGAGAAAGAACAGCAGCCGGGACCACTCGACGCCAAACCGTTCCGACGTTTCGCCGACCTGCTCAAACAGCGTGCCTGCTCTTACATACAGATCCTCAAGCTCGCTCCAGGCGTAGCCGTGGACCGCCCGTAGCGCGGCGGCCCGTTTCACGACAACGTCAAGCTCCAACGTGCGCCGGTCGGCGTTGTCGTCCAGTTTGTTAAGCAGTCCCAATGCTTGTTCCAGGTGATGCGCCGCCTCCAGCTGCGCCGACTGGGCAAATGCATGTTCCGATGCACGCTGCCAATAAACGATGGCCTCGCGGATTGCTTCGCCGTGAGAATAGTGTCTGGCAATCTCTTCTTCCGCGACACCACTGTCAGTCCCCTGCCGATGCTTGAGCCCCTCCGCAATTGAGCAATGGATCGTTTTGCGTATGCTTCGCGGCAGTGATTCATACGCGGCATCCTGGAGCAATGCGTGCTTGAACACATATGTTCTTTCCGGTGCGGAAGAGCGTTGAAAGATGATTTCCGAATTCGTCAAATTCGTTAGGCTGCGGCTCAATTCCTCTTCCGGCAGATCTGAAATCTCGGCCAGCAGGCTGTGGGAAAATTCACGGCCGATCGCCGCTCCCAGCTGAACAACCTTCTTCGCGGAACCGAGCTGATCGAGACGGGCCATCAGCGCGCCCTGGATGGAACCTGGAATACCGACCGACCCGGACGCCGCATGCACGGAAACATTCCGGCCATCCGCGTTGGGGAGCGATTGGGATGTCAGCAATCCTTTCGTCAATTCCTCTGCGAACAGGGGAATTCCTTCCGCCTTCTGTAGCACGATCCCGATAACGGCCGGCGGCAAAGCATGTCCCTTGGCTGCCTTCTCTATCAGTTGTTTGATCGCGGGCTTGCCAAGCTTGCGCAATTCGCACTGCGTGACATGTGGTTGGTCAAGCCATCGTGACGGCGCGAGCTCATGAAGATTGGAAAGCTCCTTCCGGTCCGATCTGTCGGTCCGCAAGGTCATGATCAGAAGGACATGCGTTTCGCTTGCCCAGGTCACCAGCCTCCGCAGCAAGACCTGTAATGTCGGATCCATCCACTGGAGATCTTCGAATACGAGCAGGAGGGGTTGGCATGAGGCCAGTGCTTTAAGCCAGGCCTCCAGACCGGCCAGCGCGCACTCCCTCTTCTCTTGCGGGCTGCGGTCGAGCGCCGGGTGATCTTTGGCGGTCGAAATGCCCAGCAAGTCGGCAATGACCGCCAGCGCATCATCAAGCTTGCCTTTGGCTCCAGTCAGCAGATTTCTCAGCTTTTCATACTTTTCCTCATCACTATCGACCGCATCGAAGGCGGCCATCTGACTGAGAAATTTAATGACCGGATACAGCGCAGTATTCGTATGATACGGCGAGCATTGATAGCAATGATAGCGACGGGAATTGTCGAGTTCGGCCGCGACACGTTCGCGAATTGTATCGGCGACGCGAGACTTGCCGATACCGGCAGGCCCGCTGATCAGAGCAACCTGGCCCTTGCCGGATTTGATCCGTTCCCAGCGCCTCAGCAGGATGTTGATCTCCTCGTCGCGCCCGATGAGCGGGCTGAAAACCACACCTCGGGCCTTCAGCCGGCTCTCGATCGTTGTCTCGCCCGAAACCTGCCAGACGCGAATAGGATCGCCAAAACCCTTCAGTTCGTGCGCGCCCAAATCCACATATTCGAAAGAGCCCGGCACGAGACGCTTGGTTTCGGGATCGATGACGAGGGTATTCGGTTCACCAATGCCCAGAAGTCTCGCGGCGAGATTCGGCGCCATGCCGACGATGCCGTCCTGCTCTTCCCAAGAGCCATCACCAATGAAATCACCACCGATAACCAGGCCCGTGGCAACGGAAACGCGTACGGCCAGTTCGACGCCCTTCGCTTTGCCGACACTCG
This sequence comes from Hyphomicrobiaceae bacterium, assembly GCA_028066055.1. Taxonomy (GTDB): domain Bacteria; phylum Pseudomonadota; class Alphaproteobacteria; order Rhizobiales; family Methyloligellaceae; genus UBA2767. Next base: position 175,476 of record JALCBY010000006.1, read on the forward strand.
CATTGAGCTGGGTCATAGCATCGATGATCGCAAGGCCGGCACGTATCGCGCGTTCGGGGTCATCCTCATGCGCCTTGTGCAAACCGAAGGTTGCGAGAATGCCATCGCCTAGGAAACGGTCGATTCTGCCGCCGAAGCGTTCAATGCAGGGCGAGCACGCGTCTCGATAAGCGCTGTTCACATCGCTGAAATCTTCGGCGTCAAGCTGCGTTGACATCGCCGTGGAGCCAACGAGGTCGGCGAACATGATGGTGACCGTTCGGCGCGAGAGTTCCTTAAACTCCTTTGGGCCCACCGGCTTAGGCTGATCGTTATCGTCCGTGCGGGCTGTGTTGTCCGCTTCTTTCAGCCTGGCAATTTCAAGGAGGATCTTCCGGCGATGGCCAAGTGAAAGTCCCAGTTCCTTCAAATCCGAATCGGTCAGGGCGGGTAGTATTTCAAGATCGACGTCGTTGTCGGCAAAAGATTGGGCATATTGCTCCAATCCAAGTTCCTCGAGCCAACGAACGAGGTCTTCCATAATCGTCACCTGCCGCTAAGGGCATCCTACAGAACCCTAACTCAACTCATCCATTCATCTATATCAGGTTGGGAATGACCGTTCCATGGAGGAAGGCTGTCGAAATACACCCTGCCACGCATCACAGGACCGATCTCACTTCGGATGGTGCGCCCGGTGGTTTTCCGGTCACGGTTGTCGGGATGCGAGGGGGTTGGCTGTTCAGGATCGGGGGGAGATGGAGGTGGCCCAAGTGGGATCAGGCGAAGTGTCGGGGACAGGTTTTCGTGAGAGCGGATGGTGCCGTTTCGGACGGAGCGCCAGTGCTCGTATGGAAAACCTGCCCCCTTTCGCGTGTCCATGCCCGGCGTGGGAGGAAACTGCCGGGATGGCTGTGGAATCTCGTGTCTCTATCCGGTCCCTATGCGCAGCGCTTGAGGCTTGAGGGCGCGCGGCGCCAGATCATGGTCTTCGAC
>JALCBY010000154.1 GCA_028066055.1 Hyphomicrobiaceae bacterium
ACTCGACGATTTCGGTGACGGTACCGGCACCGATGGTGCGTCCACCTTCGCGGATGGCGAAGCGGACACCCTTTTCCATCGCGATCGGTGCGATCAGTTGCACCGACAGCGTCACGTTGTCTCCGGGCATCACCATCTCCGTTCCGTCCGGTAGGTTCGAAGAACCCGTCACGTCCGTCGTACGGAAGTAGAACTGAGGACGGTACCCGTCGAAGAACGGAGTGTGACGACCACCCTCTTCCTTCGTCAACACGTACACCTCGCCCTTGAACTTCGTGTGCGGGGTGATCGAGCCCGGCTTCGCCAGGACCTGACCACGCTCCACCTGATCCTTCTTCGTGCCCCGCAGAAGAACACCCACATTGTCCCCAGCCTGCCCCTGGTCCAGCAGCTTGCGGAACATCTCAACACCCGTCACCGTCGTCTTCTGCGTGTCCCGGATCCCCACGATCTCGATCTCGTCACCCACGTTCACGATCCCGCGCTCGATGCGGCCCGTCACCACCGTGCCGCGGCCCTGGATCGTGAAGATGTCCTCGATCGGCATCAGGAAGTCCTTGTCCACATCCCGCTCCGGCTCCGGAATGTAGTTGTCCACGGACGCCATCAGCTCCCCGATCTTCTCCGTCCACGCCCCGTCCCCTTCCAGGGCCTTCAGCGCGGAACCGCGGATGATCGGAATGTCGTCCCCAGGAAAGTCGTACTGCGACAGAAGCTCCTGCAGCTCCATCTCCACCAGGTCCAGGAGCTCCTCGTCGTCCACCATGTCGCACTTGTTCAGGAACACCACGATCGCCGGCACGCCCACCTGGCGTGCCAACAGGATGTGCTCCCGAGTCTGCGGCATCGGACCGTCCGCGGCGGACACCACCAGGATCGCTCCGTCCATCTGCGCAGCACCCGTGATCATGTTCTTCACGTAGTCCGCGTGACCCGGACAGTCCACGTGCGCGTAGTGACGGTTCTCCGTCTCGTACTCCACGTGAGCCGTCGCGATCGTGATGCCCCGCTCCCGCTCCTCCGGCGCCTTGTCGATGTTCTCGAACGCCGTGAAGTTGGCCAGACCCTGGTCCGCCTGCACTTTCGTGATCGCGGCCGTCAACGTCGTCTTGCCGTGATCGACGTGACCGATCGTGCCGATGTTCACGTGCGGCTTGGTCCTTTCGAACTTTTCCTTCGCCATG
>JALCBY010000077.1 GCA_028066055.1 Hyphomicrobiaceae bacterium
CTGGCCCGCTTATGAGCGGGAAGGGGACATTCCGGGCAGCTCAGTCGGACTTCCGCTCTTGATCCAAACCGGCATACACGAAAAGACGTGTTAACAGCGGACATTGAATTGTGCTGTTGTTGGGAATCTCATGGGCTCATGGCGATACCGAGGGGTGATGCAACAACTGTGTAATCGCCATTTCCAGATATTGACGTAACCTCGAATCATATCCACCATATGTAGTGGTCACGGTCACTCGAATCGCAAGATCGAGAGCCAAGAGGGAATCCGGTGCACATGCCTGATCAAGGCGGCAATGCCGGAGCTGCCCCCGCAACTGTAGGCGGTGAGCCTGCGTCCAAACACGGTCACTGAAGCAGACATGTTTCGGGAAGACCGGACGCAAGGGCAACGACCCGCGAGCCAGGAGACCTGCCGCGACCAGTTGAATTCGTCCTCGGGCGGGGTGTCCCGGTGGATCGTTAGGTCTGCGTGCGCGTGTTCCGCCGCCGTTTTTCCATGCGATTCCGCTCGGCCTTCGCCCTCAACATTATTTCGGGGGAACTTTGCCGATGTCACTGATTGCCGAATCCGATCCTTCTACTGCCATTGAACCCGCGCCACCAGAAGCCGCACCCGCCGTTCCGGATGCCCCCGGATACCAGGTCATCCGGCGCAACGGGTCCGTCACGTCCTTCGACCCTGCCAAGATCATGGTCGCGCTCACGAAGGCATTTCTGGCTGTCGAGGGAGGGCAGGCCGCCGGCTCGACACGCGTACACGACATCGTCGAGGGACTGACGGAAACGGCCGTCGCGAACCTTACCCGCAGGTCCGAAGCAGGGCGTACTTTCCATATCGAGGATATCCAGGACCAGGTGGAACTGGCGCTGATGCGCGACGGTCACCACAAGGTGGCGCGCGCCTATGTGCTTTACCGCGAAGAAAGGGCCAGGGAACGGGCACAGGCGCAACCCGACCCGGAGGTCGCCGCTGCCGAGTTGCACATGACGGGGCAGGACGGCGCGCGCTCGCCGCTTGACCTTGAACGCCTTGTCCGTGTTGTCGAGGAAGCCTGCACCGGCCTCGACGGCGTCTCACCCGAAGCAATCCTTGGCGAGGCCCGCCGTAATATCTATGACGGCATCACGGCCGATGAGATGGCGCTGGCGCCCATTCTCGCCGCTCGTGTGCTGGTGGAGCGCGAACCCAATTACACCTATGCCTCGGCGCGCCTGCTGCTCGATAAACTGCGCCGTGAGGCGCTGAGCGTCGTGCATGGCCAGAACCGGCAGGCCACACAGGCGGAGATGGACACCGCCTATGCCGACTATTTCCCAGCCTACATCAGGACGGGTATCAACGCTGGGCTGGTTGACCCTGAGCTCATGCGCTTCGACCTTGAAAAACTGGCCAAGGCCTTGAAGCCGGAACGCGATCTCGGTTTCCAGTATCTCGGGCTGCAGACACTGTACGACCGTTATTTTCTGCACGTGGAAGGGACGCGCTTCGAGTTGCCACAAGCCTTCTTTATGCGTGTTGCCATGGGGTTGAGCCTGCGCGAGATCGACAGGGAAGCCCGCGCCGTCGAGTTCTACGAGCTGCTGTCGTCATTCCGCTTCATGTGTTCAACGCCAACCCTGTTCAATGCCGGTACGCCCCGGCCGCAGCTTTCTTCCTGCTTCCTGACAAGTATTTCCGATGACCTGGACGGCATCTTCAAGGCCATCAAGGATAATGCACTCCTTGCCAAATACTCAGGAGGCCTCGGCAACGACTGGAGCCGGGTGCGCGGGCTCGGCGCGCATATTGCCGGAACCAATGGTAAGAGCCAGGGTGTCGTCCCGTTCCTCAAGGTCGCGAACGACACGGCCATCGCCGTCAACCAGGGCGGCAAGCGCAAGGGCGCCGTGTGCGCCTATCTCGAGACATGGCACATTGACATCGAGGAGTTTCTTGATCTGCGCAAGAACACGGGCGACGACCGCCGCCGCACCCACGACATGAACACGGCCAACTGGGTGCCGGACCTGTTCATGGAGCGCGTCGAGGCAGACGGCCAATGGACCCTGTTTTCGCCCGATGAGGTGACCGACTTACACGACCTGACGGGCGAGGCATTCAAGGACCGCTATGAGGCGTACGAAGCGAAAGCCGATGCCGGCCAGATCAAGGTGTGGAAACGCGTGCGTGCGGTCGATCTGTGGCGACGCATGCTCACAATGCTTTTCGAGACGGGCCATCCCTGGATCACCTTCAAGGACCCGTGCAATATTCGCTCGCCGCAGGGCCATGCCGGCGTGGTGCATTCCTCCAACCTGTGCACGGAGATCACGCTCAACACGTCAGACGACGAGGTCGCGGTGTGCAATCTAGGGTCGGTCAACCTGGTCGCCCACGTGACGGAACAGGGGCTGGACCACGAGCGGCTGGCGAGCACCGTGGGCACCGCCATGCGGATGCTCGACAACGTCATTGACATCAACTTCTACACCATTCCCGAGGCGCGGAACTCGAACCTGCGCCATCGCCCCGTCGGCCTCGGCCTGATGGGCTTCCAGGACGCGCTGCATACCCTGCGTATCTCATATGCATCGGATGAAGCCGTCGAATTTGCTGACGAAAGCATGGAGGCGATCTCGTTCCATGCCATCTCAGCCTCGGCGAACCTCGCGGACGAACGCGGCGCCTACCCGAGCTTCGCGGGCTCGCTATGGTCACGCGGTGTGTTGCCCGTCGACTCCATTGCCGAACTGGAGAAGGCGCGCGGAGCACTGGAAACAAACCGGACCGTACGGCTTGACTGGGCGACACTGCGCAACAGGGTCAAGAAAACCGGCATGCGCAATTCAAACTGCATGGCAATTGCGCCGACCGCGACAATTTCAAACATCTGCGGCGTCAGCCAGTCGATCGAGCCGGCCTACCAGAACCTCTACGTCAAGTCGAACATGTCCGGCGATTTCACGCTGGTGAACGCGGCCCTCGTGGCGGACCTGAAAGCTCGCGGCCTGTGGGACGAGGTGATGGTCTCGGATCTGAAATATTACGACGGCGCGCTTGGACCCATCGATCGGGTGCCGGGCGATTTGAAGGCGCTATACGCGACGGCCTTCGAGATCGAGCCCTCATGGCTGGTGGAAGCGGCATCGCGGCGTCAGAAATGGATCGACCAGGCGCAGTCGCTCAACCTTTACATGGCGAACCCGAGCGGGCGCGCGCTCGACGCGCTTTACCGGCTGGCATGGCGCAAGGGCCTTAAGACCACCTATTACCTGCGCGCGCTGTCTGCGACCCATGTGGAGAAATCCACGCTCAAGGGGACCGACGGAAAGCTGAACGCCGTCGCGACAGCGTCATCGTCCAACGACTCCGCGCAAGGCAATGGCGCGGTCTGCTCGCTCGACGATCCGGAATGTGAATCCTGCCAGTAACGGCAACTCAAAAAACAAGGAAACAAGAACGATGACGATGCTCGGCTGGTCTGAACCGAACCTCACGCCTACCCGCAAGCCACAAGACGAACAGGCCCATGATACGCCTCTTGGCGATGCCACCGGCCTCGGCGACATCGAACGCGGTGCGGCCCGCGTTTCTGTTGACGACAAGCGCATGATCAACGCGCGTGCCGACGTGAACCAGCTGCTGCCGCTCAAGTACCGCTGGGCCTGGGAGAAGTACCTTGCCGGGTGCAACAATCACTGGATGCCGACGGAAGTGTCCATGCAGGCGGACATCGCGCTTTGGAAATCGCGCGATGGCCTTACGGACGATGAGCGGCTGATGATCAAGCGCAACCTCGGCTTCTTCGCGGCTTCAGAGTCGCTTGTCGCCAACAATATCGTGCTGGCCATCTACAGGCACCTGACCAACCCGGAGTGCCGGCAGTATCTGCTACGCCAGGCGTTCGAGGAGGCAGTCCACACCCACACCTTCCAGTACATCGTCGACAGCCTCGGGCTGAACGAAGGCGAACTGTTCAACATGTATCGCGAGGTTCCCTCGATCACCGACAAGGCCGCTTGGGCTCTGGACTATACGAAGCATCTGGACGACCCAGACTTCCAGACAGGAACTCCGGATCGCGACCGTGCATTCCTGCGCGACCTCGTCGCCTTCTATGTCATCTTCGAGGGGATGTGGTTTTACACCGGCTTTGCGCAGATTCTTTCGCTCGGGCGGCGCAACAAGATGGTTGGTATCGCCGAGCAGTACCAGTACATCCTGCGCGACGAGAGCATCCACCTGAACTTTGGCATCGACGTCATCAACCAGATCAAGATCGAGAACCCGGACTTATGGACGAACGCGTTTCAGGAGGAGATTCGCGGCATGCTGAAGAATGCGGCGGAACTGGAGGCCGCTTACGGGCGGGATACTATGCCGCGGGGCTTTCTCGGACTGAACGCCGGGTTGTGCGAGCAGTACATGCATTTCATCGCCAACCGCCGATGCGCCCAACTCGGGCTTGCGCCGGTGTTCCCGGCGGCGGGCAATCCCTTTCCGTGGATGTCGGAGGCAATGGACCTGAAGAAGGAGAAGAACTTCTTCGAGACCCGCGTCATCGAATACCAAAACGGCGGCACGCTCAGCTGGGAGTGAAAATGACAGCAGGAGACTGTGATGAGAAAGGGCGTTGAACTTCCTGAAGTGTCGGTTTGCCGGAAACGGCAAGGCAGATGATCTGGATCGTCGTGATAACGGGATCCAGCATTCAGTGTCCGTCGTCAGACATCTTGTTGATTGACGACAATGACGCCGCGGCCGCCGAAACACTCACTCGGCCCG
>JALCBY010000155.1 GCA_028066055.1 Hyphomicrobiaceae bacterium
GTAACTATTCAGCAAAAATTCCTATTTATCTATAAGTTGTTAGTGAAATTGGGTAATTTCCTTTTAAACAAAGAAGCCAGGGCTTCATCAGGGCTCACGCCATGCTTCCTGCAAGTAATGAGATAGCCCCTTATTCTGCAAAATATTTTGGCGCCTACTTCTGATCGAAAGCAACCTGATATTTTTTGCTGCACCTTTGTCATACGCAGATCATTTTCGCCCAGATTATTGGTAAAGGATACTTCAACATTATCCATAAAGCGCAGCACGTCATCTTCATAATCTATCAACCGTTCTAATAAATTGCGTGACTTCGTTTTTTTAGGTCTGCCACGTTTCCCCACTATTTTTTTGGCGGGTGGGCAGCTTGTCTCACCCTCAGATAATATTTTTCTATAACGCTTTCGATAATATTGAGATTGTTTCTTTGTAAGCTTCCCTCCTGATCTTTCTACCTGCTTATTGAGCTTTTTTAAAAAATTGATCATTCTATTGGCCCAATCTTGCTCATCTTCCTCGGCACTCCAGGTGAGTTCTCTTATATGGTGTGCATTACAGAGCGAATGCAAACAAGTGTATGTGTAATAGGGCTTCCAATGATCATGGCAAACAATGCCTTTAAAATAGGGTAGTATCCCCATGGCATCCATCGCCTCTTTACCGCGCTTATGATGCGGATGAAAGTAGGTCCACTGATCATTGCAGGTAGTATGCAACCACAACCGTTTGCCATTAATATTAATACCTGTTTCATCCGCATGAATACAGTGGCTGTCAATGAGCTGTTCTTTCGATAGGAATTCAAATTTTTCTAATAGTTCATACGCTTCGTGATTAAAGTTAAATAACGACCCTGTACTTAAAGGAAGCCCGACTTGTGAAGCAAAGTAATCCGCTATACGTTGATAGGGTATCCATTGATATTGTGATAAGTAGACAGCATGAGCTTTAACAGTAGGTCCGTATTGTACAGGGCGTTTAACATGCGCAGGAAATGCTGCAACATAGCGTTTACCTGTCGAGTTAACCCACACTTGTGCACGATACTCTGTCACTTCAATACTGATGTTGAAATCAATGACCTGCCTGCTTTCGTAACCGGCTGCTTGATACGTATCGCGAGGCAATGTACGCCTATCCAGTTTGAGTTCTTCAATGATGTCAGGATTAT
>JALCBY010000078.1 GCA_028066055.1 Hyphomicrobiaceae bacterium
TTCTGGCTCGGCTGGCATCGCATTCAGTTTGTTCGCGAGGGCGAGCATCTTGAGAAGGCGCGTCATACCGGCGATGAAGAAAAGGTTAAGGCACAGCTGGAGCGGTATTGACCTTTCACGGTGTCATGGTGATGGGCGTTCCAAGGGCGAGCGCCCATTGCCTTTTAGGAAACATTATTTCCCCTGATTATTGATATCGCGCTGTGTTGTTGCTAGCGTTGGAGGGAAGAGAACCACGCAAGGAGCGTTTCCAGCCATGTGCGGAATTGTTGGATTATTCCTGAAGGACCAGTCGCTGGCGCCCCGCTTGGGCGACATGCTGACCGAGATGTTGATCACCATGACCGATCGCGGCCCCGATAGTGCCGGGATCGCGATCTATGGCGACGCCAAGCCGGGCAAGGTCAAACTGACGGTGCAGTCGTCGACCCCCGATCAGGACTTTGCCGGGCTGGCCGAAGATTTGGGCGCGCGTCTGGGCGCTGCTGTGGATCAGTCGATCAACGACACCCATGCGGTTCTGGACATCCCGGCGGGTCAGTTCGAGGCCGCGCGCGAGGCGCTGGCCGAGATCCGCCCCTCGGTGCGGATCATGAGCCGGGGGGAAAGCCTGGAGATCTACAAAGAGGTCGGTCTGCCCAAGGACGTGGCCACCCGTTTCAGCCTGCCGGGCATGACCGGCACGCATGGGATCGGCCATACCCGCATGGCCACCGAATCCGCCGTGACCACGATGGGCGCGCACCCGTTCAATACCGGCCCCGACCAGTGTCTGGTGCATAACGGGTCGCTGTCGAACCACAACTCTCTGCGCCGCAAGCTGCGCCGCGAAGGGGTCACCATCCAGACCGAGAACGACACCGAAGTGGGAGCCGCCTATCTGACCTGGAAGATGATGAATGGCGCAACACTGGGTGAGGCGCTGCAATCCAGCCTGGACGATCTGGACGGCTTCTTTACCTTCGTTGTCGGCACCAAGGACGGGTTCGGCGTGGTCCGCGACCCCATCGCCTGCAAACCGGCCGTGATGGCGGAAACCGACCAATATGTGGCCTTCGGCAGCGAATACCGGGCACTGGTGAACCTGCCCGGCATTGATGAGGCCCGCGTTTGGGAACCGGAACCGGCAACGGTCTATTTCTGGTCCCACAACAACAGCCCGACCACGCAAGAAAAGGCCGCCTGACATGCAGACCTATGATCTGGAAGCAAACGGGCTGCGCGGGTTGAACGAAACCCTGCAGGCGCAAAATGCCGAGACCAACCAAACCAGCTGGGAGGTCGTGAACCCCAAGGGCAGCCATGCGATTGCCGTGGGTCTGGATGCGCCCATCGAGGTGACGGTCAAGGGCTCGACCGGCTATTACTGCGCGGGCATGAACCAGCAGGCGACGGTCAAGGTCGAAGGTTCGGTCGGTCCCGGCGTGGCCGAGAACATGATGTCGGGTCAGGTGATCGTCGATGGCGATGCCAGCCAATATGCCGGGGCCACGGGCCATGGCGGGCTGCTGGTGATCAAGGGCAATGCCTCATCCCGCTGCGGCATCTCGATGAAGGGGATCGACATCGTCGTGCATGGCAATATCGGGCATATGTCGGCCTTCATGGCGCAGGCCGGGAATCTGGTCGTGTGCGGCGATGCGGGTGACGCTCTGGGCGACTCGCTGTATGAGGCACGGCTGTTCGTGCGCGGCTCGGTCAAAAGCCTTGGTGCTGATTGCATCGAGAAGGACATGCGGCCCGAACATCTGGCGCTTCTGAGCGACCTGCTGGAGCGCGCGGGCAGCGACGCCAAGCCGGAAGAGTTCAAACGCTATGGCTCGGCCCGCCAGCTTTACAACTTCGACGTCGACAACGCGCAGGCGTATTAAGGACAGGGATATGAAAGACATGGATGACAAGGGCATTCCCCGCACCGTCCCGCTGCAATCGGCGACATTCACCAACCCGATCAATGCCGAGATCCGCCGCGCCGCGGCCACCGGTATTTATGACATCCGCGGCGGTGGCGCCAAACGCAAGGTGCCGCATTTTGACGACCTGCTGTTTCTGGGCGCCAGCGTCAGCCGCTATCCGCTGGAAGGCTATCGCGAACGCTGCGACACCTCGGTGACGCTGGGCACGCGCTTTGCCAAGAAACCGATTGAACTGGACATCCCGATCACCATCGCGGGCATGAGCTTTGGTGCGCTGTCCGGTCCCGCCAAAGAGGCTTTGGGCCGCGGCGCATCCGCTGCGGGCACCTCGACCACCACCGGTGATGGCGGCATGACGCCCGAGGAACGCGGCCATTCATCCAAGCTGGTCTATCAATACCTGCCCTCGCGCTATGGCATGAACCCCAACGACCTGCGCAAGGCCGACGCGATCGAGATCGTGGTGGGTCAGGGTGCAAAACCCGGCGGTGGCGGCATGTTGCTGGGTCAGAAGATCTCTGACCGGGTGGCCGAGATGCGCACCCTGCCCAAGGGGATCGATCAGCGCTCGGCCTGTCGGCACCCGGACTGGACCGGGCCGGACGATCTGGAAATCAAGATCCTGGAACTGCGCGAGATCACCAACTGGCAGGTGCCGATCTATGTCAAGGTCGGCGCGACGCGGCCTTATTATGACACTGCGCTGGCGGTGAAGGCCGGGGCTGATGTGGTGGTGATGGACGGGATGCAGGGCGGCACCGCCGCCACGCAGGACGTGTTCATCGAACATGTCGGCCTGCCCACATTGGCCTGTATCCGCCCCGCCGTGCAGGCGCTGCAGGATCTGGGGGTACACCGCGAGGTGCAGCTGGTGATCTCGGGCGGCATCCGCACCGGGGCCGATGTGGCCAAGGCGCTGGCGCTGGGGGCCGATGCGGTGGCCATCGGCACGGCCGCGCTGGTGGCGCTTGGCGATAACGACCCGAAATGGGAGGCCGAGTATCAAAAGCTGGGCTCGACCACCGGCGCCTATGACGACTGGCACGAAGGCCGGGACCCTGCCGGCATCACCACGCAGGACCCGGATCTGGCCGCGCGTCTTGATCCGGTGGATGCCGGGCGGCGGTTGCGCAATTACCTCAAGGTGATGACGCTGGAGGCGCAGACCATCGCGCGGGCCTGCGGCCACAATCACCTGCACAATCTGGAGCCCGAGGATTTATGTGCCCTGACGATGGAGGCCGCCGCGATGGCGCGGGTGCCCCTGGCGGGAACCAGTTGGTACCCGGGCAAGGAAGGGTTCTGAAAAAATGGCGCGCGGCTCTCGGATGAGGGCCGCGTTTTTCGTTCAACACACCGATACTCAACAGGGAAAGGAAAGCGAACCGTGACGACAGATCTGGCAGCTTTCGCGAAAGAAAAAGGCGTTAAATACTTCATGATCTCGTTCACCGACCTGTTTGGTGGACAGCGGGCCAAGCTGGTGCCCGCGCAGGCCATTGCCGAGATGCAGGAAGACGGCGCGGGCTTTGCCGGGTTCGCCACCTGGCTGGACATGACCCCCGCGCATCCGGACATGCTGGCGGTGCCCGACCCGTCCTCGGTCATTCAAATGCCGTGGAAACCCGAGGTTGCCTGGGTCGCCGCCAATTGCGTGATGGAAGGCCAGGACGTGGCCCAGGCCCCGCGCAACGTGCTGCGCCGCCTTGTCGACGAGGCCGCCGGGATGGGTCTGCACGTCAAGACCGGCGTCGAGGCCGAGTTCTTTCTGCTGACCCCCGATGGCGAGCAGATCAGCGATCCCTTCGATACCGCCGCAAAGCCCTGTTACGACCAGCAGGCGGTGATGCGCCGCTATGACGTGGTGCGCGAGATCTGCGACTATATGCTGGAGCTGGGCTGGGGCCCCTATCAGAACGATCACGAGGACGCCAACGGCCAGTTCGAGATGAACTGGGAATTTGATGACGTTCTGCGCACCGCCGACAAGCATTCCTTTTTCAAGTTCATGACCAAATCGGTGGCCGAGAAACACGGCTTCCGCGCCACCTTCATGCCGAAACCGGTCGAGGGGCTGACGGGCAATGGTTGCCACGCCCATATCTCGGTCTGGGACGCGCCGGGCAGGGATGCGAAAACCAACGTCTTCGCGGGTGAGGGCGACGGGCCAACCGGCGAGGTCGGGCTGGGCGAACAGGGCAAGTATTTCCTGGGCGGCATCATGAAACACGCCAGTGCGCTGGCGGCGATCACCAACCCCACGGTCAATTCCTACAAGCGGATCAACGCGCCGCGCACCATGTCAGGGGCAACCTGGGCGCCCAACACGGTGACCTGGACCGGCAACAACCGCACCCATATGGTCCGCGTCCCCGGCCCCGGCCGGTTCGAGCTGCGCCTGGCGGACGGGGCGGCCAACCCCTACCTGCTGCAGGCGGTCATCATCGCCGCCGGCCTGTCCGGCATCCGCAGCAAGGCCGACCCGGGCAGACGCTATGACATCGACATGTATGCCGAAGGCCACACCATCACCGACGCCCCCAAACTGCCGCTGAACATGCTGGACGGGCTGCGCGAATATGACAAGGATACCGAGCTCAAGACCATGATGGGCCAGGAATTCTCAGACGCCTTCCTGAAGATGAAACATCAGGAATGGACTTCATTCGTCAGCCACTTCTCCCGCTGGGAAAAAGAACACACACTGGACATCTGAAACCAGCCTTCAACCGTCATCACAAATGCGGCGGCCTCGCCAAACCACCTCAGCCGCCGC
>JALCBY010000079.1 GCA_028066055.1 Hyphomicrobiaceae bacterium
GACAATGCAACGATTTTGATCGTTGTGACACTTTGAGAGATTTGTATTCCGGGATTGGTTTGGATTTCCAATGCTTGGGATTAACGAAGCAACTTCAGCTTGGAAGGACTTGAACATGAGCAAACTGGAGAAACTGAGCCCCAACGGACCGGCCGGCGCACTGGAGCAGATTTCGGTTGTCGATCCCGCGACTGTGGTCGATGGCGAGGCGAATGAGAAAGGCGCGTCTTACATGGGCGACAACGGCGAGGCGCTGATTGTCGGTGTCTGGGAATCGACCGCTTATGCCGAGGTGTTCTCGGGCGAGGGCTATCCGGAAGACGAGTTCTGTCAGGTTCTGAACGGCACCGCGACATTGACCGACGCCGCTGGGAACGCTCAGAGTTTTGACGCGGGTGACAGCTATGTCATCAACAAGGGATGGTGCGGAGAATTCCGCGTCAGCGAAGGCTTCAAGAAATACTACGTGATGGCGTCCTGATCGCCACAAAGGGAGGAAATAATGAAGAAACTTCTGACCACCGCCGCTCTGACGGCAGCCCTGGCCGCACCGCTGGGTGCGCAGGAACTGAAAGTGTTCAACTGGGCCGAATATATCGGCCCGGACACCATCGCCAATTTCGAGGCAGAGACGGGTATCGACGTCACCTATGATACCTACGACTCGATTGAATCGCTGGAAACCCGCATTCTTGCGGGCGGTTCGGGCTTTGACGTTGTCGTGGCGGCCGGGCCGACCGCGCAGCGCTTTATCTCGGCCGGTCTGGTGCAACCCCTGGATACCGGCGCGTTCAGCAACTATGGCAATATCGACCCCGAGATTCTGGCCCGTGTGGACGGGTTCGATCCCGATGGCAATCACATCATCCCCTATATGTGGGGCACCATTGGCATCGGCTATAACCCGGCCAAGATCGAAGAAGTGCTGCCCGGTGTGGATATGACCGATCTGGCGGTTCTGTTCGATCCGGCCAATGCCGCGAAACTGGCCGAATGCGGGCTGGGTGTGATCGATTCCCCCAACGAGGTGCTGGGCGTTGCCCTGAACTATCTGGGCGATGACCCCTATACCGATGACAAGGGCACGGTGAAGAAAGCCGAAGAGCTGGTGACCGCGATCCGCCCGAATGTGCGCTATTTCGACAGCGTCAAGCCGATCGACGATCTGGCCACCGGCGAGATCTGCGCGGCGCTGATGTATAGCGGCGATTCCGGCATTGCGGCCTATGCCGCCGAAGAGGCTGGCAATGGCATCGAGGTGGCCTTCGCGATCCCGCAGCAGGGCACGCTGGCCTATGTGGACAACTTCCTGCTGCTGGCGGATTCGGCCAACAAGGAAGCGGCGCAGACCTTCCTGGATTACATGATGCGCCCCGAAGTGATCGCGGATGCGAGCAACTTCATCTTCTACGCCAACGCCAATGCGGCCTCGAAAGAGTTTGTTGATCCGGCGATCACCGGTGATCCCAACATCTATCCTCCGGCTGAGATCATGGACCGTCTCTATGCCGAAATCCCTCTGGGCAACAAGGCGCAGCGTTTGCGCACCCGGACCTGGACCCGGATCAAGACCGGCCAATAAAGCAACAAAAAACACGGCACGGGGCGCAAATCCCGTGCCGTTTGCACGCAGGAGGTACCATCATGGCCACGGGTCAGAACGCGGAATTCATTCGCATCGAAAACATCGTCAAGAAATTTGGCGAAGTCACTGCCGTTCAGAACATCTCGCTCAACATCCATCAGGGCGAAGTGTTCTGTCTGCTGGGCGGTTCGGGCAGCGGCAAGTCGACCTTGCTGCGGATGCTTGCGGGTTTTGATGCGCCGACCGAGGGCCGTATCATCATCGATGGGGACGACATCTCCGGCAAGCCGCCCGAACGGCTGCCCGTGAACATGATGTTCCAGTCTTATGCCCTGTTCCCGCATATGACGGTGGCCAAGAATATCGGCTATGGCCTGCGCCGCGATGGGGTCTCGAAGGCGGAAACCAAACAGCGCGTCGACGAGATCCTGGAAATGGTCAAGCTGACGCCTTTTGCCGATCGCAAACCCAGCCAGCTTTCGGGCGGTCAGCGGCAGCGTGTGGCGCTGGCGCGCTGCATCGTCAAACGGCCCAAGGTGCTGATGCTGGATGAACCGCTGGGCGCGCTGGACAAGAAGCTGCGGGAAGAGACCCAGCAGGAGCTGCTGAAAATCCAGCAGGAGCTGGGCCTGACCTATATCGTCGTGACCCACGATCAGGAAGAAGCCATGACCATGGCCGACCGGATCGGCATCATGAATCTGGGCCAGATCGTGCAGGTCGGCCCCCCGCGTGAGCTGTATGAACAGCCCAACAGCATGTTCATCGCCGATTTCGTCGGCTCACTGAACAAATTCCCGGGCTCGGTTCTGGGGCAAGAGGATGGCCGCACCGTCGTCCGCCTGTCCGAGGATCTGGTCCTGAAGATCGAAACCCCGTTCGAGCACAACACTGGCGAAGACGTCATGCTGACGACGCGCCCCGAAAAGCTCGAGGTGTTCCCCGAAGGCAGCAGCGATCAGCCGGCAACGCAGAATGTGGTCTCGGGCACGGTCAAGTTTGTCGGCTATATGGGTGAGCAGACGAACTATACCGTTGATGTGGGTGGCGGTATCGAGGTCCGCGTGGCCGAGCAGAACCACCACATGTCCACCAAGGTCACCATCGCGCGCGGCGATACGGTGCGTGTGGCCTGGCCTGCCCGCGCCTCGCACCTGTTTGCGGCGTAAGGGGGGCTGAACATGTCTGGTCAGATCCTGCACGCCATACAATCGAGGTTGGGCAAGACGCTGGTGCTGCTGCCGCCTTACCTGTGGATGTTCCTGTTCTTCCTGCTGCCCTTCGGCTTTGTCCTGAAGATCAGCTTTTCCGAGGCGATCATCGCCAGCCCGCCCTTTGCCCCGCTGTTCGAATATGACCCGGATGAGGGCATTCTGAACGCGGTGTTCCGGGTGTTCAACTATCAGTACCTGCTGGAAGATTCGCTGTATATCAACGCCTATCTCGGCTCGATCAAGATTGCGACGGTGTCGACCCTGATCTGCCTGCTGATCGGGTATCCCTTTGCGCTGGCCATTGCGCGCGCGCCCAAATCCAGACAGCCGCTGCTGCTGGTGGCGCTGATGCTGCCATTCTGGACCAGCCTTCTGATCCGCGTCTATGCCTGGATCGGTATCCTGCGTCAGGACGGGGTTCTGAACAATATCCTGCTGTGGGTCGGCGTGATCGACGAGCCGCTGATCCTGTTGCAGACCACCTTCGCCACTTATGTGGGCGTGGTCTATGCCTACCTGCCCTTCATGGTGCTGCCGCTTTACGCGGTGCTGGAAAAGCAGGATCTGACCCTGCTTGAGGCCTCGCGCGATCTGGGCGCCTCACCGGCGCGCAGCTTTATCGACGTGACCCTGCCGCTGTCCATTCCGGGCATCATCTCGGGCTCGATGCTGGTCTTCATTCCGGTGATCGGCGAGTTCGTGATCCCCACCCTGCTGAGCGGTGAATCGACGCTGATGATCGGCCGTGTCCTGTGGACCGAGTTCTTCAACAACCGCGACTGGCCGGTGGCGAGTGCGGTGGCGATCATCATGCTTGTGGTGCTGATCATCCCGATCATCGTGTTCCAGAACCAGCAATCCAAACAGGGGGCCTGAGCCATGCCACGTATCCTCAAATTCTCTTTGTGGGCCGGGTTCGCCTTTCTGTACGCGCCAATTCTGGTTCTGATCGCCTACAGCTTCAACGCCTCGCGCCGGGGCAGCGTCTGGGGCGGCTTTTCCACCCATTGGTATGGTGAGCTGTTCCGGGATGAGCAAATCCTCAACGCCGCCTGGATCAGCATCAAGGTCGCGGTCTACAGCGCCACCGGGGCAACCCTTCTGGGTCTGCTGGCGGCGGTCGCCATGGTGCGGTTCGGCAAGTTCCGCGGGCGGACGCTGTTTTCCGGGCTGATGTCGGCACCGCTGGTGATGCCCGAGGTGATCGTCGGCATCTCGCTGCTGCTGCTGTTCATCTCGGCCGAACAGCTGATCGGCTGGCCTGCGGGGCGCGGTATCCTGACCATCACAATCGCGCATATCACCTTCTGTACCGCCTTTGTGCTGGTGGTGCTGCAACCGCGCATGGCCACGATGGACCGCAGCCTGGAAGAGGCCTCGCGCGATCTGGGGGCCGGGCCGGTGACCACCTTCGTGCTGGTGACCCTGCCGGTGATCGCGCCCGCCATCGTGTCGGGCTGGCTGCTGGCCTTCATCCTGTCCTTCGACGATCTGGTGATCGCCAGCTTTACCGCCGGGCCGGGCTCGACCACGCTGCCGATGCTGATCTTCTCGAAGGTCAAGATCGCGGTGTCCCCGGACATCAACGCGCTGGCAACGCTGATCATTCTGGTCGCGGCCCTTGGGCTGGTCGCGGCGATGCTTTTGACCCGCAATCGCAACAATCAACAATAAGGGTGTCTTATGTATAACCAACCTCTGGGCGGCAATGACATGCCGCGGTTTGGCGGCCCGGTGACCTTCATGCGTCTTCCCGCAGCCGACAGCGCCAAGGATCTGGACGCGGCCTTTATCGGCATTCCGATGGATATCGGTGCCAGCCATCGCCCCGGAACCCGGTTCGGCCCCCGCCAGATCCGCGCCGAAAGC
>JALCBY010000156.1 GCA_028066055.1 Hyphomicrobiaceae bacterium
TCCTCTTTGCCCGCATCGATTGTGTAGAGCTTGGCGATATTCGGGTCGCTGGGAGCGGTCGCGGAGGGCAGGCGCACACCCGGCAGGATGCAGACATCGAGCAGCTCCGAAATGGCCGTTTCGAAGCGTATCCACTCCACGACATCGCCACTGGAAAGATTGATGACCTGCACGCCGCACCAGGGATCAGCGTCGCGCGTCTTCAGTTCCTCGTCCAGTTGCAACCCGGCAAAGCTGCCATCGCGCGGCAGTGACAGGCCGACGATGGCGTGGTTGTTGTGAAAGGCGAGGCCGCGAACGAACCCCGGCATGAATACCAGGGGTTCGAAACGTCCCGACGACAGATCAACGGTTCCGAGATGGCCGGTCCCTGAATTGAGCACCCACAGTTTATCGTTGTGCCAGCGTGGCGAGTGCGGCATGGAAAGTTTTTCGGTGACGATCTCATTTGACGCGACATCGATGACACAGCCACCTTCTTCGCGCCTTGCGCGCCATCCGTTCACCACATCAGCGCGGCTGGTCGCGGTTACATAGGCCGGACGGCCATCCTTCATGGCGATGCCGTTCAGATGACAACGATCCTCTGCGGCAAGTTTCGAGATGAAAGGCGGCATCCAGTAGGGCGTGAAGGAATGGATGTTATGCAACGTGGCGAGGCAGGAGAACATCGTGTTGGCGAACACGATCACGCCGTCTTCCATAACCGCGATATCGTGGATATCAAGATCGCCTGTCGTGTTGGCGAGGCGTGGCACATAGTGTTTGTCCGCCTCGCCCATGCGCTGGTCCGGTGCCAGTACATTCTCGAACCGCCAGACCTGGGCTTCGGTCGCCAGCAACAGCCGCTGCGGGTCGGCCCACAGGCCCATGGCACGGCCCATCCCCACCTCATGAAAATTGATACGTCCGTCCTGGCGCACGCCGACCAGATACAGCCGTCCGGTCTGGTAGGACGACATGGCGAGGCCGGTCTGGTTGTTCACCAGCCACTGTGCCATGCCGCGCGAGCAGGAGATGTTTGCGGGTTCGAGGGCCGCGGGCTGGACCTCCGGTTCCTCGGCTTTTCCCTCGACCTTCTCCTTCACGGTTTCCCCGGTTTCGTCCTTGGCCGGCTGTTCAGCCATGTCCTCGGTTTTGGTGTCGTTCAAATGTTCGCTCC
>JALCBY010000080.1 GCA_028066055.1 Hyphomicrobiaceae bacterium
CAGCGACAACACACAAGTTCACGGCGTCTTCTTCAAGGGAACGCGGAAGTTTTGACGCCGCAAATCGATCTCCCTGCTCAACCCGCCCTTTTGTGTCGGAGAAGATCCTTCAGGCCGAACATGGCGTATTTCAGGCTTGTGGCAATCCGCTCCGCGCGCTTCATGAAATATGGAACGACTTCCGGGGTCGGCGCCGTATCTTCAAGGGTCTCCCGGAACAACCGGAGCCAGATGTCGAAATCCTCCTCGCGGACGTTGGTCAGCGCCTGATGCTTCGGCACCGGGGTTCCCGAATAGCGCCCGGCATTGAAGGCGACCGATGCCCAGAAATCCTTCATCTTGGAGAGGTGAGAACCCCACTCATCGCCGATCACGTCGTTGAAAAGCGGTCCAAGCACATCGTGTGAACGTACCCGGGCATAGAAGGTGTCCACCAGCAACGAGACATATGCATCGTCAATGCCGAGGCAGGCCGCGTTTGCCTGTATGTCGCGGCGGCGTTGTTCAGCGGTTCTGCGCACCCGCTCCATCAGGCCGCCTCCCGCGCAAAGAGCGACGCAAGCCGCTGATTGCCGTCAACAAGGTCGGCCAAGGTGTAGGTATCGAGCGTATCGTAGAAGGACCCGAGCGCGACGCTCAGTGCGCCTTTCAGTCTGCAGGCCCCCGTGATCAGGCACGCACCCCCGTCTGCCCGGAAGCATTCAACCATTTGCGTCCCATCTTCCAGCGCACGCACGACCGCGCCGACGCCAATGTCGGAGGCCGGCCTGGCAAGCCGCAGCCCTCCCGAGCGGCCTCGAACCGTCTCTATGATCCCCAACCGACCAAGCGTATGAACGACCTTCATGAGATGGTTGCGCGAAATGGTATACCGCCCGGCAATCTCCGAAATGGTGACCAAACGCTCGTCATGGGCGGCGAGAAACATCAGGGTGCGAAGGGCGTAGTCGGTGTGAGTGGTCAGGCGCATCTGAATATCCTTTAAAGCAGCATATTTTATACATATTTAAATTCGAAACGCCAAGCGGGGTGCGACAGCGTGTATCTGAAGCGACGAAATCCGCTCGCAATTAATCGGGGGCAGCTGCTACCGGACGCATCACATCTTGAGCATCACAACATGCTTCAAGGAATAGCGGGCGGGAATGCGCCGGTCAGCCACGCGTCCGGAACGTTTAGGGTGCTGATGCAGACATCAACGCTTCGCCGCTAATATCCGATTCGATCGAGATCCATCAAAAGTGCAAGAATGGCCTCGACACCCGGGGTCGACTCCACGTTGGGATGTTGAACGGCAAGCAGGCGCCGGACGACGGGCGGATCGAGTTTAACGGTTGCATATTGAGTTGCCTCGGCCGGCAAACAGAGCTCCGGCACCAATGTGGTGCCGATGCCCACCCGGACCATGTCAAGCAGGGATGCCGTCCCGCGAACCTTGCAGACGACGGTTGGCTCGGTGCCGACATCCTCGAACATTTTGCGGATCGGTGCTTCACAGCTCGCACCCGGCATCACGAACGGCACGTCCTTCAATTCACGCAGGGAAACCCGTTCATTGCTTGTCAGCGGGTGATTGCTTTGGAATACGGCAACGAATTCATCCTCGACTACCACTGTCTGTTTAAGAGTTTCCCTGTCATCCGCTGTCAAACCGAAATCCACGACACCGCGCTCCACCCAATCTGCGACTTCCGGATCGGTGCCCTCGATGACGCTGACGTTGAGTGCAGGGTGCCTGGCGCAAAGCTCCTTTAAAACTTGCGGCAGGAGGCGCGCAGCCGCACTTCCGACAGATCCGATCACGATCGTGCCGGACTGCAGACCTTTGTAGTCGGAGCAGCGCTGCTGCATACGTTCGACCGACCGCAACGCCGCCAGGGCGTCGTTCAAGGTCTTTTCGCCGATTTCGGTGGCTGTGACGCCCCCGGGATCACGGCGAACGAGCGGCGCGCCAAGCGCCTGTTCAAGTCCCGATATCGCCTGGCTGACCCCCGATTGGGTCATGCCCAGCAAATCTGCGGCTGCCGTGAAACTTCCCGATTCAACCACCCCGGCAAAGGCTCGGAGGCGTGTGAGTGTGACATTAGATGATCTAATAGATGCCATGACATAAATTAATTTTTGTTACTCCAATCGCCTTGTTAGCATCCCTTCGATATTTCAGCAATCTCGGTTGGCAATGATCTGTTGAGTGGAAGAACGGTTGAGAGGATCTGATGAAGTTCATTTCGATAACGCGGTATCTCGGGACGTTTGGTGTTGCGGCCTGCTTGTGTTCCTTTGCGCCTGTTGCCGGTGCCGCGGACAAAATCTCATGCACATTTTCATTTGAGGCTGAGGCCGGACGCAACCATGGAACCGCGGAACGCGGTTCTACACTGCGTGGACGCCTGACATTCGTGGCCCAGGGCGGTGAGCGTGTCGGAGACACCGTGCACTATAAAGCCGATGGCAAATTGCGCGTGTCGGCGAAGGGCCAAGGCGAGATTGTCGGCGACGTATGGGACGTGCATGTGACGCGGTCACCCGCAGTGGCAGATCTGATTTCGATCGGCGTGCGAGACCTTGAGGGCAACCTCGGCCAGCAGACCCGCTATATGGGACCCACGCTCATCACCCTTTACGGCAAGCGCGGCCAACTGGGCACACACGATCTTCCAACGTCTGCCGCGAGTTGGAACGCGCTGGAATTGAAGCGGGTGTTCCAGTTCCACAGTCCGACGGCGCTGAATGTTGCGCTGAACGATGTCGGGCCGTTTGAAGGCGCCTGCAAAAAGGAAAGCTGACAGGCGTTGCAAACGCCGTCCATTCGAACCCAGGGATGAAACCAATGAAACGACTGACAATTGCGACACTCGCGATGATTGCCACGGCGCTCCCCGCAAGCGTGGAAGCTGGCACCCTCGACAACATTCGCAAGAATGATGAAGTCCGGTGCGTGATTGCCACGGGCCTGGCAGGTTTTGCCTATTCCGACGCCACCGGCAAATGGAAAGGTTTTGACGTCGATTTCTGCCGCGCGACTGCCGCCGCGGTCCTCGGCGACGCCGATAAGGTGAAATTCATACCGACAACAGGAAAGACACGCTTCACCGTGCTCAACTCCGGCGAAGGTGACGTCCTGTGGCGCAACACGACGTGGACCTTCGTGCGCGACGTCGATGTGAAGCTCGCGTTCCAGGGCGTCAATTATTATGACGGTCAGGGCTTCATGGTTCCGAAGAAGCTCGGCGTGAAAAGTGCCAAAGAGCTTGATGGCGCGTCCGTCTGCATACAGACCGGAACCACGACCGAGTTGAACCTCGCGGATTTCTTCCGGACCAATAAAATCAACTACGAACCCGTTCCCGTCGAGACAAACGATGAAGCACGTGCGAGCTATATGGCAGGACGATGCGATGTTTATACGACCGACGCATCCGGTCTCGCGGCGACGCGCTCGACCTTCACAAAGCCGGATGACCACATCATCCTTCCTGAGATTATCTCCAAGGAACCTCTGGGGCCGGCGACACGCCATGGGGACGACCAGTGGAGTGACATCGTCCGCTGGCTCCTCAACGCCCTGATCGCGGCAGAGGAACTCGGAGTCACCCAGGCCAATGTCGATCAGTTCGCAGCCAAAAGCGACAATCCGGAAATCAATCGGTTGCTTGGGAGTGAGGGCAATCTGGGCGGGATGATCGGGCTGGAAAAAAACTGGGCGCAAAATGCCATCAAGGCGGTGGGGAACTATGGCGAGATCTTCGCCCGCAACCTTGGAACAAAAACGCCGATCGCCCTTGAGCGCGGCCTGAACCAGATGTGGTCGAAAGGCGGCCTGATTTACGCACCTCCGTTTCGCTAGGAACTACCTCGCCGGCAGGAGCCGGCATCATACAAAACGTCCTGTGATGGTGCGGCTGCCTTGGCGGCTGCACCATTGCCGTCAACAGGGCGAGCCGAGGCGTTGGCGTTAGATGTTCGGATCAATGCATCCGCTTGATCTTGACCGAACCGACGGGCACGAGCCCGCGCCGGCCAAGGAAATGTCTTGTAGCGACAAGCCTCACGGACTCCCGTGGTTGGGTGTCCGCATTCGGCGCCACATAGGTGTTGCCGCTGTCGCTGCCCGCGTCCCACGCAACCAGATGATAATCGCCCGTTTCCAGCCATTGCCCGTCGACGAGCAGCGCAACAGCGCTCAGGCCGGTGAACCAGTCGGGGCTCGGGGCGAGCATCGTCACGAACGAGAGCAAGGGAAACTCCTTGGACGCCTCGACAATCGCCTTCATCGACCCCGGCACCTTATCCAGGCGCGGCAGTTCGAAGATGGTCCCGACACGACTGCGGCGCTGCGCATCTGCCAGTTCCGCCTTGAGAATGTCCGGGCGCCCCACTTCCGCCAATGCCTCAAGTCCCGATGACGCGGTGTGTCCGTCTCGGAACATGGAGTAGCGCACACGGTGCGTCGCGCCGATGAGCCGGGAAAGATGGCCGCCGGCCTCCGGATATTCGTGCGGGGCGGTTTGCGCGCTCCACGTGATGTCGATGATCAGCTCAAATTTTGCCGTATCGTCGCCGGCCCGGACCGGATGGCCCAACGGCAACGCGAAAACCAGAATCAGAACCAGAAGAGTGAAGAGGCGAACCGAAGCGCGCAT
>JALCBY010000027.1:0-10439 GCA_028066055.1 Hyphomicrobiaceae bacterium
CCAGGCAACTGATTCCAACGATATTTGGCTTGTACCGATGCCCGAGTCGCGGCTCTCCTGAGCTGCGGCAATTATTGTCGATGCGCAATTTTTTACTGAACACAAATAGAACATAGAGCTAAAATAAACGCATTATCAGTTTGTTAATAGCTCTCTTGCAAATTAGAACAAAATATGTACATTGAAGGTCAGATGCCGGAGCGGCGCGACCAAATTGCCAGTACGGCGCAACCTGTGGAATAAGGAGAGGGATCAATGTCAGAACCGGCACTTCGCCTCGTTGAGGGAGATAACATGGACAAGGAAAAAGCGCTGTCCGCAGCATTGGCGCAGATCGAGCGGTCGTTTGGCAAGGGCTCGGTCATGCGGCTGGGGCAGGGCGAAGCCCTCGTTGAAGTGGAGGCAATTTCCTCCGGTTCCCTCGGCCTCGACATGGCGCTTGGCATCGGCGGGCTGCCACGCGGGCGCATCGTCGAAATCTATGGGCCGGAATCTTCGGGCAAGACCACACTGGCGCTGCACACGGTGGCGGAAGCACAAAAGACGGGCGGTGTGTGCGCCTTCGTCGACGCGGAACACGCGCTGGACCCGGTTTACGCCAAGAAGCTCGGTGTCAATGTCGAGGATCTTTTGATTTCTCAGCCCGATACCGGCGAGCAGGCGCTTGAAATTGCCGACACGCTGGTGCGATCGGGCGCCATTGACGTGCTGGTCATCGACTCCGTTGCGGCGCTCACCCCGCGTGCCGAACTTGAAGGTGAGATGGGTGATTCCCTACCCGGGCTTCAGGCCCGGCTCATGAGCCAGGCCCTGCGCAAGCTCACCGCGTCGATTTCCAAGTCGCGTTGCATGGTGATCTTCATCAACCAGATCCGTATGAAGATCGGCGTGATGTTCGGATCGCCCGAGACGACGTCCGGTGGCAATGCACTGAAATTCTACTCATCCGTGCGCCTCGATATCCGCCGCATCGGTCAGATCAAGGAGCGCGACGAAGTCGTCGGCAACCAGACCCGCGTCAAGGTGGTCAAGAACAAGGTGGCACCGCCTTTCCGCCAGGTCGAGTTCGACATCATGTATGGCGAAGGCATTTCCAAGACGGGCGAACTGCTCGATCTCGGCGTCAAGGCAAACGTCGTCGAGAAATCCGGCTCCTGGTATTCCTACGACTCGACCCGCATCGGTCAGGGCCGCGAGAATGCCAAACAGTTCCTTAAAGAGAATGTCGAACTGGCCGACGATATCGAGCGCAAGATCCGCGCCGACGCCGGTCTGGTCACGGAAGAGTTCGACGAAGCGGAACTTGAGGATGCGGACGGCGAAGAGGAGAGCGCGTCAAATGTCGAGAAGCTCTCCGGCGCTGCCGATCCGTCCAAAGAAGAACCCGAAGCGAAGACGGGCTAGGGACGGATAAGAGGAAACAGAGGAAACACAAGGCTTACTCCAAGCTCCCCCAAAGAGGGTCGGACCCCACCCCACACGCACCAGACCCTCCCAAGCAAGGATCCCGGGCACGCCCCCTCGTGCCCGGGTTTTTGTCGTCTGTATTCGCCGATAATTTGAGATGGTTGAAGCGGGTCCGCACTGCTGCTCCGGACGCCGCTGGACAGGGATTGCCTGCAACTTTAAAACCGGCCTGATCCGTGGTGCGCCTTCATCAGGTCTTGCGCCACCGCAACGAATTCGGGCAAGTCTGACACATGACCGGCGTCAACGAGATTCGCAAACACTTCCTCGACTATTTCGCAAGCCATGGCCACGAGATCGTCGACTCAAGTCCGCTCGTCCCGCGCAACGATCCGACGTTGCTGTTTACCAATGCGGGAATGGTGCAATTCAAAAACGTGTTCACGGGCGCGGAATCACGTCCTTACGACCGTGCAGTGACAAGCCAGAAGTGCGTTCGGGCAGGGGGCAAGCATAACGATCTCGATAATGTCGGTTACACAGCACGCCATCACACATTCTTCGAGATGCTGGGAAACTTTTCCTTCGGCGACTATTTCAAGGATCGGGCGATTGAGCTGGCATGGAACCTGGTCACAAAGGATTTCGGCCTCGATGCCAAGCGTCTTCTCGTAACCGTCTATGCGGAAGACGATCAGGCTTTCGATTTGTGGAAGAAGATTGCGGGATTGCCGGAAGACAGAATTCTTCGCATTCCGACATCGGACAATTTCTGGGCAATGGGGGATACTGGACCCTGTGGGCCGTGTTCCGAAATCTTTTTCGATCATGGCGACCATATTCCAGGCGGCCCTCCGGGCTCGCCCGACGAGGATGGAGACAGGTTCATCGAGATCTGGAACCTGGTCTTCATGCAGTATGAGCAGGTGACGCCAGACGAACGCATCGATCTACCCAAGCCGTCCATCGATACGGGCATGGGACTTGAACGCATTTCTGCCGTTCTGCAGGGGACTCACGACAATTACGAAATTGATATGTTCACGGCGCTCATTGCGGCGTCTGAAGATGAAACCGGTGTGGCGGCTGAAGGTGGGAACAAGGCAAGTCACCGGGTCATCGCCGACCACTTGCGTGCATCGTCGTTTCTGATATCGGACGGCGTCTTGCCTTCGAATGAGGGGCGCGGCTACGTGCTCCGCCGCATCATGCGCCGCGGTATGCGCCATGCCCATCTGCTCGGCGCCAAGGAACCGCTGATGCATAAACTCGTTCCGGCGCTTGTTCGCGAAATGGGGCAGGCCTATCCGGACCTGGTGCGGGCCGAACCGCTGATCACCGAGACGCTGCATCTTGAAGAAACGCGGTTCCGCAGGACATTGGAACGTGGCATCCAGCTCCTCGACGAAGCCTCCGGCGATCTCACATCGGGGGATACGCTCTCTGGTGACGTGGCGTTCAAGCTCTATGACACCTACGGGTTCCCGCTCGACCTCACGCAGGATGCGCTCAAATCGCGTGGCATCGAGGTCGACCTTGCACAGTTTGACACGGCGATGGAAAAGCAGCGGGAAGATGCGCGCAGGGCATGGGCGGGCTCTGGCGACACCGCGACGGAGCAGGTCTGGTTCGAACTGAAAGAGAAGCACGGTGCAACGGAGTTTCTCGGATATGAAACTGAAACTGCCGAGGGTGAGATTATGGCGGTTGTCAAAGACGGACAGCCGGCAAAAAAACTCGACAAGGATGACGAAGGCGTAATCGTCCTCAACCAGACGCCTTTCTACGGGGAATCCGGCGGCCAGATTGGTGACCGCGGACTTATAACCATGGCAGAGGGCGGGCGGTTTCGTGTGACCGATACGCAAAAAAAGGTCGGGGACCTGTTCGCGCATTTCGGAATTGTCGAGGACGGCGCGGTTGCACCGGGCGATGCGGCCGAACTTGAGGTCGATCATGCGGCGCGCACGGCAACGCGGGCCAACCACTCCGCGACGCACCTGTTGCACGAGGCTCTGCGCGAGGTTCTGGGCACCCATGTCGCGCAAAAGGGCTCGCTCGTGGAGCCGACGCGGCTGCGCTTCGATTTTTCGCATCCAAAGCCCATGAGTGCGGAGGAAATCGCGACGGTTGAGGATATGGCGAACGCCATCATCCTGCAGAATCAGGCGGTTGAAACGCGGCTGATGGATGTGGACGACGCGATCGAAGCGGGCGCCTTGGCACTGTTCGGCGAAAAATACGGCGAGGAAGTCCGTGTTGTGTCGATGGGCACCGGTGTTGAAGGCGCGCGCGAGGGGAAGACCTATTCCGTCGAATTGTGCGGCGGAACGCATGTGCGGCGTACAGGGGACATCGGTCTTGTAAAGATTGTTGCTGAGGGCGCGGTGGCGGCGGGGGTGCGCCGCATCGAGGCCCTGACGGGGGAGGGCGCGCGCGGCTATCTCACAGCGCAGGACGCCCGGCTGCGTACGGCCGCGGACCTGTTGCGTATCAAGGCGGACAATCTCGTACCGCGCATCGAACAGTTGCTTGAAGAGCGCAAAAAGCTGGAGCGCGCGGCCGCCGACGCCCGCAAACAGCTTGCCCTCGGCGGCGGCGGAACAGGCGATGAAGATGCTGTTCGCACGCTTGGCGATGTCAAGTTGCTTGCCCGCAAGATCGAGGGCATCTCGCCCAAGGACCTGCGAGGCCTGGTCGACGATGGAAAGAAACAGATCGGTTCCGGTGTCGTTGCAATCATTGGGGTCAGTGAGGAAGGCAAGGCCGGGATCGTCGTCGGTGTTACCGACGATCTGACTTCGGATTACAGCGCGGTGGATCTCGTGAGGACGGGCGCGGAAGCCCTTGGCGGCAAGGGCGGCGGCGGCCGGCCCGATATGGCGCAGGCGGGCGGCCCGGACGCTGCCAATGCCGATGCGGCCCTCGAAGCCATCGCCGACATGCTCAGCGAGCAGGCGGGTGCCTGACATTCTGGACGACAGAAGCGTAAAAGGCTCACATGGGCCGGCGAGCGTGCGCCAACGTGTTCATGACATTCTCGAATACGGATCGGATTTCGACCCGGTCGCAAAGGGGATCAATACGTTTCTGGTCGCCCTGATCGTCTTGAACGTTTTCGCTTTTGCGGCTGGAACGGTTCCGCACATATACAAGAAATACGGAACCGCGCTTGATGTGTTCAACGCGGTTTCGGTTTTCATCTTCACGATCGAATATGTGTTGCGGCTGTGGAGTTGCGTCGAAGTGCCGATGTTCAATGCGTTGCCGGCGTGGCGAGCGCGGTTGAACTTCGCCGTCCGGCCTCTTCTCATCTTCGATTTTCTGGCGATTGCGCCATTCTATCTGAGCTATCTGTTCAGCATCGACCTTCGCGTGTTGCGCATCTTGCGGCTTTTCAGATTTCTCAAGCTCGCGCGCTACTCGCCGGGCCTCGTGGCCCTGGGCCGCGTTATTTCAAATGAACGGCGTGCGCTCTATGGGGCACTGCTGGTCATGGGGACGCTGCTCATTTTTGCATCGACGGGCATCTACTTCATCGAGCGAGAGGCACAGCCGCATGCCTTCGGCAGCATTCCGGCCGCTGCGTGGTGGGCATTGGCGACGCTGACGACCGTTGGATATGGCGATGTCGTTCCTATCACCCATTGGGGCAAGGTATTCGGTGGATTCATGATGATTTTCGGCCTCGGCATGTTTGCACTGCCGATCGGCATACTCGCTACCGGCTTCAGCCGCGAGGCCAATCGCCGCGAGTTTGTGATCAGCTGGGGCATGGTCGCCAGCGTCCCGATCTTCGCGCACCTGAATGCCCGGACGGTCGCACAGATCGGCGCGCTTCTATATTCGCGCACGTATCACTCGGGGCAGCCGATTGTGCGTATAGGCGAGGACGCGGACGCCATGTTCATCATCGCGTCAGGCGAGGTCGCCGTCGATCTTGAGGATCAACAGGTCCGCCTCGGCGAAGGCGAGTTTTTCGGCGAGATGGCATTGCTTTACCGCCGACGCCGCGAGCATAACGTCACCGCCGTCTCAAACTGCCGCCTTCTGGTGCTGGAGAAATCCGATTTCGACAATCTCTGCCATCGCGACCCCGAGCTGCACTCGATCGTGCAGGACATCGCGGAAGAGCGCCTCAAAGAGGACAAGGTGAAAAAAGCGAGCGGCGGCCGGAACTAACCCAAGTTCACGTCAGCTCATCGCCTTCTGCAAATTCTCGTCGATCTTGTCGAGGAAACCGGTCGTCGACAGCCAGCTCTGCTCGTCGCCGACCAGAAGCGCCAGATCCTTCGTCATCGATCCGGACTCGATCGTGTCCACGACAACCTTTTCCAGCGTCTCGGCGAAATTGGCCAGCTGAGCATTGTCGTCCAGCTTGGCGCGATGTTTCAGGCCACGCGTCCATGCGAATATGGAAGCCGTTGAATTGGTGGATGTTTCCTCGCCCTTCTGGTGCGCGCGATAGTGGCGCGTCACGGTCCCGTGCGCGGCCTCCGACTCCACGACATCGCCATCCGGCGTCATTAGTACGCTGGTCATCAGCCCGAGCGATCCGAAACCTTGCGCCACGGTGTCGGACTGCACGTCGCCGTCATAATTCTTGCACGCCCAAACGAACCCGCCGGACCATTTGAGTGCCGCCGCCACCATGTCGTCGATCAACCGGTGCTCATAGATGATGCCGGCGTCCTTGAACTTGCCTTCGAATTCGTCATCGAACACTTCCTGGAAAAGATCCTTGAACCGGCCGTCGTAGGCTTTGAGGATCGTGTTCTTAGTCGACATGTAGAGGGGATATTTGCGCGCCAGCGCGTAATTCATACTGGCGCGGGCAAAGTCGCGGATCGACTCGTCGAGATTGTACATGGAAAGTGCGACCCCACCACCGGGGAAGTCATACACCTCGTGCTCGATTTTTTCCGAACCGTCCTCCGCTTCCCACTTGATGGTCATTTTGCCCTTGCCGGGCACCACGAAGTCCGTTGCACGATACTGATCGCCGAAGGCATGACGGCCGATGATCATCGGCTGCGTCCAGCCGGGGACCAGCCGTGGCACGTTCTGACAGATGATCGGCTCGCGGAAGATAACGCCGCCAAGGATGTTCCGGATGGTTCCGTTCGGGGAACGCCACATTTTCTTGAGGCCGAATTCCTCGACGCGGTCCTCATCGGGCGTGATGGTTGCGCACTTCACGCCGACGCCATACTTCTTGATGGCCTCTGCCGCGTCGATGGTCACCTGATCATCGGTCTCGTCGCGATGTTCGATGCCGAGGTCATAATATTTGAGGTCGATGTCGAGATAGGGGTGGATCAGCTTTTCCTTGATGAACTTCCAGATGATCCGGGTCATCTCGTCGCCGTCAAGCTCGACGACTGGATTTTCGACTTTGATCTTGGCCATCTTCAATGGGTCTCCGCGATGAAGAACTGATGTGGATCGCGCACGGTCAAAAGCAAAGGTGTCGTCCAGCTTGAGAGTGTGAGCGCGAGATAGTTGCGAATGCGGCCCCCCTATAGCATTGTGCCGGGCGGTTAGGAAGGAGACGAAAGGCGGAAATTTTCCGCCTGCGCCGGTGTCGCGGCGCACCCTTCAATACTGGTGAATTGTTCCGAAAATGACGTATGCCTCTGAAAGAGAATCCGACCCGTCCGTTCATAAGGATACGGCTGACCACCGCATTGCGCCGGCAATTGTCCTGGTGCGGCCGCAGCTCGGTCAGAATATCGGCATGGCGGCGCGGGCAATGGCGAACTTTGCGGTTGGTGATCTGCGTCTGGTTGCGCCGCGGGACGGCTGGCCAAACAGCGACGCCCAGTCCGCCGCCGCGGGTGCCGATGGCGTTTTGGAACAGGCCGGGCTTTTCGACCGAACCGAGGATGCGGTTGCAGATCTGAACTATGTTTGCGCAACGACCGCGCGGACCCGTGACACAGTGAAGCAGGTGCTTTCTCCCGCAAGCGTGGCTGTTGAGCTGCGGAAGCGGATGGCGGCGGGGCACAAATGCGGCATTCTGTTCGGGTCGGAGCAGTCGGGGCTCGACAATGACGATGTGGCGCTGGCCGATGCGCTCGTGATGGCGCCCGTCAATCCGGATTTCGCTTCTCTCAATCTGGCCCAGGCCGTGCTCATCATCGCGTATGAATGGTACAAACAGGGCGAGAGCGGAGAGTTGGGGCGCAAGACTGAGTTCGACGGTCCGGCGCGCGAAGGGATGCAGATGCATCGCACGCGCCCCGCGACGCGGGCCGAGCTGGTTGACTTCTTCGAGCATCTGGAACGCGAACTCGATGCGGCCGGATTTCTCTATCCGCCTGAAAAGAGGCCACAGATGGTGCAGAATCTGAGAAATCTCTTTCAGCGGACCGGTGCGACCGAGCAGGAAGTGCGGACTTTGCGCGGGGTGGTTGCATCTTTGACCCGGCCATACAAGGCGGGACGGGACGTGCCTTAGTTCCGCCCCGATTTTAGGGTTGCGATGGCGGTGAAGGATGCTAGCTTGCCGCCGACAAGGACGCGAGGACGGAGAATGACAAAGAAATTGTTACGTGTGATGTGCGCCGGAGTAGTTGGGCTGGGTCTGGGGCTTTCATCGGGCACGATTCCGCTTGCGGCGGCACAGACGACGGCTGCGCCCGAAGCGAAGGCGCCGGCCGAAAAGAGCACCAAGAAGAAGCCGAGTGATCGTACGGTCCGGGTGATCATGGGATATGCGTTTGCCGCGCTGCCCGACTCGGTGCCGAAACGCAATGGCGAAGTCGTTCAGCTGGAACGTGAAAAGCAGCCTGAAAAATTCATGATTCCCATCGAAGATGCGCGCCGTATCATCCGGCACGCGTCACTGTCAGCGCGGGCGGATCTGTGTGGGTTGAAGGACCTGGAACGCAAGCATTACGGAAACATGATGAAGCATGAGCAGAGGGTCAAAAAATGGACCTCCTACCAAGTCCTCTTCATCGATCTTCTCCATACCACCACTGGTCTTGTGATGACCGGGAGCGTCCAGACGGGTGATGACGCAAAAAAGGCCGATGATGCGTCCAAAGACGTCAGGAGCGAATATGTCTGTTCACCGCAGGAGCGGGAGCGGATCAAGGCGGCGGTGGAAGCGGACATCAAGGCGCTCGCGTCCGGTCAGTAGGTTTGAGGCCTTTTTGCAGCGAGCGGAGTTTTCTGCAGTTCCGGTCGGGAATTGACACTTGGGCGCAATAACGTGTACCAGAGCGCCCGCGGACAGTATTTGTCCCAAAATCAATACGCACCCGAGGAGATATCGCAGATCGATGTCACCTGTCGGCGATGGCCCGAAGCGCAACTTCGTGCTGCCGCAAAGGAGGGGGCGTTCTGAAAATGGAACGCTGACGAGGAGTTAGATTATGACCAAGCGCATTCGCGCCAAGTACAAGATTGACAGGCGCCTGGGCGAAAACATCTGGGGCCGCCCGAAGAGCCCCGTTAACAAACGCGAATATGGCCCCGGCGAACACGGACAACGCCGCCGCGGCAAGACGTCCGACTACGGCATTCAGCTCAGGGCGAAACAGAAGCTGAAAGGCCATTACGGCAACATCACCGAAAAACAGTTCAAGGCGATTTACCGCGAGGCTGAGCGGCTCAAGGGCGACACGAGCGAAAACCTGATCGGGTTGCTTGAACGCCGCCTCGACGCACTCGTGTACCGGGCAAAGTTCGTTCCGACGGTCTTTTCCGCGCGGCAGTTCGTCAACCACGGCCACGTGACGGTGAACGGCAAGCGCGTGAACATCCCGAGTTACCGTTGCAAGGTCGGTGACGTCATAGAGGTGCGGGAGCGCTCGCGGGACATGGGCCTTGTGCTTGAGGCGACACAGAGTTCGGAGCGCGACGTTCCGGACTATATCGACGCCGACCATTCCAAGCTGAAGGCGAGCCTGAACCGCATTCCGGTCCTCTCCGATGTGCCGTATCCGGTCATGATGGAGCCGAACCTGGTCATCGAATATTATTCGCGCTAGATCAGTTCGCGCGATCGCGAATATGGGAAAGGCCGCCCTTGCAGGCGGCCTTTTGTCATCCGGGGTTATCTTCGCGACTAGGATACGGCTGGCAGCAACATCCAGCTGCCCGCCGCGATCATCGTGACCGCGAGGGCTTGAGCAAACCGCACACCCCAGGGTGCGACCTTCTCAATCAGAACAACAATCGCAAGCCCGGCAATCCACACCAGATTCATGACGCCGCCTGCAAACAACAGCGCCATCAGGACGGCGCAGCAGCCAAGGCAGTAGGTGCCGTGGGCGAGGCCCATGCGGAAGGCGCCCGCCCGACCGTCCCGCCAGTGGCGGGAGAGGTAGGAGGCAGGCGACCGGCAATGTTCAAGACAGGCCGACTTGAGGGGCGTGAGCTGATAGAGACCCGCCACCACCAACAGGATGCCGGTCAGGGTCGTGCTTGTGCTCCACATCAGCATCTGGTGAACCAGCTCGGCGCGTTCCAATCCCCACTGGGCCAATGTGGCCACCAGACTGAACGCAAACCAGGATGCGAGGTAGCCACCGACGAAGGCGGACGTCGGCAGGACACCCGCTTCCATCTGGCCGCGCCGCTGGGCTTGCCGCGCGACGCGGGCATAGAGCAGGATCATGGGTGCAGCACTTGGGATCATCATGGCGATCATCATGATCCACCACATGAAAAACATGATCACCGCATAGGCCGTTGTCCATGCCATGACCATCCCCGGGCGCGCCGGGGGCGGGAACTCGAACGTGGTCATGGCAATCGTGCTCATGCCTGTTCCGGCACCGATAATCACCCAGATCCAGGCGAGCAGCGTGAGAACCACCAGACCAGCGACCGTGATGGCGTGGTCTTTGGCGACGAAGCGCTCTGCCGCCGTTATGTCATGTGCAGTCATGGTTCATGGTCCCTCAAGCCTGGACAATACCGGTGTTGCTCAGATGGATGTGAGCGAACTGTCCGTACGTATCCTTGAATTCAAGGGGGATAGGTCCCTTTGCGGTTCCCGACGCGCTTCCCATTTCGGC
>JALCBY010000027.1:10539-14520 GCA_028066055.1 Hyphomicrobiaceae bacterium
ATAAAGGCCTTGCCGCCGCCCTCATGGATCGGACCGGGCCACCAGAAGGTCCCGACGACATGGAGGCCGTCGAGTTTTACGTCGCCGAAGTGTCCTTTTTTGATCTTGTAGGAGGCGATCGCCTCGCAATTGCCGTAGGTGGGCAGAGCGTTGAACTGGCACGGGCAGCCATAAGCGCAGTTGCAGTTCACCAGCTCATCCGCCTGGATTTCCCAAGTGGTCATCTTTCTCTCCAAATTCGTTTTGGTGGTTCGGATACGCCGGTCTTCAGATACGCCAGACGGCGGGCGCACTTTCTTCCTCGATAATGCCGTGCGGACCATAGGCCACATAGGTCAGTGCGCCGTATCGCCCGGCACGGTCGAAACTGAGTTCGTTGCCGTTCGCCTTGAATGTGCCTGAAGCCATGTCAGCTTCACGGAACTCGAACCCTGCCGGCAATACGATCTTGGCCGGGTGGCGTGTATCGGTCACCGGATTGCGAATGGGTTCCATCTGCAGCTCCATGATACCGGGCACGACGAAACCGCCGGTGCCCTTCGTGAAGTCGCAGGCGAACTCGATCTCGGAAAAGACCGGATCGAGTTCCTTTTCGATGGTCGACCCGTAAATGTTGAACACGGTTGTCGGCGCTTGTTCCTTGCCATCGAGAATCGCGAACAGGGCATCGATCTGCTTGTCCGTCGCACGCTTGTCGATGACGCCTTGAACAGTGCCGCCGCCTTCATGAACGGCACCCGGCCAGCGGTAACGGGCGGCGTAAATCAGTCCATCGAGGCGCACGTCACCGAACCAGCCCTCGTCGATGCGATGGGCTTCGAGACCTTCACACAAGCCTTCGGTCGGGCGCCCGTTGAATTCACACGGACAACCGTAATCGCAACTGCACGACGCGATTTTCGGGCCTTTGATTTTCCAGTCGACATAGGCCATTGCCAAGTCACTCCCAATCCAAATTTTCAGAATTGGCGGGAATTTGGTGCTTGGAAGTGTCAAATCAACGACGTTGGAAAATTACCACGCCAAAAACCACGAAGGTTGTGCGTCCAGGATGCAGATCGCTGGAAATTCACACAGTTTCCCGACCGCTGCGCATCGTGGAATGCAGCATAGGCGGTCCGCGTGAAGAGTAGCGGACCGGTGGAAAAGCGTTTGTCGCCGGAGTCTACGCTCAGGCCGTCAGCGTCTGTTTGTTGTGTGAGATTTCCTTGTTCGTCAGCAAGTCCTGCAGCTCGCCATCCTGGAACATTTCCCGAATGATATCACAGCCGCCGACGAACTCGCCCTTGACGTAGAGCTGCGGAATGGTCGGCCAGTTCGTAAAACTCTTGATGCCCTCGCGAACGCCCAGATCGTCGAGGACATTGACCTCGGCATACTCGACCCCGAGATAATCGAGGATTTGCACGACCTGGCTTGAGAAGCCGCATTGGGGGAATTGCCGCGTGCCCTTCATGAAAAGCACCACGTCATCATTGGCAACCTTCTTGGTAATCCAGTCGTGAACCTTTTGTTCGCTCATAATCCGTTCAATCCTTCTCAACTCTCCGGAGCGGAGGTTTGCAGAGCGAGCGCGTGCAGTGCGCCGCCCATATTTCCTTCAAGTGCCTCATAGACCAGTTGGTGTTGTTGAACCCGGGTCTTCCCGCGAAACGCCTCAGAGACGACCGTCGCCGCATAGTGATCGCCGTCGCCGGCAAGGTCGCGGATCGACACTTCGGCATCCGGCAGCTTCTTCTTTATGAGCCGCTCTATTTCATTCTGGTCCATGGGCATTGAAAGGGGGTGCCTCCTTGCTCAAGTCCGATATTACTGCGAGGTCATATAACTCGGCAACCAGCCTTCGTGAAGTGTCCTGAGCCGATCAAGTGGAACGGAAGTTTCACCGGGTAAGCTGATCGTTTCTCCGCCCGCGGTGCCGACTTTCAGGCAGGGAATTCCGGCCTTTTCCGCACCTACGGCGATTTTTGAAGGTTGATCGGTCGCAACAAGATATCGCGCTTGGTCCTCGCCGAACAGAATCGCGTGATAGGGCAACGCTCCCTCGTAGGGCTCAAGTGTCACGCCGATGTTGCCGGCAAGCGCCATCTCCGCAATGGCAACAAGAAGCCCGCCGTCGGAGATATCGTGAGCCGCGCTGATACTGCCTTCACGAATGAATTGACGTACCAGATCGCCGGTGGTGCGCTCCGCATCCAGATCAACAGGCGGCGGGGCGCCTTCGCGCCGGTTCAGGATCACGTCCATGTAAAGCGACTGGCCCAGATGGCCGTTTTCCGCGCCGAGGAGGAGAAGCGTTTCGCCCGCGCTCTTGAGCGCGATATCGCTTGCGTGCGCAATGTCCGGAATCAGCCCGACGCCGCCGATTGCGGGGGTCGGCGGAATGGCGACGCCGTTCGTTTCGTTGTAGAGCGAAACATTGCCGGATACGACGGGGAAGCCAAGTGCGGTACACGCCTCGCGCATGCCCTCGATACAGCCTGCAAACTGCCCCATGATTTCCGGCCGCTCCGGATTTCCGAAATTCATGCAGTCGGTGATGGCGAGCGGATCGGCACCCGCCGCGGTCAGGTTACGCCAGGCCTCGGCCACAGCCTGCTTGCCGCCTTCTCTCGGGTCGGCGGCGCAGTAGCGGGGCGTCACGTCGCAGGTCGCGGCAATGCCTTTGCTGGTGCCGTGCACGCGCACAACCGCCGCATCGCCTCCGGGACGCCGGACCGTATCGCCCATCACCATATGGTCGTATTGCTCCCAGACCCACCGGCGGGAACAAAGGTGTGGGGACGCCATGAGCGCCTCCAGCGTTTCGGTCAGGCTGTTGGGTGCCGGAACGTCGTCGATCGAAATTGCCGCGGGTGGTTCAGGCAGGGTCCAGGGGCGTTTGTATTCGGGCGCTGAATCGGCGAGGGCACCAACCGGCATATCTGCCTCGGTCTGTCCCTGGTGGGTGACGACAAGGCGACCTGTGTCCGTCGTCACACCGACGACGGCAAAGTCGAGCTCCCACTTTTCGAAGATGGCGCGCGCCTTCTCCTCCGCGCCGGGTTTGAGGACCATGAGCATGCGCTCCTGGCTCTCCGACAGCATCATCTCATAAGCGGTCATGCCCTCTTCACGACAGGGCACCTGGTCAAGATCGAGATCGAACCCAACACCGCCCTTGTCGGCCATTTCCACGGAGGAGGACGTCAGCCCGGCCGCCCCCATATCCTGTATGGCGATGATGGCGTCCTCGGCCATTAGCTCGAGGCAGGCCTCGATCAGCAACTTCTCGGTGAAGGGGTCGCCGACCTGAACGGTGGGGCGTTTTTCGTCAGAATCGTCGTCAAACTCGGCCGACGCCATCGTTGCGCCGTGAATGCCGTCGCGTCCTGTCTTCGATCCTACATAGACGACGGGCAAGCCGACACCCTTGGCCGCGGAATAAAAGATCCGGTCGGTATCGGCCAGGCCGACGCACATGGCGTTCACCAAAATGTTGCCGTTGTAGCCGGGGTCGAAGTTGACTTCGCCACCGACAGTGGGAACGCCGACGCAATTGCCGTAGCCGCCGATGCCGGCCACCACGCCGGAAACCAGATGCCGGGTTTTGGGATGGTCCGGGCCTCCGAAGCGCAAGGCGTTCAGGTTCGCGACCGGGCGTGCGCCCATTGTGAAGACGTCTCGCATGATGCCGCCGACACCTGTCGCCGCGCCCTGATAGGGCTCGATGAAGGAGGGATGGTTATGGCTTTCCATCTTGAAGATGGCAGCGTGGCCGTCCCCGAGGTCTACGACACCGGCATTCTCGCCGGGGCCCTGAATGACCTGAGGGCCTTCGGTTGGCAATGTCTTGAGCCAGACCTTGGAGGATTTGTAGGAGCAATGCTCGGACCACATGACCGAGAATATGCCGAGTTCGGTGAGGCTCGGCTCGCGGCCGAGAATGCCGATGACGCGTTCATACTCTTCAGCCGTCAGGCCGTGTTCGGCGACCAGTTC
>JALCBY010000027.1:14620-48889 GCA_028066055.1 Hyphomicrobiaceae bacterium
AGCGCCTCGACGAGAGAGTCAAACATCGGTTTGCCGTCGGTCCCGCCGAGTACCGGGTCGGCCAGCCGTTCAGGGTGCGGCATGAGACCGAGCACGGTCCCGGCAGCATTGTAGATGCCTGCGATATTGCGCTGCGAGCCGTTCGGGTTTGCGTCGCCGGTCAACTCGCCCGACGGTTCGCAGTAGCGGAAGGCGACGAGATTTTCACCCTCCAGGCGGTCAAGCGTTTCGCTGTCCGCATAATAGTTTCCGTCATGATGGGCGATGGGAATGCGGATCACCTGACCCTCGTCATATCCGCGGGTGAAGTGCGTATCGTTGCGTTCAACCTTGAGGAGGACGTCCTTGCACACGAATTTGAGCGAGGCGTTGCGCATCAGCACGCCCGGCAAAAGGCCGGACTCGGTCAACAGGTGAAACCCGTTGCAGATGCCGAGCACCGGCGTACCGGCATTCGCTTTCCTGACCACGTCCCTCATGACCGGCGAGTGGGCCGCCATTGCGCCGGAGCGCAGATAATCACCGTATGAGAACCCCCCGGGTAGGACGATCAGGTCCGTGTCAGGCACGCTGGTTTCGCGATGCCAGACCATGGCCGGCGCGTTTCCGGTCGCCGCTTCCAGACTGACCGCGACATCACGATCGCAGTTGGAGCCGGGAAAGACGATCACACTCGCCTTCATGATCCCTCCAGTTCGTAGGCGTAGTTTTCGATGACGGTATTGGCGAGCAACTGTTCGCACATGCGTTGGATCTTGTCTTCTGCGGCAGCACGGTCGGTTTCATCGAGCTCGACCTCGATATATTTGCCTTGCCGCACGTCGCCTACGCCGTCGAACCCAAGCGCGCCGAGGGCGTGGGCAATGGCCTTGCCCTGAGGGTCAAGGACGCCGTTCTTCAAAGTGATCTTGATTCGGGCCTTCATCGTGTCTTCGAGTCCGGTTGAGAGAATTACATGGAAACGCGTTGTTACTTCGAGCTGACGAGCACCGGGCCTGTCCCGTCGCCGGGGCGGTTCTCGACAAACAGGCCGAGCCGGCGCGCGACTTCCCGATAAGCTTCGATGAGGCCGCCGAGGTCTTCGCGGAACCGGTCCTTGTCCATCTTGTCCTGGGTTTCGATATCCCACAGACGACAGCAGTCGGGACTGATTTCGTCGGCAAGCACGATCCGCATCATCTCGTTTTCAATGAGGCGGCCGAACTCGATCTTGAAGTCGATCAGCCGGATGCCCACACCGAGGAACAGGCCGGACAGGAAATCATTGATGCGCAGCGACAGCGCAATCATCTCGTCGATCTCCTGCGGATTGGCCCAGCCAAACGCCGTGATGTGTTCCTCCGACACGATCGGGTCGTCCAGTTCGTCGGACTTGTAATTGAACTCGACAATCGAGCGTGGAAGCTGCGTGCCTTCGTCAAGGCCAAGCCGTTTGACGATCGCGCCTGCGGCCACGTTTCTCACAACCACTTCCACCGGAATGATCTCGACCGAGCGGATCAGCTGCTCGCGCATGTTGAGGCGCTTCACGAAATGCGTCGGGATGCCGATCTCGCCGAGCTTCTGAAACAGATACTCGGAAATCCGGTTGTTCAGGACACCCTTGCCCTCGATCCGGTCGTGCTTCTTCTTGTTGAAGGCCGTCGCGTCGTCCTTGAAATGCTGGACGAGCGTGCCTGGCTCCGGACCCTCGTAGAGAATCTTCGCCTTGCCCTCGTAAACGCGCCGCCCCCGGCTCATGAATGCGTCCTTTCACTCTTGAGGCAGGCCGGGGTCTCGTCCGGAAGTGCCACCCACGTCATGGCGTTCCGCGCCAAGACCCGCCTGTTCTGGAAGATGTTCAATTCGCTCTGTGCCGCCCTGCGCCGGTTCGTTCGCATGCTCACGAGAATCGCCTGAATGATGCCATGAACCTAGCGGAACGTTCTGCAAGAAACAATCTCAAGACGCGAGGACAAAACTGAGGCGAGGGAGCAGTTGATTTGGCTCTCCTGCCGGGCTATCCCTGCGCCGAGGTTGAGGCTCTGGCGGCGGATTGAGTTCTCACTTTTTTTGTTCTGCCGCGCTGCTTTTCAGGAGAGTTTGAGAATGAGTTCATTCGACGAACGCGAAAAAGGCTACGAGAAAAAATTCGCCCATGATGAGGAACTGAAGTTCAAGGCGATGGCGCGCCGGAACAAGCTGCTGGGGCTTTGGGCCGCGGGGCTCATGGGAAAGACCGGTGACGAAGCCGAAGACTATGCCAAGGGTGTTGTGCTCGCCGATCTTGAAGAGCCGGGCGATGAGGATGTTTTCCGCAAAATTCGGGGTGATTTCGATGCGGAGAGCATTGATCAGTCTGACCATCAGATCCGCCGGACCATGGAAGAACTGATGGACGAGGCGGTGAAGCAGATCGAAAGCGAGCGCGAGTAGCGGCACACAGATCCGCTGTTCACCGGCCCATGGCAAATATTCCGCTCCGCGAAGCACTGTCAGACAAGACACCCAAACTGATGGCGTGGGTCTGCTATGGCGTGCCATATGTCGTCGAGCAGATGGGGGAGGCGGGATATGACGCGGTCCTCATTGACCAGCAGCATGGACTGACCTCTCATGGCGATCTTGTGGGCTGCCTGACCGCCGCGCGCGCCGCGGGGGTGCCGGCACTGGTCCGCCCCAAAAGCCCCGACGCGGGGTTGATCGGTGCAGCGCTCGATGCGGGCGCGCAGGGTGTCGTTGTTCCACTTGTGGAAACGGTCGAGGATACGCAGGTCTGCGTGCGGGCGGTGAAGTATGCGCCGAAAGGCATGCGGAGTTGGGGACCCTATCGCGGGCGGCTTTTGACCGATCATGGCGATCTTGAAGCGGTCAACGACTGGACGATTGCCTGTGTCCAGATCGAAACCCGTGCGGCGATGGAAAATCTCGACGATATTCTCGCCGTTGACGGTCTCGACATGGTCCTCGTCGGCCCGAACGATCTGGCGACCGCACTCACGGGCAAGCGCGACATCCGCGCGAAGGAGGTCGCGGAAGCTTGCGACCGTATCCTGAAGACCGCACGGCAACACAATGTTTTCGCTGCCATTTTCGCCAACGATCTGGAGTTCGCCAGACCGTTGTTCAAGGCAGGCTGGGACCTGATCACGGTGGGGACGGATATGGGGTTGTTGGAGAACGCCGCCGGCGACGTCGTCAAGGCCCTGAAGGATTGAGGATCAGACATGACGCGGGGTCTTGTGGCGCTTGCATTGGCCTTGATGTTTCTGGCATCGCCGGTTTCCCAACCCCTTGCAGACTTCACATATCCGCAATTGCCCGAGCAGGGCTCTGATCCATCGGACTGGATCATGTCCGGCTGGCGGGCCAAGGCAACCGCCAAAGGCGATCTCAATAAGGACAAGCGCGAAGACGTTGCCTTGATACTGGAGCGCGAGAAGCCTGTTGACCATGTGCGCGGTTGCGGCGCTAACAGGGACGGTTCTGCCGCACCGCCGCGCATCCTCGTGCTTCTGCTGGCGCAGGCAGATGGTGGATATCGCCTGTCGGCCGCCGACACAGATATCGTGCTGCGTTCCGACGAGGGCGGGATTTTCGGCGACCCGCTGGAAATGCTGCTCATTGAGCGGGGCTCCGTTCTGCTCCGCCACTATGGCGGATCGGCGTGGCGCTGGGTGCAGACCTACCGGTTTCGCAATCAGGATGGAGGCTGGTTTCTGATCGGCTATACCGATGGCACAAATCACAACATTTCTCGGCTGAGCACCATGTACGATTACAACCCGCTCACCGGCAAAATGGAGATCACCGCAACCGATGAAAAGGGCCGTCCGGGCTGCTATGCCTGCTTGCCGGGTGAGAAATGTCCCGCGACAAAGCGCTGCGACAAGGGCGAGAAGCGGGCGAAACGCGAGGTGACGTGGGTCAAGACGAAAAGGCGTCCTCTTATATCTCTTGAAGACGCCTACTGCCGCCAACTTGCGGACAGGATCCTGCCGATTGCGCCGCGCTGGTGACCCGCCGCAGGTCGACTAACCGAACACCCGATCGAAAATCTCGTCGACATGCTTGGTGTGATAGCCCAGATCGAACTTCTCGCGGATTTCCTTCTTTGACAGGGCCTTCAGCACATCCTTGTCGTTCAGAAGTTCGGTCTTGAAGTCCTTGCCCTTTTCCCAGACCTTCATCGCGTTCCGCTGGACGAGCCGGTAGGCATCTTCGCGGCTGACGCCGGCCTGCGTCAGGGCAAGCATCACGCGCTGGGAGTGAACGAGACCGCCAAGCTGATCAAGATTCTGCTTCATCCGTTTCGGATAGACGATGAGCTTGTCGATGACCCCGGCAAGGCGGGCCAGCGCGAAATCAAGATGCACGGTCGCGTCGGGCGCGATGCCGCGCTCCACGGAGGAGTGCGAGATATCGCGCTCATGCCACAACGCCACATTCTCCATCGCAGGCGTCACGGCGGAGCGAACCAGCCGAGCCAGTCCGGTCAGGTTCTCCGTCAACACCGGATTGCGCTTGTGTGGCATGGCGGAGGATCCCTTCTGGCCTTTCGAGAAAAATTCCTCTGCTTCCAGCACCTCGGTTCGCTGCAGATGGCGGATCTCTGTCGCAAGCCGCTCGATGGACGAAGCAATTACCCCGAGCGTCGCGAAATACATGGCATGCCGGTCGCGCGGAATGATTTGCGTCGAAATGGGTTCCGGCTTGAGTCCCAGTTTCTTTGCCACATGCGCCTCGACGCGAGGGTCGACGGTCGCGAAAGTCCCGACGGGCCCCGAAATCGCGCAGGTTGCCACCTCCTTGCGGGCCGCCTCCAGACGCTCCCTGGCGCGGGCAAACTCGGCGTAGGCCTGCGCCATCTTGAGGCCGAACGTGGTCGGTTCGGCATGGATGCCGTGGCTGCGGCCAATGCAGATCGTGTCCTTGTGCTCGATGGCGCGCCGTTTGAGCGCGGCCAGCACATCGTCCAGATCCTCGAGAAGGATATCGGTTGCGCGCACGAGCTGAATGTTGAAGCAGGTGTCGAGCACATCCGAAGAGGTGAGGCCCTGATGCACAAACCGGGCTTCCTCGCCGACATGTTCGGCGAGGCTGGTCAGGAATGCGATGACGTCGTGTTTGACTTCAGCCTCGATCTCGTCGATGCGATCGACATCGAAGCCGCCGCGTTCCCACACGGCATCCGCCGCTTCTCTGGGAACGATGCCGAGATCTGCCATTGCATCGCAGGCGTGTGCTTCGATCTCGAACCAGATGCGGAATTTGGATTCCGGCTCCCAGATTTTGGCCATGGGTGCGCGGGTATAGCGGGGAATCATGCTGAGCCCTGCGGCTGGTTGCGTTCTGACGCTGATCTAGCAGAGTAAGACTTCGCGCTCAATCGCATTGCGGTTACGGGATTTCCCGAGGGCCCACAAGCGCGAGGATAATGCCCGGCGCGATCAACACGCCAAGCAGGCCGAGATTGAACGAACTGACAAGGAAAAACGCGAATGTGTAAAAGCCGCCCAAGGATGCCCAATAGAGGCCCGAGGGGCTGTAGTCGTGTGGTCCCGGGTTCAGGATGAAGTTGCTGCCAACCTCAAGCAGCCCGCCGAGGGCGCAGAAAACGAGCAGGAAGATGACCAGGCCGTAGAAAAACCGGACGGCGAATCCGCGATGGGCCGCGAACCCCTGAAGCCACCAGGCGACGATACCTGCAACCGTTCCCGCGATTCCGCAAATCCTGAGGGTGACGCGCGCCTGCTCGCTCATGATACGCCCCGGTTCCATATAGTCGGCCACGAGAACCGCAATCAGGCACGCTCCCATGACGGTGGCAAACAGCACGGCGAGAATGAACCCCACGCCTCGGCCAAAACCACTCTCTTCCATTGCAATTTCCCCTCGCAGACTTTTTTCGATTATGCCTGTGGATTGAACCTAATCACGCAACGGCCCGCGCGGCAATTACGCTTCACACGCACGTGTTAGGGCACTTGCGCCGTTACTGCAAGAAACCGGCGGTCCGGACCTTCAAACCCGTGCTTGAAGACGCTGATGAGAATGGCGAATACGCGTTTGCCGCCTTTGGGATCGTGAATCAGGACATCGGAAATACCATAGCGGAGAGCGCAGGTTCGACTTTCTGGTATGGACATATCTTCATGCAGGACCTTTGGCGGCTGACCATGCTTTTGCATCGTCAGCGTGAACCCTTTCTGATCATCGCCTGCGAACGCCGTGCAAAGGGGGTTTTTGAAAGTCTTCTCCTGAAGCGCGAATGTCCACAGTTCCGGAGGTGAGATCGGAACCGGATCCGTGTTGACGACGACCTTGTGAGGGTCGGCAGAAATTTCGGCT
The DNA here is from genome assembly GCA_028066055.1 of Hyphomicrobiaceae bacterium. GTDB lineage: Bacteria > Pseudomonadota > Alphaproteobacteria > Rhizobiales > Methyloligellaceae > UBA2767. Next base: position 20,951 of record JALCBY010000027.1, read on the forward strand.
GGCGGATTGCTCGCAAGCAATCGTCCGGCATGTGAAATTTTGCGCGTTCGGAGAAGTTTTTCCGCCTGAAGTTTCACGTTATGACGAGCCTCGGCGAGTTCCGCACCCTCGTCACGCAGAAAAGCGCTGAACGGCGTGCCCTTGATCCAGCGATCCTTTGCCGTATCGATCACAAAGATGTTGGCATAGGGAAATCCCGAACCATCCTGAATGCCGAATTGTTCGAAGGCGAACAAGCTCCCGTCGGGGGAGAAGCCCAGGATCTGACGTTCCGCCTGATCGCCCGCAGTTGCCGTGGCCGCCATCGCAAGCATTGCTGTCAGTGCGCACAATGTGCGTAGGGCCTTACATCTTCGGGTCATGCGGTGCCTGCGCCAAATTTGTCTTTGTATGCCGGTAGGCCTTTGGGTTTGTCCTGGAATGCGGTGGCCTCATGGACACCTCGCGCGATGGCGCGGGCCACCACGTTGGCGCCAAGCGAACCCAGATCCGACAGCCCGTAGATCGGATCCGGCAGTTTCTTCTGCCCGTTCGAGACAGCGAATACGACGTCTCCATCGATCGGGCAGTGCACCGGATAGATAGCGCGAGCCATCCCTGTACTCGCCATGATTGCCAACCGCCGCAGCATCAGACGATCAAGACCGGCATCTGTTGCGACGACAACGAGCGTGGTGTTTTCGCCCGGACCACCTTTGAAACGAGGCCCGGTCGCGCCGGGTGGGAATGTGCCTGGCAATCCATGTCCGCCGAATTCGCCGTCAATTTCAAATGGTGCCGCCCAGAAATGCGGACCGTCACCAACAGTGACCGATCCGACCGCGTTGACGGCCGCAAGCGCGCCGATTGTTATCCCGTCGGCTGTTTTCGCTGAGGCGCTGCCGAGGCCGCCTTTGAGGTTTACCGTCGTCGCACCGTAACCGGCGCCAAAGGTTCCAAGATCAAAGTTCGCGCTTGCGGCATCACACGCCGCATAAGCGAGATCCTGGTAAGGCGGCCGCTTGCCCCAATCCTTGTCACCTCCGTTCAGAAGATCGAACAGAATGGCCTGGGGAACGATGGGCACGCATGCATCGCCGACAGGAAAGCCTTGGCCCTTTTCTCGAAGGAAGCTCTGAACTCCGGTGGCGGCATCAAGGCCAAAAGCGGATCCGCCGGACAGGCACAGGGCATGCACTTCCTGCACGGCACCTTCAGGTAGCAGCGTCGTGACGTCACGCGTTCCGGGGCCGCCGCCACGGATATCGACGGCTGCGGTCATCGGCTTGTCGCACAACAACACGGTAACTCCGGAACGAAGCTTGTCGTCCTGTGCGTTGCCGACGGAAATTCCGTCCACATCGGTGATCAGATTTCGCTGTGCTTGAATTGGCAACGACCTTTGTTCCGTGCGTCGAAAACTCGTGGTGAGGGGATCGACCATGCCACGACAGTCAATGGAGGTCTATCTTCGCTGCGCCTTTGCGGCAGCCGTTGGCGCATCCAAGAAAAAGCCCGCCAGGGAAGGCGGGCTTTTCCATTTCGTGTCTATTGTGCAGATCAGTTGATCTGGTCGTATTCGCCCTTCGACCATTTGAAGAACGCATATGGCGGAAGGCTCGGATCGCCCTTCTTGTCGAACTTGAAGTCGCCGATGACGGTTTTGAACTTGCCGTCATGCAGAGCCTTGGAGACCTTGTCCGGGTCCGTGCTCTTTGCTGCTTCCACGGCCTGTTGCCACGCCTGGAACGCGGCATAGGTGTAAAGGACGTAACCTTCCGGCTCGACGCCCTTTTTGCGGAAACGCTTCACCAGATCGGCCGCGGCAGGGTTCTTGCGCGGGTCGGGGGAGAAGGTCATCAGGGTGCCTTCGCCGTCCGGTCCGGTGATCTTCCAGTAGTCCGCCGTCACCAGCGCGTCGCCCGATACGAGGACCGTGTCCATGCCCTGGCCGCGCATCTGGCGCACGATCAGGCCGGCTTCCGGATGGTAGCCGCCATAGTAGAGAACATCGACCTTGGCCTGCTTCAGCTTGGAAACAAGCGCGTTATAGTCCTTTTCGCCCGGCGTTACCGTTTCATACATGACTTCCTTGAGACCGGCGGCATTCATTGCCTTTTTGGTCTCGTCGGCAAGACCCTTGGAATAGGCCTGCTTGTCATGCACGACCGCGACACGCTTGTCGCCGAAGTGCTTTTTCAGATAGGCGCCGGCAACGCTGCCCTGCTGGTCGTCGCGACCGCAGACGCGGAAAATGTTGTTGCCAGGACGCTCGTCAGTGAACTTCGGGTTCGTCGATGCAGGCGAGATCTGCAGAATTCCCTCTTCCGCATAAACGGCGGATGCCGGGATCGAGGAGCCCGAGCAGAAATGACCGGCGACGAAGACGACCTTGTCGCCCGCGAGCTTGTTGGCAACAGCAACGGCCTGTTTCGGGTCACAGGCATCGTCGGAGGCAATCAGCTTGAGTTTCTGACCGAGAACACCACCTTTGGCGTTGATGTCTTCCACCGCCAGTTCCGCACCAGCCTTCATTTGCTCACCGAAGCTGGCATACGCGCCCGTCAACGGGCCGACCACGGCGACATTCAAGTCCGCGCGCGCAGACGCGGAAAACATCAGTGCAAAAGCAAGCACCAATGCACTCATTACAAATTTGCGCATAGGAATTTTCCTCCCTGTTACTTGCACCGCATGTGAAACCGCGGCGCAAACTTCGAGCGTCGATACTATAGACTGAAAAATAGGGCAAAAAACATAGTCCAAACCTCCAAGACGGAGATATCTCAGTCAGGCGCGTCCTCACGCGCTGTCCATGTAAAGGGACCCGTTTTCCGGTAGAGCCAGGGATACTGCGTCGCCATGCAACTGGCCTGGGTCAGCCGATAGGCGATGGCGGCGAAGGCGAACAGAACCGCCGTGTCGACCAGATAGAAGTGAAGCGATGTGATATCGCCCTTGTAGATGTCGAGTGGCTTGTCGAGGAACAGGCCCCAGTGGAGAAACCGATCGGCCATACCAAGCAGACAGCTGTAGATAACGACTTCCTTGAAAGGCCGCCATTTAAGTGCCAATGCCCGCCCGGTTGCAAAGGCGGCGCCACCGCCCAGAACGATGGTCAGGAAGAAGAACACCCAAAAAGATTTTTCCCAGATCAGTCCCATTTGTGCCGTTCGGGCTCCTTACCGATCAGTGCCGCCCGCCTTCGAGGTAGGCGGTGCGGATTTCTTCCTTCGCCAGCAGGCTCTTGCCCGTACCCTGCATGGTGATTTCGCCGTTGACCATGACATAGCCGCGATGGGCAAGTTTGAGCGCGTGGAACGCGTTTTGCTCGACGAGGAAGACCGTCAGACCCTGCGCGCGGTTCAAGTCGCCTATGACGGAGAAAATCTGCTTGACGATGAGTGGCGCAAGTCCCAGCGACGGTTCGTCGAGCAACAACAGCTTGGGGCGGCCCATAAGCGCGCGTGCGATGGCCAGCATTTGCTGCTCGCCGCCCGAGAGCGTCCCACCGCGTTGATTGGCGCGTTGTTTGAGGATGGGGAACAGCGTGAAAGCCTGGTCAACGTCTTCCTCAAAGTACTTTTCCTCGGTTAGTTCCGCGCCGATCTGAAGGTTCTCAAGGACCGTCATGCGCGGAAAGATGCGCCGGCCCTCAGGGGCCTGGGCGAGCCCGAGGCGCATGATGTCGTAGGTGGCCATGCGCGTAATGTCCCGGTCCTCGAAGGTGATTGAACCGTCGCGCGCCTGCGGCCGGCCGCAAATGGTCATCATGAGGGTGGATTTTCCGGCTCCGTTGGCGCCGATAAGGGTGACGATTTCACCCTCCTTCACCTCGATGTCGACGCCGCGCAGGGCCTGGATCTTTCCATAGAAGGCCGTGACGCCGGTCGCTTTCAGCATGATCTGTTTTTTGCGCGCCATGGCTCAGGCGACCTCCTCGTCCTCGACGCCGAGATAGGCGGCAATCACGTGGGGGTCGGAGCGGACGAAGTCGGGTGTGCCATCCGAGATCTTGATGCCGTAATCGAGCACGGCGATATGATCGGAGATTTCCATCACCACGCTCATATCGTGCTCGATCAGGAGAATGGCGATCTGCTCCTCCTTGCGAATATCGAGCAAAAGCGTGTTGAGCTGATCCGATTCACGCGGATTGAGGCCCGCAGCGGGTTCATCCAGGCACAGGATTACCGGCTGCATGCACATGGCGCGTGCGATCTCAAGCCGGCGTTGGGCTCCATAGGGGAGGTCGGCGGCGGGGTCGTCCGCCCGGTCGACCAAATCGATTTTCTCCAGCCAATGTTTAGAGCGCTCGACCGCCTCGCGTTCGGCTCGTTTGAAGCCTGCCAGTCCAAACAGGCCGGCAATTGCAAACCGGGAGGCGTGCACGAGCGGATTGTGCTGGGCCACCATCAGGTTTTCCAGAACGGTCATTCCGCCGAACAGCCGGATGTTCTGGAACGTGCGTGCGACCCGCGCCTGCCGTGCGATGACATGATCGTCGAGCCGTTCCAGCAGAAACTCGTTGCCGTCGGCATGGGTCATCCGGATCATGCCCTCGGTGGGCTTGTAAAAACCCGTCAGGCAGTTGAAGACGGTCGTCTTGCCGGCGCCATTGGGGCCGATGAGCGCCGTGATGTCATTGCGGCCGACGTCAAAGGACAGGTTGTCGATCGCAACCAGTCCGCCAAAGCGCATGGTCAGGTGGCGTACACGCAGGATCGGGTCCTTCTCCCAGGGCGCAGTCATCCCTTGCCCTCCTGCACAAGTTCGCCCGACACCGCTTTCTTCTCCTTGAGGAAAACCGATGGTTCGCGCGATGTGATGAGGCCGCGCGGACGCCAGATCATGATCAGGACCATGGCGAGGCCGAACATGAGCATCCGGTAGTGCTCCAGCTCGCGGAAGAGCTCGAACCCGCCGATCATGACGATGGAAGCGACCACCACCCCGATCTGGCTGCCCATGCCGCCGAGAACCACAATTGCCAGGATGATGGCGGATTCGATGAAGGTGAAGGATTCCGGTGAAATGAAACCCTGCCGGGTCGCAAAGAAGCTTCCGGCGAAGCCGCCGAACATCGCGCCGATTGCAAAGGCGCTGAGCTTCGTATTGCGTGTATTGATGCCAAGCGAGCGGCACGCAATCTCATCCTCCCGCAGCGCCTCCCACGCGCGCCCGAGTGGCAGGCGTCGCAACCGGTTCGTGACGAAGTTGGTGATCAGGGCCAGCACGAGGATGATGTAGAACAGGAAGATAATCCGATTGAGCGGAGAGTAGGGGATGCCGAAGAATTCGTGGAAGGAGGGCTCTCCGCGCCGGGTCAGTTCCAGGCCGAAAAAGGTCGGCCGCGGGATGCGCGAGATGCCGTCCGGACCGTTTGTGAGTGAGTACCAGTTGATGAGCACGATGCGGATGATTTCGCCGAACGCCAGTGTGACGATGGCGAGATAGTCGCCTCTCAGCCGCAACACGGGAAAACCGAGAATGATCCCCCATAGTGCCGCGAGAAGACCGGCAAGCGGAAGCGCGACCCAGAAGGACAGGCCGAAATGCGTCGCGACCAAAGCGTAGGAGTAGGCGCCGACCGCATAGAAGGCGACATAGCCAAGATCCAGCAGACCTGCGAGCCCGACCACAACGTTCAAACCCCAGCCGAGCATGATGTAGGTCATGACCATGATGGCGACGTCGAGAATGTATCGGTCGGTGAAGGGGAGGAAGGGAAGGGTAATCGCGAAGACCACCAGCGCCGGTGTCAGCCAGGGCGAAATCCGTTCAAAGATCTGACCCACCGGAGCCAGAGCGGATGTGAGGGCTTCGCTCGTGTGTGCGCCGCTCCAGAAGAAAAGATTCAGGAACAGCCGACCGAAGAAGACCGCGCCGACAAAGCCGGCCAGGAGCCATGGCCTGGGTTCCAGGAGAAGCTTGCCGGGGTCATCAACCGTCCGGATGCCGACAATGAACGCGAACAGGGCGAGCGAGATAAACGCGGCAATGGCGGCGTCCTTGAGAGCGGAGGGAAGCCGGGCGGACAAGGATGTTTCGGATTGCGCCAAGCCCTACACCTTCTCGACTTCGGGGCGGCCGAGGAGGCCTGAGGGCAGGAAAATCAACACAAGCGCCAGCATCGAAAAGGCCGCCACATCCTTGTATTCGATGGTGAAGTAGGCGGACCAGAAGACCTCGATCAGGCCGATGATCATACCGCCCAGCATGGCGCCCGGGAGCGAACCGATGCCGCCGAGCACGGCGGCCGTGAACGCTTTGATGCCGGCGATGAAGCCGATGTAGAAATCGATGACGCCATAGTAGAGCAGATACATCACGCCCGCGACCGCCGCGAGTGCAGCACCCATGATGAACGTCAAAGAAATCGTCCGGTCGACGTTGACGCCCGAAAGGGCCGCCATTACCCGGTCCTGTTCGCACGCACGTTGCGCCCGTCCGAGCGAGGTGCGGCTGATGATGAGCGTGAAGATGCACATCAGGACAACGGTCAGCACGATGATCAGGATTTGCATGTAACTCAGATTGACCACGAAGCCGTCTTTCTCCATCACCGTAAACCCGCCGGTGATCAGGGGCTGCAGCGGCTTGACGCGCGCGCCTTGCGCAATCTGGACGAAATTCTGCAGAACGATGGACATGCCGATGGCGGTGATCAGCGGCGCAAGACGGAAGGACTCTCGCAAAGGCCTGTAGGCCACGCGCTCGACCGTCCATCCCCATACGGCGGTGAACGCCATCGACACCAGGAGCACGATGAGCAGGGCGAGCGGCACGAAGGTGAGCCCGATGGACAAAAGGGCAATGAACATGATGAGGGCAATGAACGCGCCCACCATGAAGATGTCGCCGTGGGCGAAATTGATCATGCCTATGATGCCGTAGACCATCGTGTAACCGATGGCGATGAGGCCGTAGATAGCGCCGAGTGTCAGCCCGTTGATCAGCTGCTGAACGAAATATTCCATTTTCCCCCCTGCAATGCCGGCAACGCCAAGCGATCGCAATGCCTACTTAATCAAATCGGCCCGCCGCTTACAACGGTGATAAATGTCAGGGGGTGGAGCGGTTGGCTAGAGGAGGTTGTGTGAACCGTCGCAGAAAGGCGGATCGCCTGTGTCTTTGCAGCCGCACAGATAGACCGTTTCGGTCTTTTCGGCAGTGAAAATCAGGGGCTCGATGCCGGTGTCCTTGTGGGATCCGTCACAGAATGGTTGTCGTTTTGAACGCCCACACCGGCACCAGGAGTACCGGCGTCCTTCCTGAACTTCGACTTCGTAGGGCCCGAGTTGTGCCGGAATCGGATCTTCAGCCATATCTGTTTCCCATTCATGAAAGTGAATGAACGTCATTGCAAATTTCTGCACACGCTTATCGAATTCGGGCACGGAGAACAACCGTCACTTTGGTCACAGTAAGTTTCCGCCCGTTTGAACCGAGTTGACCGCGGTGGTGCATCCGGACATTCAGAAATCCTGTTTCTTTCACAGGTACGAGAGGTTAAACAGTAATTGGGATTCCGGGGGGCGCCGGAAAAGGAGATTGCGGCCATGTCGGCGCTCATGTTCATAGTCGTGTGCTTCGCGGCCATCGTGTTCCTGGCCTTGCGCCAGGCACCTCTTTCGATTTGGGCTGCCGTGGTCGCGGTTTTGTCCCTTGTTGCACAATATGGCGTGCCGTTCTTCGAGCCTGTCGTATCGTTTTCTTCCGGTGCCTGGATCGGATGGGTGCTTGCCCTTCTGCTCGGTGTGCTTGCCGTGCCGGATGTGCGCCGCCGCATTGTCGTCGAACCGGCCTACAACGCACTCAAGAAGATTATGCCCAGGGTCTCGGAGACCGAGCAGGAGGCGCTCGAGGCCGGCACCATCGGTTGGGATGCGGAGCTGTTTTCGGGTGCCCCGGACTGGGCACGTCTGGGGGATGTGAGCCCGCCGACACTGAGCGCGGAGGAACGCGAGTTCCTCGAAGGCCCCACCGAGGAGCTGTGCGCGATGCTCGACGATTGGGACATCCGTCACAATCGCGGCGACATCCCGAAGGACGTGTGGAAATTCGTATCCGACAAGGGGTTCCTCGGCATGCTCATTTCCAAGGAGCATGGAGGGCTTGGCTTTTCCGCGCAGGCGCAGTCCCTGATCATCGGCAAGATCGCCTCGCGATGCCCCGACGTGGCGGTTATCGTGATGGTGCCGAACTCGCTCGGTCCCGGTGAACTGATCGAACGCTATGGAACGGATGAACAGAAGACGAAATATCTCAAACCGCTGGCGAAGGGGAAGGAAATTCCGTGCTTCGGCCTGACCGGCCCGACGTCCGGTTCGGATGCCGCAACCATGCGTGACATCGGCGTGGTCTGCAAACGTAAGGTCGGGGGCAAGGAAACGCTCGGCCTCAAGATCAACTGGGAAAAGCGTTACATCTCGCTGGGCCCCAATGCGACGCTGCTGGGCCTGGCTTTCATTGCGATTGATCCTGACGGATTGCTCGGCGGTGAGGAGGAACTCGGCATTACGGTCGCGCTCATTCCGACCGACCACAAGGGCGTTGAAATCGGGCGCAGGCATCTGCCGGGAGGCGTGGCCTTTCCGAACGGACCGAACTGGGGCAAGGACGTGTTCGTACCGCTCGACTGGGTGGTTGGCGGTCGCGAGGGTATCGGACAAGGCTGGCGCATGCTCATGGAGTGCCTCTCCGAGGGCCGCGCCATCTCGCTGCCTGCGTCGAGCACGGCCGCGGCAAAATCGGCGCTTCGCACCACCTCTGCCTACGCGCGAATCCGCAAGCAGTTCGGCCTGCCCATCGGATTCATGGAGGGGATCGAGGAGCCGCTCGCCAGAATGGTTGAAACGGCTTACGTGAACGAGGCGGGACGTTCGGTGACTGCGTCGATGGTTTCAGCGGGCGAGAAACCGTCGGTGATCTCGGCGATCCTGAAATATCAGACGACCGAGCGCATGCGCAGCGCGATAAACGATGCGTTCGATATTCACGGCGGCCGGGCCATCTGTGACGGACCGTCGAATTATCTGCAAACGGCTTACCAGGCGGTCCCGGTTGCGATTACCGTCGAGGGCGCGAATATTCTCACGCGGACGCTCATCACGTTTGCGCAAGGGGCGCTGCGCAGCCATCCCTGGCTCTACAAGGAGATTCAGGCGCTGCGCGATCCGGACGCGGAACAGGGCATCGAGGATTTCGAGGAGGCGTTTAACGGGCATGCCGCATATATGGTGGCGAATGTTTTCGGGGCGCTGTTCCACAACCTGACCGGCGGCTATCTGGCCAGCGCGCCGGCGCAGGCGCGGGCGACCCGAAGGTGGTATCGCCAGCTCGCACGCAGCGCACGGACGTTTGCGCTTGTGTCCGATGTTACGGTGGTGGGGCTTGGCGGCGGTTTGAAGACGAAACAAAAGATCACGGGCCGGCTTGCGGATGCCCTGTCGGAACTCTATCTGTTGTCCTGCGTGCTCAAACGGTTCGAGGATGACGGCCAGCCTTCGGCGGACAGGCAGATTGTCGATTTCTGTGCTGCAAACTGTCTTTACAGGTTCCAGCAGGCGATCAAGGGCGTTCTGGACAATTTCCCGGTCGCGCCGGTTCGCTATCTGGTTTACCCGTTGGCGTTCCCGCTTGGCGCCCGCAGGCGACCGGCATCCGACAGATTGGGCAAGGCCGTTTCGCGTGCTGTGCTTAAGCCCGGAGAGGTGCGTGACCGACTGACCCGCGATATTTTCATCACCGACGATCCGGCCGATCTGCAGGGCGTGCTTGAACATACTCTTGCCAAGGTCGAAGCGGCTCAGGAGGCGGACAAGAAGGTCGACCGGGCCGTCCGCGCCGGCACCATCCGCCGCACGCATGCCAATGACTGGATCGCGGATGCAAAGAAAGAGGGCGTCGTGACGGGCGATGAGGCAAAAGCGCTGAAAGAACTTGAGTCTCTCGTTGCCCGCGTTATTGCAGTGGATCATTTTGATCCTGCGGAAGTCATTCCGCATTACAAGAGCCCTGAAAACAAAAGCCTGGCAGCCGAATGACAGACACATCCTCCGTTGACGTCCCTTCTTCCTCGCCGGACGTCGCAGATCTCAAAGACTGGCGTTTTAAATTCGATTTTGAGGACATCGCCTGGGCGGTCTTCGACCGGGAAGGCGAAACGATGAATTCGCTTGGCCGCCGGCCGACGGAAGAGCTCGCGGCGATCGTCACCAGGGTCGAGGAAGCCGCCGACAAGGGCGAGGTCCGCGGCCTTGTGATCATTTCCGGCAAGGACAATTTTATCGCCGGTGCCGATATCCGTGAATTCGACAATCTCGGCGATACCGAGCAGGTTGAGGAGGCGGTTACCGCAACCATCGGCCTGTTCGACCGGATCGAGAAGCTTCGCGTGCCGGTCGTTGCGGCTATCCACGGTTATTGTCTGGGCGGGGGACTGGAACTCGCCATGGCCTGTCACTATCGCATCGCCGATCGGGAGGATGGAACACGCCTCGGCTTTCCCGAGGTGAAACTCGGCATTTTTCCCGGACTGAACGGATCAGTGCGGTCGATCGAACTCGCCGGCGCGATGGATGCGATGCAGATGATGCTCACCGGCCGCATGTTGCGGCCCGGGCCCGCGCGGGCCATCGGCATTGTCGACCAGCTGGTCCCTACGCATCACCGCCTGCGGTGGGCGGCGCGCAAGGCGGTGCTGCAGAAGCGCAAGTCGAAAGGCGTGCCGTGGTGGAAGAAGTTCCTGCGCAAGGCGCCGGTCCGCGAATTTCTCGCCAAGCAGATGCGAAAGAAGACGGCGGAAAAAGTGCGTGAGGATCACTATCCCGCGCCATTCCGGCTAATCGATCTGTTCTCAGATTTCGGCGACAGCCGGCGACGCATGAAGCCCGCCGAGACGCGGCTCTTTGCACCGCTCATGACGAGCGACACGGCGCGCAACCTGCGCCGGGTGTTCCGGCTGACGGAAATGCTCAAGAATGAAGCGCCGAAGGGCACGTTCAAGCCGCTGCGGGTTCATGTGATTGGTGCGGGCACCATGGGCGCGGACATCGCGGCGTGGTGTGTGGTCTGCGGAATGCAGGCAAGCCTTCAGGATCTGAGCGACGATCAGCTGAAGAAGGCCATGGCGCGGGCGAAGGGCCTGTTCAGGAAGCGATTCCGTTCGAAACGGGACGTTGACGCAGCGGTGACACGTCTCATCTCCGACAAGGATGGCAAGCATATCGGCCGCGCCGACGTCTTGATCGAGGCAATAGTCGAAAATCTCGAGATCAAGCAGAAAGTGTTTGCGGATCTTGAGAGCAAGATCAAACCGGGTGCCGTGCTTGCCACGAACACCTCGTCACTGAAGATCGAGGATATTGCCCAGCCGTTGAAAGATCCGGGTCGCCTGATCGGCCTGCATTTCTTCAATCCGGTACCGCAGCTTCCGCTCGTCGAGGTTATTGCCGGTTCCGGCAGCCGCGATGCGGAAGTACGCAAAGGTTGTGTCTTTGTGAACGCCATCCGGAAGTATCCGCTGATTGTCAAAAGCTGTCCGGGTTTTCTGGTCAACCGCGTTCTTGCACCCTACATGCTCGATGCCGTGCGCCGGTATCAGGAGGGCGAACCGCGCGAAAAGATCGATCAGGCTGCCCTCAATTTCGGGATGCCGATGGGGCCGCTCGAACTGTGCGACGTGGTCGGCCTCGATATCTGCAAGCATGTTGCGGAAACACTCGGGATCGGACCTGTCGAGGACAGTGAACTCGACCGGCTCGTCAAAAACGGCAAGCTCGGCAAGAAGTCGGGCGAGGGGTTTTACGTCTGGGACAAGGACAAACCCAAACGTCAGAAGGTCTCGTTTGACGAAGATGACCTTGTGGCGCTTGGCCGTGATCTGGTAAAGCCGCTGATTGACGAATGTGAACGCGCGCTTTCGGAACGGATCGTGGAGAGCGCCGATCACGTCGATGCGGGTGTGATTTTCGGCACGGGCTTTGCTCCATTCCGGGGCGGGCCATTGCATTACAGAAACCAGAACAGGCACGCCGCGGAAGCGGCCTGACGCTCCGGAGAGTGGCCATGGCGGAAAAAGCGATGCGTCGTGTTGCGGTCATCGGCGGGGTTCGTATCCCGTTTTGCCGGTCCTATGGCGCCTACGCCGACCTCACGAATTTGGAAATGCTCGTCACGGTGCTCGACGGTCTTGCCGCGCGCTATGCGCTCGAAGGCGTGCATATTGACGAGGTGACCGGCGGCGCGGTCGTCACCCATGCGAAAGACTGGAACCTGACGCGGGAGGCGGTGGTGGGAAGTACGCTTGCACCGTCGACGCCGGGGATCACGATGATGCAGGCCTGCGGCACCAGCCTGCAGGCGGCGCTGGGTATCGGCGCGAAGATTGCGTCCGGCGAGATTGAATGCGGGATCGCGTGCGGTTCCGACACCGTTTCAGACTCCGCGATCGTGTTCCGGCGAAAGTTCGCGCAGCGCCTGATCCGGCTTTCACGCGCTCGCAGTCTGAAAGACAAGATATCTGTTTTTAAAGGTTTTTCTCCGGCTGAGCTTGCACCGGAGCCTCCCAGTGTGGCGGAGCCGAGAACCGGGCTCAGCATGGGGCAGCATTGCGAGTTGATGGCGCAGGAGTGGGAAATCCCGCGCCAGGATCAGGATCGTCTGGCTTACGACAGTCACAAACACGCTGCTGCGTCCTATGACGAAGGATTTCAGGACGATCTGCTGGTGCCGTGCGCCGGCGTTTTCCGCGATGACAATCTACGGGTCGACATTGATCTTGAAGCCATGGCCGAACTCAAGCCGGCGTTCGAGCGTTCCAAGCGCGGGACCTTGACGGCGGCAAATTCAACCCCACTTACTGACGGAGCGTCGGCGGTTCTTCTGTGTTCAGAAGAATGGGCTGCGGCACGTGATCTGCCGGTTTCCGCCTATCTGACCCATGGTCAAACCGCAGCAATCGACTATGTGGCTGGTGACGGGCTATTGATGGCGCCGACAATTGCCGTGTCCAAAATGCTCGATCGCGCCGGTCTGAAGCTGCAGGATTTCGACTACTATGAGATTCACGAGGCGTTTGCCGCCCAGGTGCTGTGCACCCTGAGGGCGTGGGAATCGGTCGAATACTGCAAGCAGAAGCTTGGAAAGGACGCGCCTCTGGGCTCGATTGTGCGCCACAAAATGAACGTAAAAGGTTCCAGCATAGCCTTTGGCCATCCTTTCGCCGCGACCGGTGGTAGGATATTGGGGTCGCTGGCGAAGTTACTGGCCTCGAATCCGACGGCGAAAGGCCTTATATCCGTCTGCACGGCCGGCGGGATGGGCGTTACGGCAATTTTAGAGGGCGCTCAGGAGAAAAAGGCCTCTGTTAAGGCTGGCTCAACCGATTTGCAGACAAAATCATCTGATTCGGCACAATCGGACGAACACGGAGGAGAAACCGGGAGCGCGTAGGCGGAACGTATTCGATCGGCTTGAAAGGACTGAAAAGTGACCGGACCGAACTTGCATAGCGGGGGCAGCAGGCGGGCGCGAAAAGTTCGCGTGAGCCTGCAGTCGGTTGTCATGGTGGCGGGAGTTGCATTATCCGCGCCCACGACGGCACAAGCGAATTTGGGCACCTGGCTGAACACGGATAAGAAGGGCAAGATCGCACTCAGCGAGTGTGGCGAGAACAGCCTGTGTGGGAAGATTGTCTGGCTGAAAGATCCGATGGATGAAAAGGGTCAGCCGTGGCGTGACATCCTCAATCCCGATCCCAAGCTTCGTGGTCGGCAGGTTGTAGGCATTGACGTGTTGCTGAACACCAAAAAGATCGGCCCGAACACATGGCAGGGCCAGATCTACGATCCGGAAGTCGGCAAGGTCTATTATCTGAAGCATCTCAAGCTGCAGGAGAACAAGGTCGAGGTTCGTGGCTGTCTCTCCAGCGGATGGCCGTGCCGAACCAAATACTGGACGCGATCTCAACCCGTGAGCAGGCCGGCTCCGTCGATGCAGGTTGCGAAAAAGGCGCCGGCCAAGCCGACGCCGCCTCCAGCTCCGCGTGTCGCGCCACCCGCGCCGGTTCCACCGCCTGTCGCCGCCGCACGCCCCGCACCGGCGCAACCGCAGCTTCAGGCCCGTGCGCCTCAACCCCGGGTTCAGCAACGGCCACAACCGCGCCCGCAGGCTCGCCCGCCCGCACCGCCGCGTCCGGCGGTTGCGCCGCCCCGCGCGCCTAACGTTACGGCATCTATCCCGCGTACCGGCGGGTATCTGGTGCAGGTGGCAGCGAGGCAGAGCCAGAATGAGGCGCTGCGGGCATTCAATTCCCTGCAACGCCGCTATCCGCAGCTTCTCGGCGGGCTCCGTCCTGAGGTGATGCGTGCGGATCTGGGGCAGCGTGGAGTCTGGTACCGCGTCGGCATCGGGCCGATGGCCCAACAGAGCGCCGCGGTGAATTTCTGCCAGCGCCTCAAATCTGCCGGTGCCGATTGTCTTATTCGTCGGCGTTAGGGGCCGAAGACCGTTCTTCGCGGAGTTCCTTTTTCGACAGCTTGCCGATCATCGTCTTTGGCAACTCGTCACGGAACTCGATATCCCGCGGCATCTCGATCTTCGAGATCTTCGGTTCGAGAAATTCGAGGATGTCTTCACGCGTGGCTGAATGTCCCTCGCGCAGCTTGATATAGGCTGCGGGAACCTCGCCCCGATATTCGTCCTCGATGCCTATCACGGTGACTTCCTCGACAGCCTCATGCTCATAAATGGCTTCCTCAATCTGCCGCGGATAGATCTTGAACCCTGCCGCGTTGATCATGTCCTTGAGGCGGTCGACGATAAAGATGAAGCCGTTTTCATCCATATGGCCGACATCGCCTGACCGGAAAAACTCTCCCGTGAAGGTGTTCTTCGTTTCCTCCGGCTTTTGCCAGTAGCCGGGCATGACTTGCGGTCCTGCGATGCAGATTTCCCCGTCTTCGCCGAGAGGAAGCTCCTTTTTGGGATCGTCGATAGAACGGATCGAGATAACGGTGGCCGGCAACGGCAGGCCGATTGAACCCTCCACTGCGGAATCGTGTGGCGGGTTGCAGGTGGCGACGGGAGATGTCTCGCTCAATCCATAGCCCTCGACGAGGGAACAGCCCGATAGCGCTTCGAACCCGCGTTTCACCTCAACCGGCAGGGCAGCGCCCCCGGAAATGCAGAATTTGAGAGATGAGAGATCCAGGGATTTGGTTTTCGGATGATGCAGGATCGCATTGTAGATGGTCGGCACGCCGGGGAAGATCGTTGGCTGCGTCTTTGCGATCAGCTTCAGCGCTTCCTCAATATCGAACCGCGGCATGAGAACTATTTCATAGCCGCGCGCGACCCCGAAATTCAGAACCGAGGTCATCGCGAATACGTGGAACAGCGGGAGAATGGCGAGGATTCGCTCTTTTTCCCCCAGAAGGTCCGCACACCATGCCTCGACCTGCTGGATATTGATTGTCAGATTGGCATGGGTGAGCATTGCCGCCTTGGGCAGCCCTGTTGTGCCGCCGGTATATTGCAGGACGGCGACGTCCCGTTCGGGTTCAATCTCCACGGGTTCCGGCCTGCCGTCGTTGCCGAGAATTTCGCGGTCGGAAATGATTCGCGACTTCAACTCAGAGTTGAAGGAACGTGCAAGCGTCTTCGACTTTAGTATACGAAACAGCATCGACTTTATGGGCGTCAGCATGTCCGTGAACGAACAAACCACCGCCTTGTCGAGCGCCTTGCGCGCAAGCAGGCCTTCGGCCTTTTCGAAAAGCACGGCCAGGTCCAACGTGACCATTATCTCCGTCTCGCTGTCCTTGATCTGGTGGTCCAGCTCTTCGACCGTATAGAGAGGGTTGCAGTTCACAACGATTCCGCCGGCCTTGAGGATACCGAAATAGAAAATGACGTAGGCTGGGCAGTTCGGCAGCAACAGTCCCACTTTCGTGCCTTTTCGGACCCCGATATTCTGGAGGCCTTTGGCACACCGATCCACAAGATTGCCTATTTCACCATAAGTTATTGTTTTCCCGACGAAATGGGTGCAAATCCGGTCCCCATGACGCTCGATGGTCCGGCTCAGAACGGCGTTGAGCGGTTCGGCTTTGAACCGGGTGTCCCATTTCACGCCGTCGGGATATCCATTGAGCCAGGGATAGGTGCCTTTCGGCCGGGTGGATTTTCTGACAGGCTTTTTTTTGGATTTTCTCATTGGCCGAATCGTCTGGCTTTCTGTATTGGACCTGATGCCGGACGTATTGACGATGGTTATCCGGACCATCCGAGAATGCGGATTCCGACAACGTTACAACGGTTTAATCTTAACCCAAATATGCCTTCATCCCTTGCAATTGTTGTTCAGGATGTCCAAATGGAGACGAAACGCTAACGGGTTTGGCGTGTGTACGGGTGTGGCTGCGACAGATTGTTCCATTTGCGTGTCACCCTAGACTTAGCCGGAATTTAGGACTAAGTGAACGCGCGGCTTGCTCAAACATACCAATTGCATTAGCAGTTTGGGAAAATTGACGAAGCTCCGCCATCATACTACGGGGCAGGGAGAGCGATATGGACGAAGTGGCCACCAAGATCATCGATATTCTCAAGAAGAATATGAAAGAGCCGTCCGACTCGATTGCGTTGGATACGCCTCTGACTGATCTTGACATTGAATCTCTGGACCTCGCGGTCATCGTGTTTGATATCGAGGACACGTTCGGTATTGAGATTCCGTACAATGCAAATGAAGAGGTCGAGGATTTCGCAACGGTCGGTTCGGTCGTGGACAAGGTGAAATCCATCATCGCCGAAAGCAAGTCTTCCGGAGCGGCAGCTTAGCAACAACTGGATACTCCCGCCTTCGGGCGGACCAAGTGTACAGTTCGAAAAAAAATCTCAGATAAATGGCAAAGCCTAAGGATCGCAGGCGCGTCGTAGTGACCGGCCAGGGTGTGGTTTCATCGGTCGGGATCGGGCAAGACGCCTTTTGGAGCGCGCTCAAAAAGGGCGAGTGCGGGATTGGTGAAGCTACGCTTTACCCGACCGACGAGCTCTACATCACCATCGCCGGAGAAGTGAAAGACTTCGAGCCGCGCGAGCGCTGCCAGTCGAAGCAGTTCCTGCTGGCGGATCGTTATTCGCAGTTCGCTGGCTGCGCTGCGAGTGAGGCCGTGCAGCAGTCGGGCCTGAAAATGCCTCTCGAGGGCGAGGAAGGCTATCGCGCGGCGTGCATCATCGGATCGGGCATCGGTGGCATTTCCACCATGGAAATGTCCTACAAGGCGCTGTTCGAAGAGAAGAAGCGCGCCACGCATCCGCTGACGCTCCTCAAGACGATCGGATCATCCGCTGCCGCGCATGTCAGCATCGAGTATGGCATAACGGGTCCCTGTTTCGGTGTCGTGAGCGCATGTTCCACCGCGCCGCATTCGATCGGAATCGTATATCGGATGATCCGGGAAGGTCTCTGTGATCTCGGTGTCGCAGGAGCATCGGAAGCATCGCTGAACTGGGGCACGACGCGTGCATGGCAGGCCATGCGCGTCCTCAGTCCCGATGGACTTTTCCCGTTTGCCAAGGGCCGCAACGGCACTGTTCTCGGGGAAGGCGCAGGCATTCTCGTACTCGAGGAGTATGAGTATGCGAAGGCACGCGGAGCGAATATCCTTGCCGAGCTCGTCGGGTATGGCATGACTTCTGATGCTGCGGACATGGTCAACCCGTCGATCGAGGGCGCCTCGAGTGCAATGCAGATCGCGCTCGACGATGCACAGCTTTCTCCGGGGGATATCGACTACATCAATGCCCACGGTACGGCGACCACGGTGAATGATGTCAATGAGACACGCGCCATCCGGCGTGTTTTCGGCAATGCCGCGAATAACCTCTCGATCTCGTCCACCAAGTCGATGCACGGCCATTGTCTCGGTGCGGGCGGCGGCGTGGAGGCCGTTGCCGTGATCAAGTCGATGCACGAAAATATCGTTCCGCCGACGATGGGGTACGATGAGCCCGATCCCGAGTGTGATCTCGACTACACGCCGAACAAGGCCCGCGAACGGGAAGTGACATATGCCATGTCGAACTCGTTCGCCTTTGGCGGGCTTAATGCTGTTCTGATTTTTGGGCCGGCCCCGGCGTAGGCCCGGGCGCGGTCCCACCGGCGCGCCTGTCGGCAATTGCCGCGTCTTCCAGCAAGATTTTGTAATGTATCACGGCTGCCCATATGGCGGTCATGATGAGCGCGAACCCCCAGGCACCGAATGCAAGCGGCAGCAGCAGGGTTTCCGCGAGTGTGACCGCATAGTTCGGGTGGCGTGTAAAACGGTACGGGCCTTCGGTCACCACCGGTGCGCCATCCAGCGTGATAATGCGGTGGGTCCAGTAGCGTCCAAGCGTACCAATCACCCAGTAGCGTACACCCTGCAGCAGAATGTAGAGCACCAGCAGCGGCCAGTAGACCGTCGCATTGGGTGAAATCAGAAGAAAAATTCCGGCAATCCACGCCAGATGGGCGGTTGCTACGACAGGGTAGTAATTCGCCCCCGCCTCGCGTGCGCCTTCCGCGAGAAGCCGCTTCGTGTTGGCAGCCGAATAAACTTCTTCCAGACCACGCTGCAGGAGCAGCAAAAGGGCGATAATTTGTGCGATTCCAAACATGGCGAAGACTATGTCCGTGAAAGGTCGATCAGTGCAAACGAAACCGTAAAGCCCGGGCCGAAGGCGACCATCAGGTGTGGCCCCTCGTGGCGCGCGCCAACGGTTCGATCGAGAACGAAGAGAACGGTGGGCGAGGACATATTGCCATAGTCGCGCAGCACATCGCGCGAATGCGCAAGCGCCCCATCTTCGATGTCAAGCGCGCCGGCAATGGCTTCGAGGACCTTGCGGCCCCCGGGGTGCGAAACAAGCCCCGCCAGATCCTCAAACCTATAACCGTGCCTGGAGAGAAACGCCTCCGCGGCGGCCTGCAGGCCGTTGCGGGCAAACTGGGGGATTTGCGTGCTCATGACGACACCGAACCCATCCTGCTCGATGGACCAGCCCATCATGTCCAGCGTGTCCGGCCAGTTATGCTCGCCAACAGCGAGAATCTGCCCGATGCCTTGTCCGTTATGTCCATCGCCATCGTCTGACCGCACGAGCAGAGCGGCGGCGCCGTCGCCAAAGAGCGCGCTCGATATGTAATTGACCTTGTTCACGTCGCTTCGCCGAAAATTGAGCCCGCAAAGCTCCACGCAGAGCATCAGGACATATTGCCCGTCAAACGTCATCGCGAGCCGCGCGGCGCGCGCCATGCCCGACACACCGCCGGCGCAGCCCAACCCGAACACCGGCAGACGTTCCGTGGTGGGATCGAGTCCCAGGCGGTGGAGAAGTTTGGCATCGAGGCTCGGAACACTGAGGCCCGTCGTCGACACGGTCACTATAGCTCCGATTTCACGGGGCAGGGCGGCTGCCTTTTCCATGGCATCCCGTGCAGCACGTTCCAACAGATCGAGCGCCGCCTCCTCATAAACGGCGTTCCGGTCGACCCAATTGTGCGGCTCGGAAAACCACTCCAGAGGAACACAGGAATAACGCTGCTCTATGCCGGTGTTGGCGAAAACCCCTTCGAGATGCTCGAATTCGGGAAACATCTGCTGCGCCAGAGCATGAGCTTCCTTTTGAGAGTAGCCGTGCGACGGAACGGCGGTGGCAAGGGACGTCAGTTCAACGTCAAGCCGATCGGCCGGTTTGACGGTCAGTTCATTCTCTGGAATACGTCGCAACATGACTACTTTAACCTTCTATCCGACCGTCGAGCGATCCACACTTGCTAAGCTGCCACTCATGTATAGTTATGCTATGGGTCAACAATGTGCTCGCAAATCATTTTCAGGAGATGTCTTTGAGTGAAATCAGAATAGTGGCCGGGAGTATTACAATCCGCGTGGAGGTTCTCGATACGCCGACGGCAAAGGCCATACTGGATGCCCTTCCGATTCAATCGAGTGCGCAGACCTGGGGCGAAGAGGTGTATTTTTCAACACCGGTGAGCGTTTCGCGCGAAGCCGATGCCCGCGACGTCGTCGAGCCGGGCGAAATTGCGTTCTGGCCTGACGGCAATGCCATTGCAATCGGCTTCGGAAGGACACCGATCTCCGAAGGTGACGAAACCCGGCTTGCCAGCCCGTGCAACATATGGGGCCGGGCACACGATGATGTGCGCACGCTGGCGGCGGTCAATCCGGGCGACACCGTTACGGTCGAAGCCGATTGAGAGCCCGGACCGCCGGCAACCACTGTCTAGATCAGGTCGAGTTGACGAAGGCTGGCATGTCCGTCCTTGCCGACGATGATGTGATCGTGGACAACAATTCCGAGAGATCTTGCGGCATCCGTTATCTGCCTTGTCATCTCTACATCGGCTCGCGACGGCGTCGGATCGCCGGAAGGATGATTGTGGGCGAGAATGATCGCTGTCGCGGAGAGTTCCAGCGCCCGTTTCACAACCTCGCGCACATAGACGGGCGTATGGTCTACCGTGCCTTGCTGTTGCACCTCGTCGGCAATGATGCGGTTGCGTTTGTCGAGAAACAGGATGCGAAACTGCTCCTTGTCGTCAAACGCCATGGCCGCGCGGCAGTAATCGAGCACGGCATCCCAGGAGTTGAGGGCCGAACGCTCCATGACATCGCCCTTCATGAAGCGCAGCGCCGCGCTGCGGATCAGTTTGAGTTCGGTGATCACGGCCTCGCCGACGCCTGAGATTTCGGCCAACCTTGTATCCGGCGCATTGAGCGTTTCGGCGAACGACCCGAAGGTCTTGATCAGCTTTTTTGCCAGCGGCTTCGTATCGCGGCGGGGCAGGGCGCGAAACAGAACCAGTTCGAGCAGTTCATAATCCGGAAGCGCGTCCGCGCCGCCGTCCCGGAAGCGTTGGCGCAACCGATTCCGATGGCCAAGAAAGTCCGGTTTGCCGGCGTCCCCGGAAGCCATGCGGTTCTCAGGCGGTATCGTAAGGCGGCTGATGCAGGCCCGCGGGCGACACGGTGAAGACCTCTACACCGGTCTCCGTGACCCCGACCGTGTGTTCGAACTGGGCCGACAGCGAACGGTCGCGGGTAACCGCGGTCCAGCCATCCGACTTGATTTTGACCTGAGGCTTGCCGAGGTTGATCATCGGCTCGATGGTGAACAGCATGCCGGGCTGCAGCTCGATGCCATCGCCCGCGCGGCCATAGTGAAGCACGTTCGGGCGGTCGTGGAAGACCTGGCCGATGCCGTGACCGCAGAAGTCCCGGACAACGCTGCAGCGTTCGCCTTCCGCGTAGGACTGTATGGCCGCGCCGATATCGCCGATATGCCCGCCGGGCGCGACGGCGCCGACACCGCGCATCAGTGCCTCGTATGTTACAGCGACCAGACGCTCGGCGGCGCGCGAGATCTTGCCAACCGGATACATGCGGCTCGAATCGCCGTGCCAGCCGTCGACGATCAGTGTCACATCGATATTCAGGATATCCCCGTCGCGGAGAATACGCGGCCCCGGGATGCCGTGACAGACGACGTGGTTCAGCGATGTGCAGATCGACTTGGTGAAACCGCGATAATTCAAGGGCGCCGGGACGGCTCCATGGTCCATCGCAAATTCAAAGGTCAGATCGTCCAGCGACTGGGTTGTGACGCCGGGTTTGACCTCCGGCACCAGCATATCGAGTGCCTGGGCGGTCAATTGACCGGCGCGGCGCATGCCTTCAAATGCTTCCGCGCCGTGAAGCTTGATCCTGGAGTCGAGCCTCTTGGTGTATGCAATATCGAGGTTCACGTTCGGGTCCGCTTTGCCATGTGCATTCTCTCTCACGAGACTTAAGGTTTCTTGCAGCAAGTCGCAACAGTTCGTGTCGTATTCAACGCGTGACCATGTGCAAAACCCGTTCAGTTACGGATCGGAACCCGCGTCGTCACATCAATGCCCTTCTCGGATATGTCACACGCATAGGCCAGGGCTTCAACCCCGGCCTCCATTGCAGCGTCGAACGCTTCGCCGTATCCGGGATCGATGTCGCGCGCGAGCGAAAAACTCTCCGCGTCTCCGCGCTGGATCAGGTAGACCATGAATGCGCGATGGCCCTCCCGCACCATGTTTGCAAGCTCGCCCAGATGTTTGGCACCTCGGGTAGTGACCGAATCGGGAAATTCCGCCAGGCCACATTTTCGCATCAGGTGAACATTCTTTATTTCAACGTAACAGCGATTTAAGGCACTATCTTCGAGTAGTATGTCGATGCGGCTGTTGACTCCGTATTTCACTTCGCGGCGCAAAGCGGGGTAGCCGGAGAGTTCGGGAATTGCGCCGGACTGGATCGCTTCGGCGACAAGGGCGTTGGGGTGCGAGGTGTTTATGCCAACCAGCGTGGGGCCGGAGCCGAGGTCGACCTCGATAAGTTCCCAGGAGAATTTCAATTTGCGCTTGGGATTGTCGCTTTCTGACAGCCATATGGTGGAGCCGGGTTCCGCCAACCCGAGCATCGAGCCCGGATTTGCACAATGGGCCGTGATTTCGCGACCGTCGTCAAATTTGACATCGGCGAGAAACCGCTTGTAACGCTTGATCAGCTGACCCGGTATCAGTGGTTTGGGAAATTGCATGGCAGGGGACCTTATGGAGGCAAGGCCTGAGCCGCAAGTGACTATTGAACCGGATTTCGATAGATACACGCTCGGGTTGAGACAAAAGGAATAGGCGTGACAGGCGAGAAAGAAGAAAACGCCGACAAGATCGTGACGGCGGCATTGCTTGTCATTGGCGACGAAATCCTGTCCGGGCGCACCAAGGACAAGAACATCGGATATGTTGCGGATTATCTGACGGAAATTGGCATTCATCTGTCCGAGGTGCGGATTGTCTCCGACGTTCAGGAGCGTATCGTGGCTGCTGTCAATGCGCTGCGGCAGAGTTACGACTATGTCTTCACGACCGGCGGCATTGGGCCGACCCACGACGACATTACGGCGGACGCCGTGGCCAAGGCATTCGGCGTGAAAATCGATGTCGACCCGCGCGCCGTGGCTATCATGGAAAAACGTTACGGGCCCGGTGAATTCACGCCAGCGCGCAAGCGCATGGCCCGCATTCCCGATGGTGCCGAACTTGTGGCAAACTCGGTTTCCGCGGCTCCGGGTTTCATGATCGAAAATGTGATCGTCATGGCGGGCGTACCGCGCATTATGCAGGTCATGCTCGACGACGTCGCGTCCCGTCTGCGTACGGGTGCGAAAATGCTTTCACGCACCGTGCGGGTGGAGCGGCCCGAAGGGCTTGTCGCGCCGGGACTGGGGCAGGTTCAGGAGGCATACCCGGACGTCCAGATGGGCAGCTATCCATTTTACGAGAAAGACAGGCTCGGCACGCATGTGGTGCTGCGGTCGATAAACGAAGGCAGACTTACAGATGCCCTTGCCGCGGTCTGGCAGATGTTGAAGGCTGAGGACTTGGCGGATGCGTCATCGGACGTCGAGCTGAACCCAAACACCCGGTGAGGAACGTCTGACAATGGTCAAACCTTGCGGAACGCCCGGTCTTTCATCCTGGGATCAGGTCAGTTGTTATTGCGAGCGGGCGCTCAACCCGGATTTCTGGGCCGAGCCGATGAACGCCATGTCGAACCTGGCGTTTCTGTTTGCGGCGGCATTTGCATATGCGGACTTTCGTAACAAGCGCCCGGCGCGCGGAGGACCGGTCATTGTCTGCCTGATCTTCCTGCTGATGACGGTCGGTGTGGGGAGTTTTCTGTTCCACACCTATGCGACGCTCTGGTCGAGCCTCGCGGATGTGATCCCCATTGCCGTGTTCGTCGCGGCCTACATGTTGCTGACCCTCAGATGGTTTCTCGAGCTGTCATATCCGGTCGCCCTTTTCATCACGGCCTTTGTCGTCGGCCTGACACTTGTGATGTTCGAATGTGGCTTCATCTTTCAGATCGAGGCATGCCAGGACATCAGCGGGGCTTTCAATGGTTCCATGGCCTATGCGCCCGCGCTCCTGTCCCTGATCGTCGTTGGCACGATTCTGCACATCAAGAAACATCCGGCGACCGATTTGGTCCTGTCTGCAACCTGCATCTTCCTGGTGTCGCTGGTGTTCCGCACCATCGACGGCTGGCCGGAGCGGGGCGCCCATGCCATCGGCTGCATGGCCCGGGAGATGGGTGAGCAGACGGTGCATCTCGGCACGCACCCGTTTTGGCACATCCTCAATGCTGTGATGTTGTATCTGCTGCTGCGCGCGGCGATCGAGTATGCACCAACCGAGCGAAGCCGATGAGACAGATTTGAACCCGTTCGGGTGCCCAAACGACCAACAGCCATAGCAACACAACTTTGAGAGAAAGGAACACGCTATGGTTGCAACAAAAATCATCATCCTTGTCGTGAAGACAAAGAAATTCGGCTTGCTTTTTCTGCTTCCGGGAATTTTCGGATAGCAAGAAGGGAGCACCGTTTAAGTCTTCGGGCCGCGTTCGCGGCCCTTTTTTACTGTTCGCAACTGAACCTTTTCATCGCCTGCCGCGACCAACACCCAAGCGGGCGGCAGGAACGTTCATCCATTTCAGTTGTTCAGCGCTATTCAGCCGCCCTCCACTGAAACTCCATCTCGGGAGGGTAAAATGTTGAAAAGATATACAAAATTTATGATCGCGACAGCCTCACTGATGTTTGGTTCGACGACTTTACAGGCGGCGTCAGAAGTCGAGCATGCACGGCTTAACCTGACTTCGACCGGAGAATTGGTCGTCACTGCCGAAGATGGTGAAAACTACTCCGAGCTTAAGTCCAAGAACCTGAAGTTTGATGGTTACATCGATGTGAAGATGAAGTCGGGAAAGCTCAATTCCTACAGTGTCTTCATGGGCGTTTGCGGATCGGGCCAATGCGGCACCACCGCCTTCAAGACGCTGGTTTGGCGTGATTTCGACAATGTAAGAAAAATCGAGGAAGGCATCTCGGTCAAAGTCCCGGCAAAGAAAATTCCGCAAGGGCTTTCACCCAATGTTCAGGCTGCGAACATTTTCGGGATCTGTAACGAGCGCGCGCGCGGCAAATCATACGACACTGAATTCACGCACTATATCAAGGTCACGCTCGGTCTGAATTTTAAGAACAAGGGCTTTGACTCTTCCGGAGCAACCGCGATCGACTATTCGAGCGCCCGGGGCGTTCCCGTCAAGGTCGTCTGCCGCTCGACCAATCCCGCGCCAGAACCTTACAGCATCGATGTTCGATTGACCGCCCAAGGGGCGACCTGTCCGAAGAAAACCGAAGCGCGCGCATTCATCAAATACAAGATGCCGGCAACCGCACGCTTCCGCTTTGTTCACAATGGGAAGAAATCGGTATGGCACACGATCAAGGCCCGCAAGGTCAGTGACGCGCCGAAGCCCACCTCGAGCCCAGCCGCTGGCAAATATCTGGTCGAACGGGTGAAATTCTATCATCTCGATCCGGGCGAACACCGGTTCCGCATCGAAATGAAGGACGGTAAGAAGAGCGCTGTCCGGACGATCAACATCGACTGCCCGCCTTTCAAGGTCACTTCGTCCTGGTTGAAGTATGACGTCGAAGACAAGCCCACCTGCAAGAAAATGGTGGTCGAGGAAACAACGTGGAAGTCGACCCGCCCCGGCTCGGCGCCTTTCGAGATCAAGACGCAGGGCGGCTTGGTGGTTCACTCAGGAACCCTGCAGTTCGCGCGCGAGGGGCTGGAGTATGTAGCGAAAACAAGGCGGACATTGCAGATGGGCGCATTCGACTCCGACATGATGGCGCGGATCACGAACCAGCCGTCGGCCAATTCCGGCTGGACGCGGCTGCGTGTCCAATGCCTTGAGTTCAAGGGCGATTTCTCGTTCGTCGACAGGGGTGCCCCGAAATGCGATCGAAAAGGCAAGGCGCTCATCAATTTCTCGATGAACGTCGAGACGGATATCGGCTATTCGCTCGATTGCAATATCGGACACTTCTCCGGCGTGGCGAAGCCCGCGCCCGACGGGAAGGGCGGTTATGTCGCGCCGGCGCTGGTGACATTCGATATCGAGAAGACGACGAGGGTCGCCTGTGCGCTGAAGAGCGTATCGCCCGGGCCGACGAAAATCCAGGCGCTCAAGGGCGAACTGTTCCAGTGCGTCACGCCGACCTTCGATCCGGTCACGACCGATCTGACGGCGGAGCCCAATCCGACACACGACAAGCCTGAGCCGACCATCGTCGTGGACCCGCCGCGAACACCACCGAGCACAGGCCCGAAGGTGATTGTCGATCCGGTGCGGATCGTGTGTCTCAGAGGTGCCGTCCGTAACTTCAAGTGCTATTGCCCGCCGAAGCACAGGAAAAAGCAGTTCGGTGCGAACAAGTGGCGCTGCGACCGGATTGTCGTCGATCCTCCGAGGATACCACCGAGCACGGGTCCGAAGGTGATCGTCGATCCGCCGCGCCGGATTTCATGCGCCAACGGCGCGGTGCGCAACAGCAAGTGCTATTGCCCACGCAACCGCCAGAAGGTTCGGGTCGGTCCACGCGCCTGGAACTGCGTCCCCAAGATGACAGTTGTTCCGCCGAAGAAACCCGGCTCGTCGGTAAACACCGGCCCGCGGACCTTCCAGGTCGCACCACCGGTCCGTACGGCACCGAAACCGAAGAGGAAGAAAAAGAAGAAATCGAGCAGGCGCCGTTCTTCGAACAATGGCGGTCCGGCGCAGATGCGGATGATCCGCCGGCGTTAGGACCCGAACGCAGAGTGCAGGAACGGCGCGCTCCGGATATCCGGGGCGCACTTTTCTCGACTGTCACTTAGCCGAGATTGTTGTTTTCCGACCTATCTGGGTTAGATACTGGCGTCTTCAAGCCGTTGATATCGCGGACATGGTATCTGGGAAAGTTGCCGCGTTCGATTTCCCGAACAAAAGCTGCCCGGGTCATGTCAGCGCCAGTATGGTTGTCGCGAAATTTCATGTTCCGGCCACTGCTGCTTTCCTGAGTGACTGTTACTCTTTTGTACGGCATGGCGTAAGCTCCGCCCTTAAATGTTCATGTTGTGTTCCACATTATCATTTACTTTGATTTTGTCAAGATGCGGCGCTTCCCTAGTGCTGTTGTGCAATATAGTGTGGCCATACGCACTATTGGTAGTGTTCAACTTGCGGTACAGGGTTCAAATTTCAGAACTCGTGGGCAGGGTATTTTGTGGCCAGTCTCATCAAATATAGTTAGCCCCATTTTTCGGCTAACCTCTGAAACTCTGACCATATCTGTGTATTGTTGTGTCTGCGCCGACACTCTTCGATATACGGCATAAAAGCCCTATGATACTCCTTGAATATGGGCTCGAAATAATCACGTATAACTTCTTCTTCTGTGGCTTTGTGTTTAACTGATAAAGCTATATTTTCTAAATAGTTCATTATATTTATTATTTTTTTTCGTTTTTCGTCATCCTTATTTAGAATAATCGTTATTTCGTCTGCGGATTTTTCGAGCACTTCCTTTCGAATTATGCCTGCTGCATCGACAAGGCCCCCAATATGTGGATTCGACCACTCTGAGATCATGTTTATTGCAAATTGGCGTCTGCTATAGGTCATACCCCTTTCGATATTGAACAGACTTACTGCTGTGAAAACTAATGTCGCAAACGCAGCGCCAGCAATCACTATTTGCGCTGCTTCGTTTATCTCGCCGGCATGGTAATGTTGGTACGCTAGAACAAGAGCGACGAGGGAAATTATTAGGGGCAGAGAAAGTCTCAGTGTAATATTGGACACTGTTTCGATCCAAATAATTCAGGCGCTGCTCCAAGGCAGCGCCTGAATTATTGTGTCATGATTATGTGATTTGGTCAATTGCCCGAGATTCAACTACACCCGCTCGTGGCGCCGCAGGTGTCGCATTTCAGGCAGGTGCCGTTGCGCA
>JALCBY010000028.1 GCA_028066055.1 Hyphomicrobiaceae bacterium
GCTAGAGGACGGTATTGACCGAAATTGCGGAACGGCCCGTCGCATCGCCAACGCTGACATCGGCATCCTGACCGTATGTTTCCGGACCCGCCGTGTGTGTTTTGGCGCGGGTGGCGATGGTGTGAAGCAGCGATTCCGAGACCGCTTTCATGGCCACAAGGGCATCGTGGTTGGCGTCCAGAGATTTCTTAAATTGCGCATGCTGCTCCTTGATCGCATTGATTTCGCCGGGTGCCGCCATCTTGATGAATTCCGCATCGCGGCGGAAAACCGACATGTCGCGGGTGATCAGGGCGTTGAGTGCCGCCTTGCGGACATGAACGGATTCGATCTCACCCGGCTTTCCCTTCTTGAGCATGGCGGTTTCGCGGTCGAGCAGGTCGATGAGGTCGGTGGTGGTCTCATGGATGCGTTTGCACAGCGCCTGCGCGGCTTGCGTCGTTTCGATGCGCGGGAGCTCGGGGGAAGGGTTCGTATCCTGTTTCAGCGTCATTTTTGCGCGTCCTCCTGAAGCGCGATCAGGTCGCGCGTAATCTGATCAGCGATGCCAAGCCCGCCATTGCCGGAGATCTGCTTGGCGTATTCCGACACAAGCAGCGAGCGGTATGTCTTTTCCGTCGAGCCGCCACCGAAAGGCGGTGCGGCGTCGAGCCCGGTAAACATGCCTTCCAGCATGGTGGTGAGAAAAACGGACTCGAATTCTTCCGCCGCCTTGCGGGCAATCTGTGCGTTGCCGGTGGCGATTTTCGTATGCGACTGCGCGGTGGACAGCCGGACCGACTGAACAGCGGTGCTGGCAAGAGCGGCATCCATTACATCACCTCGATTTCGGCCTGCAGCGCGCCTGACGCCTTGATGGCCTGGAGAATGGAGATCATGTCGCGCGGACCGATGCCGAGCGCGTTCAGCCCGTCAACCAGTTCATGAAGCGTGATGCCTTCCTGGACAATGGCGAGCCGGTGCTGGTTCTCATCATCCGCCGCGACCTGAGTACGCGGGACGACAACCGTCTCACCGGTTTCCGAGAAGGGAGTGGGCTGACTGACCTGCGGCGTTTCAGTGATGGTGACGGTGAGGTTGCCTTGCGCGACCGCCACGGTGCTTACGCGCACGTCCCGTCCCATGACGATGACGCCGGACGCTTCGTCGATCACGACCTTCGCAACCTGGTCGGGCTCGATCCGCAGTTGCTCGATGTCGGTCAGCATCTGCACGATGGTTCCCGGATATTCCTTCGGCAAGCTCAGCGAGACGGTGGCGGGATCCTCGGTGTGGGCCATCTTGTAAGAGGTGAATGTGTTGATGGCCGACGCGATGCGTTTGGCAGTGGTCAGGTCCGGGTTGCGGAGTGCGAGCCGCAGACTGCGCTGATGGGCCAGGCGGAAATGGATTTCACGCTCGACGATCGCGCCATTGGCGATCCGGCCGACGGTCGGAACGCCGCGGGTGATGGAGGCAGCGTCGCCTTCGGCTGTAAACCCCGCAACGGCGACCGATCCCTGGCCGACCGCAAAGACTTCACCATTTGCGCCGTGCAGGGGTGTGACAAGCAGCATGCCGCCCTGAAGGCTTGTGGCATCGCCAAGCGCGCTGACGGAGACGTCGATGCGCGTGCCCTGGGTTGAAAAAGGCGGGAGGTTTGCGGTGACCATGACGGCGGCCACGTTGGCCGTGCGCAAATCCGCATCTCGCGTATTGATACCAAGACGCTCGAGCATGGCCTGGAGACTCTGCCGCGTGAACGGCGCGTTTCGCAGGGAATCGCCTGTGCCGTTCAGACCGACGACGAGACCGTAGCCGACAAGCTGGTTCTCGCGAATTCCCTCGAAATCGACAAGGTCCTTGATCCGCGATGCGGCCTCCGCCGTGCCTGCCACAAGCGACGTCCAGCTGATGATGGCCAGAACGATCAGAGCGAAGAGGCCCTTGGCTGGTTTTGTTCGTCGAGTCTTATACGTCTTGCGTTTGATCAATGCGTTTCCCCATCCGCATGATGCGCGTGCGCGCTGTTGTGTCCCGCTATGGTTAAGCGAAATTCGTGCCAAGCGGGTTGCGCAAGGTGGTGATATTTAAGTTATTGAAATAAAGGCGTAAAAAATTCAAAGGGCAAAATATCTGCGCGGCGAGGCTGCAGGTTCTTCCCGTGGGTGGGCAAAAATTTCCCGGCTTTAACCCATCCTTAAGCATGGGCGGCGAAATAATTTGACCGGCACAGCAGCTCAGATCCGGGAGCAAAGCAATGCGAGTTTCCCAAACGCGGCGATCGAATGGCCCTCAGGCCGGCAGAAGCAGCCGCGGTACGGCATCGCGCGGGGGTGATTTTCGGCTTCCGAACACCCAAAAATCCGCCCGTCGCCGGGAGGTTTCGGGGCCGGCGCAGATCAGCAGCATAGATACGATTGTCGCGCTTCAAGCCGTCGATGACGCAAGTGACCGCCGTCGGCAGGCCGTCGAAACCGGTGATCGTATTCTCGATCTGTTGGATCAGCTGAAGATTGGCGTCCTGTCCGGGCGAATTAGTGCCTCCGATCTGACCCGGTTGAAAAAAACCATTGAAAAACAACAATCTGTGGACGACGATCCTGCTTTGAACGATATCCTCAGACAGATCGATCTGCGGGCGCGCGTCGAGCTCGCCAAACTGAAGCGGGATGCCGCCTGACATTATTGTGAAAATCTCAGGAATGTCCGCAAACCGTGAAGTTTAGGCGACTGTCACATTCGCTGCCCGGTCGTCTGATTTCTTGACTTCGATCCTGACTTCCTTAAATACGGTGCACCTGTTTGGCAGGATGCCGGACGAATCAACCGAATCGCGGTCCGGCGTCCGCCTCTGATCCGCGGATCAGGGAGAGAAACCTCCGAAACAAACTGGGTGTCATGACTGCGAAGACCAAAACAAAGGCGAAGGCGAAACCCAAGGCAAAACCTGCCAAATCCGCCAAAACCAAGCCGGCCGCGCGCAGGAAATTGCCCGCAAACTATCGCCCTTCGGATGACGAGCCGTTCATGAACAAGCGTCAGCAGACGTATTTCCGTGACAAGCTTGAATCCTGGAAAGAGGAGATCCTGCGCTCGAACCGGATGACCCTGCAGAGCCTCCAGGACGAATCGGAAAAACATGCCGATATTGCCGATCGCGCGACGTCCGAGGCCGACCGCGCCCTGGAGTTGCGGGCGCGTGACCGCCAGCGCAAATTGATTGCCAAGATCGATGCGGCGCTTGAGCGAATCGAAAACGGAACCTACGGCTATTGCGAAGAGACGGGCGAACCGATTGGCCTTAAGCGGCTCGATGCGCGCCCTATCGCTACGTTGAGCCTGGAGGCTCAGGAGCAGCACGAGCGTCGCGAGCGGGTTTACCGCGACGAGTAGCTGAAGCAAGGTAGCATTGCGCGCGCCCCGCACGCTTGTTCATGCACGGGGCGCCGGTGTTGATTTTCCGGACAGAGCCTTAGCTAGAACGGCAGGACAATGTCGAGGAACTGCTGTCCGTAGCGTGGCTGTTGCACATCGGAGATCTGGCCGCGGCCGCCATAGGACACGCGGGCTTCCGCGATCTTCGAGATGGGAATTGTATTCTCTGACGTGATGTCCTCCGGTCTCACGACGCCGGCGACGATGAGTTCGCGCATTTCGTAGTTCACACGAATCTCCTGGCGTCCCTCGATGACCATGTTGCCATTGGGAAGAACCTGGGTGACGACGCCGGCGATTTTTGTCGTGATGGTCTCCTCCCGGTCGATGGCGCCATCACCGTCACTTTTTGAATCGCTGGTCGCGCGAACGAAATCATTCAGGTCGACGTCCTTGGGCAAGACCTTCTTGAGCAGATCCTCCCAGCCGCCCAGCTTGGGAATGGACGCGTTCTCTGCATTGTCGCGCGCCCGGTTCGTCGAGTTCTCCAACTCCGCCTTATCCGTGATCTCCACGATAACGGTCAGAATGTCGCCGACGCGGCGCGCCCGCTGATCCTCGAAGAATGCCCGCGCGCCCGTACGCCATAGTGAGTTTGGACTGTAGCTCACCCGCTCCGGCGTTGGCATCGGCATGGATACGGGCCGGTAGCCCGGCTGCATGACCGGGTTCTCGATCGCGGAAAGCTTCGGGGTCTCACCAATGTTGCTGAGCCTGTCAAAGGCGCTGCAGCCGCCGAGATGGACGGTGACGAGTACCGCTGTAAACCAACACTTGAACTGCATTATTACCTGCGCTTCCTCTTAACTATCGGATGACAAACGAGTTCGGCCCGGCGTTGTTGCGCGAGGTCCTGACCGTGTTGCGATTGGGACGTTCCCGCTTGGTGGAAACGGATACGGTTCCGGTGGCCGTCACTTCCGCCTCAACGGTGCGTTTGGACTGGATATTCTGGATGGAAACCATCTCGCCGCGTGCCGCATCGCCGAGTGCACGGCCCATCGTTTTCAGGACCATGCCGTTCGTTCTGTACACGATGGTAACGAGGCTGTTCCGCTTGACGAGTTTCGGCGGCTCAATATCGCTTCGCATGATCGGGCGCCCCGGTATGAGCTGTTTCTTTGCAGCCATGCCGACGACGTTCGTCATGTCCTTATGTGCGGCGTTGGACACACGCGAGCGCGGCAGGCGAACGATTTTGAGCTGATCTTCGGTGATGGTCTCGCCGCGTTTGATTGCGGCGGCGGGTACGACGGTTTCGACCGACGGGTAGGCACGCCCGGTAAAGGTCTTCGCCGGAACAGGGTGCTCCGCGCCATCAAAGGAGATGACCGCGCGGAAGCGTCCCGTGTCGCGTCTCAGATCCAGATGTTTGATGCCGGGAGCGCCCTTTGTCCGCGGATCGATGTGGAAGGACTTCGCACCGCGGTTGAACGACACCGACCAGATACCGTCAGCTTCGCCGATATGTTTGCTGATGGAGTTGCGAATCTCATCCAGCGTCACGACGCGGCTTGGCCGGTGCACGGATACTTCCGCAATTTCGCCGA
Source organism: Hyphomicrobiaceae bacterium (assembly GCA_028066055.1). Lineage (GTDB taxonomy): Bacteria > Pseudomonadota > Alphaproteobacteria > Rhizobiales > Methyloligellaceae > UBA2767. Next base: position 4,968 of record JALCBY010000028.1, read on the forward strand.
GGTTCCGCCATTCGAGACCATGATGCCGGGCTGCTGCCTTCACCCGCTTTGATGCAACGACGCCCCGCGTGCCAAGTTCCGGCGCGCGGAACACGGGCGCGCGCGCGGCGTCGCCGGCGTTTTCGAACATGTCGCCGAGCGTCACGATATCGCCGTAGACCTTGATCTGCTCACGCAGCAGGGGTTCGGCCCGAGCCGGGGAGGAATTTGCGAAAACCAAGGTCAGAATCCCGGCGAGAAGGAAACCCGCCGCCCTGCGCGCGCCTTGCGCCGTCTTGTTTTCAAGTGCCGTCATTGTCGCCCTATCTCAGAATGTTTGTGGTTGCCGACATCATTTCATCCGACGCGCTGATGACCCGCGCGTTCATTTCATATGCGCGCTGCGCCGAGATCAGGTCGGAGAGTTCAGACACGGCGTTCACGTTGGCCGACTCGAGAAATTTCTGAAGCACATCGCCGAAGCCCGCGTCTCCCGGGTTGCCGTCCGTCGCCGTGCCGCTGGAGGGGGTTTCGAGATACAGGTTGTCGCCGATTGCTTTCAGGCCGGCGGTGTTGACGAAACGCGAAAGGGACAGTTGGCCGATCTGCTGGGGTGTCGTGCTGTCGCCAACCAGCGCCTCGACACTGCCCGTGCGATTGATGGTAATGGATCGGGCGTTGTCCGGAATGGTCAGGCCGGGCTGCACTTCGTATCCGTCGAGGGTGACGATGCGGCCTTGGTCGTCGAGTTCGAACGATCCGTCACGTGTGTAGGCGGTCTGGCCGTTCGGAAGCGTTATCGAGAAGAAGCCCTCGCCGCGGATCGCCACGTCGAGTTCCTTCTCGGTGTTGCTCAAGTTGCCCTGGCTCATAATGCGCGACGTGGCGCCTGTCTTGACACCGAAGCCCAACTGGATGCCGGTCGGTACGGTGGTGCCGGAGTCGGACGAGGCTGAGCCAACGCGGCGCAGATCCTGATAGAGCAGGTCCTGGAACTCGGCGCGCAAGCGTTTGAAGCCCGTCGTGCGCATGTTGGCGATGTTGTTGGAGATGACCTCGACGTTCAGCTCCTGCGCCATCATGCCGGTTGCGGCTATCTGAAGGGATTTCATCGCAGGGTTTCCTTTTCAGCCTTTTGTTTCGACGCGTTCATCGGATCACTATCCGCGCGGTGGTGTGCCGAGACGCTCGATGGCTTCGCGCCGCAGGTCCTGTGCCTGGCTCACGGTTTGCGTCACCGAGGTATAGGCCCGAACTGTCTCGATCATGCGGGTGAGTTCGGAGATCGGTTGCACGTTGGACTTCTCGATCACGCCTTGGAGCACGCGAATATCCTCTGCATCGTTCGGCTGCGCATCGGTGGTGAAGAGGGTCTCGCCTTCCTTCTTCAGGGCGGCGTTGTTGTCGAACTGCACCACACGCAGGCGGCCACGCGGGCCCTCGCTTGTGGAAATCGTGCCGTCGGTGGCGATCTCGATCCCGGCCTCGTTCGGTCCGAAGGTGATCGGTCCGCCTTCACCCATGACCGGGTAACCGGCAGGCGAGACAAGTTGACCATCCGCATTCAGCTTCAATTGGCCGTTGCGTGTATATCGATCGCCCTCGGGCGTCTGGACCACAAACCACCCATCGCCTGAAAGAGCGACATCCAGATCGTTTCCCGACTGTTCGAAATTGCCTTCCGTGAAGGATCTGTAGACCGACGTATCCAGAACGAACGAAACTTTGCGGTCCTGCCCGGTCAATTCGTTCATTTCCGCGACCGGCATGAGATGTTCTTCGAACATCAGGCTGCCGGACTTGTATCCGGCGGTGTTCATGTTCGCCAGATTGTTGGCGACCACATCCATCTGTCGCCTGAGGGCCACCTGACGGGACAATCCGATGAGTAGGGCGTTTTCCATCTTCTGCGATCCGGTTTGCGTTCAAAAGCACGGTGCCGCGACGCAATACGGATCGGACGAAATGGTCCGGAGCGGCACCAAGCTGCTTTGCACAGAGCGTGCCAGTAATTTTCTATTTTTATTTCAGATAGTTATATGATTTCTGCAGCCGTTCGAAGCTGCCGCATGGGCAACTTCGACCCGGCAAAAATTGCCGGTTCACCCCGTTCTGGCAACCATTCGTTAACCATCACACCGATAAATGGATGTTGACCCAGGCTGGCGGTCGAGAGGTCGCATTTGGCCCTGAAGACGCTTGGTGGAGCTCAATTCGATGGCGGACGAGCCCGAAGAACCGGAAACAGAAGAGAACGACGCGCCCGAAGCGGAAAGCGAAGGCGGAGAAACTGAAGGCGGCGAGGAAAAACAGGACGCCAAGAAGTCCAAACTGCGCCTCAGTCCCAAGAAGATTGCCATTCTGGCTGTACCCCTGCTCCTGCTGCTCGGGGTGGGCGTCTACTTCGCCTACGGCTACTTCATGCCTGCCGGCAGCGCAGTCGCGGAGGCGGGGCCGCAAAAGCCCAAGGTTTACTATAACCTTCCGGAAATGGTGGTGAATCTGAGTTCCCGCGAAAAGCGTGCGCAATATCTGAAGCTGAAAGTGTCGTTGGAGGCGCCGGACCAAAAGGTTCTCGATGCGCTCAATCCGATCATGCCTCGCGTGATGGACATGTTTCAGCTCTATCTGCGTGAGCTTCGCAGCAGCGATCTGGAGGGGTCGGCCGGCATTTACAGGCTGAAGGAAGAACTGCTCCGGCGGGTTAATCTGGAGATCCACCCGCATCGGGTTTCGCGCGTTTTGTTCAATGAAATCATCGTCCAATAGGATGGGAATCAGGCATGGCTGACGATCTGGACCAAGATGCGCTTGCTGCGGAGTGGGGCGCGGCGCTGGGCGATGACGAAGCGGGCGGCGAAGACGTAGAGGGGCTTGACGAAGACGTTGCGGCGCAATGGGCCGCAATGATCGATGACAACGATATCCAGGAAGGGGAAAAGTCCGGCGGCGAACGCGTCCTCAATCAGGACGAAATCGACAGCCTTCTCGGATTCGATCTCGACGAACAGTCACTCACCGATACCAGTGGCATCCGCGCCATCATCAATTCGGCGATGGTCTCGTACGAGCGGCTTCCGATGCTCGAGATCGTGTTCGACCGCATGGTCCGGCTGCTGACGACCAGCCTGAGGAACTTCACCTCCGACAATGTCGAGGTGTCGCTCGACCACATCTCCACAATGCGGTTCGGCGACTATCTCAACTCCATTCCCCTGCCGGCGATGATCGCCGTCTTCAAGGCCGTGGAATGGGAGAACAATGCCCTCATGACCGTCGACTCGAACCTGATCTACTCGATCGTCGACGTTCTGCTCGGCGGGCGTGGCGCGCCGGCGGTGCGTGTCGAGGGGCGGCCCTATACGTCCATTGAAACCAATCTGATGAAGCGGCTGATCACGATCCTGCTTGAAGATGCCGAGGTTGCGTTCGAGCCGTTGTCGCCCGTGAAGTTCGACCTTGAGCGGCTCGAAACCAATCCGCGTTTTGCGGCGATTGCGCGCCAGGCCAACGCGGCCGTGCTGATCAAGCTCCGCATCGACATGGAGGATCGCGGGGGGCGAATCGAGGTCCTGCTGCCCTACGCGACGCTTGAACCCATCCGCGAACTGCTGCTCCAGGGTTTCATGGGCGAGAAATTCGGCCATGACAATATCTGGGAGAGTCATCTGGCGACCGAAATCTACCAGACGAACGTCCGTCTCGAAGCCGTGCTCGATGAAATGACGCTGCCGTTGAAACAGGTCATGCAGCTCGAGGTCGGTGAGACGGTGGTTCTCAACTGCGGTCCAGACGACCCGGTACAGCTTCGCTGCGGCGGAATTCCGCTCCTGAGCGGAAGCATGGGGCGAACCGGCGGGAACATCGCGGTGCGTGTCGCTGGGGGAATTTCAAAGCCAAGATATACACAACAACAAGAGGCGACAGCGGATGAACCGCTGGCGGAGGCAGTCTGAGATGGGTGGATCCTTTTTGGGCGTGATGGTCGAACTGCTTGTCGCGATGCTTCTGGCGGTCACCATCGCATATTGCGTCCTGGTGAACAGAAAACTCGTTCAGTTGCGATCCGACCAGTCCGAACTGAAAGCGATCGTGCGCGAACTCCATAGCGCGACCAATCAGGCGGAGCAGGCGATCGCCGGCCTGCGGCAGGGCGCGCAGAATGCCGACCGGTCGCTCGCGCAGCAGATCGAACGCGTCCGTGATCTCGATGAACAGATCAGAACCAATATCGAGAAAGGCGAAGCGCTTGTCCTCAAGCTGTCCGCCGTGACGCGCGGACAGCACACGCGATCCGTGGAATCAACCGAAGCCGTGCCGGAATCGGCAGCGTCGCAGCCAATCCGGCATAGCCAGGTTGGCATCGGACTGCTCAATGCACAAAGGCGCGGTGAATTCACGCTTCCGGAGGAGCTGGAACCGAATCCCGGGAAGGCCGCCTGATGGACAAGGTGCGGATCCTTCCCCTGCTGGTCTTTGCCGGTCTATGCCTGCTTGTACTCAAAACAATGGGATTGTTTCTCACCGGAGGTTACGTGCTGTCCGGTTCAGCGCCGGCAGTCGCGCAAAATGCGGCGGGTACCAAGACTGACGATGTGAAGGAGGGTGCCGCGAAATCCGCGGAGCCTGCGGAGGCCTCTGAAGAAAAGACCGGTGCGGCGGAAGAGAACGGCACGTCCGAACAGCGTGACGCCCTCGGACCTGAAACCCCAAAAGCGAAAACGACGGATGCGTCCGGCTCGGAGGAAATAAAGAAGAAAAAGGCAGAGACTGCCGAAAATCCTTCCGCAAGGGATGTAACGGCTCCTTCGCTCGCTCCCGGTCAGGGCGCGACGAAAGCGGAACGCGCTATTCTTGAGGGTTTGTCAAACAGGCGAAAAACGCTGGACAAGCGCGCGCGCGAACTTGAGCTGCGTGAAAACCTGCTGAAGGCGGCCGAAAAGCGTGTCGAAGCGAAGATCGCCGAACTCAAATCCATCGAGTCGCGGATCGAAGGCGAGTTGAAGAAGCATGATGATGGCCGAAAGGCGGAGTATCAGCGGCTCGTGCAGATGTATTCGAACATGAAGCCAAAGGACGCGGCGAAGATTTTTGACCGGCTCGATCTCAACGTTCTGACAGATCTTGTCAGGCAGATGAAGCCGCGCGTGATGTCTGCAATTCTTGCTGCCATGACGCCGGCCGCTGCCGAACGTTTGACGCTCGCGATAGCAAGCACGCGCAAGCCCGCCACATCTGCTGCCGACACATTGCCAAAAATCTCCAGCCGTTGATGCGGGTTGCCGCGCGCCGCGATGTTTTTTATCGCGAACTGCGCCACTCGGCGAGGCCTGAGAAAATCCCGGGAAACCCGCCGATCTTAAGGGGACCTTAACCGTTTCTTTACTAGCCTGAGATGCCCGGGTAGTTGGCGAATTTCGGACGTTTTTTCAATCGAGTAGGCGCATTGGAAAACGACCTTTAGGTTGCGAGATGGCGGACAGGCTGAGCGAAGACGAAGTTGCTGCGCGCAATTCGAAACCACGCAGGATCAACGCCCCGTGGGTTTTGGAATATTTCGCCTGGCTTTTTGTCATCTTCGCGCTCGCGGCAATTTTCGTCCTCGGAGCATTGAGTCCCACCTTCGCCGGCATCAGCGGCAAGGTCACGGCAAGCAAGGAAGCCGGGTTCGGACGCATCATCATAGGTTTCTCCGACCTCCCGAAATTCAAAGAGGAACTCAACTCAGGCATTTTCGTTTTGTCGTTTGAGGAACCGGTCGAGGTCGACGCGAGCATCGTGCTGGAGGCGATTCCCGATTATATCGGCCTGGTTCGGCGGGACCCCGACGGACGCGCCCTGCGGTTTGCGCTGAAGCGCGCTTACGAGGTCAATATCATGGAGGCGGGGACCGAGCTCTTCATCGATCTGCTGCCGCCGGAGTGGAAAGGCCTGCCACCGCCACTGCCGGTCGCCACTGTGAAGGCGCTCACTCAAAAAGCGATCGAGGCGCAACGCCGGGCGGCGGAAGAGGAGGCCCAGCGCAAAGCCACAAAGACCCCCTATGAACTGAAGGTCCGGGTTGCACGCTACCCGACCTTTTCGCGCGTGGTGTTCGACTGGAACAAATTCGTCACCGCGAACCTGACACGTGATGGACGCAATGTCGAAGTGCGGTTCAACAAATCCACGCCTGTCGATCTGTCGCGACTGAAAACCGATCCTCCCAAATTCCTTCACAATGCGGCTGCACAGGTCACACCCAATGGCATGGTGGTGAATCTCGTAGTGGATGAGGACATCGATGTTCGCGGTTTTCGGGAGGGGCTGACTTATGTCGTTGATTTGACCGGTCCCGACGCGGCGGCGGAGTCTGCTGCGCTCGCCCTTTCGAACCAGGTCGGCGGCAAAAAGAAAGCCGGTCGCGATACGGGCAAAGTTCCCGCTGCCAGGACCGAGATGGCGGTGCTCGCGGGCAAGCGGACCGATCCTGTCTCGGGCAAGAACGAAGGTCAGCGCCAGCGTGACGCCTCGATCGTAACAAAGGACGTCGACCCCGCAGTTCTTTCAAATACGTCGTTTGCAAAGGATGAGCCGGAGAGCCCCGTCGTTTCAACGCAATCGAAGCCGGTGCGCGAGGCTGTTGTGAAACCCATTACGGTGATGCAGTCCGGAGCGCGGTCGGCGGGCCCTTCAAATGCAGGTCAGTCAGCTCGAGAATCTCGCCCGGAGCGTGCGCCGGACAACAGTGGCGCTACAACAGGAAGGAAATTGGATCAGGACAGCGGTGGCGGATTTCGCTTCACATTTCAGTTCGAAAAACCGGTCGCGGCGGCTGTCTTCCGGCGCGGGAGGGACATCTGGGCGGTGTTCGACTCAAATGCCGAACTTGATCTCTCCGAATTGAAGGCGGGCATTGGAGGAATCCTTCAGGACGTGGCCCAGGTTCGGCTGGGCGACGCGCAGTATGTCCGCATGACCTTCGCGGAGCCGCAGCTTGCCCATGTCGCCTATTCGAGCAATGGCTGGCACCTGACGGTGGGGGACATGGCGACCGGCAAGACCAATCCGCTGCATCTGAGCCGCGCGTTACGGGAAGACAAGCGTTCGCTGATCAAGATCGCTATGAACGATTTCGGTCGGGTTCACTGGCTGACGGATCCCGAAATCGGCGACCGGCTTGCCGTCGTGACCGCACTGCCGCCGCAGCGGCACGTCGCGAAGCCCCACGAACTGGTGGACTTCGCAGCACTGCCGACCGCCCATGGCGTCGTCATTCAGCCGCGAAGCGACGATATTGCCGTTCGTCCCTATCTCGACGAGGTCTTGATAACGCGCAAAGACGGGCTGACCCTGTCCGCGGGCAATGTCACCCAGTATGTGGCCGGCAAGAAGCCGCTTCGCAACACGGCACGCGCCGGATACATCAATTTTCGTCGCTGGCGCATCAATGTGCCGAGCGAACTCTCCAACAGAATTCACGACATGCAGAGAGAGATCGCGCAGTCGCCACAGGACCGGATGAACGCGAAGCGGTTCGATCTTGCAACCCTATACACCGCAAACGGCTTTTACCCCGAAGCGCTCGGCCTCCTCAAACGCATGGTGAACGTGGATTCCGAGATCGAAGACGATCCGGCCTACCGGGCTTTACGCGGCGCAACGCTCGCGTCGATGGCGCGTATCGACGAGGCAAAAACGGACTTCGAGGTGCACGCGCTTGCAAACGATATCGACGCGTCGCTCTGGCGGGGACTGATCGCGACCAAGGAGCAGAACTGGCCCGAGGCACTGCGGCAACTCAAAGAGGGGTATGATGCACTCAATGCCTATCCGGCAGACGTCAAGGCGCGTTTTCGTCTGGCGGCGGTTCGGGCCGCGCTGGAATCCGACAAGCTGACCCGCGCCGCGGAAGATCTGAACGCGATGCCGCGTGACAAGCTTCCGGCAGTCGCGGGCGCCGAGTTTGATCTCCTGACCGGGCGCTATCTTGAAAGGATCGGCCGGAAGGAAGAGGCGAGGGAGGCATACGCATCAGCACTTCAGAGCGATGTGGGCCATGTCGTCGCCGAGGCGCGGCTCTACGCCACGGTTCTTGATCTTCAGACCGGAAAGATCAAGATGAACGAAGCTCTGAAGAAGCTGGAGGGGCTTCAGCTTTTCTGGCGCGGCGACGATGTGGAACTGCGGACACTACGCGTGCTGGCGGATCTCTATGTGAAGGAAAACCGCTATCGCGACGCTTTCACCATGATGCGCAACAGCGTCGAAGCCTTCCCGGATCGAAAGCTGGCGCTGCATATACAGGATGACATGAAGCAGGTTTTCAAGAATCTGTTCCTGCATGGCGAAGGCGATGACATGGATGCGGTCAGGTCGTTGAGCCTGTTTTACGATTTCCGGGAACTGACGCCCGTCGGACGGCTCGGTGACGAAATGATCCGCGGGCTCGCCGACCGGCTCGTGTCCGTCGACCTTCTCGATCAGGCAAGCGAACTTCTGGACCATCAGGTGCACAAACGGCTCAAGGGAGCGGCCCGCGCCCAGGTGGCGACCCGGCTGGCGATGGTCCATCTCATGAACCACAAGCCCGATCTGGCGTTGCGCATCATCCGGCAGACGCGTCAGGCCGGATTGCCGGAGGAAATGCAGCATAGCCGCAATCTGCTCGAGGCGCGCGCGCTTGGCGAGCTTGGCCGTGCTGCTGCCGCGGTGGAAATCCTCAATACCATGGATGGTGAAGGCGTGGAGCGGCTCAAGGCGGACGCCTACTGGTCTGCCCAGGAGTGGCGAAACGCGGGCGCCCAGCTCGAAAAGATGCTTGGCGGACGATGGCGTGACCCTGAACCTCTGAACGATGAGGATCGTTTCGACGTGCTTCGGGCCGCGATTGCCTATTCGCTCGCGGACGACCAGTTCGCTCTCGACCGGATGCGCAAGAAATACTATCCGAAGCTGGTCAAAACGTCTGACGCGGATTCGTTTCTCGTCGTAACCCGCCCGGTCAAGCAGAAGGATGTCGCGTTCCGCAACCTTGCCAAGGAGATTGCGGCGATCGATACGCTGGACGCCTTCATGAAAAAATTCCGTGCCCGATACGACAAGGACCCCCAAGAGCCGAAGACAAGCGCAACGGCAAATGGCGGGCAGGCGGGCTAGCTTTTGACTGGACTCTTCGAGCTTACTCGACCACCACGCTGTAGGTGTAGGTTGAGCCGTCAGGGCTCGTAATGTCGTCGGGATCGCTGAGCAATGCGAATGTCGGCTCGTAAACCCCCTTCTTGTCGCCCCCGACATACTCAACCAACAGAATAGAGCCCCCCAGTTTGGTGCCTGCCTTGGGGTTGAAGTCCGCGGTCGGTCGCGACAGATAGTGGCCAGCCGTATGCAAAGGCGTTCTGGCTTCGTGTCCTTTCGCGCCTTCAGGGGCCGCCTCGATTATTCCGCCGATAATGCGATCCCCGTTCGGTTCGATCAGGCCGTCTCCGTTCTTGTCCTGGACGATCAGACCGCCGGTGTAGCGTCGCAACGACGACGGGAGCTTGTAGTTCAGAACATCCAGTTCCCTGCGTGACAGAACGCCGACACCGTCCAGCCCCTTGTTTCCGAACCCCTGGTTCTTGTCAAAGAGCAGGAAGGCGAGGGGAAGGGTGCCTTGCGTGCGTCCGAGAACCTCTCCCGGTCTCAATCGTTGCCAGTTGTGGTTGCGTTTCCCGTGCGGGATGTTGGTTGGAAATATCTGCGGCCGGGGCGTAGGGAGAAACTCGACTTCCCCCGCGCCACGCTTCACGATTTTGCCGTTGCGGTCGAAAATACGAACCTCGACACGCCCCTTCTCTCCGCGGTTTACGAAGGCCATGGTCATGCCGACATGAACGATCTTGATCCCGTATTGACGTATCGGGTCCCGGGCGGCTCCCGGCGCATTGGACACGATATTGGGCACTTCCAGCCCGCCGGGCGTCTTCGGCGTGATGACGAAGGTGTTGGGATTTTCGCCTTCGCTGACGGTGTAACCCACGGTACGCCCCGGTAGCGCCTGCTGCGGTGTACCGGCAACCAGCAGAATGGACGGCTGGCCGAGAGGAATTTTGGGATCGCGCTGGAACCCGCTGATCATCTCTACTTCCATGCGTCCGCCGGGGGGGATTCCGTAACCGGGAACTTTCGGATCCAGAAAATTCAGACCCATCGCATCGCGGCGCTGGAGATAAATGTTCAGCCCACTCCTGATGTCGCGCACGGTCCCATTGGCGAAGATCGGCGAATTCACGACTTTGTTGACCATGTCGTCTGCTTGCGCGGAGATGCTCGTCGCGGCTCCAAACAACGTGAAGATGAGCGGGCTACGTATCAGATTCCACACGGATTTCTCTCCCGATCCGTCATCCGGCAATGATTGCAGGAACGACAATCTGATCGGTTGGCGCGAAATTGGCCACCCATATTTTTTTGATCAGACGTGAACGGAAGACCCGATTGCCGGTGGAACCGGGCGTTGTGGCTGCAGGGCAGCGCCGTCAGTTGGCGTAGCTCTGAACCAGACTGCCCGCGACCAGATGCCAGCCGTCGACGAGCACAAAGAAGATCAGTTTGAAGGGCAGTGAAATGATGATCGGCGGCAACATCATCATACCCATGGACATAAGCACCGAGGCCACGACCATGTCGATGACGATGAACGGCACGAACAGCAAAAAGCCGATTTCGAAGGCGCGTTTGAGTTCCGAGATCATGAAGGCCGGAACGAGGACCCGCAGGGAGATGTCTTCCGGGCTCTCCGGTATTTTCTCTCCCGCAAGGTTTACGAACAGTCCGAGGTCTTTTTCCCGAACGTGGGAAAGCATGAATGCCTGTATCGGCTTGACGGCCCGCTCGAACGCCTGGTCGAGTTCGATCTGATCCTCGATCAGCGGTTTGACGCCGGCATCGTAGGATTGCTGCAATACGGGCGCCATGACGAAGGCCGTCAGAAACAGTGCAAGCGAGATCACAACCGCGTTCGGTGGCGATTGCTGCACGCCGATGGCCGTGCGCAGGAGCGACAGCACGACGACGATCCGCGTGAACGACGTCACCATCACAAGTATCGAGGGCGCCAGGCTGAGAACGGTGATGAGGGCGATGATCTGTATCGCGCGTTCGGTTACGCCGGCACCTTCGCCGAAGCCGATTGTCACATTCTGGGCGAGGGCAGGCGTGCAGAAGGCCAGCAGCGCGATCGCCGCCGCCGGCAAAACTCTCGTTACAATGTGAAAGGGCTCAATATTGAGCTTATCGATCCTGATCATCTGATGGCGCTTCGGAATCCTTATCGCTCGCGATAACGACTCGGCCATCATCCTTCGGCTTCTCAAACGTGGGTTGCCGGGGTTCTTCCATCGATGATCGTGAAGCGGATGGACCTTCAATGCCGGTTTCGACCACCACGTCCACGGGGCCTCCGGTCATAATGAGATGCTCGACATTGTCCCGCTTGAGCAGGATAAGTTTTCTGCGCCCATCGACTGAAGCCGCCTCAACGACGCCGAGGCGCCGCTCTCTGCCACGCAGGAAACTTGGTCCCGAGTTGCCCTTGGAACCCGCCCCGCGCAAAAGCCGGGCGCCGACAAGGATCAACGCGATGACGAACAGAAAAGCGATCGCATAAATAATGAGGGTATTCAGATCGGTTGGCATGAGCACTCACACAGTCCACCGCAACGGCCTTGCCTTACGCGGCGTTTGGTTAACGTCGGTAGGCAAAAATTGCCGTATGCAGCACTAACAAATGGTTAATTTTCCCCGCCTGGCCCGGCCGCATTCAAAACCGTGCAGACTTGAGCGTAACGTATAGCCGCTTTTTAACGACATTTTAACCCTGAGGGCGGCAAAGTTTTCCTAGACGGTCGACCGGAGGTCCGGTCGTGTTAACCATTTCATGCGAGGAAGACGTGGCGTTTGCCGACTTGTCCCTTCTGGGCATCCTGAAAACCAAGATGAACTGGCACCAGTCGCGCCAGGGCGTGCTGGCGCACAATGTCGCGAACGCGGACACACCTGATTTTCGTCCCTCGGACCTGAAGCCGATGAACACACGCGAGCATGTTCGCACGCCGCAACTTGCAAGCGTCAATGCCGCGCGGACGCATCGTGCACATTTCGAAGGCAGGGTCGTAAGCGCGTCAGGCAACGGGTTTGGGAGTGACGACGCAAAAGGGTGGGAAACCACGCCGGCGGGCAATTCGGTGGTTCTTGAGGAACAGATGATCAAGGTGTCGGCGAACCAGTTCGATTTTCAGGTTGCCTCTTCGCTTTACGCAAGGTCGCTCGGCCTACTCAAAACGGCAATCGGCCGGGGACGTTAGTTCCGGTGTGTGAGGTGGCTGTGATCAACTCGGGGATAGTGATATGGACTTGATGGCTTCAATGAAAATCGCCGCTTCCGGCCTCAAGGCACAGAGCGGACGGATGCGGGTCATTGCCGAAAACCTCGCCAATGCCAATTCGACGGCGACAAAACCGGGTGGAGAGCCTTACCGTCGGCGCATCCCGACATTCACGCAGGAGATAGACCGCGAGCTCGGGGTGAAGACCGTGAGCGCGGGCCGCATTCTCGTGGATCAGACCGATTTCGGAAAGCGCTACGAGCCGGGCCACCCGGCAGCGGACGACAAGGGGTACGTCCTGGTGCCGAACGTCAATTCGCTGGTCGAGGGGATGGACATGCGCGAAGCGCAGCGCAGCTATCAGGCAAACCTGAATGTGATCGGTGCGACGCGGCAGATGCTGGCGCGAACCCTGGAAATTCTCCGGGCCTGATCCGGATCACGGGACATAAAGAGAGAGCGAGACAATGCCAACAACACCATCAGCTGCCGCCGGGGCCTATACCTCGATTGCGAACGTCGCCGACACCATGCGCAATGGCGCGAAAGGCGTTGCCGAAGATACACAATCCACAAGCTTCGGCGACGTGGTCGAGGCCGTGCTATCCAACGTTTCGGAGAGCGGTGCCGCAACGGAGAGCAAGGCATTCGACATGGCCAACGGCAAGACTGATGTCGTTGATCTGGTCACGGCAGTAGCGGAAACCGAACTGGCGGTCGAGACGCTGGTAACCGTTCGCGATCGCGTGATTTCCGCCTACCAGGAAATCCTGAATATGCCGATCTGACGCACAACAACAGAGCAGGGTTAGAAAAGGGGCGAAAAAAGATGAGCGGAGCAGAAATTCTCGACATTGCACGCGACGGAATCTGGACACTTCTGAAAGTGTCCGGACCGCTGATGATTGTCGGTCTCCTGGTGGGCGTCGTCATCGCATTGTTCCAGGCGCTCACTCAGATTCAGGAGATGACGCTGGTATTCATTCCCAAGATCATCGCCATATTCCTGACCATGATCATCGCGCTGCCTTTCATGGGGTCCGCGCTTGCAGGCTATATGAACCGTATCGCACAGCATATCGTCGGCGGTTAGCGATGCGATGACGGTTTCGCTCGACTTTCTGCCACAGACAGCCTTCGCATTTCTTCTGATCTTCGCCCGCATCGGCGCCATGACCATGGCGCTGCCCGGCATTGGTGAGCGGATGGTGCCGGCGCGCATTCGTCTGGTGTTTGCGCTGGCGCTCAGCATGATTCTCTATCCGCTTGTAAATACGGTCTTTCCAGCTCTGCCCGGCAGTCTCTACGGGATGGTGGTGGCGATCGCGCGCGAGGTTGTGATCGGCGTGGCGATCGGCATCTCGGTCAAGCTGATCGTGAGTGCGATCCAGTTTGTCGGAACGATTATCTCGTTTCAGACCGGACTGGCCTTCGCACAAAATGTGGACCCGGCGAACGGCGCCCAATCCACGCTGTTCGGCACATTCTTGTCGGTGCTTTCTGTGGCGCTGATCTTTGCAGCCGACCTGCATCACCTGCTGCTCTCCGCCATGTATGACAGCTATCAGCTGTTCAAGCCCGGCGGGTTTCTGCCCGCGGGTGATTTCGCGCAGAGTGCGGTGGACACCCTATCCAGGGGCTTTCGCATCGCCATCCAGTTGACCGGTCCGTTCCTGGCGTTCGGCCTCATCTTCTATCTCGGCATCGGCGTGCTGTCGCGCCTGATTCCGCAGGTGCACGTGTTCTTCCTGGCGCTGCCGCTCAACATCATGCTGGGCATGTTCCTGTTCATGCTGCTGCTCGGCACGTTCATGCTCTGGTACCTCGACTATTTCGGCGAGGCGATCCGGCCGTATCTCTCCTGATGTTTGCGAGTGTAAGGAGCGGAAATGGCCGATAATCCGGAACAACACGAAAAGACAGAAGAGCCGACCCAGAAGAAGCTCGACGATGCGCACAAGAAAGGTGACGTCGCCAAGAGCCAGGAGGTCAACAGCTGGTTCCTCATGATCGGTGCGGTTCTGGTTCTGACCGTTTTCTCCAAGGACATGGCAGGGTCGATTGCCGGAACGCTCAAAATCCTGCTGGCCCAGGCGCACGAACTGCCGGTCAGCGGCGAAGGGTTGCGCGCCAATCTCTGGAATCTTGGCGCAGCGATACTCGGCGCCGTCGCCATCCCGTTCATACTGTTCATTCTCGCCGGACTTGCCGGCAATCTGGTGCAGCATCGCCCGCTTTTTTCGTGGGAGCCTGTCCAGCCCAAGCTTTCGAAAATCTCGCCGCTGGCCGGGTTCAAGCGGTTGTTCTCGGCAACCAGCCTTGTCAACTTCGCCAAGGGCATCGCCAAGCTGGTCATCGTGTCGACGGTCATACTCGTGATCGTCTGGCCCAATCGCGACAAGCTGGACGCCCTTGTTCTGCTCGATCCGTCGGTGCTCCTCAATGTGACGCAGGAGATGGCGATCAAGGTGATGATCGGTGTTGTCGCGATCCTGTCGATCGTCGCGGCGCTGGATTTCGCCTGGCAGAAGCACAAATGGTGGGAGAAGCAGCGCATGACCATCAAGGAGCTGCGCGACGAGTATAAGCAGCTTGAAGGTGATCCGCAGGTCCGCGCCAAACTGCGGCAGGTCCGCATCGAACGCGGCCGCAAGCGCATGATGCAGAATGTGCCACGCGCCGCCGTCGTCATCACCAACCCGACCCACTATTCGGTGGCTCTCGAGTATGAAGCCGGTATGAGCGCTCCGATCTGCGTCGCCAAGGGTGTCGACAATGTTGCCTTGAAGATTCGCGAACTCGCGAAAGAACACGATATTCCGATCGTCGAGAACCCGCCGCTTGCACGGACCCTGCATGCCAGCATCGAGATCGAGGATGAAGTTCCGCCGGAGCACTACAAGGCGGTGGCGGAGGTCATCGGCTACGTCATGCGGCTGCGGTCGCAAGGACGCAAGCAATCGCGCCATTAGGTTTTTTGCCGAATATGCCTCATTTTTCCGTGCGCGGCGTCGGATAGAATCGGATAGTTTGCGCCAATGAGCGATATCAACGCGGAAATGCCCATATCCGAAGGCGGTGCCGAGGCGGAAACCCGCGACAGCGGTATCGGGCTTCTGGTCCTGCTCGCGGTCGGGCTGGCGATGGCCGCGGTTGCTCTCGCCATGCTGAACCGGGACGTGGCCGAGCCTTATGTGCTCGCCGTGCTGGGCGGACTTTCGGTCATCGGCGTATTTGCGCTGTTCGCGGGCGCCGTCGGGTTGCTCCGCTTTTCGGAGCGGACCGAGCGCGATGACCTGACCCGCGCCTTGCTCGATCACTTGCCATATGGCGCGCTGGTCACGACGCCGCGGGGACGGGTCGTATATGCGAACGAAGCCTATCACCGGATCATCGCGGTTCCGGAGGAAGCGGGCACGCCGACGATCGAACAACGCTTCTCCGGCGATCCGCGCGTTGCGGACAAGCTGTTCCGTCTTGCGCGCGCGGCCCGGCAGGGGAGCGCGTGGGAAGAAGAATTCGCCCATGTGACCGAAGGCGATGCGACGGGCGAAAGTGAGAAGACCCGCTGGTTCCGGGTTTCTGTGCGGCAGATACCGCTGGGACCTCGAAAGAACGCTCGATCCGCACATACCCTCTGGCTGGTAGACGACATTACCGGGGAGCGGCGCAAGGAAGACAGCGCCTTTAAAAGCCTCCAGCAAATGGTCGACTATCTCGACCATGCGCCTGCCGGTTTTCTGTCCGTCGAGCCGTCAGGCAGGATCACCTATATGAACGCCACCATGGCGCGTTGGATGGGGCATGATCTTTCCGATATCGCGGATGGAAATCTGACGTTGAGCGATGTGATCATTGGCGACAGCAGCCCGCTCACCGCCAAAACGCGCGGCAAGGGGACACCGAAAAAGAAGGAATTTGAGACCGATCTGGTGCGGCGCGACGGCACGAGCTTCGCCGCGCGCATCCTGTACCGCCCGCCGGGTCCCGGTGATGGCGAGTTCACGCACATGATCGTATTCGATCGTGCTTCGGACGTTGGGGACGGGGCCGATGCGGATGCGGTGCGCGCACGGTTTTCACGCATGTTTCACTCAGCACCCATCGCCATTGCCACGGTTGACGACAAGGGCCGGGTGGGTGAGGTCAATTCCGCCTTTTCAAGAATGCTTTCCCTTGCGGGCGCCGAATTTGAAACCGGCCAGACCGCGCTCGCCGATCTCGTCGCGAATGATAACAAGAACGCTCTCCTGAAAGCCATAGACGCCGCGCGCGCGGGACAGACGGATATCGAGCCGGTTGATCTCGTGTTCGGCGATCAGGGCGAGCGCAGCGGCCGTTTCTACTTCAGCGCCGCTCCGGCTGGCGACAGTGAGGATCCGGCGGTGCTCGTGCATGCCATAGACACGACCGACCGGCGTGCACTCGAGCTCCAGTTTGCTCAGAGTCAGAAGATGCAGGCGGTCGGTCAGCTTGCCGGCGGGATTGCGCATGATTTCAACAATGTCCTGACGGCGATCATAGGATTCTCCGATCTTCTGCTCGCCAATCATCGGCCGACCGACCCGGCATTTCAGGACATCATGAACATCAAGCAGAATGCGAACCGGGCGGCGGGTCTGGTTCGGCAACTGCTTGCCTTCTCCCGTCAGCAGCGGCTGCGCCCACAGGTACTCTCCGTCAACGACGTGCTGGCCGATCTCACGATCCTTCTGGGCCGGCTGCTCGGCGAAAAGGTTGAGCTCGACCTGCATCACGGTCGCGATCTCTGGCTGGTCAAGGCCGACCTGCACCAGTTTGAGCAAGTGGTCATCAATCTTGCGGTCAACGCCCGCGACGCCATGCCCGACGGCGGAAAACTGACGATCCGGACCGCGAATGTCACGGAACGTGAATCGGAGAAACTTGATCACAGGGGCATGGAGCCCGGCGAATATGTTCTGTGTGAAGTTACGGACACGGGCACCGGCATGGCGCCTGAGGTGATGGAGAAAATTTTCGAGCCGTTCTTCTCGACCAAGGAAGTGGGCAAGGGTACGGGGCTCGGCCTGTCCACCGTTTACGGCATCATCAAGCAGACCGGCGGCTATGTGTATCCCCATTCGGAGGGTGACGGGAAGGGCACATCTTTCCGGATCTATCTGCCGCGCCATGTGGGCGACGATATCGAGGCACCGGTTGATGTGGAGGAGGCGGCTCCGGAGAAGAAACAGGCTGCAGGCGATCTCACCGGTTCAGGAACCATTTTGCTGGTCGAAGACGAGGAAGCTGTCAGAAGCTTTGCTGCCCGCGCGCTCGAAGGGCGTGGCTACAACGTCTTGCAGGCCGGTACGGGCGCGGAAGCGCTTGAGGTGTTCGAGGAGCATGACGGTGAAGTCGATCTGGTCATTTCCGATGTGGTTATGCCGGAGATGGATGGGCCCACCTTGCTCAACAAACTCCGCGCGCATGGCAAGGACATCACTTTCATTTTCATATCCGGCTATGCGGAAGATGCGTTCAAGAAGAATCTGGAGGGTGAGGACTCCTTTACCTTCCTGCCCAAACCCTTCTCACTCAAGGAGCTTGCCGCGGCGGTGAAGAAAGTGCTCGAGGATTAATACGCGCCATTCAGACGCATCCACCAGCGCCCGTATCAGCCTCCGCATTTGCATCGAAGGCCGCGTCAATCCTGTCACTCTGCCCACGGGGGCCGCGAAGTTCGACGAGAATGCGCGTGCCTGCCATGTCTTCCGGCAGAACCCAGGTGCGACCTTGCCCCGCAGGCGAGGCGTCAAGATCGATATGGAAGGTGTAGTCCCGTTGATGCGTGAAATTCTGGAACCTCAATGACAGCGTTCGCCCGCCATCCTTCGCCGGGACCGTTCCAACCAGCCTGATATCCGTCGTTTGATCCGGCACGAAACCGGCGGCGCCACCCACACCTGCACCGCCCGTTTCGGGGTCGAATACCAGGTTGCCGGACGATGGGGTCAGGTCGAACGCGATCGTCTCGATCGACCAACCGTCGGCGGACCGGTTCTTTATGATGAAATAGTCCGGATCATCGTCGGTATATTCGACCAGAACGCGCGGACCGCAGGCGGGGGTTTTGATGGGCTCATTGCCGGGCTGGATTTGCGCAGGCTCGAAGAAGCCTTGCAGAAGCAGGAGTGCGCCCGTTAGTGCGGCCAGCTTTGATATGCCGGTTGCCGGAGACATGGGTGAATTAGGTCACGATGGGCGGGCATAGTCGAGACACATTCGCGCAGCGCTGCGCGCTTTCCCCGGCCTGCTTTTCCGTCTAACAAGTGCGGGCCGGAAAATTGAGTGCAACATGAACGAGCAGAGCGAAACGAAACCCTCCCGGAACAAGCGTTGGAAAATGTTCTGGAAGAAGGTGCGAGCGCCGATGAAGGTGCACCGGGAAGGCGGTTGGCTGCTGTACTTCTGGCACGGAATGGGCATCGTGACCTGGTTCAGGCTGCTGGCGCGCGGGCGCTTCGATGTCACGCTTAACTGTCTGCCGAACATTCTCACCGTTACCATCTGGGCGCCGTTCAACTCGCTTTTCTACATTGTTTCAGAGCTGATCTACGGCGTTCAGGCCAATCGCCACAAGATCGAAGATGCGCCGGTTTTCGTGCTCGGACACTGGCGGTCCGGGACGACGTACCTGCATGATCTGCTGGCATGTGATCCAGAGCATGGCTACCCCACCACATATCAGTGTTTCTTCCCGAATCACTTTCTACTGACCGGCGGTGCTGTCCGCAAATGGTTCAACGTGTTCCTGCCCAAACGCCGGCCGATGGACAATGTTGCGGTGGGTGTCGACCGGCCCCAGGAGGACGAGTTCGCCTTCGCCAACCTCGGCATGGGAACACATTATGTAACGCTTGCGTGGCCGCGGCACGGCCCGCAGGACATGGCGTATCTCGATCTCGTCACCCTCAGCGATCAGGAGCGCGAGGCGTGGGAGCGCGAGTTTCTCTGGTTCATCAAGCGGCTTTCGCTGAAGCAGAAAAAGCGGCTGGTCATGAAATCGCCGGCCCATACGGCGCGCATAAGAACGCTGCTGAAGCTGTTCCCGGACGCGAAATTCATCCATATCTCGCGAAATCCGCTCGCCATCTATCCATCCACGGTCAAGCTCTGGAAGGCGCTCGACTCGGTGCAGGGGCTTCACAATCCCGCAAACGACGATCCATGGATGGAGGAGTTCGTGTTCTCCGTTTTCGATACGGTGTTCAAGCGTTACGAGGAGGACAAGGATCTGATACCGGAAGGTCATCTCGTGGAGATCCGGTATGAGGATCTCGCCGAGAAGCCCGAGGATATCCTGAAGAGCATTTACGAGGATTTGAGCCTGGGCGACTATGCCCGGGTGGAAGGCGCGGTTAAGGCCTATCTCTCCGAGAAGGGGGTATACACGCCCAACGTTTTCGAACTGCCGGACAAACTGCGGGCGAAAATTACGAAACGCTGGGCCGGTTATATCAAGCGCTTCGGATACGAAACCGAAGTGGGGACCGCCAGATGATCCTGACCGGCCAACTCGATTCGCCGTTCGTTCGCCGTGTTGCGGTCGCGCTCAACATGTATGCGCTGCCTTTCGAACACAATGTCATTTCGGCATATGATGACTTCGGTGAGCTGTTAACCCTGAACCCGCTTGGCAAGGTGCCAGCCCTTCAGCTTGACGATGGAACCGTGTTGGCCGACTCGACGCTCATTCTCGATTATCTTGACCATCTGGTGGGTGAGGACAAGTCTCTGTGGCCGTCGGATTTGATCGGGCGCGCAAAAGCGCTCTCTCATGTCGGCGTTGCCGTGGGGCTCGCGGAAAAGGCGGTCGAGTTCCGCACCGAAACGGTGCGCCGTCCGCCCGGCAAAGTCGATCAGCCGCGCGTCGACAGGGTGCGTGCCCAGATTGGTGCAAGTCTGGATTGGCTTGAGCAACGTTCGCCCGGGGAGAGGTTTCTCGGCGGCGACAAACTCACACATGCAGACATCGCGTCCGCGGTCGCAGTGACATTCATTGCCAACAAGAACCCGGAACATCTTGCCGATACGTCAGAAGCCGGGCGGGGGAAATATCCGAGCCTTCTCGCTCATATGCAGCGCTGTGAAGAGATGGCAGAGTTCAAGGCCGCCCCTTTCACCGACTATTAGCGGGCATGGCGTCCGGCAGTATGTCCGGATCTGTCCTTGTCAGGCCAGAGATCGTTGCCAGACGGGTCAGGCAATGGATCCCATCGGCCGGTCTCGCATGAGCGTGATGCTTGCAATCATGCCGATGGCGGAAACCACTGCCATGGAGAGCATGACCGCATCGAAGGTGTCGTCTTCGAGATCGGCGAGCGTCGACTTGAGCTGCGCCGCATCGCTGGAAGAGAATTTCGCCAAGGCCGTTTTCACATCACCTGCCGAACCGTGGGCGAGCTGGTGGATCAGTTCCACCGGAGCGGTCGGTTTGTCAGGCAGTGCGCTGATTGCGTTGGCCATCATCTCGTGTGCCACGTCAGCCGTTATCAGGCCACCGCCGACCACGCCAGAGATCGCGCCGATGAACAGGCAGGTATTGATGACGCCGGACCCTTGGCCCGCGTGATGATCGGCAAGATCGCGCAGTCCCACTGTCGGGACGAGCGGGAAGGTCAGGCCGAAACCGCATCCGATGATCGCGAACTTCCACCAGATACCGGCATAGGTGGTCTGGTTGCCGGTCAACGACATCAAGCCAAGTCCGACGGCCAATGCAAGCATGCCCGTTGCGATGGCCCACCTGAAATGGTGACGCTCCAGTCTTTTCGGCAACAACACGGAGATAAGCAGCATCGGGATTGATATCGGGAGCACCGCCAGTCCCGCATAGATCGCACTGAGATGCAGGCTTGCGGGAGATTGCAGGAAGAGATTGAAGAAGAAAAAGCAGCCGAAAAGCGTGTATCCCACGACGAACATGGCGATCGTCGCGCCCACATAGGGGCGACACTCAAACAGCCCGAAATGCACCAGCGGAGATTTGATCCGGTGTTCGGCGATGTAGAAAACAACTGCGCCCGCAAAGCCAACTGCGAAGGCTGCCAGGATTGTCGGAGAGGTCCATCCGGAAGTCTTGCCATGACTGACCGCATAGACCAGGGATGCGAGCGTTAGTGTGAGAACCACCGCACCGAAATAGTCGACCGATTCCCGTTTTTCCGCCTCCGGCTTCACGATTCCGAGCTTCCCGAGGCGCCAGGCCAGAAACAGTGATATCAGCAGAAGAATGACATCGGTCGCAAAAATCAGCCGCCAGCTGAAGACCTCCGTAAAGAACCCGCCCATGAGCGGGCCGACACCGAGGCCAAAGGTGATGACGGCAGCCCATATCCCGATGGCGACGGGCCGCTCCTTTTCCGGAGTCGTTACGTTGATGAGTGCTGCGGAATTGCTGAACACCGACGACGCACCGATCCCTTGCAGGAACCGGAAGGCGAGCATCATCAAGGTATTCTCCGAGAAGGTCAGAACGAACGATGAAATCGCGAATACGATGACGCCAAACAGGAACAGGCGCATCTTGCCGAATATGTCTGAAAAGCGCCCCATGACGACAACGAGGCTGGCTGCCGCGAGCAGGTAACTGTTCATGACCCACTGCAGCGTGACCGCATCCATGTCGAAGTCGGATTTGACGGCCGGCAGGGCCGTCATCAGGGCCGTGTTGTTGTAAGCGACAACGAAGGACGCGACACAGGCGGTGACGAGCACCAGGATCGTGCCTTCGAGTTTCTGAACGGAAGTTTTCCTGGCCGCCATGTCCCCCCTCTTTCGCTCAGCATCATTGAGCCCGGTGGAGAATAGGCGAGGGGGCTTGGTATGGAAAGTTCAACCCTTGCGGACAGTCACGGCTTCTGAGGAGGTGCGGTGTAGTCCGCATCGCTCACCGGTTCCATCCAGTCCGCGACCGCACCCGATTCCCCGGACTCCGAGAGCGCCAGATGGCACATCATCCGGTCGGGCGCAGCCCCGTGCCAATGGCGCACATCCGGCGGGATGACGACCGTATCGCCAGGGAGAATCTCCTGAACCGCTTCCCCTTCAATCTGATACCGCCCCGCCCCCGACAGAACGTAGAGAATCTGCCCGACAGCGTGGGTATGCCAGTTGGTTCGGCCTCCGGGCGTGAATGTCACGCGGGTCACCCTGAGGCGGGAGGGGTCTTCCGGCACGAACACCTGGTCCTGCCACACGGTACCGACAAACCATTCCGCCGGTGCCTGTTTGGTTTCGCCGTCTCCGGCGCGCACGATTCTCGGTTTCATAACGGACCTCCCATTCGTCAGCTCTTCAATTGATATCCGGTTCTGAAAATCCACCATACAAGCGTCAGGCAAGCCGCGAGAAAGAATGTGATCATGCCGAGGCTCACGGCGAGCGAGACATCGGCGATCTCATAGAAGCTCCAGCGGAACCCGCTGATCAGATAAACGACCGGGTTGAACAGCGAAACCGTCTGCCAGAAGGGCGGCAGCATCGATATGGAATAGAAGCTGCCGCCAAGGAACACCAGGGGTGTGATGACGAGCAACGGAATGATCTGGAGCTTCTCGAAATTGTCGGCCCAGATCCCGATGATGAAACCGAACAGTGAGAATGTGACGGCGGTCAGAACCAGAAACAGCGCCATCCAGAAGGGGTGCGCGATTTGCAAGGGTACGAAAAAGCCGGCCGTCGCCAGGATGATCGAGCCGACGAGCATTGATTTGGTTGCAGCCGCACCGACATAGCCGATCACGATTTCCAGGAATGATACCGGTGCCGAGAGCACCTCGAAGATGGTGCCGACAAAGCGTGGAAAATAGATGCCAAACGAGGCATTGGCGATGCTCTGGGTCAGGATTGAGAGCATGATCAGTCCGGGAACGATGAATGAGCCGTAGCTCACGCCGTCGATCTCCGTGATGCGGGAACCGATCGCGGATCCGAAAACGACGAAATACAGAACCGTCGAGATCACGGGTGACACGATGCTCTGGCCAAGCGTCCGGCCCGTTCGGGCCATCTCGAACTTGTAGATTGCGAGGATCGCGCGCCAATTCATGATGACCTCTTCACAAGGGTGACGAAGATCTCTTCCAGAGAACTCTGTTTGGTATGAATGTCCTTGAACTTGATCCCTGACTTGCCGAGATCGTTCAGCAGGGCCGTTATTCCGGTTCGCTCCGCCATCGTGTCGTAAGTGTAGACAAGATGCTTGCCGTCATCGGACAGGTCCAGCTTGTGCTTCTTCAGGGCCGCCGGAATTTTCTTCAGGGAGGTTTGCAGATCAAGCGTGAGCCGCTTGATGCCGAGCTTGCGCATGAGCTCCTTCTTCTCCTCCACAACGATGATCTCGCCATTGTTGATGACGCCGATCCGGTCGGCCATCTGTTCGGCTTCTTCAATGTAATGGGTGGTGAGAATGATCGTGACGCCTGACGAGCGCAGTTCGCGGACGATGTTCCACATATCCTGCCGCAGTTCGACGTCGACGCCGGCGGTGGGCTCGTCGAGAAACAAAATTTCCGGCTCGTGCGACAGCGCCTTGGCGATCAGTACCCGGCGTTTCATTCCGCCCGACAACGTCATGATCGTCGAGTCCTTCTTGTCCCAGAGGGAAAGAGCTTTGAGGACCTTTTCGATGTGCCCCGGGCTGGCGGGCTTGCCGAAGAGCCCGCGCGTATAGCTCACCGTGTGCCAGACGGTTTCGAAGGTATCGGTTGTCAGTTCCTGCGGGACCAGGCCAATACGCGAGCGCGTTTCGCGATAGTCGCGGATGATGTCGAACCCATCGACGGTGACCGAGCCTTGGCCTGGATTGACGATGCCGCAAATGATGCTGATGAGGGTCGTTTTCCCGGCGCCGTTCGGGCCGAGAAGCCCGAAGATCTCACCCTGTTCTATTTCCAGGTTGATATCCTTCAGGGCGGTGAACCCGCCTTTATAGGTTTTGCTCAGATCCTTGATGGAAATGATCGGGCGCATTGCGATGCGTCACTCCTCGGTTGGGCCGGGAGGTCTAACACGCGCTGGCCCGGCAAGTCGACATGCAGAATCGCACGGCGAAATCTGGCCGAGGAATACGAAATGTTCCAGATCATATTATCAGCGTGGCTGCGGACGCCTGTTCGTGCTTGGCGGGACCTGTCCGGGGGCAGGTTGCGCCGGCGCGCGCGGCGCCATTCCGGAGGTGTGTTGCGCGATGCCGGCCGGTGCATTTGGTTGCACGGGGTGCGGCGGAGGCGCGGGCGGCAGGCCACCGCCGGGAGGTGTTGCCGGTTGTGCATGGCCCGCCGGTGGCAGTTGGCCGTTTGGGATTGCGTGTGAGGCGTGTCCTGGTGCAGCGCCGGCGGGCGGCCTTGCGTCAGTATCCGGAGGCAGCAAGGACTCTATATCGCTGCCGACCGAGCGCCATTTCAAAATCGCATTGTCGACGATCGACGGATCGGCCTCATATTCGCTGTCGGTTTCCAGGTGAGCGCTCGCTCCTTTGGGCAGCGTACCTTCAGGCAGCTCCGCAAGCATGATCCGCGAGGGGAGCGTGACGCCCTCACCGAATGTAATCGTCTCTCGGGTGCCGAGTGATGGCAAAAACCGAAGCAGGCTTTCCGCTGCATCCGAAACAGCGGACTTCACAATCTTCTGGTCGCGCTCGTTGGAGAGCCGCATGGCGAAGATCGTGCTGCATTGAGAAAGAATGGTCGGGTCGAGGTCCCCGGGTCGCTGGCTCACCACGCAGAGCGCGATCCCGTATTTGCGCCCTTCCTTGGCAATTCGGGAGATGATCCGCTTTGTCGGCTCAAATCCTGCGTCCTTCTCGCGCGGCACATAGCGATGCGCTTCCTCGCAGACAAACGTAATCGGTACCTTGCCTTCGCTCCACACCGAAAGATCGAAGGCGAGGCGCGCCAAGATGGAGACGATGACGTTGATGATTTCCTCGGGCAGGCCGGTAAGCTGGATAATCGTAATCGGCTTGCCCGAGACCGGAATGCGGAAGATCTGTTTGAGGATCTCCCCGAGATTGTCCTCGATCATCATCTTGCCGAACATGAAACCGTAACGCGGGTCCTGCATCACGCCTTCGATGCGCGCGATCAGATGTTTGTAGGGCCGCAGATCCTTTTGCGTCTCGAGGAGCCCCATCTGGTTGCGAATCAGGTCGACAAGATCGGAAATCCGATAGGGGACGGGCACATCGACCGAGTAACGTTCCCTTCGTCCCACGCTTCGCTGCAGCACGCGGGATTCCCGCCCGAGATTTGCGGCGAACTGCCGTTTCGCCGCGGGAATAAATTCGCGCAGCAGCTCGATTTCCGCGCCGAATTCCTCATTGCCCCCGAGCACGATCTGGACGATTTCCTCGAAATTGAGAAACCAGAAAGGGAGACGCAGATTCTTGAGAGTGAGGACATGGCCCCGTTCTTCGAAACAGCCGCCATATTCGTTGTGAGGATCGACGAGTACAATGTGCGATTTCGGCTGTTTGGCAAGGAACTGACGCAGGATCAGCGCCACGGTGCAGGATTTGCCGGTGCCTGTTGAACCGATAATGGCGAAATGCTTGCCCAGCATTTCGTTGACCTTGATGACGGCCGGAATTGTCGGATCCTGATGAATCCGGCCGATCTCCACGCCGTCAAAGCTGCCGAAGTGATAGGCTTTGCCGAGCACTTTTCGGCTCGGCAAATAGATCTGGTCACCCAGGCGCGGATAGACGGAAACGCCGCGCCGGAAGGTGCACAGATATCCGTCTTCCTGGCGGGGAAGTTCTCCGACGAGTTCCATATCCATCATGCGGTTGCCGGCAAGGTCCGGATCGGTCTCTGCTTCCGCAACACGCATTGCGGTGATCAGGCAGAGGACAATCGCGTTGCCCGTGTCCACGGTCACGACGGTGCCGACATAGGGTTGATCATCGCTGCCCAACCGCGCGGCGTTCGTGTCCTTTGCCATAAGGACGCGAGCTTGCGTGCCGTTTATCGAGACAATCTCGCCGATAGGCGGCAGGTGTGACTCGACGTTGTTTTCCGCGACGACAGAAACTGTCACGTGTGCGCCCCGTACTCTAACTAATACCCGCCGGACGGTAACAATTGCGCCTTAAGGTTTTCTTACGGAACTCTTTGCAATTTTTCCGTGTGTGGAAAGAAATGGTTCGTGTGAATTTCAATTAATGCCATGTAACCATTCAATAATTTTTCAATTTCCTTCAATTCCCGTGAGAATGAATTCGAGGTACATCGACATTCCGGAGCGGAGGTGGATATGGACGAACTCAAAGGCGGTTGTCATTGCGGCAACGTCTCGGTGCTCTACAGGACGGCAGTTTCGCCGGAGGACACAACCCCGAGAGCGTGCCAGTGCGATTTCTGCCGCAAGCACAACACGTCGGCTGTATCAGACCCGGCCGGCAGTCTGGCCATTTCCGTGCGCAACGGCGACTTGCTCAACCGATATCAGTTTGGGCTGAAAGCGGCGGATTTCCTCATATGCAGGGAATGCGGCGTGTATGTTGCCGCCTTCATGCCGGATCCGGACGACGCCAACGGTTATGCAACCTTGATGTCCGTAACGCTCGACGACCGCGCACGCTACCCGGATGCGCAGCGGACCGTCTACGAGGGCGAAGACGAGGTCGGGCGGCGGCAACGTCGACGCAAGCGCTGGACGCCGGCACGGCTGGAGATTGGCTAGCGAATGCGCGGCCTAGTCGAAGGTGAGAAGGGTGCGCACCTCGATGCTTTCGCGCGGCGGCGTGCCCTCCGGCGCGTTCGGATTTTCAAATCCCGTATGCGCCGTATACCGCGTGCGTCCGTCCTGTGCTGTGTCGAAACATTTCAACAACAGGGCTTCTTCGGGAACCATGTTTGAGAAATAGTACCAGCGCTGTCCGGGCGAATGCGCGTTCTGATAAATCTCGCCCGTGCGATCGTGATAGACGATATCGACGGCAATATAGTCTTCCTGCGGGATTGTGCGCCCGTCCGCCGAGGCGAGAGGGAAGGCTTCGGCGGATTTTCCGAACGACCGCCAGACGTTGACCATCGCGAACCGGCCGGACAGAAACCGTTCGGCCTTTTCTGGATCCAGC
The DNA here is from genome assembly GCA_028066055.1 of Hyphomicrobiaceae bacterium. Taxonomy (GTDB): domain Bacteria; phylum Pseudomonadota; class Alphaproteobacteria; order Rhizobiales; family Methyloligellaceae; genus UBA2767. The sequence goes on from JALCBY010000028.1 coordinate 32,397, forward strand.
AGATCGCGGACCCGCTGCGGCCCGGACTTCTCCGTATAGTCATTGTGCACGATCGGGACCGGTAAACGCGTTCCGTGTGCTTCGCGCTTGCCGTCGTCCTGGACCCTGAGCGTATGGTCGAAAATATGCACGTCACTGGCGCCGGTCTCGGCTTTCAACAAGGCGATGCACTCGGGGTAATAGATGCCGGTAATCTGCGCATCATCGTAGAAACTGGTCACGCCGGTCGGTGCGGTGACGAGTTCAAACCCTTCCCGGTCCAGTTGCGGTTGTTCGGAGAGACCACGGGCGTCGGCGATCTCAAGCTCGGTCATCTCAAACTCGCCGGTGCGCTTATTCGGTTCCGCCTGGTTCACCGACATGAAGATCTGGGGCTTCTCATCCATTCGCAGCATGAATTTGAGCGGCGCACGGATAGTCTGCGGTTGGGTGTCGGGCATGGTCGTGGTCCTGGGCTGGTCCTGTTGTTCCGATGTTTGTCAGGTGCAATCTTAAATTTCCGGGATGTGTCCTCACAAGCTGCATATGCGGAAGAATGCTTATGTGCCGGAGCTTGCCGGCGAGACCACGAATGCAAGCGGAAACAATCGATTACAGCTTCGTATTGACGCGCTCCATGAGTGCGATGGCCGCCTGGGGCGCGTGAATCTTTCCCTTGTTAATGAAGTAGACGAAGACATCGCGTGGAGCCTTGTCCGGCGTATGAGAAGGGTCCGCGAGAGGGACGCCATCAGGCTGTTTCCCGTCGGCCCAGATTTTCGCGCGTGCCGCCCAGCTATCGAGAGCGGCAGGTTCGTAACAGGTCGCAACGCTTTCATCACCATTCTGCAAACGCAGGTAGACGAAGTCCGCCGTCACGTCCGCAATCGCCGGATAGGTCTCGTGATCGGCGTTGCAGATCGCCACCTTGTGCTTTGCCGCGAGTCTGACGAACTCGGGGCACACGAAAGACGGGTGGCGTACCTCGAGCACGTGCCGCAGGGTGATGCCGCCTGCGCGCCGGGGAAGTAATTTGAGGAAGGCATCGATGTCGTCGGCATCGAACTGCTTGGTCGACCTGAACTGCCACAGGATGGGGCCGAGTCTGTCGCCCAGATTTTCAATGCCGGTGGTGAAGAAGATTCCGATCGACTCTTTCGCCAGGGCAAGCTCGCGCCGGTTCGATATGGCCCGGTGTCCCTTGAGGGAGAAAACGAAACTGTCAGGCGTCTCGGACGTCCATTTGGCGAATGTCTCGGGTTTCTGGCCGCGGTAGAAGGTGCCGTTGATCTCGATTGTCGGCAGCTGTCGGCTGGCATATTGCAGCTGTTTCGTCTTTGCCAGACCGTCGGGAAAGAAGGTGCCCCGCCAAGGGTCGAACACCCAGCCTCCGATCCCCGCGCGAATTGTGCCCGTAGCACTCATGATGATACATCCTCCGGCTGAATTGGCGGATCGGGATGGGGCGCTCACCGTCCCAAAAAGTCAACCCGATATGGCCAGGGATGACAGAGGCCGATCATTTATCGTTTGGAACACGTGACGTATCGCCGGTAAATCTTCACCACCGGCATAAAACGACAGGGAAAAAAGCGATGTCATCGATCAGCGCACTGGCGCGCGAAATAAAAGTCCTCGTGTGCGACCAGTATGGCACGGTCGTCGACATGCAGAAGGGACTGACCGAAGCGGCAACGCCTTTTCTTAAGGAAAAGGGGTGGGAGGGCGAACCGCACCGGTTCGTCACCTGGTGGCGCCGCACCCATTTCGAGAACTCGATGATCGACGCGTTATGCGATCGCGGGCACACGCCCTATCGCGAGATCGGTCATCGTTCGGTTTCCTACGTGATGGACCGATGCGGGATCAGTTACACCCAGAAGGAGGTGTGCTGGCTTGTCAGTCAGATCGAATCGCTCAAACCGTTTCCCGATGTCATCGAGGCGCTGGAGACGTTACGGGGAGGAGGCTTCAAGCTGGCAATTCTGTCCAATGGCGACCGGGATATGCTGGAAGCCGCGAAGCCGCATATCGGCTTTCCGTTCGACTTCACGATTTCGGTGCAGGAAGCCGGCTATTTCAAGCCGCACTGGAAGACCTATGCGAGCGCGGAGCAATTGACCGGCGAGGAGCGCACCAGTTGCCTGTTTGTTGCTAATCACGCCTTCGACTGCCTCGGCGCTAAATCCTTCGGTATGCGTACGGCTTTCATCGACCGGCGAAAGCGCCCATTCGGGGAAACGCCGCATCAGCCGGATCTCGTCGTCGCGGACTTCAAGGAACTGGCGGCCTCTCTGGTTGATGGCTGACGAAACCGTCTTTTCAATACTTGCGTGCTTCGGCGAGAGGCTGCACGGTTGGCGCCTATGCGATCTGTATGGCTGCTTGACGGGATGACTTCGTGAAAACTGATCCGTTCTTTCGCGCCATGGTCTTCGGGCTTGTGGCCGCCTTCTTCTGGGGAACGCACAGCGTCATCGTCAGATATCTCACCTCGGACCTGCACGGCATCACCATCGCGGTGTTGCGTCTCTATATCGCGGCGCTGGTGTTGTACGGGATCATGAAGCTGAAAAGTCACCCGGTCTCGATCCGGCTGAGTGATCCGAATCTGCTGCTCACGGTTTTCGGCACGGCGGCCAACTACGTTCTCTTCCATATCGGTCTGGAACACACCAGCGCCTCGAACGCCATGCTGCTGGAAAATACCGCCCCGTTTTTCATCGTGATCTTCTTGTTGCTGATGCCGGGCGAGAGGGTTGGATGGTTTGAGGTGATTGCCACGCTCATCGCGTTGGCCGGAGTTTACTTCACGGTCCGTCAGGACCTCGATGTGGGCGGGGAGGGTCTTCAGGGCGATTTTCTCGAGATCTTTGCCGGGTTGACCTGGGCGATCTTCATCTTGGGCAGCAGCCGGGCGCTGCGCCAGACCCAAAGCGCACTTGAACGGGTCGGCTTCCTGTTCAACGTGTTCATTCTTTCCGCGCTTATACTGACCCCGTTCATGTTCCTGTATCCGATCCAGGCCACGGCGAACGATGTTCTGTTCCTGATCCTGCTGGGCGTGTTCCCCACCGCCGTCGCCTACTACCTCTGGTACGAGGCGGCGTCTCAGGTCTCGACGGTATCGGCGGCGCTGCTGTTCACGCTGTCTGTCGTGTTCACGCTTGTGAACGCGCATCTTTTTCTTGGTGAGGCGCTGACGTCCAATATGATCATCGGTGCGGCGCTCATCGTGTCGGGTACGGTCTTGTCGAAATTCAGCCCGCGAAACAAATAACCGACGGGCTGCACGAACTGGGCAACCCGCCGGTCTTCATGTGTTCGGGCTAGAACGGATTGTCTTCCGACTTGCCTCTCGTATCGAAGAACTCCTTGGTGATCTTGAACACGATTGGACTGAGCAGGGCGAGTGCAATCAGGTTCGGGATCGCCATCAGGGCATTCAGAGTATCCGCCAGCAGCCAGACGAATCCGAGCTTCAGGGTCGCGCCGACCAGCGCGGCCAGAGACCATACGGCCCGGAACGGCATGATGATCTTCACGCCGAACAGATACTGCAGGGAGCGTTCGCAGTAATAGCTCCAGCCCAGCATCGTCGTGAACGCGAATACGGCCAAGGCGAGTGCGATAATGTAGCCGCCGAGACCAGGCAGCGCCCGGTTGAACGCTTCAGACGTGAGGGCAGCGCCCGTCTCGCCACTGGTCCACGCGCCGGTCACAAGAATGGCAAGTGCGGTGAACGAGCACACGATCAGCGTGTCGATGAAGGTGCCGAGCATGGCCACGAGGCCCTGGCTGACCGGACCCTTGGTCTGCGCCGCCGCATGGGCGATCGGGGCCGAGCCCAGTCCGGCCTCGTTCGAGAAAACACCACGGGCCACGCCGAAACGGATCGCCGCCCAGACCGCTGCACCCGCAAATCCGCCGGTCGCTGCGGCGGGCGAGAAGGCATGCTGGAAGATCAGGCCAAATGCTGCGGGGATTTCCGTGACGTTCAGGATCAGGACCAGCATTCCGGCGGCGATGTAGCCGACGGCCATCAACGGCACGAGCTTGCCTGCAACATGTGCGATACGCTCGATGCCCCCTAACAGAACAGCGCCGACCAGGCCGACAAGCACCACGCCCGTGAGCCAGTGCGGAATCGCGAAATTCACGTTCAGCGCGTGGGCGATGGAATTCGCCTGTACCATGTTGCCGATGCCGAAACCGGCAATGCCCGCAAACAGCGCGAAACACACGGCGAGCCATTTCCAGTTATCGCCGAGGCCGTTCTTGATGTAATACATCGGCCCGCCGACATGCTTGCCGCGCTCGTCTTCCTCGCGGTAGCGGACAGCGCATACGGCTTCGGCATACTTCGTTGCCATTCCGACCAGCGCGGTCATCCACATCCAGAATACCGCTCCCGGACCGCCAAGAAAAATGGCGGTGGCGACGCCGGCGATGTTGCCGGTTCCGATGGTGGCGGCGAGAGACGTCATCAACGCATTGAACGGGCTGATTTCTCCTTCACCGCCCGGAATCCGACCCTTCCACAACAATCTGAAGCCGAATGGAATCTTGAGGATCGTTAGCAGCCTGAGACCGACGGTTAGAAACAAACCGACGCCAAGTATTAGAACCAGCATTGGTACGCCCCAGACGATACCGTTGAGCCAGTTCACGGCACTTGTAATCGCTTCCATGGGTTCCCTCCCTGGATAGTGTCGCTGGAGACGGGCAGAATTGTCCGTCTTTCACCTAGCGATGCACAGGTGAATCCGGTATGGGAGCTTGATTGACGTAGAAATGCACGACAGCCGAGCCCATAGGATCTCACCTATGGCCCCATCTGTCATTGACCTGAGAGTTGCGGGCTGACGTCAGCCGTTACACCTTCGGTGCCGCGCTGCCTCCCGCAGCACGAACTTTTCAGATTGTCCTTTATCGAACACAGTCCGGTTGCCTGAGAGTTTCCGGGGCGGTTGCTCCTTCGGCGCCGTCCAATGTGGACGATCTCTCCCGATATTCGACCCAAGGACCGAAGTCCTTAGCAGACGCATGGTTAATATCAGCTAATTATTCTGTTTACAAGAAGGAATTAGGATGCAGGTGCTGCCTGTTGATAACTCGTATTTTGTATTTATAGAATTAAAATAGATAAATATTTTTGATGTATTATATAAATTACAGTGAATATATTTGGCTGGAAGCTGCGCATTACTCGGTTGGCATATTTTTTCTTGACTATAGAAAAAGAACCGAATATCGAGAGCCGCATCAGCGGGAGAGATGTCCGAAAGCAGGACGTCACCGAAGGAGCAACCGCCCCGGAAACTCTCAGGTTTCAGAACCGCTGATTTGAATTAGCACTCTGGAAAGTGGAGCCTCGCCGCTCCCGCCGAAGGTGTAAGCGCAAGGTTAACGGGCCACGCGTGATTCTCTCAGGCCAATGACAGAGGGGGCATTCAGCTCGCTGATGACGAGTGGAGGATGCCCGATGACTTCTTCAAAGCAAAATCATGTTGCCATCATCGGCGCCGGCATAACCGGCACGACCACCGCATACAACCTCGCCAAGCGCGGGTTCAAGGTCACGCTGTTCGACAGCAACCGCTATCCCGCGATGGAAACCAGCTTTGCGAATGGCGGCCAACTGTCGGCGTCGAATGCGGAGGTTTGGAACAGTTGGTCGACCGTGCTGAAAGGCATGAAATGGATTTTCACGCCCGGCGCTCCGCTTCTGGTCAACCCCAAACCGTCCTGGCACAAACTGTCATGGATGGCCGAGTTCGTACGCGCGATTCCCGAGTATGAGGAGAACACGATCACGACGGCTCGTCTGGCGATCGAAGCGCGCGGCTATCTGAGAAGGATGGCAAAAGACGAGGGGATCGATTTCGACGTCGAGGACCGGGGCATTCTGCACTTCTACAAATCGAAGGAAGACTACGAAGTCGCGGAACGCGTCACGGCCCTTCTGAAACGCGGCGGGCTTGAGCGCACGCCGGTCACGGCAGAAGAAATCCATTCGCTGGAGCCAGCGCTCAAGGGTGACATCTATGCCGGCTTCTACACCAAGTCCGATTTCACCGGCGACATTCACAAATTCACCGTCGGCCTTGGCAAGGCGTGTGAAAACCTTGGTGTGGACTTGCGGTTCGCGTCCGAAGTGTGTGATCTCAACGCCGGGCCGGATGGTGTGACGGTTGTCAGCCGGGATACGCAGCATAAAGGTGCGGAAACCACGAAAGATCTGCGTGAGGAGACCTTCGATCGGATTGTCGTGTGTGCCGGCGTGCACTCAAGACGTCTGGCCCGCAAGCTCGGGGACAGGATCAACATCTATCCGGTCAAGGGTTACTCGATCTCGGTCGACCTGCCGGAAAAAAGCGATCAGGACTCAGCACCGAGTATCGGGTTGCTGGACGACAACGCCAAGATCGTGACCAGCCGGTTGGGCGAAAACAGGTTCCGGGTGGCGGGCACCGCAGAATTCAACGGCTTCAACCGGTCCATCCCCAAACAGCGCATCGATCCGCTGATCATCTGGTGCCGGTATCATTTTCCCGATATCAGCACCCGGCAGTGCATTCCCTGGGCGGGACTTCGCCCTATGATGCCCAACATGATGCCGCGTGCGATCCAGGGAAGGAACCCGCGCGTCTTCTACAACACCGGTCACGGACATCTGGGCTGGACCCTGTCCGCGGCAACCGCGGAGGCGGTCGGCGCACTTGTAGAAGCGGGCGCAATGCAGAACGACTGAATACAAGAGCAAAGAAAATCCGCTCCCGTCGTTGCAGGCGGTTGCGGCGACCAGCAAAACCCGAAAGGCTGCAGGAAATGTCCGAAGCAATCACCGAGTTGAAAATCCCAACCTATGACGATGTGCTGGCGGCGCATGAACGCATCAAACCGTACATCCACAATACGCCGGTGCTGACCAGCACTTACTTTAACGGCCTGACGGGCGCGGAACTCTTCTTCAAGTGCGAGAACTTCCAGAAGGCCGGCGCCTTCAAGGCCCGCGGGGCCTCCAACGCGGTTTTCGGTCTCGACGATGCGCAAGCGGAAAAGGGCGTGGCCACGCACAGCTCGGGCAATCACGGCTTGTCCCTGAGTTATGCCGCCGGGCGCCGCGGAATTCCTGCGACGGTCGTGATGCCGCGTACGGCGCCTGACGCCAAGAAAGCAGCCGTACGCGGATATGGCGGACGCATCGTCGAATGCGAACCATCGACCTCGTCGCGCGAGGCGGTGTTTGCCGAAGTCTTGGCCGAGACGGGTTCCGAGTTCGTGCATCCCTACAACGACCCGCGTGTGATCGCCGGGCAGGGCACCTGTTCGCGGGAGTTGTTCGATCAGGTTGAGGGGCTCGATGCCGTCATGGCGCCCATCGGCGGCGGCGGCATGATTTCCGGCACCTGCCTGACGCTCTCCAACGTTGCTCCGGAAACCGAGATCTACGCGGCGGAACCCGAAAATGCCGATGACGCCTACCGGTCTTTCAAGGCGGGGCACATCATCGCCGACGATGCCCCGCAGACCGTCGCCGACGGACTGAAAGTGCCGCTCAAGGAGCTGACCTGGCATTTCGTTGAGAACCACGTGACCGACATCCTCACCGCAAGCGAGCAGGAGATCGTCGATGCGATGAAACTCACCTGGGAGCGGATGAAAATCGTGATGGAGCCGTCTTCCGCGGTTCCGCTCGCGACCATTCTGAAAAATAGAGACCGGTTCGCAGGCAAGCGGATCGGCGTGATCATCACCGGCGGCAACGTCGATTTGAACAAGCTGCCCTGGATGGGTAACGACTAGAAGAAAGGATTGATCTCATGAGTGACGCAAAGAACCCCGCCGATTACGAAGTCGGCTATGACATCCCGGCTGCCGTCGGAATGGATGCGGCCGACATCCAGACACCCTGCCTTGTGCTCGATCTGGACGCGCTGGAGCGCAACATCAAAAAAATGGGGCAGCTGACCAAGGATATGGGCGTGCGCCACCGCGTGCACGGCAAGATGCACAAATCCGTCGATGTCGCCAAACTGCAGGAGAAGCTGGGTGGATCCTGCGGCGTCTGCTGCCAGAAAGTTTCTGAGGCCGAAGCCTTCGTTCGCGGCGGCATAAAGGACGTTCTGGTTTCCAACCAGGTTTGTGATCCGGCCAAGATCGACCGTCTGGCTCGCCTTCCGAAACTGGGTGCACGCGTCATCGTCTGCGTCGACGACGTGGCGAACGTTGCCGATCTGGCCGCCGCTGCCGAAAAGCATGGGACGACGCTGGAATGCATTGTCGAGATCGATTGCGGCGCGGGACGCTGCGGAGTTGTGACGACACCGGAAGTTCTCGAGATCGCGCGCGCGATCGATGCCGCGCCGGGCCTCAAATTCTCCGGCATACAGGCTTACCAGGGCGCCATGCAGCACATGGACAAGTATGAAGACCGCAAGGAGAAGATCGATATCGCAGTGGCCATGGTCAAGGACGCGGTCGATGCGCTCAAGGCCGAAGGGCTGGAGTGCGACATCGTCGGCGGCGGCGGAACCGGCAGCTACTATTTCGAGGGCAACTCCGGCGTTTACAACGAGTTGCAGTGCGGTTCCTACGCCTTCATGGATGCCGACTATGGCCGCATCCTCGACAAGGACGGCAATCGTATCGATCAGGGCGAGTGGGAAAATTCGCTGTTCATCCTGACTTCGGTGATGAGTCACGCCAAGCCGGACAAGGCGATCTGCGACGCCGGCCTGAAAGCGCAAAGCGTCGACAGCGGCCTGCCGACGATCTTCGGCCGCGACGACGTCGAATATGTCAAATGCTCAGACGAGCATGGCGTCATCTCGGACCCGAAGGGTGTGCTCAAGGTGAACGAGAAACTCAAGCTCGTGCCGGGCCATTGTGATCCGACCTGCAACGTTCACGACTGGTATGTCGGCGTCCGCAACGGAAAGGTCGAATGCATCTGGCCGGTCACGGCCCGCGGCATGGCTTACTGAGGGGAAGGGACACATGCTGATTGTCTCTGAAGAGACCTGTAAGAAAACGGTCGGGCGCAGCGAGGCCTTTGCCGCGGTCGAGGCCGTCTTCGCCGCCATGGCCAAAGGCGACGCCTATAACTTCCCCGTGATCCGGGAGGCCATCGGCCATGCCGATGCCCTTTACGGCTTCAAGTCGGGTTTCGACAAGTCGGGAATGGTGCTTGGGGTGAAGTCCGGCGGCTATTGGCCCGACAATATGGAGAAGGGATTGATCAATCACCAGTCGAGCGTGTTCCTGTTCGACCCAGATACCGGACAACTGAAGGCTGTCGTGGGCGGAAATTATCTCACCGCCATCCGCACCGCGGCTTCCTCTTCTGTGTCGATCGCCCATCTCGCGCGGCCTGACGCCAGGGTGCTCGGGTTGGTGGGCGCAGGCCATCAGGCGGGGTTCCAGTTGCGGGCCGCCGCTGAACAGCGCGACTTTGAAAAGGTCGTCGCCTGGAACCTGCATCCTGAAATGCTGCCGGCGCTGAAGAAGGTCGCAGATGATATCGGCCTTCCCTTCGAGGCCGTCGAGCGCGAACAGCTTGGTGCGGAAGCCGATGTGATCATCACGATCACCTCGGCCTTCGAACCCCTGATGATGAAGGATTGGGTGAAACCCGGCACCCATCTCGCCTGCATGGGGACCGATACCGCGGGCAAGCAGGAAGTCGACGCCGAACTTGTAGCGGCGGCGACGCTCTTCACCGACGAGATTGCGCAATCGGTCACCATTGGCGAGACGCAACACGCGATCTCGGCCGGGCTGATCAGTGACAGCGATATCACACCCGTCGGCGACGTCATCAACGGCACCCATCCCGGACGCACATCCGCTGACGAGATCACGCTCTTCGATGGCACCGGCGTCGGTCTTCAGGACTTGGCCGTTGCGTCCGAAGCGGCGCGTCTGGCCGAAGACGCGGGGCTCGCGCGAAAGGTCGAGATGTAACCGGCAAGGGCCGTTGCGGCTTCAAATTTCCGCTGCCGGACCGGATCTGGCTGGCCTGCAGTATTGTCTTGCCTCAAGCAGGCCCGCTTGCGTGAGAAATGCAGCTGCTGTGTTCGCGGTGGTGTTTGTTCTCTTTCTGACGCAAGGGGGACAGGCATGCCGGTTCATTGCTTCATCGCAGCTTTGATCGAAGGCGCCTGGCAGAACAGTGTGAGAATCTCAATTGCGACCGTGCCAGCAAGAAAGGCGGTCATGCCGCCGATATCGTGCGGTGGAGAGACCGTATTGATATCGGCAGCGACAAAATCTATGCCGCCGAGAGACTGCAGGAATGACAGACCCTCTCGCGCTGTGGCGCCGCCCCAGGTCGGGGTGCATACACCCGGTGCGCATGATGATCCCGAGCGAGCAATGTGACATTGCCATTGTCGAGACACCGATCGACGATCTGGCGGGACAGTCTGAAATACTGCGCTTCGAATGCGTGATGGTGATGCCGGAGCAACACCCCCTGGCCGAATATCACACGCTCACTCCGCAGTTGGTCGCACGTGAACCGATTGTTTCGCTGTATCGTGAACATCAGACGACACAGCAGCTAGAGCGGGCCTTCTTCGAGGCCCGCATCCCGTGGGATCCTGTCATCCAGTCCCGGCTGTTTGCCACGTCCTGCGAAATCGTTGCCACCGGCGGTGGTCTGGCTATCGTCGATCCAATGACCGCGCAGGGTTATTTGAGCCAGGGCCTCGTCGCGCGCCGGTTCAAACCGCAGGTCGTTCTGGAAATCGCCATCACGCTTCCTGGCGAAGGTCCATACTCGCGGTTGGCGCAGGACTTTGTCGCTCGCATGAAGGCAGAACTGCATCCTTTCTCTCTGTAAATGATTCCAAAAACTCGCCGATTTAACAGAAGCTGCCCGTCCGTTCATTATACAGCGCAGGTTGGTATCGACATCGGATTTGTGTCAGTTCTTCAGTTGTCCGGCATAAAGACGCGCAATTTCTTGAATGGACCTGTTCCGATCAGCGGATTAACCTGAGGCATCCGTAATTGCGCGGTTGGGGCAATGATCGGAGCTGTGGCGGCAATTCGCGCGGGCACTGTCCGTGCCGGCAGACGTGAGAGCATTCCTTACGTCGCAAACACCGGTTCTGCGTATTGTTTCGTTGCCATGGGGCTTCCGGTACCGGGCAAGAGGTTAGGCGTTTGCAGTTTTCCTCTTCGACCCGGTCTACCCCGTCACGCCTCGCAAGCAGGGATCAGTGTGCGCTGGATCGGAGGGAGCCCATGTCGCTCGAAACTACAAGCTCGTTTAACCTCGCGCGAGGGTGGGGAGGACTTCCGCGGTACCCGATCGTCCTCTGTCTGGGCGTTGTCGTCGGATGCCTGGTCATCCTTGTTCTCAGTTTGCTGCTGGACGGCAACGGACGCGCTGCTCAATTCTGGTTGGGTGCCGGCGGCGCGGTTTTTCCCTTTCCCTTCACCATACAGAACATCGAGCATCTGCTGTTCTTTCTGGCGATGGCCGACATTTTCGTGCGCCGCAGCGTTGCCAGGCGGGAACTGTCCTTTCTGGAGAAGGGCTATTTGCCGGAGGACGCGGAAAGCGTCCTCACGTTCGATGATCTCGGGCCGCTGCGTCGGAAGGTTGCCGGCGACTTCGATGGTGACAACGGGTTTCTGCCATATCTGATCGATCTGTCAGTGCTCCAGGTGCAGGCCAGCCGGTCGGTCGACCAAACCGTCAGCGTCCTCAACAGCACGCTCGAACTGATCGCCCACAAGGTCGATCTGCGTTACCAGCTCCTGCGCTATCTTGCCTGGGCGATCCCGACCATCGGCTTTATCGGAACCGTCGTCGGCATCGCTTCGGCGTTGAGCCTGATTGATCCGGATCACATGGATCTCAAGCGCATTACCGCGAGCCTCGCCGTCGCCTTCGATACGACCGTCATTGCTCTTATTGAAAGCGCGATCATCGTGTTGCTGCTCAATCTGACGCAGAAACAGGAGGAGCTGGCTGTCAATCGCGCCGGCGAGTATTGCCTGAAGAATCTGATTAACCGGCTCTACTTGTCGAGCTAGGGCGCACCGGTACAGGCGGATCGATGAAGGCACGCAACCGCGAAATCAATATTTTCAGCCTGTCGCTCATGGACGTGATCTCCGGTGCGATGGGTGCGTTCCTGATCGTCATGGTATTGCAGGCCCGATTTCGTACGGTCGAAGAGGGTGTCGACCCTGAAAAACTGCGCCCGCGCCTCGACGCGGCGATGCAGGCGTTGGCCAACATTCGCGCCGGCACCGAGAGGACCATCGCGGACCGTTTTGTTGCGAAGGTCAAGCCGCGCACCCTCGGGCTCAGTGGTGGTGAAACGGTTCCGGAAATAACGGCATTGGACAACGCACTGCGAGCGGACATCGAGTCCATCGACGCGGGCTTTGCCCATGCGCTCGAGGGGCGTGCTGAGGCCGTCGACGCACTGGCTGGCGCCAGCGCGAACACCGAAAAAATCTTCAAGGATTATGGATTTAATTCAAAGCCGAAGACTCTTGGGCTCAATCGCGGCAATTCGGTTCCGGATATCAAAAATCTTGGACAAGCGCTGCGGAGCGATATCGGCGAAATCGAAAAGGGCATCGACCGCACGATCAAGGCACGCAACGCGGCGGTCAAAACGCTGGCCACCGCCAGTGACGGCACCGAGAAAGTCGTAAAGGACCGAATAGGCACAAAGCCAGCGACCCTGGGCCTCAAGCGCGGATTTTCGGTTCCCGAGATCGAAAATCTCGGCGGAGCGCTGCGGGGTGACATCGAGACCATCTATAGAGAACTGCGGAAGGGCAAAGAGAGTGCGGCCGGTACGCCACTCGTTGTCACAACGGTGTTCAGTTGCGGTTCCTACTATTTGCAAATCGCCTCGGATGAAACCAACCCGTCAACGGGCAAGCCCAATCCGCCATACACCCCCGTTCCGCGCGACGACAGGTTGTACATTAATCCCAAGCTGCAGGGCCCGCAGGGCCAGGTTTCAATCTGGTATCCGGCAATCACCTACCTGAACCCCAAGGCGGTTCCCGGCCGACACTACAAGATATACCTGTTCGGTTTCTCCGGTGACTGCAAGGGTACTGTCTTGTTGCTGGGTCCGCGCGCGACGATCGCCTCGCGCGGACGCAGTTCAAAAGTTGAGTTCAGCAAGACCGAGCGGGTGAGCCTTTCTTGGCCGAAAGACAGCATCGATCTGGGCAAGGGCAAAAGGTACGGCATGTATTACTTCGGTACGATCACCGTCGCCAAAAACCGGAACATATCGTTTGCCCGGGCAACCCAGCAGGAGCAGGACGCCGAATTGAAGGCGATGAAAGAGCGCATGGAAGGAAGGCACCGCCCGGCACAGGAGAAAGACACGCCGCGACAGAACAAGAAAGAGCAGAAGAATGAGAAAGATAAGCCGGCGCCGAATAAGAAAGCCGTGCTGGCGATGATCGACAAGTTCCCAGTCCCGCGCGATATGCGAGGTTGCGCACAATTGCATAACGTCGCGGCCCGAGCGCTAAAAGTAATGAAAATACCCGCTGCCCAGAGCAGTGCGGTTCTGAATGAGATATTGGTCGATTGTAGCGCAAGTCGTTTCGAGGCAGCCAAGACGAAACTGCGCGCGGCAATGCAACGCTTGGCGAAGTGATGGCCGAAACAGATGGCAAAAGATGAAGGCGCGGAAGATGCAGTGGTTCGATAGACCAGTTACGTTGTCCTCAAGGGAGCGATGCGAGCCAGCAAAGGAGCATTCCGCAAGGACTGTAAAAAGGACAGCACCGGTGGAAGTCGGGAAGAAAGGACTATGAGCACGCTTATTCGTTGCATCGAGGGACATGTTTACGACCGCGACGACCACGATGCGTGTCCGGTCTGCGGTGCCGTACCCGGTGAAGAAAAGAAAGCGCCGACAAAGAAGGCCGCAGAGAAGCCCAGCAAGCCAAAAGCCAAGTCACCCGCGTCTCGCCCTGAGACATCGGGGCAGGGACAGGGCGTGAATATCAAACTCATTGCGGGCGGTGGAGTTGCTGCCGTGCTCGTGGCCGGGGTCGCCTTCTGGGGACTGTCGGGAAACCCGGAAAAATCAACCAACGTCGACACACAAGCGGTCAAGTCCGAGCAGAAAGACAACAACCAGGGCGAGCCCGAAAGGAAAGACAGCGACCAGGGTGAGCCTCAACGTAAACACAGCAATCAGGGCCCGTCCGGGCAGAAAAAGGTGGACGAGCAGAAATCTGCGCAAAAGGAGGAAGATGAGCAGAAGTCTGCGCAGAAAGACGAGGATAAGCAAAAGTCCGAACAAAAAGCCGAGAATGAGGGTAAGCAGGAAGACCAGCAGAAATCAGGCGAGCCGGACGGGCAACAGCGGACAGACAGCGCGACGAACGAACAAGAGAAGGAAGCAGAGCGCGATACTTCAGGTGCCCGGAAGACATCGGACGAAGCAAAGAGCGCAGAGATCAAGGCGCTGTGGGAGGCTTACGACAAGAAGGACTACAAGCAGGCCTGGAAACTGTCGGAGCCGCTTATCGAGGCCGGCAACGCCGACGCGCAGTATTTGCGCGGTCGTATGCTGCATTTCGGGCAGGGAATACAGCCAAGCCAATCGGAGGCCGCGATCTGGTACCGCAAAGCGGCCGAACAGGGCAACCCGCAAGCGCAGAACAATCTTGGCCTGCTTTACGCCTATGGAAGAGGCGTTCCCAAGGACGACAAAGAAGCGGTCCGGCTATACCGCGAGGCCGCGGACGCGGGCCTGCATTTTGGACAGTATAATTACGGGTTCATGCTTGAGTTCGGGCGCGGTGTCGAACGAAACGACGCGGAGGCGCTTGAGTGGTACAGGAAGGCCGCCGCACAGGAAAATTCGAGCGCATATTACCGCCTGGGCCTGATGATCGGTGCGGGCCGGGGGGCCGCACGCAATGACGGCGAGGCCTACAAATGGGTGCGCAAGGCAGCTGAGCACGGGCTGGCGGACGCGGAAAACATGCTCGGTGTGATGTTGTCCAATGGCCGTGGTGTCGCCAAGAACATGCTGGAAGCGATGTTCTGGTATGAAAAAGCTGCCGGGAAGGGCTTTTCGGCAGCCCAATTCAACCTTGCCTATTACTATCGGCGGGGCGAAGACGGCGTTCAGAAAAATTACGCGATGGCGCTTCACTGGGCGAACGAGGCGGCCAAGCAAAACAATGTCCGGGCCATCAACCTGCTCGGGCTAATGAGCGAACTTGGGCAGGGGACGCGAAAGGATATCAAAAAGGCGGTTGGATATTATTCGAGATCCGCCGACCTCGGATTCAGCATTGCCCAGATCAACCTCGGCAACATCTTCTACGGCGGACGGCGCGGGATCAGGCGCAACTACAACATGGCTGCCGTACTCTACAGAAAGGCTGCGGAACAGGGCGTGCCGCAAGCCCAGCGCATGCTCGGGAACATGTTGCTCAAGGGGCGCGGCGTCCAGAGGGACAATGTCAAAGGCATTTCCTGGTTGGCAAAGGCCGCCGCAAAAGGCGACGAGGAGGCGCAGAAGACACTTGCGCGCATGAATGTGCGCTATAACCAGAACGGCGAAGTTCTGATGGGAAATTGACGGGCTGTCACACCGGCTTGATCAGTTCACCTTTTTCTTCGCGTCGGCCGGTGAACTCTCGCCCTTGGACCATTTTTTGGAATTCCAGTATTTTTCGGTTTTTGCGGCCAACGGCATCATTTCCTCGATCGCGCGGCGGATGTCGACCGGTTTCACGTTCCTGTTGACCAAGTTCGACGTCAGCATGAACCCACCCCAGGACGCGATGAAGAAGGAGGAGTAGGTGGTCTTGCCGTTTTCCTTGAGCAGTTCGATGAGGCCCTGTCTCGGGATGCTGGTTTCGGATGGATACTTCCCGAAATCGAGCTGAACATAGATGTAGCGGGAATTCTTCGGCGCACGGACGTTGAAGTACCACGTGCGGCCGTTCAGTTTCGGCTCGATGCGGTAATAGAGACTGCCGGAGCCGTATTTTCTTTCTTTCGGTTCGTAGCCGAGATTCTCCAGCATCGCTTTCAACCCGGCGTGGTCGAGCACCTTTGCGTCATCGGCGTGCGCATTTTCCAGGTTCGGAAGGCACAGTAGGAACGCCAGCGCCAATGCAGCGGCGATGTATTTACGAGTATAGGACAGAGTCATGTTCCGTAAACCCTCACTACAAACAACCAGCTAAGACCTCTCAATCAGAAATTAAATCCGAGATTTGAGCGTCATGCCAGTCAATATTTTTGTGAGTTGAATCGCGCACGCTTTGAGCGCATCGGAATTGACCGCATCTGGTGCTTAGCGGATCTCTGAAAGTTTATTAAAGGGCATTTGCGCGGCGTTCAAAAACGGGCAAACCGGCGAGCTTTTCAATTCTCCAGCAAATGCCGTCCGGTACTGTTTGA
>JALCBY010000157.1 GCA_028066055.1 Hyphomicrobiaceae bacterium
CTAGCAGTTTGCGGAAAAAGCTCTCGCCATATCAAGGTTTTGCTGATTCAATTTTGGTGCATGGATTGGCGGAGGTGTGGATGCGCGGGGCATTTGAGGATCAGGGCAAGCTGTTTTCGTACATGTCGCCGGAGGCGCGGGTGCCTGCGAACCATCCGCTCAGGAAAGTGCGGGGACTTGTGCGTGATGTTCTGGGCGAGCTCAACCGCGGCCTTTCGCACCTGTATTCACGTGAAGGTCGCCCCTCGATCCCGCCGGAACAATTGCTGAGCGCGCTTTTGTTGCAGGTGTTCTACTCCATCCGCTCGGAACGGCTTTTGATGGAGCAATTGGACTATAATCTTTTGTACCGCTGGTTCGTCGGGCTGGCGCCCGACGACCCGGTCTGGGACCCGAGCGTGTTCACCAAGAACCGCGACCGGCTGCAAAACGGCGCGATCTTCGCCAAGTTCATGGACAAGCTTCTCAACCATCCACAGGTCAGGCCGCTGTTGTCGGACGAGCATTTTTCGGTGGACGGGACCTTGATCGAGGCCTGGGCCTCGCACAAGAGCTTCCGGCCCAAGGACGGCTCGGGCGACGATGATGGCGGTGTCAATTTCCACGGACAAAGACGTAAGAACGACACCCATGCCTCAACCAGCGATCCCGACAGCCGGCTTTATCGCAAGGCCGCCGGGCGCGAGGCAAAGCTGTGCTACATGGGGCACGCAGTGATGGAGAACCGGCACGGGCTGGCGGTGGCCGGCATGGTCACCCACGCCAACGGCACCGCCGAGCGTCGCGCTGCGGCGACGATGCTGAAGGCCAAAGCCAAACAGGTCGGCAGGCACATCACGGTCGGCGAAGACAAAGCCTATGACACGATCGACCATGTGGCCGACCTGCGCGCCATCAACGTCACCCCGCATGTGGCGCAAAACAACAGCCTGACGTCAACGGGCAAGCGCCGCAAGAGTGCCATCGACGCACGCACCCTACGGCATGAAGGCTATCGGAAATCGCAATCGCGGCGCGCCATGATCGAATGCATCTTCGGCTGGGGCAAGCAGCACGGCACTCTGCGCAAGACCAAGCATCGTGGTATCGCCAGCGTCACCACCGATTTCCTACTCAATTTGATCGCCTATAACCTGATCCGAATTCCAAAA
>JALCBY010000158.1 GCA_028066055.1 Hyphomicrobiaceae bacterium
GATGTTCTGCACCATATGCTCGTTGGCGTGTGCCAGAGACGCCGGCCGGGGACCCTTGCGCACGGCAGATTTCAATCCGAGTCGGGCAAGGGCGTCTCTCGATTCGGCTGTCGTGATAGGGCATGGTGACTTCCCGAATTGAAGAGCCTGCCGGATCTGGGCATCAGAAGGGCCTTATGGCATGACAGAGTATGTGGAGTCTGAACCGGGGTATGCGAAGGTTAGTATATATAGAGACTGTTTTCGCGGATGCCTAGTGGGATCATGAAAACGTCAGTGAAAGAATTGTATAGCATGGGCCTAAGGGATACACGAGGCAGAGCATGGTTCAGATCATCTCAGATCATCTCAGATCATCTCCGGTCAGCATATAGATAAAGCAAGATCGTCCGAGTGCGTCAAAAATTCCAAGACAAGCACGTGGCTTGCCAGATATCATTTCCCAACGGATGAAAAAGGAATAACTCACAGCAACGACGATCTGGCCAGTTCTGATCACGGCTTAGTTGGACTGGAGGAGTTTGAATGATGGTTTCGAAACGCAGGCGAGAGCATGGATACCAAGATCCCAAGAAATATTGCGGATTGATATGGTTTGAATTATGGGTATTGGCTGCTTGTTTGAAACTTGATCTAGAACAGACAAAGAACCTCTTTAGGGACGGCCGCTACTCCGGACATTGTGCTGAGTATTGGATCGTCAATGACAACCCGGGTCTGGAGCATGCCCCAAGGAATGCTACTTGTGATGTGTACGATGAGACAGGCAAATGGGAGATACGAACCATCACCAAGCACGGGGTAAGATTCACACCTTCCATCGATATAGGCGGTGGTAGAGAAATCAACAAGGTTAGGTTAGAGCAGAAACTCCAAGATGTTCAGGGCTACATACTATGCGATATCACGACCTTTCCGGTTGTACGATATTGGTCCATACCGTCAAGAGTGATAGTCAGATGGCACCACAGGGACATTATGAAGAGGGGCAGACTGGGATATAAAAAGGCCATCAGGCTCATAGGGGAATTTCACGAGCAGGATCAAGACGGCCGGCACCAACCGGCCTCACGCCCGTTCCACACCTTGCATCCCGCGCAGCCTCCGCAGCAGGTCTATCGCCCCCTGCTTTGAGAGCTCGAGGTTGGAC
>JALCBY010000159.1 GCA_028066055.1 Hyphomicrobiaceae bacterium
CGAGCAGTCCATCCCGAGGTGCCTGAACGCCGCGTTGTGGATGGCCGGCGAGAGTGAGTGGTCGATGGGATCCCCGATGATGGCATACGTCCCTCCCATTGAGGGGGTGGGCCTATCCGGATTGATTTAAACTCTATTGGAATCGCAGTTTATCCATCTGGCGTATCGTTGACACCCTCATCTGGCCCGGGGCGAATGGCCTGTCTATACACGCGTACGTATAGGGGCTACCAAGATCCATGCAGGTTATTCTCGAAAAGCTTGCCCGATTCCCGATCCCGAACGAGATCAGCCGGTTGTCACCGCATTTGGCATATAGCCCGATCATCCTTAAAGCGTCGATTTTTGATTTTGCCTTGCATGCCATCTTTATCCGCCCTCCAAATCTTGCCATTTCCTTAACCTTCTTCTCTAGAACCCCTGTTCCCGGAGTCACTCCGTTGTGCCACGATACCAGTAGATCGGCATTTGATAGACGACGCCTAAGCCTAGGGCTTTTGGACAATGATCTGTGCTCGACATCAAGCAGAAATGGCCTGTATTCTGCCGCCGCCACCAGCAAATCCTCCCGACTACTCTCTCCGCCAGAGAACTCCCCCCCCCCTTCTGACTTGGGCCGTATGGTGCACACTATCTTCCTCATGTGCTTCCGTGCCGCTTTTAGGGCATCTGGAATGTCGGCTGGGTCGAGATAGTCCAGCCTAAGTTCTGCATAATCTGACACCTTGAGGGCCCTAGACAGATCTCTTGACATGACTTTGATGGTCCTTGCCTCTACCGGGACGCAAGTCTTGTAGTGATTCATCCCACTAGGATCTGCTCCTCCGCCACAATGTGGTCGTCTGGCCTCATCCGAGCCATTCCGGAGTCCTTTTTAAAGTAAATTTTGGCGGTGGGTGCCCCTGTTGGACCTGAGAGCCCTGTCCCGCCTGCCCCTTGGGTCGCCATCCCTCGCGCCCGCCCTTTTGAACTGTTATTAATGTATAGCTAGGGCGACGTGCCTGATAGCCTGAAGGTCGAGGTCTAGACCCCCGGATGGAGGTCCTACGGGTGCTCTGGGGGGCCGAATTCATACCCATTGACGCCTGCTCCATACCTCATTTCTCCAGGATGAACTCGTCCTTTACCTCCGTCCCAAAGTGCCTCCCCG
>JALCBY010000029.1 GCA_028066055.1 Hyphomicrobiaceae bacterium
GGGCGATGCGGCAGATATTGTCCACGCCGTCATGTTCTTTGCCAGCGACCAGGCCGGGTGGATCACGGCGCAGGTGCTCAGCGTCGATGGTGGCCGTTAAAGCGGCCACAACCGGGGCGCCACTCCCTTCCCGCCCTATTTTCCATGATTTTCAAGTGGTCCTGTCAAGTTGGATTGGAGTGGCTTGCCCCTGCTCCCTAGCGCACCTATAGCAGGCACAAAGTCCTGTAATATACTGAATTATAAATGTTTCACGCCCGGTCTGTAGGGAGAGAAATGAGGGAACGGTGGATTGCTGTGGAGTACACATTCCCAAGTCCCAGCCCGCACATAGCGCGCGGCAATCCTCATCTCAAATCCGCCGGGCGAACTTGATACACAACAGCGAATGCTGTTTCACGGCATCAGGCAAGAAACTGTTTACGATCAGGATAGACGGCTGAACGGCCGCAATAATCGGTTATCCTATGTCAATGACCATACACATGTAACCGATATGAAAGTGTCATCTAGATTGACATCAATTCTGCAGGATTAAAGATATGCGTGACTTCTTGGGTCCGCTGTACTTGAACTGAACAGGAGCAAGGAGAGCAGGCCTGCCACCAAGACCCGATTTTTGAAACGGCCCAGCTTCGTCCCCATATATATACTAAGCACGCATGTCTCAACGAAAACAAAGGATGATTAATGTACGAAACCAAGACGTTTGACGAGGAGATAAAAAAGACAAAGGGCATGATGGATGTGATGCACTCCAAGATGGAGGCAAGCAGCCAGGTGCTTGAAGAGTTTGCCAAGTCAGACACGATAGGGGATGTGGATTTCGACATTGAAAATGCCCGCATCGAAGATGTGCTCAATCAGCAGAAGGTCATGGAGTCCAACATTGCCGACATGATCATCGGGCTCGAAGACGTGACCAACTCTTTCGGCGATGAATTCAAAAGCATGCAGGAGCTCAGCCTTGGGGAGTCCATCGTCGGCTTCTTCTCCAAGAAGAAGGCAAAGTCGATGCACACCGATCGCATCCGAACGACGTCACTGGCCGGAAATCTCCAGGATCTGCTGGCAAAGTCCAACACGATCGTGACCATCCTGCAGCAACAGAAATCTGTGCTGGAGGAAAGATACAACGCGTCGGAGACAAGCCTGCGCACGGTCATTGAGCGACGCCAGGGCGTGACCGAGAACCTCACAGCGACACAAAAGCGGATTGAGGAGATCAACCCTGCCCTGCTGGATATCGAGAACCGGATGGCCACGTCGACAGACCAGTCGGAACGCACGAAGCTCGAAGCCGAACGCTCCGCCCTCGCGACCGAATATAATGAGATGCAGGCGAAGGAGCAGGAGTTGCTTGCGGGATCGCAGACGCTGGAACGCTATACGACGATGTTCCAGACCTTTGTCGACAGCCTCAACAACCAGATCGCGGCTCAGGCAACCCTGATCAACAAGCTCCAGATCGACACCGAGCAGAGGATCGTTCTCTACAAGTCGCTGGAGGATTCTCTGAAAACCGCGGCGCAGCAGGACGTCGCACATTCCATCAATACGCTCGGCTCTAAGGTGGACACGGCGGCGGAAGAGACGATGGCGGGAATTGGCGCGGCTGCCCAGTCGCATATCGGCGATCTTCTCGAACTCCATGAGAAGAACATGGTCTCGAGCCAGGAAATCCAGCGCCGCAAGAAACTTGCAGATGACGCATTTGCCCGCCGATTCTCAACCGTTCTGGAACAGCATCAGGCATCAAAATATGTCTCTAGTTGATCTGCCAGTCAGGCAGGTCGCCGGAGCCGGACATGCTTGAGCGTATCGCCGGTATCTCCGGCTATTTCGACGCTGTTCAACAAGCTTTGAAAGGCCTTGCCTTAGTCGTCGAGACGGAACGTGGCAGCAAGCTGAAATCCGGACTTCTGCACGACGAGCTTTCCTGGCAGTTGTCCAGGCTTGAACATGCCTTCGCTTGCTGGAAGCTGAAGTGTCTTTTCTCCGACAGCTTCAAGATCGATCGCAGTGAAAGCGGCTTTCCAGCCTACCAGGCGATTCTGGAGCTTGAGCGCGATGCAGCCCGGCACGACGAGGTTCTGATTGATATTCCGGATGCCGAACAGATTCGCGAACACATGATTGAACTGTTGCTCAAATACAAGCAATTCCCGGGCGAGCTGCAACGGACCATGGCGCGGCGCGACTATTTCCAAACGCTTGGTCAGGCCGACATCTTCACCGCATTTCACCCACCCCGGACGCTGAAGCATTCCATCGACCCCAAGTCGGGACGCCCGCAATATGGCGTGGCGTGGTCGACCTATGACGGAACGGCGAACCTCCCCATCGTCTATACGCTCGTTGTTGAAGACTCGACGCCGGGAGCCGATGAGACACCGGCAAAGGGCCCGTGGAACAAGGATGGAGACTGGCTGGCGGAACTTCATTTCAAAGGCCTGCCAAATCTTGAGTTGCGTTCCGAGTTTCGAGAATTTGCGGAAAGCCATTCAAGCTACAGCCTGAACCTGACGAGCATCGCGACGGCGCTTGATCAGTCCTTCCGGACACTCCATCCCAAACAATTGCGCCGGTTTGTAATCGGGCCCTTCTACGCCGGTGGTCTGACCGATCACAACAAGAAGGTCCAAACCGTGCTCGATACGGTCGAGGACACCAGAGAAAACTGGCTGTTGACCTGGACAGTTCAGGAGCTTCATTCCCTGAGGGAAGTTTCCGAAGCGGCAGGTCTCTGGAACAGTGAAACCGTGACCCAGGTTTTTCACGTGGACACCGACGATGTCGATTGCGCGGCGCAGGGTGTCAGTGCCCTCGAGCGCTACGCGTTGGTTCCTCATGCCGCATATCAGGCCACATCCGCGAAGGGATTGGCCGACGACATTTTCAAGAATTACTGCTGCTACATCTCAAGCGGCGAGCACATCCTCCAGCACGTGTGAGCGAAACAAATGGATATCGGACTGACCACTTTACGCGAAGAAGACATCGCATCTCACATTCCCACCGCTCACGCGATGTTGGAGCGTTCCGCCGTCATTGTGAGCGAAAAGGACAACAAGTCGAAAACTGCGCTTGCCGGCACCCGCCGGCGGTTTGTTTCAACGGTCTCGACCAAGGGCCGCCAACGGACCGTGGAGCTTCGGATGTTCGACGCAATATCGGCGATCAGCCCGGAAGACACCATGCTGTCAATGGCGCAGCATTCCCTCGCCTATCGTCTGCGGCGCGGCCTCGCGGTGGGTCTCGCAGTGGGTGATGTGTTTGCGAGACAGACCGACCTTGAAACGCTCACCGCAGAAAACAAAACGTCGGCGCTCTCCGGAGACAAGGCGACCCGGTTTCACAAACTGATGGCCGCTTCCGCGTTCATCTGCCTGTTCACCGCGGCAAGCTACCTGACGCAGACCTTGGAACCGGGCGGTGAAGCGTCGAAGAAGCCGGATGATGCAGAGGTCGATCTGGATACGCCATATGAGGCGTACAAGATGTTCCTCTTCGGACTGGATAGCGCCATCGACGGCGCCCAGGACGATGGCGAGCTGATCGCACGGGCTCGCGAATTCGCAAACCTCACTCTCGACAGCCTCCTCGCCCGCCAACGACGTTTTCCCGAACTCAGTGCATTTGAGGCAACCCATATCCGGCTGGACAGTGACGACTTTGAACTGAACGGCCTTGATGTCAGCACCAGAGGTAAGCGCACGCCCCTCGTCATGACATTCAAGAAACCGGACGAGGTGGTGGGCAACCACATCGCAAAATATCAGGCAATGAAACTGGCCAAGATGCTGATGGCCTATGATTTCGATCGACAGCTCAATCCGTTTGTCGAGCTCGGAGGCTTTCTGTTCACATTCATCGGAGACGGCAATCCGGGCACGGGTAAGACCACGCTGATCCAGATGATCGCCGGGCTCATCAGCGAATATTGCGAAGCGGCCGGATACGCGTTTCACTATGAAAATTTCGGCGTCGATCAGATCAGCTCGTATCAGGGGAAGTCGGGACAGAATTGCCGGCAGTTCATCACCAATGTCATGGATTCGCGAACCATCGGTTTCGGAACTGTCGACGACATCGATCAGGTTGCCGCCAAACGCAGCGACGACCGGGCATCCGCCGGCCAGCAGGAGATCACTGCGGTTCTTATGGAAAGCCTCTCCGGCGCCAACACGGTGATCCGCGGGAACTGCACGTTCGGAATGTTCTCGAACTACCCGGAGAATGTCGACGACGCGTTGCGGCAACGGGCGGGAGCCCGCTGGCTCGTGGACGGACCCCAGACGGTTGAGGACTATATCGACATCTTCGCTCTTCTGATCGGGGACAACCACAAGATCAAGCCCGGCAACCACGACTTCTTCGCCGCACAGGAAATCAAGAAGGCGGTGCAATCCGCATATGCGGATTACAACAAACCGCGCGAGGCCGGCATGGTGAAGGTCGCGGAGCAATTCAAGAAAGGCGGCGGCAAGCTGAAAACACTATCCGACATCGGCACCTACCTGCACGCCATCAAGGAAGTCGAGCCGCGTTTCACGGGACGGGCGATCAAGAACATTACCGACGCGATCAAGATGCGCGCCATGGATATCGAGCTTCCCGATGACTGGTTCTCAAAGCCCGAGACCTTCGTGCACAAGCCCTATGAAGACAAGCTCGCCATGATCTCCGAACTGCGCAATCCCATCTCGATGGACATGGTCGTCCAGGAAGTGCACCGCTACGCGGACTCGGAGTTCCGCTACACGGACAAATCCGACGAGGCGGCGGTCACCAACCTGATCCGCGATCAGCGCCTCCGCGAGCGGGCCGCCTCGGAGATTACGGTGCTGAAGGAAAGGGGGCGATGGAACGGCTGATCGACAACGCGCTGATCTATGGCAGCATGGTGCACGTCGACCAGCCGCATCTGGTCGAACGTTACAATCATGCGCTCGAAGCCCTGGGTATCGCCAAGACGAAACGCCCATCCTTTTCGATCGACGCGACGGGCTTCTCGCCGGAAATCGCGGACGATCTGGACGATGTGCATTATCTCGACCCGATGGGCGTAAACCGCCGCTTCATCATTGTTTCCCCTGAACAGGCCCAGCATCCTGTCGTCAACATCAATTTCTCGTCCACCATCGACTTCATGCGCAAATTCTACGAGCGCAATGCCGAAGCCATAAAAATTCTGACATTGAAGGACGTCATCTACGGAGAGATCGAGAATTCCACCTACAGCGTCAATGACATCGACGATGTGCTTTCGATCAAGCGGGCGAAATTCCGGCTTCATACGCACAATCAACTTCTCGAAAAGGCGCGCGAGCTGACGACACTGGTCAACCGGTTCAAGGCCGAAGAAGAAAGCTGGAAAGACAATGCGCTCTTGAATGCGATCCTCGCCCTTGCCAAGGAGTGCGGCGATACGCGGTACAACAGGATCGTGCCCCGCCAGCTAAACTTCGCCGCGAACTCGTTCTGGACGCGACATTTCGGCGGCGTCTACGTCTTTCACGATGAAGACGACGCCACCGTCGTCATCGGCAGTGCCAAACAGAAGGAGTTGGGGTCCGGCAAGCGCGGGCAGGATCGCTTTATACCGCTCAGGAACTATCGCGAGGTGCTTCAGTATCTTCAGGAAACAAGCCGTATCGAACCGCTCAACTTGAAATGGCTAGACGGCTCGGGGCTGTTGGATATGAGGTTCGACCTTTTCGTTCGCAATCAGATCTCGGAACGTGAGCCCGAGCGAGAAATCGCATCAATGACGGAAATAGAAGTGAAAAACTGGGTTCATGACAATCTCTCGGACCTGAACGGAATGAGCGGCTTCAAACTGCTTTCGAACCTGCGCAATGCCGCCCTCCACAGATCGGCCCCGCAACAGATCAAGCTACCGGCCCAGGCACAGCTGATGGTTTCCCGTGCCGACCCGGAACATTCCGACTATCAGCTGGTAAACCGGTTCCTTTCCGAATATGTCCCGTTCGACTTTCTCATGCGCTTCATCGTGAACAAACATTCATTTTACCGGGACTATGAGACATGGAATGACAACAAGAAAGACCACGCCGTCGGCGTCATTACATCGGTCTTTTTTCCAGACAAACAGGCTCTGTGGGAGAGTTTTTTCGAAGATTGGAGGTTAGTGAATGCTTGATCCCCTCTTTGAGTGGATGGCAGGACTTTGGCGCGCACTCATCAAATCAGTTTACGGGCTCTGGCGACTGCTAACGTCTCCTTTCCGGGCAACCTATCACTTCTTCCAAAGGTCAGGCTGGATCATCCGCGGATTGCTTCTGCTGCTTTTGATACCGCTCGCGTTGGCCTACGCGCATTTCATCTGGCACACGGTCTGGATTCGCGACTACAACGTCGATTATCCCAGTAAATATCAACTTGCCGATCATATGCACCCTGCCGGCGAGCAGGTCGCGGTGGAAGGCGGAGAAACCACCACCAAGACATGCGGGCGCTCGAACATCGTCGAGGTTACCGCCGACCTCATCGACTTCAACGTCAACCGGAACAAGTGGATTTCCAGCCACCCGCTCTACAAGGCCGGCTTGTTCTGGATCATCGAGTGGGACCAGACCTGGTTCTTCGACAACAAAGCCGCATTCCAGCGCGGCGTGCATCAGGCGGCCAGCCGGACTGCAATCGAACTTGCTGACGCTCTGGGACGAACCCGCGGCACGTCACAGATCGACACCGACCTTAAAGTTGCCAAGGGCAACATTCAGTTCGATCAGTTCACCTGGTACTTCAATCTGTTTGACCGCCAGCCGATCGGTCCGACGACACCCACGCCCACATATTACCGTGAAGCGTTCAAGGCTCTGGCCGATTACAACAAGCGGCTTACCGCGTGTAACGCAACCTTCGACGCCCGGGCGGACAATCTCCTGCAGTTTCTGGACCGCATTGCCAAGGACATCGGCTCGACGTCCGCCGCGATCAAGGATCGCGCTGAGCAGAACAATTCGGGGTGGTTCGATACCAGGGCCGATGACATTTTCATGTACTCGAAGGGCCAGCTCTACGGCTACTACGGCATTTTGCAGGCTGCCCGCGCGGACTTCCCCGAGGTCGTGGAGAACCGCGCGCTTGCAGATATCTGGGACCGGATGGATGAACATTTGCGCCGGGCAATAGAACTTGAGCCCTTCATCATTTCGAATGGGGATGAAGACGGCTGGCTCATGCCGACGCACCTGACGACTTTGGGTTTCTACATCCTGCGGGCGCGTTCCAATCTGGTGGAGATCAGGTCGGTCCTTGACCGGTAACGTCGCCGCCTGCATTCGTCCAGTCCGCCCACCAAACAGTGGATCGAACGAGGAGCGGTATGTCCATCGCCGAAACCGCAATGGCAACCAGGTTCGCCGGCGCCAGTTACTTGAGCAAGGCTTTCAGAGAGAGCACCAGAATGCTGCCAAGCGCATATTCGCGCCGGTGATCAACGGGAATGCCCGGCGACGGGCAAATCTTCTAACTTTGGAGTTCCACCGGCAATCAACTAAACAGATGTGCTTGTGCGTTCGCCACGACGTTTGCGCGCACTCCCCCGGCGCACCTTGGGACGACGCGCGGTTCCTTTGCCGGAAATCTTGGTAAATCCCGCGATCTTGGATTTCTTGCCATCGGGGAGCATGTCTTCGATGGTGTGCTGATCCAGAACCGAAACGAAAGCCTCAAGAGCGGCATCGAGCATCTGATTGATGGGAACTGTTGTTTTCGAGCCGGATCCGGATTTTTCTCCTCCGAAACTCTCCGCCTCAACGGCGGTCGCCTCAATCGCCCGGACGATTTCTCCAATCGAAACATCCGACGCAGGACGCACCAGTCGTATGCCGCCGTTCCGTCCGCGAACGCCCTCAATGATGCCGTTTCTCACCAGAACCGGCACGGTCTTGGCGATATTGTTTTTGGTAATACCGTACCGTTTCGCAATATCCGCGATACGAACCAGCTCACCTTGAACAAGAGCGCAGTGGGTGACGATACGCACAGCGTATCCACTCTGCTTGGTCAAACGCATGGGCTCGCCTCCACCTCCTATTTCAGTAAACAATAGCACAGTGTCGGCATCGCCGCGAAAGACTTCCCGAGTCAACCGGTGAAATGGTTGGAAAGCCGACCTGCAAGGCGAAAGCCGGAGCATAGATGTCAGGATCTTCGCGTCGCACTGATGCGGAATGAACGCCCCGGCTCAAATAGCTGTTCGAGAAACTCAGTGAACTCTCCACCATATGACGCCCGATCCGCGTAGCATTCGACACCGATACGATCAGCGAGAAAACCTCACCGGAACCGAGAAGGTCATGCTTGATTTGCCGATACCCGGAGGAAACGAAGGAAATGGGGATGCACGCCGGACCATCGCCAACGCGGCCGAGTCGAGAGATGAGTTGCCTGAACGCCCGGCGATCCGGACTGAACGTACGCTTCCGTTTGACCCGAGTACGAATACCATCCGCACGGTTCCGGATACGCGCCCTCCCGGATGACGCTTGTGCCGGCGAAGGTGAGACAGCACCCGGCTTGAGTAGCTTGCAGCGCTTGCGCGACCGGCGGAACTGCTTGCGCTGCTGCCGGAGTTGCCGGCGCGCTGGCCGACCGGTCCGCTTACGCTTGCCTTGCGCTTCTTTTTCTTTCGAACTTTCTTCTTGGTATTCTTCTTTTCCGGCTTTGGTTCCTGCACCTCAATCTGTTTGACGGGCTCCAGGGTTTCTGTCGGGGCCTCCTCCTGGACCTGACTTTCTGGAACGACACTGGGGGCCGTTTCCGAAAGGGCCTGGGGCAAGGCAGGCAAATCCTTCAGTTCACTGAGCTCCATTGGCTCCTGAGGCTGCTCTGGTTCCGGTTCATTTTCGACCGGCTCGACCTTCTGCATCATCTGGCTGGCGGCAACACCCCAGACGGCAGCAGGTGCGCCGGCGGCGGCCGGCATGGCTGTTTGTGCACTCTGATCTCGACTCACGAAGATTGCGACGTGAGCGCCAACAGACAACGCGATCGCAATCCCCCAATAACGCGCCTTCACTCTCATTCCGCAATACTCCGCTCAGTGACCAGCCGGACCTTCTCGTTACCAGAGCTTGCAAGCGCCTCCAGAATGGGAAACAGCAAGCCGCCCGGCAAACGACGATCGACGACCACTTCAAGATTGCCGTCTGCAGCGGATACTGCGTGGGACAGGGCCTGTACGCTGATCATCTCACCACGAAAGTACAAATCACCCTTTGCGGAAACGAACAGGCCGTTCTGCGGCGCTTCCGAGGGAGGTTGCAATGTCGTCGAAACGGGATCCAGTTCGAATGGGGGCCGCTGGCTCAGGGTCCCGGAAAGCAGAAAAAAGATGAGCAGAAGGAAGACGATATTGATCATCGGAACGATATTCTCGTCCCCCGACCTTTTCGATGCCTCAACCGGTATCTGCATGATCCAAAGCCACTAACGCATCATTATGACGGGACCGAGCTTGCTCGCCTGTGATTGCTCAACGGCCCGTACAATGTCCTCGGCCAACGCGTCTTCCGACGGACGGATGACGAGACGTGCCTTGCCATCAACGGCCGCGCTCGATAGCGCCGCCTGCATTTCATCCAGTGCAACCGGCTGACCGTTCACGGCATAGCGGGAACCCTTTTTCACGGAAATCAGAACAAGCGGCATCTGATTTTCGCTGGCGGGTCGAACCGCCTTCCCGGCCAGTCCTATTTCAACATTGGCAAATCGCGTAAAGGTCGAGGCGAGCATGAAGAACAACAACAACAGGAACACGACATCGATGACCGGCGTCAGACTCAGTCGACTTTTGCCCGCAGCAGATTCCTCAATTCGCATTTTTTCCCTCAGCCGCCGCCGCTAGCCTCACCCGCGCGCCTTCAACAGGTTTGACCGTACGCGCCGGTGGGTTCGTCATCACTTCCGTCGCGAACAATTCCATTGCGGCTTTCACTTTCGCGATGTGACTTTCATACCAGTACAGCACCAGCGACACCGGCATTGCGATCGCCAGGCCGACCGCCGTCGTCAACAACGCGACCCAGATACCGCCGGCAAGGTCCGCGGGATTGACTTGTGCGCCCGCAGCCTCCAGCGATCTGAAAGCCTCGATCATCCCCAGGACCGTGCCGAAAAGCCCCATAAGCGGTGCGACCTGAACGACAGCCTCAAGCCCCCGTAAATAGGATCGCAGTGACGAGAGTTCCGCGGCCGCCAGATGCTCTGTTTCTTCGCGAAGGTGGTTGTCATCGCGGCACTCGGCAGCACCGGCCATAGCATAGTGAACAACTTTCGCTACCGGTCCGCGCAGGGTTCCTGTCTCTCCAAGCGCCTCTTCATAGTTTTGCGCAAGCCACACCGATACGGCTTTCGAAATCTTCTTGTTCGATGCGCCGCCAACCACATAGAACTGCCACAGCTTCACCAAGATGATGGCCAGCGCAAACACCGACAGTACAAGCAGTAGCGCAACCACCGGACCACCGAGTTCGACGAAACTCGATATGCCATCAAAGAGCGAAGCGAAACCGTTCTGGGGCGGGGTATCGGTGCCAATCTGAATATCGACGGTTTCGGTGCCGCCGGATTGCGGGGCAGCCATATCCGCAGGCGGTTGAGGTTCGGGTACCGCGCCCGACGTTTCGCCACCCGGTCGCAGTTGAGGTGCATCAGACTGCGGTATCGTCGTGCCAGTTGTTCCTGTCTCGGTGGTTTGCGGGCTGTTTGTTTCGGCCGAAGGAGCCGGTTCTGCACCTGCTCCTGTGGCTTCACCTTCGGTTTTTTGCGCATTCGGAGCGAGCGGCTGCTCCCCCGTTCCGCCGGCTTGCGCCAACATCTGCTTTCCTTGCACAGCTTTTGTCATTGGACTTCTTCTAGTTTGCTGCGGCTGTCGAAACGAAAGGGACGCCGGCCTTGCTCGATGGTCTTATGCCTGCAACACAAGCTTTTTGATCCAGCGTCGCCGCCTTGCACTCCTTGACATCGTTCAGGAGCAACTTGCCGAACCTTTCACAGTCAATGCCCGTGACATCGAACTGCTGAACCCGGATTTTCTTGGGCGACAGCGGACGTGACTTCAGGACCAGGAACCGCTCGACAGAGTCCTGCTTGTTGAACAGCACGGTCTCGATCGCGAGCGCTTCCACCGCGACATCCATCATGTTGGTGAACACCAGGCTCATCCGGCAGGCATTCTTGACCGGGCTCAATCGATTAAGCTCGATAACCACGCCCTGGTCGGCACCCATTGCAACTTTGCCGAACATCGGAAGGCTCAGCGCTGCGAGCAAAATCAAAATGCCACGATTCAACATTCTAAAATTCAACGAAACGAACTGTACAAACGCCATGCTTCTCTCTGCGCTACTGCGCCATTGTGAGGTTCAAAATCGCGCGGAAAACAAACATTTCCCACCAAGCCATTTCTGGAAGACTGACCACCTGTAACTTTGACGATTCAGACCCCTAGAAAGTCCAATTCAGACTCGAAAAAACTTCATTTTTTTCACGCAACGCGGATTGGGTCCTATTCGCGGTACGCCCTCCGACAGACGCATAGCAAAGATTGGATCAAAGATAACGAAAAAAATCATTTTAAAGCCGAATGTGACATTTACATGCCCGATTAATGCACTCATCGCCGCAATCCGGACGACGATCCTGGAGTTCGGTCATCAGTGCGAAACGTTTGAGTTGATAACGTTTGAGTTGATCATGAATGCGTTGCACCGCTGATTAAAGGCCGGCAAGCTGAAACGCAGCGGATTGCATGGCAAATTCAGCAAACGTCTAGATCGCCGTCGTCAATGGCTACAGGCTGAGCCGGGTCGAAGAACTGCTGCTGAGCAATCTTGACGTATTGGACAACAAGTTTTGAGTATGGATATCAGAACAAGTTATGCGTTCGAGGATCTGGATTTCGATATCATCGCGCCTGAGACGCAGGCCAGCTATTGGGGAAAGGGCCGAACCCGAGAGGGAATAATCACGTCCTTCGAAAACTCTTTCCTGGTTGGCTTGTATCTCGATGATAGGAGGATGATCGGATGGGCGAGAGCGACCTCGGACACCGTATACCTCGCCTATATTTCTGATCTTCAGATTTTGCCGGATTTTCGAGGACAGGGGCTTGGAAAGCGGCTGACAAAGGATCTCATGGATCATCCCGATCTCAAGTCAGTGTCGGGTTGGATGCTCTCGACAGATTACCACCACGACTTTTACAGCAAGTTCGGTTTCGCAGACGCCGAGCCACGACGTTACATGTCGCTTAGCAGATAGCGCTACTCCGACAGCTCCTCCCTGCACTTCCGGCAAAAGGGTATGTCACGGAATCTCATGAATGTTGGAATGATTATCCGCTGCTTTTGCATATGCGGGCATCTCCGCTGTCGCCGAAGACCGGTTAGTCGATCTCCAGCACGACCTGTCTTGCGATCAGCAAATCCAGATGCGCACCGCCGCCATTCTTGTACATCGTGATCTCATCGTCGTCCCGTCTCCAGTCCGGTTCTGCCACAAGGGCAAACAAATCCGCCCTGATATCGTCTTGGCTCATCACACCCGATGCAATCGGCGATTGAATATCTCCCACATGGCCGACGGTTGACGCGAGATTGTCGACGTAAATCGACGCTTTCCTGACGAGTTCATCGTCGCCCTCACGATGCGCCAGTGAAAATCCTCCCACAAGATCCACATGCGTTCCCGGCCGGACAAATGCTCCCTTGACGACCGGTTCGGGTGATGGGGTTGCCGAGGTTATGATGTGCGCGTTCCCCACGGCTTCGTTCAGATCGGATATCACCTGTGCCCCGATATCCTTTTCCTCCAGCCGGATGCGCAGCGCCTCCGCCTTCTCTGGCGTGCGGTTCCAGAGCATTATCTCTTGTATGGACGGACGCTCCGAAAGGTGCGCTTCAACCAGCGCCTCCGCGATCGGCCCGGCACCGATGCACAACAAACTGTGGCTGTCCGGGCGGGACAGGATGCTCGATGCAAGAGCCGAGTCGGCCGCAGTTTTCCATCGCGTCACCGCCGGTCCGGACAAAACGGCGTCGACCCGCCAGTCCTCTTCCCGTATGAGGATGTACAACGCATCCTCCGTCGGTTTCGGTGGTACCGAATTCCGGTTGGGCGGATACATGGAGGCCACCTTCATGCCGATCCCGACCTCCGGGAGATGGACGGCCCTGCCAAGGAGTTCGCCCTGCCCGCTTTGCAGCAGCAGATCATCGAGAACCGGGCGTTTTCCCAGATGACCATTCCGCATGATTTCGACCGCCTTTTTCCAGCTCATGTGCCGGTCGACAGTCGCCGCATCAATGAAGCGCATTCGCTCCTCCTGTAACTCCGGGAAGAAACACGCACCCGGCGCCCGCTCTTGCTATCCGGTGAAACAAGGAACTAAAGGCCCACCATCACGCTCGGGAGATAAGTTGCTGCAGCCGGGAACAGGAGAACCACGATCAAGACCGCAATCTGCGCAATGACGAACGGCGCCACACCGCGATACATGTCGTTGTAGGTCATGGATGCCGGCGCGATCGAACGCAGATAGAAGATCGACGGCGCCATTGGCGGCGTGAGATAGGACGACTGGATCACAACCATAACCAGGACGGCAAACCAGATCGGATCGATTCCGAACGATTTGACGACCGGCGCGAATATCGGAACGCATATCAGTACGATCGATATCCAATCCAGGACGAAGCCGGCGATAAAAACGATCAGCAGAAACAGTGCGATTGTTCCCAACGCATTCAGGCCGAGAACAGAGACGAGCTCGCGCACCATCCCGCCGCCGCCTGTCACGGCGAAGATGCTCGTAAACATCGTACCGCCGACAACGATAAGCATGATCATGCAGGTGATACGCAGGGTTACGCCGAAGGCTTCCTCCAGCATCCTTCTGGACAACTCACCCATTGCAGCCGCAAGCAGAAACGTCCCGAGCGCACCGACCGCGGCCGCTTCTGTCGGAGATGCAATGCCGCCGAGAAGCGAACCGAGAACCGCAACGATCAACGCGAGCGGTGGAACAAGGGCCTTTCCCGTAATCAAGAGTTTGTCTTTGAGGGGAACATCGAACTCCGATGCATCGATAGGCGGTCCGTCCTCCGGGCGCAACCGGCAGCGGACAATGATGTAGATGAGGAAAAACAACACCATCAGGCCGCCGGGGATAATAATCGCGGCAAAAAGCTGCCCGATGGAGAGTTGCGCGATGGATGCGTAAATAACCACGACGATGGACGGCGGGATAATCGTTCCGAGTGACCCGCCCGCGCAGATCGTTCCCGCGGTCAATCCCATGTTGTAGCCCGATCGTCGCATTGCGGGGATTGCCATCATGCCAACGACAATTTCCACCGCGCCGACGACGCCGGATGCTGCGGCGAATATGGCGCACATTGCGATGGTCGCAAGCGCCAGGCCTCCCGGCAGGTGCCCGAGCCAGAGCTGCAGTGCCTGAAACAGCCTCAGGGCGATACCCGTCCGTTCAAGCACGGCCCCCATCAAAACGAAGAGCGGGATCGCCGCCAACGTAAAATTGGACGCGGTTGTCTGCACCGCACCATACAGCTGGTGAAACGCCAAATCGCCGAACGCAGTCAGCGCGAAGATGACCGCCGTAATGATCAGCGAAAATGAAACCGGAAGTCCGGAGAATACGAGAAAAAACAATACCGGAAACATCAGGACGGGAATCCAGGACAAGGCTACCTCCTGTTTCCGTTCCTAAGTGTCTTCTGTCTGGCCGGGCTGCTTCTGCCCGAGGAAAAACCTGTTTCCCTCGGCAAAAAGCTGCAATGCCAGCAAAGCGATGCCCAATGCACCAGCCGCGAAGAATGGCCAAACATAGGGGGCCCATGGACTGACCATTTCAACCTCGTTGGTGATGTATGCCTTGTAGGCTTTCCCGATCGCGACATAGCTGAAGATTGCAAAAATGGGTACGAGCACGAGCAAATAGATAAACGCATTCCAAAGTTGCTGGACACGGACGGGCAACGCGGTCGAGAGAAAGTCGATACGCACATGCGCGTCGGCCTTCAGGGCGTAGGCAGAGCCGATGAGGAAGAGGGAGCCGTTCAACATGTATGAAATGTCAAAGGCCCAAAGTGTCGGCGCATCGAAGACATAGCGCGCAGCAACCTCATAGATCATCGACCCGATCAGAGCTGCGAGCAGGCCCATGGCCACCAGACCGAAAAGCCCGGCAACCCGATCAATGCTGTTGAGAAGCTTATTCCACATGAAGCTACAATGCCGGCATAGGAACGAAAAAAATGCCCGGCGCCGAAGATTGTGACGCCGGGCTGTGTTTTGCTATTCGGTGTCGCGAACCAGGTATTTCGACCCTTTGGCCCACTGCGCCTGGTAGGCGAAATAGTCGTCCAGGATGGACTGCATCCGCTTATCGCCACCATCGGCAAGCGCCTTGGCTTTCTTCCGCGCCCAGTTACGCCCTGCTTCCCGCAATGCTTTCACAACATCGGGGGGAAGCGTCAGAAGTTCCACCTTGGTTTTCGCGTACTCGCCCATTGCCTTCATATCGGCATCCAGGAAGTAGGTGAAACTTTCGTATGTGCTCAACCGTGCCGCCAGCTCCAGCTTCTTCTTCAGATCGTCCGGAAGTGCATCCCACTTCTCCTTTTTGACGACGATCTCCCAGACGAAGGATGGTTGATGTACGCCCGGGAAAACCATGTAGGGCGCAACTTCGTGAAAGCCCTCGGTGATGTTTGATCCAGGCGTTGCCCATTCGATGGCATCCACACCCTTCCTCTGAAGGAGGGTGTAGATTTCACCTCCGGGCACAACCGTCGGAACGCCCTTGAGATCTTCCTTCAAGACCGCCGCCCAGGCGCCGGATGTCCGATATTTGAGATTGGCGAAATCCTTGAGTGTCTTGAGAGGTTTGTTCGAGTGCGCAAGCACCTCGGACGTGCCGACTCCAACGACCAGCGAGTGGAGGCCCATCTTGTCGCGCCGAAACTCCGTCAGTTTTTTAGCGCCACCACCATCATAGAGCCATGTGAGCGTGGCTTCAGCGGACATACCACCGGGGAAGCTTGCAAAGATCGCGTTGGTGGGGTCCTGGTTCACAAGATATGAAGGGGTCGAATGTCCAGCTTCGACAATCCCTTCCTGAACCGACTTGTAGACCTCAAACGCCGGCACAATCACGCCAGCGCCGAAGGGTTGAATCTTGACCTTGCCATCCGTGATAATTGACGCATTCTTCGCAAATCGCTCCAGGAAGTTTTTGTAGAAAAAGCTTCCCTCCGGAACGGACGTCGGCACGCGCCAGGTGATGTCTTGCGCGGCGGCGGAGAAATTCCCCGCAACTATCAGCGCAAGACCTAAGATCAGTGACTTAAAGTTCATTTTTCTCTCCCTTTTTTGCTCAGTTAAATAGTTCATCCGTGGCGGCCGTCAGCTTCGCATCGGCCATGTATCTCCGATCCGGTAGCCTTCAGGCCATGGATCTTCCGGGTCGAGCATCAGCTGCGATGTGCCCGTGATCCATGCGCGGCCAGAAATAAGCGGAACGATTGCGTCCTGGTCTCCGACACGGCTTGTCCGTTCGATCTGGCAGCTGAAAACGGAGTCGATGATGGAAACACCGTGAAAGGGTTCACCAACGTCAAGCTCCCCACGCGCATGCAGAACCGCCATCCGGGCGCTGCAGCCGGTCCCGGTGGGACTGCGGTCGATTTTACCCGGCTGAATGGCGACCGCATTTCGGCCCGTTTTCACGCCCTCGATCTCAGATACAGGGGCTGCGATCTGACAAAACGAAATATGTTTCCATTCAGGATTTTCGGGGTGCTGGAAGCCAAGTTGCTCGTTCGCCGCGTTGGTAATCCTGATCCCTGTCTCGGCAAGATCGCGCGCCTCGTCAGGAGCGATTGAAAAGCCGAGTGCGCGGGCGTCGGCGATGACGAAACTGTCGCCGCCATATGCGGTATCGACCGTCAGCGTGCCAAGCCCCTCCACTTCCAAACTGGTGTCAAGCCTGTCGGCAAAAGCGGGCACGTTGCGAATCTGGACAGATTGAACCTTGCCCCCCTGACAAGCGGCACGTGCCTCGATCAGACCGCCTGGCGCCTCAAGCGACACAACGGTTTCCGGTTCCTGCATGGGGATGATGCCCGTCTCAAGCAGAACCGTGGAGACACAAAGACTGTTTGACCCCGACATCGGGGGCGTATCTTCCGGCTCCATGATGATGAAGCCCATTTGCGCATCGGGATGCTTTGGCGGCACGAGAAGGTTCACATGCCGGAAGACGCCGCCGCGAGGCTCGTTGAGCACGAAATTTCTTAGCGTCTGGTCATTTGCGATATACCGGGACTGTTCCCAAAGGGTCTCTCCAGGTGGCGGCGCGACACCGCCGACGATCACGTCTCCGACTTCACCCTCGGCGTGACAGGTAACAACGTGGACGATGTGGGATGAACGCATGCTCACGCGCTCCCTGCAGGACAATCAATACACCGGTCCTGCGCCCCGATGTGTAACCGCGCGCGGCAAAAGGAAGGAATTGTATGATGGTTGCGGATCGACATTTTCGCGCTTACCAGCCCACCGCGTAAGATTCATTTCTGGGGTCGGCGCCCGCCTGAAGCAGGTTTTCGTCACGGTCGATCACGATCGTGCAAACCGCGCCGAGTCTCCAGAAAAAGTCCGGCAATCTGCAGACCTTGTGCCCGCGCGCTTCAAGGGCTTTGCCAAGTCCTGAGCCCAACCTGTGCTCGAGATTGAGACGTCCGGGATAATATTGGTTCGGTGCAAACGAATTGGGGAAACTCTGACTTAAGAACCTCGGCGCCTCGACGGCGGATTGCGCATCCATTTTGAACACGGCTGCGTTGAGGAACACCTGCAACATGGATTGTGTTTGTGCGTCCCCACCCGGCGTGCCAATCGGCATGATTGGTTTGCCGTGCTTTGCGATAAGGGCGGGATTGGGCGTCAGCCTGGGTCGCTTGCCCGGCTCAACCGAAGAAGGATGAGCATGATCCACACGCGACTGGCTGCCGCGTGTCGATGGGCTCAAGCCCGTTCCCGGGACGATCACGCCGTCCCAGCTGGAATCGCTGGGCGTGCCGGAGAAAACATTGCCGTGCCGATCAACCACGCAGGCATAGGACGTATCCATCCCCTCAAGAGTTGCATCACTATCCGAAAGCGGTGTCGCGGGTGGTTCAGGAAGCTGGTCGTCCCCGATCGATCGAAAACCGACCGGATCGCCGGACGGCGGCATCTGGGGCCACGCTTCGGCATCTCTGACGAGCTCGCGTCGCGCCGCCGCATAGTCCTTCGACAGCAGGCTATCGATCGGCACGTCCACGAACCGCGGATCGCCGAAGAAGCGCTCCCGATCGCTGTATGCCAGCTTGATCACCTCGGCAATGACGTGAACATAGTCGGGTGAGTTGTGCCCGAGGCCTTTCAGATCATAAGGCTCCAGCATATTGAGCATTTGCGCCAAAACCGGGCCCTGGCACCACGGACCGCAGGTATACACTTCATACTCTTTATAAGTCGTCGAGACCGGCGGCTCGATTGCAACACTGAAGCTCTCAAAGTCTTCCATGCGTAACAGACCGCCATTCTCTTCATGAAATTTCGTTATCGCGCGCGCCAGATCGCCCCGGTAAAAGGCATCGCGCGCAGCCTTCAGGCCTTCGGCGCGCCCCTTGGAAGATGCCGCTTTTTCCTGATCGGCCATGTATTTCAAGCTGCGGGCGAGATCCTTCTGGACGAACAGCTCGCCCGGCGTCGGCGGACGGCCCGAAGGCAGATATATCTCCGCATTTGATGGATAGCGCCGGTAGCCCTGCTCATACTCCAAGATGCGGGCCGCCAACAATCCGTGTGTTGCAAATCCCTCTTCAGCGAGGCGAATGGCCGTCGAGCTGACCTCGCCGAAACTCATGGTTCCGTAATTTTCAAGCGCTGAAATCCACGCATCGGGGGCCGCGGGAACAACGCAGCGCGCAATCCCTTCAGGCATGACGCCGCCATGCTCGCGCTCGAAATATTCAACGGATGCTGCTTTGGGCCACCCCCCAAGTCCGCTGATCGTCACGACTTCATTTGTTTCGGCGAGATAGACGAGAATTGGCGCAACACCGGCAACATTGACCATATCGGGTTGGACAACCGCGAGGGTCACAATCGCGGCAACGCCGGCATCAACCGCGTTTCCGCCCGCTTCCAGAATGCTGAACCCGGACTGCGCGGCAAGATGATGACCGGCCACAACCATGTGCTGCGTACCCGATACAATCGGCCGGCGGCGCGCACCGGCGCTGACAGGTGATTTCCTGGGATCGCCGATATCTGCCTTCATATCAGAACCGTTTCCTTTGGCCGGCATTCGGGCCAGATCGATGTGCCCGATACCGTCAGATTGCTAACTTCGAACGATTTCCACATCTGCCGCCAAACGCCGCTCGCGCCGGATGCCAAACCAGATAACGAGGACCGCCATGACGATGCAGATCAGTGTGATTGGACGTGAAAGGAACATCTCCAACCCCGCATCCGGCAGCATCAGGGATGATCTGAAATTTCGCTCAATGAGAGGCTCGAGGATCAATGCCATTGCAATTGGCAGAAGCGGAAAGTCGCCCTTTTGAAGCAGGTAGCCGATCAACCCAAAAATGATCGAGATCCAAAAGTAATAGATATGACCGTAGCCGATTGAGGCACCTGTGATGGCAAGTACGGCAACGGTGGGCATAAGGTATTTGCGGTCGATCAGGGCGAATTTCGCAATGTGACGGGCCAGGCTGAGCCCCAACGGCAAAATCAGCAGATTGCTCAAAACGACAGCCCCAAAGATGACGTAGACGAGCGAAGGTTCCTCCCGAAACAGTGTCGGGCCGGGTACCAACCCATGAACGATCATGGCGCCAAGAATCATCAACGTGTTGGTATCGCCCGGGATGCCCAACGCGAGCATTGGAACGAGCGCGCCGCCGGTCACGGCATTGTTTGCCGATTCACTGGCGCATACGCCCTCGGGAGCGCCCTTGCCGAACTGCTCCGGGGTTTTGGAGACCCGTTTTGCTTCCGCATACGACAGATAGGACGCCATGAGGGCGCCGATTCCCGGCAACACGCCGATGAAAGTTCCAATCAGGCTAGACTTACTGATCGTCACCCAGAGCTTCGGCAACATCTTGTATGCCGTTCGAAAGCCGCCAGCCGTTTTCTGCACGGCCCCGGTGACCGTCACATTCTCGGCCATGCGAAAAGCCTCGGACACACAGAAGAGTCCGATGATTGCCGGAACGGCGGGAATACCGATGAGGAGCTCCGTAACGCCGAAGGTAAAGCGCGGCGACTGAGCAATCATATCGATGCCAACCGTCGCGAAGAGAACTCCGAGCGCAGTTGAGACCAAGCCCTTGAGCACGGACCTACCGGACAACGCCATCACGACGGCCAATGCGAAAGTGCCCAGGGCGAAATACTCGGTCGGTCCAAACAGGATCGCGATGTTCGCCAATGGCAGGGACAGGAAAATCAGAAATACGCAGCTGACAAGCCCGCCAAGGGTGGATGAGAGGGTGGCGATCCCGATAGCCTTGCCCCCCTCGCCCTTTCGGGTCATCGGATATCCTTCAATCGCGGTGATCGCCGCTGTCGGTGTACCAGGAAGGTTCATGAGGATCGCGGTGATCGCGCCGCCATAAATTGCGCCGCAATAGATGCCAAGCAGCAGAATGAAGGCCACATATTTACTCGTCGCAAAGGTCAGAGGCACGAGCAGACCAATGGCCATGGTCGAGGTCATGCCGGGCACCGCACCAACGGTGAGACCGGCCACGACCGCGGCAACGAGAAGAAGCAGATGCTGCGGACTTAGAAGTATTCCCAGAGCCTCGAATGCGATTTCCATGCCTTACATTCCCAGCCCCTCGAGCCAAGTCCCGGGTGGGACGTAAGCTTCCAGGATGTAAACGAAAACGACATAAAGCCCGGTCGCAACCGTCACAGCATAGGGGCCCGCAATAGTGAGCGGTGCCTTAAACAGTTTCATGAGCAGAAACACGTAAATCGTTGTTGCTATGAGAAAACCGAGTTTGATGATGAGCCACGGATAGATGATGCTCGCGGCAATCATCCAAACCATGCGGTTCCTCATTATCCGCTCAAGCAAGTCAGGCAGCGAGGAACTGCCGAGCGTTGATGGCTTTGATGCCCGCCCCTCTGCCGAGAGGAAGCTACGCACCAAAATGATGAGCGCGGCCAATGCCGCCGCAACGCCGGCGATCCGCGGGAATAGTGCCATGCCGCCAGGATCAGCTGATATCTGAGGGAAGCTGAATGTCAGAGAAAGACAGACTCCACTCATCACCAAAGTGAGTAGGCAAACCGCCCGTTCGGCATTCATATTCGGCTCTCAGCCCCCGAATGTTAGCGAAACCATTCCCGCGGAACGCTCAATGAAGGCTTTAGCCTTGAATGAGTTTCAGGGCCTTGGTCATATCGGACTGCATCTTGTGCATATGCGCCCGATAATCAGCGCTTCCCTTCCTCATGACGGTCAGGCCAAGTTTGTCCAGTTCCGCCTGGAACTCGGGAACTTCCCAAACCTTCTTGGCGGTTTCCTCGAGAGCAACCAGAGCCTCCTTCGGCATGCCCTTCGGACCTCCAATGCCGTAGGGATGCTCCCACACGACGTCGTATCCCACTTCAGAAAGCGTCGGTACGTCGGGATAATCGTCAAGCCGCTTGGACCCCATATAGCCAAGGAACTTCAGCTTGCCTTCCTTCACATATGGAATGTTGGGCTTCACCCAGGTCACCGTTGCGTCCACGTGACCACCAAGCAGGGCAACAGCCTGCTGCGGAGATCCCGGGAAGGTCACGGCTTTCAGCTTGAATCCTGCCGCATCGGCCCACAGCGCGGTTGGCTGATGATACGTGCCCCCGATATCGCTTATGCCGATCGTCCGCTTGCCCGGATTGTCCTTCATATCCTTTACGAAGTCCTCGAGTGACTTCCATGGAGCGTCCGCGCGGACAACGACAACAGGCGACTGGAAAGCAAATGCCGCCGCAATATCGAAGTCGTCGATCTTGATCGGCGCCAGAGCCTTCGGCTCGAACTTCGGCAAATCGCCCTGAATTGTCACCAAGGTATAGCCGTCCGGCTTTGCAGATTTGGCAGCCGTATATCCAATCGCACCGCCACCGCCGGTGATGTTCTGGACAATGACTTTCTTGCCGAGCATCTTTTCCGCGTATTTAAGGAATATTCTGGTGGCGGTATCTGCACCACCACCTGCGCGCCACATCAGTATCCAGTTGATGTTTCGCGTCGGATACGCGGCAAATGCCGCTCCGGGAAACAACAGGCTGCTGAGCGCTGCACCAGCTGAAGTTAACATCAGCTCGCGTCTGTTGATCTTTATGGACATGATTCATTCTCCCTTTACGCTTGTAATAGTGTTGGGGTTGTTTTCCCCGCTTCTCTTGATTGTCGTCAAATAACCATTCAGACAGGTACAGATCAGATTTTGATATGCTGGCTACCCCACCTCTTCATCGACATGGTCATCGCCCGTGTTGATCCAGATTGTTTTCGTCTCGGTATACTGATCGTGCGCAAGCAGCGAGTTGTCACGGCCGCCAAAACCGGAAAGCTTGTAGCCTCCGAACGGCGTCGTTATGTCGCCTTCGCTGTAGCAATTGACAGAAATCGTGCCCGCCTTGATGGCGCGTGCGTACCGGTGCGCCTTTGCGACATTGGATGTGTAGAGAGATGCCTGCAGCCCGTACCGGGTGTCGTTCGCCAATTCGATTGCGGCATCGTCGCTCCCAACCGGAAGGACGGCAAGAACCGGTCCGAAAACCTCATCCCGGGCAACCGCCATCTCTTCCTTCACGCCGGTGAATACCGTTGGTGCAACGTATAGGCCCTTGCCGTCTTCGATGGCATCACCGCCGCATGTGACGTGAGCACCGTCCATCTTGGCTCGCTCGATGTCACCCATGATCTTGTCGAAATGCTCTTTGGTCACGATCGCACCCAGCGCATTTGCCGGATCGAGCGGATTTCCCGTCCGCCAGTCCTTAAGCCGGTCATGGACCCGCCCCAGGACGTCATCCTCCAGCGCCTTGTGAACAATCAGCCGAGAGTTGGACGTGCAGTTCTGCCCCATATTCCAGAAAACCGAGTAGACGATATGGCGCGCGACGTCATCGAGATTGGCCGCGTCGCTCAACACGACGCTCGGGTTCTTGCCCCCGCACTCCAGCGTGATCCGCTTCAGATTTGACTGAGCCGCATACTCCAGGAACCGCCGCCCCACCTCAGTCGAACCTGTGAATGACACGACGTCGATATCATCATGACGGCCGATCGCCTGCCCCGTCACTTCCCCGAGCCCCGGAAGGACACTCAAAACGCCGTCCGGCACGCCTGCTTCCCGCGCCAAGTCGGCGATACGAAGCGCAGTCATGCTCGTTTGCTCGGCGGGTTTGATAATCACACTGTTGCCTGATGCGAGCGCCGGACCGAGTTTCCAGGCAAGCATCATCAGCGGGAAGTTCCACGGCAGAACGCAACCCACGACACCGGCAGGCTCACGGACAATCATCCCGACCGCATCGTCGCCTGAAGGCGACAACTGGTCATAGAGCTTGTCCACCGCTTCGGCATGCCACGCCAGGCAATGCATCGTCTCCGGCACATCGATTTCCATGCAATCCTTGATCGGCTTGCCGCTATCGACGCTTTCGAGCACCGCGAGCTCATGGCGATGGCGCTTGATCAGCTTGACGAGCCTGATCATCGTTTCCTTGCGCTCGGTGGGGTGCATTTTCGACCACGTTCCGCGTTCGAAGGCTTCGCGCGCCTTCTGGACCGCATAGTCCACATCGTCGCCGTTGCAGGCGGCAATTTCGGTTATGGTCTCGCCGGTCGCCGGATTCACGGTCGGGAACGTTTCTCCCGACCTTGAACCGGCAAATTTTCCATCGATGAAGGCAGCATTCGGGATCGTCAGATCAACCGCTATGGCCTGAATGTCATCCCTGCTCAACAAGCCGGACATGAGCAACCTCTTCAGATTGTTTTTGATCTGCCATGATCGCGCGAAGTGATGTTTTCGCCGTTTCGAAAACCTCCCGCATTTCCCGCTTGAACTCTTTCTTGAGCGCACGCATCGGCGGGCGAACCGGACCCGCGGGCAGTCCCTGCAGTTCCACCGCATATTTGACCGACTGGGCGAACTTGCCGCCGCCCTCGATCAGGGTCGTCAACGGCAGAAGCGCCATCATCATGCGTCGCGCCTTTTCAAAGTCCTGATCCCGCACACATGTGTCGTAGAAATGGACAGTCTCCTCGGCGAAGAAATTCGCCATTGGCGTAACCCAGCTCGTCGCACCCCAGACGAAGAACTCAAGCGCCTGATCTTCGGCCCCACAGCTCAGCTCGATGTGCGGAAACTCTCGAGTAATCAGGTGAACGCGATTGATGTCCCCGCTGGCTTCCTTGATGTAGCGGAAATTGTCTCGCTGGCCGACGCGGGCCAGGAAATCGGATCCCATGGTGACGCCCGTGCGCCCGGGATAGTTGTAAAGCATGATCGGCAGATCGGCGGCGCGATCGATCATCAGGCAATGCGCCGCGAGCTCTCTTTCCGTTGGCAGAGAATACGGGGGCGCCGCCACCAAAAGGCCATCCGCGCCCGCCTCCCTCGCCGCACGCGCAAAATCGCAGGCGCCTTGTGTCGTCATGTCGTTGACGCCGCAAATCAACGGCACCCGGCCATTGATCACATCTTTTGCGTAGTGAAACTGGCGAACGCGCTCC
Organism: Hyphomicrobiaceae bacterium; assembly: GCA_028066055.1. GTDB lineage: Bacteria > Pseudomonadota > Alphaproteobacteria > Rhizobiales > Methyloligellaceae > UBA2767. Next base: position 24,869 of record JALCBY010000029.1, read on the forward strand.
TCGGCGGACAGGGCATAATTCTCGCCCGTCGTGCCACTGACAATGATTGCGTGGACGCCACCGGCGATCATGTATTCGACCACTTCGGCGTAGCTTCCCTCATCAACGCTGAAATCGTCGCGAAACGGAGTGATGGCCGGCGGTATGATCCCTTTAAACATTCAACTTCTCCCAATCTCCGTCGACCGGCGTGTTCAACGGAATGCGTGGAATTCAACGTTTCTGGTTGCGAAGCCGTACGCCGGCCTGTCGCTCCTGAAAAGATTGCACCCCATATTTGTCGACGTGTTGTATACTAATGAACGACTGACGCCGTCAATGCACGAATCGGTAGACATAAATGCGAATGTGGTGCTCGATAAGAATCGCAGCGACCACCTATTGGAGATGTGAATGCCGCCCAAAACCGCCAAACAGACCGAGCCCGTTCGTCGACGCGGACGCGGAGCGCAAAGCGTCTATGAAGCGTTGCGGGAAGACATTCTCAGTCTGGAGCTGCGGCCGAGCGAGCTTCTTGACGAGGCCTCTCTCAGTGAACGGTTCGGCATGTCCCGATCGCCAATTCGCGAGGCACTCATCCGCCTTTCGATGGAAGGACTGATCGTCACTCTGCCGAACAAAAGTACGCTGGTGGCGCCACTCAACATCGAGGAGTATCCCGCATATCTCGATGCACTCAACCTGATCGAACGCGTGGTCGCACGCCTTGCCGCGCGACTGAGAACCGAAACGGATGTCCAGCTCATCAAAGAACGCCAAGCCGACTTCTTGGCCGCTCTCGAAAAAAACGACGTTGCGGGCATGATCGAGACAAACCGCAATTTTCACATGGCGGTCAGTGATGCGGCCAAGAACCGGTATTTCAGTTTTCTCCACGCCCGGCTCCTCGACGACGGCCGCAGAATGCTGCATCTCTATTTTCGTTCTTTCGGAGGGAAGGTTCCGCATTCAGTGCGCCGCGATCATGACCTGATCATCAAGGCCATTGAAGCGGGCGACGAAGATCTGGCGGAGAAATGTGCGCATGATCACGTTATTCAGGTTGGCGATCGTTTCATTGGATATTTGAGCTCCAACAACGTGCTGGATTTTAGTCTCACCCCACCGAAATGAGCGTGAATTGTTCGCTTGGATCAGTTCAAAAGGTCAAAAGCGTCGCCCCATGTGTCGGACAGCAAATATCCGTCGGGGTATGGGTCGCTCGGATCCACGCCGATCTGATGTAGACCGTGAATCCATCCGCGCCCGGTAACCTTTGAGAGGGTCGCCGGCTTGTTACCGACCGTCGTTTCGCCAAAAAGTTCCACCTCGAACGCGCTGCCGATTACGGAATAGGCTGTAACCTTGTCACCTACAGCAACCTCACCGCGCGCGTGACGCACCGCCATTCGCGCCGTGTTTCCCGTTCCGCAGGGAGAACGATCGAGCCGTCCCGGAGGAAGAACCGTCGAACCGATCAGTTCGCCATCTTCCCGCCTGTCCACAAACATCACATAAGAAATGGCGTTGATTTCCGGAATTTCAGGATGGCTGATCGTGAGAACCTTGTTCAGCTCACGATGGATCCGGCAGCCCGCGTCGACAAGCCCACGAGCGTTGTCGGGCGAAATCTCCAAGCCAATCTGGCGGGGATCGAGCAGCGCGTAATACACGCCTCCGAAGGCCACGTCCGTTGTGACTTTTCCGATTTCCGGAACGTCCACAACGATATCGAGCTCCTCCACGAATCCTGGAACCATTTCGAGCGTTACAGACTCACATTTGCCATCGCGGCATAGCGCGTGCGCCGCGACAAGTCCCGCCGGCGTTTCAAGATGAACTGTTGTTTCCGGCTCCTGCATTGGAACCATACCCGTCTCCAGGAGCACGGTTGTGACGCATATACTGTTGGAGCCCGACATGGCGTGCGCCCGGTCGCCCTGGAGAATGATAAACCCCGCATCCGCGTCTTCCCGCGAGGGTGGGAACAGCAGATTGGTGCTCATTTGCGCGCATCCTCGCGGCTCGAACACGCAAAACCGGCGCAAACTGTCATCCACCTCGTTCAGGTGATTCATCTTGTCGAGCATCGTTCGGCCCGGCACATCCATGACGCCGCCCGTAACCACACGCCCCACCTCGCCCTCGGCGTGCGCCTCGATCATCGTGATTGTTTTTTTCCATCGCATAGGATTGCATTCCACCGATCAGGCTAAGAACCGAAAGTGCTGACAAGCATGCTTACCAAACGGGCCACGCCAGATAAATCCATCCCGTCATATCCTAGTGACATTAATATTGTCGACAAACAGTATTTTTGTTAGACAGCAATCGTTAATCGACCATGTCGACAAATATTTGTCATATTGAGTTTTTAGGGAGGAATGACATGAGTTGTATCAGGGCATTCGCGGTGCTTGCCATCGCTGTCGCGCTATCAATTTCCGCCACGAAATCTAGCTGGGCGGACAAACTTGATGACATCATTGCATCTGGAAAACTGCGCTGTGCAGTGGTTCTTGATTTCCCGCCGATGGGATCGCGGGATAAGGACAACAAGCCGATTGGCTTCGATGTCGACTATTGCGGAGACTTGGCCAAGGCGCTCGGCGTCGAGCCTTCGATCGTGGAAACGCCTTTCCCCGACCGTATTCCAGCCCTCATTTCAGGCCGGGCGGATGTTGGTGTCGCCTCAACGTCAGACACTTTGGAACGCGCGAAAAGCATCGGTTTCTCAATTCCATACTTTGCCTTCACCTTCGTCGTGCTGACGCGTGAAGGATTGGGGATCGACAAATACGAGAGTATGAAGGGCAAGAAGCTCGGTTCAGTTGCAGGCGTGTACGAAGCCATCAGACTGGAGAAGAGCTTGAAGGAAGAATGGGGTGGCGACGGTTCATTCCGCACCTTCCAATCGCAAGCGGATGTTTTCCTGGCACTGGCACAGGGACAGATCGATGCAACTGTCGTTACGTCAACCGTTGCCGTTGAAACCGTCAAGGGCGGCAAGTTCAAAGGCTTGAAGATCGGCGGCCCGGCACCATACGTGGTCGACCATGTCGGACTGATCGCTCTGCGGCAGGAACAAGGTCTCCTGAATTACCTCAATCTGTTCGTCAATCAGCAGGTTCGCACCGGACGCTACAAAGAGTTGTTTGACAAATGGGTTGGCACCGGCGAGCCCCCGGATCTGACAATTCCAGGCGTTTACCGTTAGAGTCGCAAGATTTCAGGGCGCACCACCAGTGCGCCCTGAACGCGCGATTAATGAGGGCAGTCGCCTGACCACAGCAATACGCTTGGCGGAAAGCCATGTTCAACTACACTTTTCATTGGCGCCCGGCGTTCCAGGCCCTTCCGGCAATGCTGGAAGGCGCACTGATCACAATTCAGATTGCCGTCCTGTCCATGCTCATCGGAACGGTGATCGCCATCGCATTAGCGGTCGCTTCGGGCTCTCAATACCGGCTGGCGCGTTTTGGAGCATCCGTCTGGGTGGAGACGGCGCGTAACACGCCCGCACTTTTTCAAATCTACATGGCCTATTTCGGGCTTGGCTCGATCGGCATCTTCCTCGATTCCTACATTGCCCTGCTCGCCGGCATCACCTTTAACAATGCAGGCTATCTGGCGGAAACTTTTCGCGGCGGATTACGGGCCATACCCCCCATTCAGACGCGCGCGGGACGATCGCTCGGATTGGGTGCCTTCAGCACCTTCAGGCTGATCGTGCTCCCGCAGCTCTTTCGTATTGTCTTCTATCCGATGACCAACCAGATCGTCTGGGCCATCCTGATGACATCGCTCGGCGTGATCGTCGGCCTCAACATCGATCTGACCGGCGTCACACAGGAGCTGAATGTCAGGACGTTCCGCACGTTCGAGTATTTCGCAATTGCGGCCGTTATCTACTACCTCATCACCAAACTCGTCACCGGCTCCGCGCGGCTCGCCGCCTGGAAGCTCTTCAAATATTGAGGCGCCCATGATCGAAACTTCGATGACATGGAGCGACCTGATGTTCATGCTCAACGGTGCGGGCAAAACGCTACTGATCACATTCTGGGCCGTCGCAGGCGGCACAACCCTGGGCATTGTGTTCGGACTGATAAGAGCGACCGGTTCACTGTGGATCAGCATTCCCCTCGGATTCATCTTGGATATTCTTCGGTCCGTTCCGTTGCTCATTCAGTTCATTCTGGCGAACTCGTTTCAGGCAATCGCCGGATTGAATGCGACACCGTTCGTTGTTGGATGCACAGTTCTCGGCCTCTACACATCGGCCTACTGCACCGAGATCGTACGTGGAGGCGTCTTGGCCGTGCCTCAGACGACGCGCCGGGCGGCAAGGTCGCTGGGGCTGAGCTACACGCAGGATCTCACCAACATCGTCTTTCCCCTGGCGACCAGGGCCATGCTCCCCTCCTGGATCGGCCTGACACTCGGGGTGATGAAGGATTCCGCACTCGTTCTCTGGATCGGCATAATCGAGCTGTTGCGGTCGTCCCAGATCATCATCACGCGCATTCAGGAACCGCTCTTCGTCCTGTCGGTTGCAGGATTGATCTATTTCCTGATCAGCTTTCCAATCTCTCGTATTGGCGCACATCTCGAAAGGAAGTGGCGCGAAGATGATTGAAGTCGAAAACGTTCAAAAGAAATTTGGTCTGCTTGAAGTCCTGAAAGGCGTCAGCTTGACGGTCGAAAAGGGCGAGGTTGTTTCTATCATCGGCGGGTCGGGCTCGGGGAAGTCCACCCTGCTGATGTGCATCAACGGTCTTGAATCCATTCAAGGCGGCCGCGTTCTTGTTGACGGTATAGATGTGCATGCCAAAGACACAAACCTGAACAAGCTTCGGCAGAGAATTGGTATCGTGTTCCAGCAATGGAACGCGTTCCCTCACCTCACCGTTCTCGAAAACACGATGCTTGCGCCTCGAAAGGTGTTGGGTAAACCGAAAGAGGAAGCAAAAGCCGTCGCCATTGCTCAGTTGGAGCATGTCGGTCTTGTCGACAAACTGGATGTGTACCCTTCGAAGTTGTCGGGTGGCCAGCAGCAGCGCATGGCGATCGCCCGCGCACTTGCCATGTCGCCCAAATACATGCTGTTCGACGAGGTCACGTCCGCGCTCGATCCGCAGCTCGTCAGCGAGGTACTCGATACCATGCGGCTTCTTGCCGATGAGGGCATGACGATGATCTGCGTGACCCATGAGATGGGATTTGCCAGAGATGTCTCGGACCGGGTTGCGTTCTTTCACGAAGGCGTGGTGGAAGAGATCGGACCGCCGTCGCAGATCTTCGGCAAACGGTCCAAATCGCCGGAGACCAAAAAGTTTCTGGCGAATGTGAGATAGCAATTCCACTGGCTGGAGGGCCTTCGTGAAGATTACCGGTTTCCGTTGCTACCAGATCGACCTGCCGCTGAAGGAAGGCCGATACTCCTGGGCCGATGGCAAGTATGTCGAGGTCTTCGACAGCACGATCGTTGTCATCGAAACGGACAGCGACTTCGAGGGCTATGGTGAAGTGTGCCCGCTGGGTCCGTTTTACCTCCCGGCATACGGACCCGGCGCACGTGCCGGACTGAAAGAACTTGCACCGCACCTCCTCGGCCTCGATCCGACAAACGTTACCCTCATCAACCAGGTCATGGATCAGGCGCTGCTTGGCCACCCTTACGTGAAGTCCCCGATCGACATGGCCTGCTGGGACCTGCTCGGCAAGTCGAATGGAACTCCGGTTTGCGCGCTGCTCGGCGGGCGCCAGGGCGACGCGGTGGAACTGTATCGGGCGATCAGCCAACTGCCTCCCGAGGAAATGGCGGAGAATGTCGCCGGCTACAGCAAGGAAGGCTATCGTCGTTTTCAACTTAAGGTCGGCGGTTCACCGGATGACGATATCGCGCGCATCCGTGCGGCGCGTGCAGTTTTGGCCGACACGGATGTTCTGGTCGCCGATGCCAATACCGGCTGGCAATCCCACGAAGCAATTAGGGTCGTCAATGCGGTAGCGGATCTCGACGTGTATATCGAGCAGCCATGCCGCAGCTATGAAGAATGCCTCACCGTGAGAAGTCGCACCAGCCTGCCCTTTATCCTCGATGAGAATATCGATGGATTGCCGCAGCTCCTCCGCGCCCATGCCGATGGTGCGGTCGACGCGATCAATCTGAAGATTTCCAAAGTCGGAGGTCTCTCGAAAGCACGCGTAATCCGGGATGTCTGCGTTGGGCTTGGCCTGCCGATGACGATTGAAGACAGCTGGGGTGGTGACATCATCACGGCTGCGATTGCACACTTGGCCCATTCGACGCCTGAGCGGCACCGCTTCAGTTCGACGGACTTCAACAGCTATGTCTCGGCAAGCAATGCGTCCGGGGCACCGCAAAGGGAAAATGGCGTCATGCGCGCACCCGACGCTGCGGGTCTCGGCATCTCTCCGAACTGGGACAATCTGGGCTCACCCGTGTTTGAGATACGCGACTAAGAGCCTTTTTCAACATAACAAAGCTGCCGGGTTGCTGGCCGTCATCGCACTGTCATACGCGGCCAATAAATTCCGTCGAGTCGGTCGGCTGAGACAGCCGTCGGACGCAGCAGCAATTTCACAGCGTTTCTTATTCAACACATGACCGACGCGCAGTCGCAGGACCGGCAGCAATGGATGGGCATCCTCGCCCGGGCAGAGGAAACCTCTCTCGCACAACTCGTTGCAGGGCTGGACGATCTGCCGGAACACGACTTTCTGCGCCGTCCCGAGAGCGGGCTTGTCATGGTGCGCGGCCGCGCCGGCGGATCCGGTAAGGCGTTCAACCTCGGCGAGATGACCGTGACCCGTTGCACCGTCCGCACCGAAGACGGCACGCTCGGCCACGCCTATGTGGCGGGACGACGCCCTGATCATGCCGCCCGCGCGGCACTCACTGACGCGCTGCTCCAGCATAAGACGCGGCGGGATGAAATCATGCGACGGGTGATCGTCCCCCTGGAACAGGAGGAAACGGCGCGCTGCGAAACCAAACAGGCGGAAAGCGCTGATACGCGCGTGGATTTTTTCACCCTCGTGCGTGGAGAAAATGAATGACAATGGAAACTGAACTTTCGCCCGGCTTCCAGGAGCCGGTGCATGGCGCGCAGCAGACGTTCCGCGCCGTGCTTGATGCACTGTCACGTCCGGGTATTCCGGTGCCGCTTTCGGGCATCGAAGCCGCACCAGACCCTATGGGGCCGACGCTCGCAGCGGCAGCCCTCACGTTGCTTGATCACGAGACAGGCGTCTATCTGGCGCCGCCACTCGATATTGAGGCAGTGAAACGCTACATCGCCTTCCACACCGGCGCGCCGACCGTGAGCGAACCGGCAGACGCGGACTTCGTGATCGCGCTCGCGGACCGGGACATGCCCGATATTCTCCAACTGAAAACGGGATGCGCGGAATATCCGGACCAGTCGGCCACCGTTCTCCTCGGCGTGCGTGATTTCGGTTCTGGCGAAAAGGTCCTGCTCTCGGGTCCGGGCATTGCGGAAACGCAGGAGTTTTCTCCCGGCAACCTTGATGCCGGTTTCTGGACAACAGCACGGCAGAACCATGCCAGGTTCCCTCTCGGCGTCGACTTCATTCTGTGCGGTCCGGAATCGGTCGCGGGCCTGCCGCGCAGCACCAGCATTGCGGTGTAGCGCATGTACGTCTCCGTCAAAGGCGGCGAGAAGGCCATCGACAAGGCGCACGAACTGCTCGCCAAAGAGCGGCGCGGCAATCCAGGCGTCCCGGAAATCACAACCTCACAGATTGCCGAACAGCTGACGCTGGCCGTCGACCGGGTCATGAGCGAAGGCTCGCTGTATGACCGCGAACTCGCAGCCCTCGCCGTCAAGCAGGCACGCGGCGACCTGATTGAGGCAATCTTTCTGATCAGGGCTTATCGGACAACCATGCCGCGGTTCGGTTATTCGACACCGGTCGAAACCTCGCGCATGGCTATCCGCCGCCGCATTTCCGCGACATTCAAGGACCTGCCGGGCGGGCAGATACTGGGGCCAACCTTCGACTACACGCACCGGCTGCTCGATTTCGAACTCGAGAAGGAAAATCCAGCGGACGAAGACCCGCCTGCGACGCGACCCGAGCCCGTCGACGGACATACGCCGCGCGTCCTCGAACTCCTCGGCAATCAAGGCCTGATGGAACCGCCTGACGGCGCGTGTCCGCACAATGGTTCCGACGACGACAGCATCGGCGACCTGACGCGCCAACCGCTCGGCTTTCCCGCCGACCGCGATGTCAGGCTGCAGAACCTTGCGCGTGGCGATGAGGGGTTTCTGCTCGCACTCGGCTACTCGACCCAGCGCGGCTACGGACGCAATCACCCCTTCGCCGGCGAAATCCGTATGGGCGAGGTGCGCGTCGAATTCGTGCCGGAAGAACTCGGCTTCGCCATCGAGATCGCTGAGATCACGCTTACCGAATGCGAGATGGTGACCCAGTTCAAAGGCTCAAAAAATGTGCCGCCACAATTCACGCGCGGATACGGGCTCGCATTCGGGCACTGCGAACGCAAGACCATGTCCATGGCCCTGGTGGACCGCGCCCTGCGTGCCGATGAATTCGACGAGGAGCGGGTTGCACCTGCGCAGGATGAAGAGTTCGTCCTCGCCCACTCCGACAACATCCAGGCGACGGGTTTCGTGGAGCATCTCAAACTTCCCCACTATGTCGATTTCCAGTCCGAGCTCGAACTGCTGCGAAAAATGCGTGCCGAGATTGCAAAGACCCATGTCGAGGCTGCGGAGTAAGACCGTGGAGCGGGAGAAGGCTTACAATTTCGCGTATCTGGATGAACAGACGAAACGCATGATCCGACGCGCCATCCTGAAGGCGGTGGCGATACCCGGATACCAGGTCCCCTTTGCCAGCCGCGAAATGCCCATGCCCTACGGCTGGGGCACGGGCGGCGTGCAGGTCACCGCCTCCGTTCTCGGGCAGGATGACGTTCTGAAAGTCATCGACCAGGGCGCCGACGATACGACGAACGCGGTGAGCATCCGCAAATTCTTCAAGAAGACCGCTGGTGTCGAGACCACCACCGAGACCGGGCGGGCCAGCGTCATTCAAACGCGCCATCGCGTGCCGGAGGACGAACTGCGGCCGGACCAGATTCTCGTCTATCAGGTGCCCATACCCGAACCGTTGCGTTTTCTTGAACCCCGCGAAACGGAAACCCGGACCATGCACGCGCTGGAAGAATACGGGCTCATGCATGTGAAACTCTATGAGGACATCTCTCGCCACGGTCACATCGCCACAACATATGCCTATCCGGTGCACGTCAATGCACGCTACATGATGGACCCCTCACCCATTCCGAAGTTCGACAATCCGAAGCTGCATCGCATGGCCGCGCTGCAGCTGTTCGGCGCAGGGCGTGAAAAGCGGATCTATGCCGTCCCGCCGCATACCCAGGTCCACAGCCTCGATTTTGACGATCATCCTTTCGAGGTCCAAAAATGGGATAAGGCCTGCGCCATCTGCGGTGCGGAAGACTCCTTCCTAGATGAAATCATCACCGACGACGCTGGCGGGCGCATGTTCGTGTGTTCCGACACCGACTATTGCAACAGGCAATGCGAGGGCGTTGCCAAATGAGCACGCAACGCGACACCGAACTGCCGATCCTCGCCGTCGAAGGCGTATCGAAGTCCTACGGAGAACAGATCGGCTGTGCCGATATTTCGTTCGACCTTTGGCCCGGCGAAGTGCTGGCAATCGTGGGCGAATCCGGCTCGGGCAAAACGACCCTGCTCAATTGTCTTTCCGCGCAACTCCTTCCGGACAGGGGCCGCGCCCGGTACAGCATGCGCGCCGACGGGTTGCGTGACATCTATGACATGACGGAGGCGGAACGCCGGTTTCTGATGCGGACCGACTGGGCCTTCGTCCACCAGAACCCCCGCGACGGGTTGCGCATGACCGTCAGCGCAGGCGCCAATGTCGGCGAGCGCCTGATGGCCATCGGCCAACGCCACTACGGAAATATCAGAGCGAGCGCCGTGGACTGGCTGGAAAAGGTCGAAGTGGATGCGGGACGGATCGACCACTCGCCACGCACATTTTCCGGAGGCATGCAGCAACGCCTGCAGATCGCGCGCAATCTTGTGACCGGACCCCGGCTTGTTTTCATGGACGAACCGACCGGCGGACTTGATGTCTCGGTACAGGCGCGCCTGCTCGATCTCATTCGCGGTCTTGTCACCCGCCTGCAACTTTCCGTGATTATCGTAACCCATGATTTGGCAGTGGCGCGTCTTCTGGCCCATCGCATGATGGTCATGCGAAACGGCCACGTCGTCGAAGAGGGTTTGACCGACCAGGTGCTGGACGACCCGCAACATGCCTACACCCAACTTCTGGTTTCGTCGGTATTGCAGGCATGAGCGAACAGCGCGACATGCTGCGGGCGGAAGGCCTCGCAAAAACCTTTACGCTTCATTTGAAGGACGGGCTCCGGCTCGCAGTCCTGAAGGATATGTCGTTCGCCGTGAAGTCGGACGAGGCCATTGCGCTGACCGGACCGTCGGGCTCCGGCAAGAGCACACTGATGCGTATGCTCTACGCAAACTATCGCTGCAGCACTGGCGCGCTCAACGTCCGCCACAAGGGCGAATGGGTCAACATTGCCGGTGCGTCGGCGCAGATCGTCACAGCCGTAAGGCAGGAAACCATCGGCTATGTTTCTCAGTTCCTGCGCGTCATCCCGCGCGTATCCACCTTGCAGGTGGTCGCGGAACCGCTCATTGAGCGCGGCGCCTGCGAGCAAGTTGCGGAACGCCGCGCCGGTGATCTCCTGGAGCGGCTCAACATCCCCGAGACACTCTGGGGGCTTTCGCCCGTCACTTTTTCCGGCGGTGAGCAACAACGGGTGAATATCGCACGGGGGTTTGCGGCACCGTATCCCATTCTCCTGCTCGATGAACCGACTGCCTCGCTGGATGCAAAAAACCGTCAGGTCGTCATCGACATGATCGTCGAGGCGCGTGATGCGGGCACGGCGGTGATCGGCATTTTCCATGATGCCCAGGCCCGCGACGCGGTCTGTACCCGCGAAATCAAACTCCCAGAGAGGGCAGCAGCATGAGCGGAGAGCTTGTTCTCACAAATGCCCGCATCGTACTCGCGGATGAAATCGTTCAAGGCACCGTGTCTGTTCGATCCGGCCGGATCGACGCCGTCGATGCAAGCCGTACCGCTATCCCGTCGGCGGTCGATCTTGAGGGCGGCACGCTCATCCCGGGTCTCATCGAACTCCATACCGACAATATCGAACGCCACCTTATGCCGCGTCCCAAAGCCGACTGGCCGAGCGAGGCGGCAGTCATGTCCCACGACCGGGAGGTCGTGGCGTCCGGTATTACGACGGTCTGCAATGCGCTTGCGGTCGGCGCGGTCAACACCCACGCGATCCGCGAAACCATGCTTTTGGAGATCTGCCGGACCGTTGACGGGTTGGATGACAGTGGCGCGCTGAAAGCAGACCACTTCCTGCATCTGCGCTGCGAGGTGAGCTATCCCAGCTTGCCCGGCCTGATCGAGCCGGTAATCGATCATCCCGCCATCCGCATCATTTCTGTCATGGACCACACGCCAGGACAGCGCCAATTCGCGGACATTGGGGAATATGCAAGTTTTTACAAGGGCCGGTTCGGGTTGAACGATGCGGAACTTGAAAGGTTCATGAAGGAACGGCAGGCGGACCAGATCCGTTACAGCGCCACCAATCGCTCGAAGGTGGTCGAACTCGGAAGCGCTCGAGGGATCTCGCTCGCTAGTCACGACGACGCCACCGAAGATCACGTCGACGAAGCGATTTCCGACGGTATCGTCATCGCGGAATTTCCGACAACGAAGGCAGCGGCGAAAAAATCTCATGAAAACGGTCTCGCCGTGCTCATGGGCGGCCCGAACATGGTCCGTGGCCGATCTCACAATGGCAATATCTCGGCGCGCGACCTGGCCGAGGCCGGAACGCTGGACATTCTTTCCAGTGATTATATTCCCGCATCCCTGCTCTATGCGGCCTTGGTCATGGAAAGGTCTGTCGACGATATCGCCTTGCCGCAGGCGATCGCGACAGTAACCCGCAATCCGGCGCGACAGATCTCGCTTGACGACCGCGGCGAGATTGCCGTTGGCAAAAGGGCTGATCTGGTGCATTTCCGTGAGACGGGAGGTGTGCCGGTCATACAGAATGTCTGGCGCGAGGGGCGACTGGTGGCATGACGGCTGGACACGCGTCCACCGCTTCCGTGTCGAGCGGCTGCCTCATCCTGGTCGTAGGCCCAAGTGGTGCGGGCAAGGACTCGCTGATTAACAAGGCCCGGGAACTCTTTTCCGGAGATCCGCGGTTCCACTTTCCCAAACGGATCATCACCCGCGCGCCCGATGAAACCGAATACCATGAGCCCGTGAGCCGGGAAGAGTTTGCGCGCAGAATAAATGCCGACGCTTTTCTTCTCCATTGGCATGCAAACGGCCTGTCCTATGCGATCCCAGCCGATGCGGTGAAGCACCTCGCACAAGGACAATACGTCGTTGCCAACGTTTCGCGCACAATCATATCGGATGCATTCGGCGACTTCGGAAACCTGCGCGTCGTCCATGTGACCGCAGATTCGGATGTCCTGAGTGAACGACTGGAAGCCCGCGGACGCGAGGCGGCAGGTGATCGAACCGCCCGGCTTGACCGCAACGCGCGCATTGAACTTCCTGAAAATTGTCCGATCGATGAAATCGCCAACAACGGGCAGCTTGCCGATGCATCCGGCCGCTTCATCGCACTGCTCGAACGCTATGCAGAGAGCTGAACCCGCGAGTGAAACCGGAACGGGGCATCAGGAGTGGTCTGCTCCAGCAAGCTGATCGCATCAATGGGAACAGGTTGAACAAGGATTGGCGAGAGCACCTCGGCGAGCGCCGATTCAATGTACTTGCGCTCCATCTCTTCGAGCTTGCCCGTCAGCGTGATGTGAAATCTGTATTCGTCCATCACATATGGGTAGCCGTAGGCTTTCATCAGGATGCGCTGATAGGGAGTGAGGGGTGAACGCAGTCTGCGGTCCCGCTCCGCTTTCGAAAGTTCGGCCCGCAACGGATTGCAAGCGAAGAGGCATGCGACCGCCAGCCGGCGCAGCGGCAGATCATCGCCGGGACGCAGCGCCAGAAAACCGCCCAGTTCGTGCATCGACAACAGGGGCGGTTCGGGAGCGCGTCGCGACACGGCGACCGCATGCAACCGCTCAAGCACATCGTCGATTGTTACAGGCGGGCGGAGGTGAAAAGGTGCGACCAGGGTCGCATGAAAGCCATACCGGGCGGGCCCCTCCACTGCCCGCGTTGCCAGATCACCGAGACCGAAGGATTCACGTCGGCACGCGTGCCCCGCAAGACAATCGTAACCGAACCACCGGGCGCCGAAGCGCGCAAGTGCAGAGCCTTCACCGGGCAGAAAATAAATCGCGTATCGTGGTGCGGGCGTGCCCACCTGGGTCGTTGCTCCCTGAGCGGCGGGAGGCGGGCTAGCGGCGTATCAGACGAGCATGCCCCGGAGCCTCGCGCTCACCATGTCGATGATCATGACCGAAACCACGACGATGATGATGATCGCGGCCGTCTCCGAATACTGGAATGAGCGGATGTTTTCGTAAAGCGAATGACCGATACCGCCCGCGCCGATGATGCCGAGCACCGTTGCCGAACGAACATTCGTCTCGAAGCGATAAAGCGTGAATGAACTCCACAGCGGGATGACTTGAGGAATGATTCCAAAGATCACCTCCTGCAGGCGGCTGGCGCCGGTTGCGCGGATACCCTCGACAGGCCGCGGATCGGACGCCTCCACGGCTTCGGAAAACAGTTTGGCGACAATACCTGTGTTGTGAACGAAAAGCGCCATGACCCCCGCGAAGGGTCCGAGCCCCACCGCAACGACAAACAGCAAGGCGAATACGATCTCATTGATGGCGCGGGACGCATCCATCAGGCGGCGGATGGGTTGGACCACCCATTGGGGACAGACATTGGATGAACTCAGGACCGCAAACGGGATGCCGACGATCACCGCCAGCGCGGTTCCCCAGACCGCGATCTGGATCGTGACCAGCATCTCCTCGAAATAGATGTCCCAATCGTGGAAATTCGGGCGCAGGAACCCGTTCATGAACTCCGCCATATTGCGCCAGTCGGTAAAGAGCAGGATCCAGTTCTTCATCTCCGTCGGACCCCAACTCCAGGCGAGCAAACTCAAAACCGCGAGACCAATCAGGAATCCCCTTGCGCGGCGCTGCCAGGGCTGGCGCGGAACAGTGACGGTTTCGGTGTCGGACCTCGCTGATGGCGCGGTGATGTCAGTCATGAACTCCCCCTGTCAGGACGGTTGGCTTTCAGTCGTTTTGCTTCGCCTGGAAGATGCGTGGCGCCGGAAGCGGTTCTTCCGGCACCGTTTCTGCATGTCAATTTTCATGAGACCCGACTACATGCTCGGGACGTCTTTCATCAGTTTTCCGATTTCGTCGCTCTGTTTCTTGAGCTCGGCAATCTTCTTGTCCTTGTCCGCATCACTCAGCTTTGCATCCCCCTTGATCTTGAGGATCTTCTTGTTAATGGCGAGCTGACGGATCGGGTAGAGCTGCGCATCCGAAGACGGTTTGAAGGGTGCCCACTGCAGTGTTTCGAGAACCTTGCGTGCGGAGGCGACTTCTTCCGGCGAGCCGATGCGGCCATAGCTCATGACGAAATGATAGAGCTTCGCCTTGAGATTGGGATCGAGGTCTTTGCGCCAAACCAGGGGGTCTGACGGGATCAGCGGCGACTGCCAGATCACCTTGATGTTTTTGAACGCATCCGGATTGGTTTTCTGCAGCCGACGCATGTTCTCCGTGTTGTTGGCGGCCGCGTGGACCTGCTTGTTGGCCACGGCCATCGCGTTCGCCTGGTGATTTGCGTTTCGTACTGTCTTGAAGCACTTCTTCGGATCAACGTTGCGCTCGGCGAAGATATAGGTCGTCGGAACCAGGAAGCCGGACGTTGAATTCGGGTCACCGATACCGAAGTCGATCGACTTGTCGCACTTCAGTATGTCGTCGAGCTTTTCGTACGGGCTGTCCTTATGGACAAGAACCAGCGACCAGTAGCCCGGGTTGCCTTCGTTATCCACGGTCTGTGCAAAGACTTCGCCATTCGAGCGATCGACTGCTTCCATGGCCGACTTGTTGCCGAACCACGCGACCTGCACCTTGTTGAAGCGCATCGCTTCGATCACGCCGGCATAGTCGGACGCGTAAAAACCCTTCACCTTGATTCCGGTCGCCTTTTCCATGGCCCGCAGGTAGGGCTCCCAGGTCGACTTCAGGTTCGAGGTGGATTCGGTCGAGATGACGCCGAAGTTGATCGACTTTTCGTCACCGGCAGTTGCCGCCGGAACCGAGATGGTGGCGGCGAGCGCAACGGCCACCGCAGTTTTGATAACAGTACGACGTAGCATTATTGAAGCTCCTTTCACTTCTTCTCCTTGCGCCCGCTCGTCACTCCCGTTCCGGGCGGGCAGTCAAAACCGATGAGATACAATCCGGACGCCGGGATTACGCCGTTCCGACGGTCGCGAGCGTTTGCGTGAAGTCCCGTTTGCGGCCCTTCCCGTTGGCAGGCCGCCTGCGTTTTTTGGAAGCCTTTCCAGGAGCCTTCCCGGTGCCCTGATCCATGCCAGGCAGAAACAGCTCCTTGCTTTCTGCACCGTAGAGTTCGCCGAGGAACTGGGGGGTCAGCGTATCGGAGGGCCCGTCATAGACGACTTCCCCATCGCGCAAGGCGATCGTGCGCGGGCAATAGCGCAGCGCGAACTCCACCTGATGCAGGGATACCAGGACGGTGATGCCCTCTTCCTTGTTGAGGGTCGCGAGAATATCCATGACCCGGCGTGCGGAACTCGGGTCCAGCGAGGCGATCGGTTCATCGGCGATGAGCACATCCGCGCCCTGAAGCAGGGTCCGCGCAATGGCAGCCCGCTGCTGTTGTCCGCCGGAAAGCTCCGAACCGCGTTTGAGGGCGTGCTCATCGATACCGACGCGGCGGAGCGCCGCCATTGCATTCAGTTTCTCGGCATCCGTGAAACGTCCAAGACTTCCTCTCCATCGGGGAATCTGTCCGAGCAGGCCAAGAAGCACGTTTGTCAGAAGCGACAGGCGCGAAACGAGATTGAACTGTTGGAAGACGACCCCGACGCGTGACCGGATGGCCTTGGCATCACCTGAGACACGGCCGTCTTTCTGAATCGGCGTCCCGAAAATGTTGATGCAACATGGCGTGTTGTCGTTGGTGTTCTGATATCTGCGATCGATCGGCGTCAATCCCGCGATGGAGCGGATCAGCGTGGACTTTCCCGATCCCGATGCGCCGATGAGAGCAACCATTTCCCCCTTATCAAGAGACAGGGAGATATCTTTCAGAACCAGCTTACCCCGTTGAAATGATTTGCAAACATTGAAAACGTCAATCGCTGCCTGTGACACCGCCGACCCTCTTATATTGTTGGAACCCCGTCTTTCACGGAACCCTTAGCAGCGGCATGTGACACGCGTGTTAAGGCTACTTTCCGGTCTTTCCGGCTGTGGAGAATGTGTGGAAGGGATCACCGGATTCGCGGATGGGAAATCGCCGGCTCAAACATTTCGAAGGAATTTGAATTGGGACCTTTGTCCGGGTCAATACGTGCTGCCCAAGACGTCCCCTGCCCGTCCGTGAGCAGACATGATGCAGCACCATCGAGCGCCCATCGAACGATGGCTTTCAGCCGCGAGCATGACTATCGGTTTGGAACATGCCCAGGTGGGATTTCCGGATGAGGACCGCCTCTAGTGCGTCCACCAGCGTCCAGCTTCCCGCTGGGCATCTGGGGGGGCATCCAGTTGTCTCATGACCCAAAGCAGAAACGCGACACCGGCATAAAGGCCAAATCCTGCAAGGCCGACCCCAAACAAAATCCAGAATTCAGATGTAGGCTCCATCGCCCCACTCATCTTTGTGCACATCGCCCGCCAGCATGAGCTTACATCGATTCGGCAATAAAATTTGCGCAACCGGGCTCATGAGAGCGAATGACGACGCTCTTGATACGCAATCGCGCAAGAATCGGATCAAATAATGACGGAACGTTTAACAGCTTAAGAGAGAAACGCTGGAAGAAATACAAAACCGACAACCAGAACCACGGTGAAGACGGTCAGGGTCTGCAACAAATTTTGCCCGAGGGCCGTCATTGAGACGGCCAGCAGCAGCAAGACGACCCCGTCCCAAAAAAGACCCTGCAAAGGCGAGAGGGCGACGGCGAACATGGCAGCGAGGCAGATAAGCACTAAAGCGTACTGGGCAGGGTTCGGACTTCCGTTCACCGGCATCGTAGAATAACCCGTACGCTGGATCGACACGGCAACCTGTTGATCGGCATCGCCGAAATCGAATGAACTTGTGGAGTTAACATGGGGAGCGAGGACTGCATTATCAACGCGGGAGGCAAATGATTCTTCCCAGCCCAAAAAAGACGGATGCGAGATCACGCCTCTTCGATATGTTCGCGCAATACCTTCACGCTTCAACCAGGCCCTGAAACCAATCCCAGCAAGTTAAAGTCAGCGAGGTTGGTTGTACGATATCGGCCAGTGGCTCAAAAAGCTCCTCGGCGAGACACAAATATACCGCCGCCCTCCTTCCCCAAGCGGTTATGTTTCTCAATTGTCGAACGCCGCTATCCGGTCATGGCCCTGAGGCTCTCCAGCGGAAATCCGTGCACCCATCCAGATTTCCGGAATTCACCAAGGAACGAATATGACATTGCCCCTTCATCCAAAGGTGCGATAACGCCAATAAGAAAAATATGCAGCCGGCCATTGGATCAGAATTGCTGCACACCCATTTAGTCAATAGGCTGGAAGATAGGCGCACGTAAAAACTGGACGGGGTGTGCACCTATATTTTTGGATTGAGTTGCGCTTTTTGTGTGCGAGTTGAGTAGGTGCGAAATGGAACAGTCAGTATTGAAGCCGGTTATCCTGTCGGGCGGAAGCGGCACTCGCTTATGGCCATTGTCACGGCAAGCTTATCCCAAACAGTTTCTCGACATTTTTGGCGGGGATTCCCTTTTTCAGCAGACCTGTTCCAGAGTGAGCGGTCCCGGGTTTGCGGAGCCAACCATCCTTAGCAACGATGATCATCGCTTCATCGTCCGCGAACAGTTGCAGCAGAAAGGTCTGAAGGCCGACAAGATTGTGCTTGAGCCTGTCGCTAGAAACACCGCGCCTGCGGCTCTCATTGCTTCTCTTCTTTACGAGCAGGATGGCGAGGATGCACTGCTTCTGCTTCTCCCCTCCGACCACATAATAGACAGGACCGACCGATTTCAGGAATCCATTGCCAAGGGCATTCCGGCGGCCCGCGACGGCAACATCGTCACGTTTGGCGTACGGCCCCAATACGCGCATACGGGATATGGTTACATCGAAACGGGCGAGGAATCCGGCGACGCGCTGGACGTTCGCCGATTTACGGAGAAGCCGACAAAACCCGTCGCGGAGGACTATCTGGCACGCGGGAACTATTTCTGGAACGCTGGCATATTCCTGTTTTCCCCTCGCGTGATGATCGAAGCCTTCCGCCAACACATGCCCGAAATGCTGGAGGCATGCAGGCGCGCGCTCTCCAAGGCCTGTAACGATCTCGACTTCCTTCGCCTCGACGAGGCGGCTTTCTCGGAGTGCGAGAACATTTCCATCGATTTCGCCATCATGGAGAAATCGGCGAACATTTCCTGCGTACCGCTTGCGGCCAGCTGGAGCGATCTTGGTTCGTGGACCGCTGTGGCAGAGCATGCGGATCCGCGCGACAGCGAAAACACCGCAAACGGGGATGTGATGTTCCACAACAGCCAAAGCTGTTACGGGCACAGCATGGATGGTGCATCTCTTTCGATTGTGGGCCTGGAGAATGTCATCGCTATCGCCACCAAGGACGCGATCCTGGTGACCTCGAAGGAGCATTCAGAAGACGTCAAAGATGTCGTGGAGAAGTGGAAACTGCAAAATTGCAGCACAACGACCTTTCATCGGCGCGTGTATCGGCCATGGGGGTGGTTCGAGGGCCTTGAACGCGCCGATCGTTTCCAGGTCAAATGCCTGATGGTGAAGCCGGGCGAGAAGCTCTCGCTGCAAAGTCACCATCACCGTGCGGAGCACTGGGTCGTTGTATCCGGCACGGCAAAGGTCACGGTCGATGAGAAGGAATTTCTTCTGACGGAGAATGAGTCCACCTACATACCCATCGGCGCGACACACCGGCTGGAAAACCCGGGACAAATCCCGGCGCTGCTGATCGAAGTCCAATCCGGCAGTTATCTCAACGAAGATGATATCGTCCGCTACGAAGATATATACAACCGGGAAGCAGAAATCTGAGGGGTGGTTCGCGAAATTCCGGAGTATTCCGGTTTCCTGATCCAACCAGTTTTGAAGTCGGCCGATAACTTCCATTTCGGTGCGGAAAGTAGCTTAAGGTCGACATCAATACAGCTTGGCTGCCGATTGCTGGTCCCGTCCGCTTTTCAGCGGCATTAAGCAAAACAAAAAAACCACATGAAAATAGTTACCAAATTCTTGTTGACCGTCCGAAATTGAGATACAACCCTAGATAGATTCTGCGAGATATCTTTTTTTGGAAGTCTGACTTTTTTCGGGTCACTCAGTTTGTTGGAGCGAGTATCTGTGGCCGATCAGTCATCGCGTGCGCACGCCGAAAATCCGGTACTCAGCCGTCTTCGACAGCTGTGGGTGACGCGATTTGGAAGCAGGATTTCACCCGATATAATCGCGGACATCTTCCAGTTTATCGATATTGTTCTTATTCTTCTGACGGCACTGATTGCGAAGATTGTCTACATCGACAGCCAATTCGGCGCCGGTGCATCTCCGTTACCTTACGCAATGGCGGCATTGGTCTGCGGTGTCATCGCCTCAGTGCTGTTCCGCGCGACGGGCGCTGGATTCTCTGTTGAAGTCAGCAACCGATCCTTCAGGCCCGCGCGTCTCATCATGCTTCTTTTGTTCTCATTCATGCTGCTGTTGACCGTTGCGTACGTGTTCAAGGTGTCCGCCCTGTTCTCACGTGGCTGGCTGATCATATGGTTTGCGATGGCGCTTCTGGCATTGTTGATCAACAGAGCGGTCTACGAAAAAGTGCAGCGCTGGCTTGTGGCAAACGGGTTCGTCGTCCGAAACGTGGCAATTTTCGGCAAAAAGGTGCCTACCGAACTCCTTGCATCAATACTCACGAAGGTTCCGGGCGTACGGATTATTGGTTCGCTCAACAAGGCGTCGGAGCTCGAGAAGCTCAAGAGATATACAGACGCCGAAGGCCACCCAACCGGCAAACTGGACGATATCATCATCGTCACAAAGGGAATGCGCTCGCGCACCATCCGCGACTTTATGAACGAAATCAACGGCCTTCCTGTTCAAATCAAGATGTGCGTTGATCCATTGGCCTACGACGTTCCCTTCTACGGCGTCTCTCAGATTGGGCACACCCAACTGATAAACATGCGCCGGAAAAAAGTCAGTCACTGGGGCCATTTGTGCAAAGCAATAGAAGACTACGTCTTCGGAAGCATAATCCTCCTGCTTTCGCTGCCGTTGTTTGCTGTCATTGCGGTCGCGATCAAAATCGAGAGCCCCGGACCGGTATTCTTCCGACAGCGCCGGCACGGACTGAACAACCGGATCATCTCTGTTTACAAGTTCCGCACGATGAACGTGATGGAGGATGGCGGCGTGGTGAGGCAGGCCACTCAAAACGACTCTCGTGTGACGAAGGTCGGTGCGGTTCTGCGAAAGACCAGCTTGGATGAATTGCCCCAGATCCTGAACGTGCTGCGTGGTGAAATGTCATTGGTCGGCCCGCGTCCGCATGCGCTCGCGCATAACGAGCAATATGGCGCACTCCTCAAGGCCGCGCGCTACGCCAGCCGGCATCTGGTCAAACCCGGAATTACCGGTTGGGCACAGATCAATGGCTTCCGTGGACCGACCGAAAATCCGCGTCTGATGGAGGAGCGTGTTCGCTGCGACCTGGAGTATATCGACAACTGGTCGATCTGGTTTGACCTGGAGATTCTGCTGTTAACGCTCATCTACGGTTTCGTCGGCAAGAACGCGTATTGATGAGCTTCGCATGCCTGATTGCGCTACGATCGGCATTGACTGACATCCAATTTGAAAGCGTCCGAAACGAAGCGCTTCGTTGGAGTCCTGGTGCCGTTCGAGGGAGTGGGTAGATGCCGTCACCATCCCAGCTGTGGGCCGCAATCTCGAAGTCGGCAACGCTCCAGACATTCGGCAAGAACAGCATCGTCCAGGCCGGCGAGCAGCTCGTTAACATCATATTCGGCCTGGCAATAACGATCTATCTCGCACGCCAGTGGGGTCCGAGCATTTTCGGGGTCTGGAGCATCTGCCTTGCGCTACTGCGCATCGCTATGACCTGCCTCTCATACGGGCTCGATACCATTATCCTGCGTCATTGCTCGCAGCAGCAGGCACCGGACGAGAAGTTCCTGACGGGCGTTATCGTTCTGCGCGCCGTAAATGCCGCACTCATACTTGGTGCCGCGCTGGTGGGAATTCATCTGTTGCCCGCGGAAGACCGCACTCTGGCAAACCTTACCTTGGTTATGATGTCCGCCCTTCTGGTGTTGCCGTTCGAAGGGCTTGAGTTTTGGTTCCGCGCGACGAAGGATGCTGTTGCGCCGGCACTCGCGCGCAGTATTTCAGTCATTGCGGGATCCCTGTTAAAAGCCGCGCTGGTTGCCTCAGGCGCCGCCATCATCTATGTCGGCGCGGCTCACGCCTTCCAGATCGGTCTGTTTGGCCTCATCCTGTTGGCGGTCTACTTGTGGCGCGGCCATCGCTTTCGCTTTGACACCAGTGTTCTCGGACAGATTGGCGGGCTCTATCGCGACGCTTGGCCCCTGTTCATCACGACACTCGGCTATCTCGTCTACGCGCGCATCGACATCATGATGCTGGCATGGTTGCGCGGCGATCACGCGGCGGGCACGTACGCGGCGACCGTGCGGATTTCGGAGGTGTTCGATCTTGCACCCGTTATCCTGCTTACGGCCGCATCGCCCTTTTTGTTCAATGGCATGCGCAACAACGTCAAAAAATTCAGCGGCCTCTTTCAGGTTTTTTTGACGTATCTCAATTTGCTGTTCTTCGCCGGGGCACTGGCTGTATGTCTTCTCTCGTCGTTCCTTGTCTGGTTGCTGTTTGGTTCCTCCTACAGTGAGTCGGCGGGATTTCTCTCAATTCATATCTTCGGCATCGTCTTCATTGCGCAGGGCGTTGCGACCCAATATTGGTGGGTTGCACGGCGACGTCAGAGAGTTGTTATGTGGCGGGCGCTTGCTGGAGGCGTATTGAACGTCATTCTCAATTTGCTGCTGATACCAGACTATGGGGGCTATGGAGCCGCCATTGCGACTGTCATCTCTCAGTTTTTCTCTTGTGTTGGAATGAACGTCTTCCTTGGCAGGAACGGATGGTATTTGCTGCGAATGCAACTCGTACCGAAATTCCGTTTGAACAAGGGTTTAAATCTCGACGAGCTTGTTGGCACACCACCAAAAACTCTAATATCGGATGGTGCACGCGCTCAATAGGTGACGAGCTTTGTGTGACAATACTTCCATGCTGAATGTGGACTTCAGTCCTCACCGGATTTCCAGTTCCGGGATGACGTCACAGTGGGCGACGTTTGATCGTGATTCTGCTATAAGAATCAATTGGGAATCATAGGTATTCAAATGAGCCAGCAGATTCAGGAAGATCGAACCGGAGCGCCATGGACCGGTTTTGGTTTTCGGCGAAACCTCGGACTTAAGGATTTGAGTTTCGCCGATGCTCGCGGCCCCTTCCCTCTGCACGCGTTCAAACATTCTGTCGCTCTTCGTGTTTTTGTTTTGTCGGTGTGTTTTGTTTTTTCGGGGTTTTGTG
>JALCBY010000030.1:0-21020 GCA_028066055.1 Hyphomicrobiaceae bacterium
ACGCCGACAGGGCAGAACGCGAGCAGTTCAAACAAATAAACGGACGACGTTAACCATAATTGCCCAGCAGGGCATTCGCAGGGCCGCATGACTTGCGGTTAACGTCTGTGTTAAGGTATTCACGAGGATGGCCACCACACGGGGACGGTGGCTGAAAGAGCGGCACAAGGAATTCACAATGAGCAGTTCAGAACAGGCGCCAGAGCCGACTATGGATGAAATTTTGGCGTCGATTCGTAAGATTATTTCGGATGACGAACCGGGGGAAGGGGCACAATCGGAAGGCGAGGCGTCAAAGGCAAGCGAACCGGTGGGCGAGGAACCGAAAAGTGATGGCTTGTCGGACGATCTTGCCAACGCCCTGAACGAACCGCAGGCTCCGGCAGAGACACCGGACGACATTCTCGACCTCACCCAGGTCGTCGACAATCAGGCTGCCGCAGTCGCCGAAGCTCCGACATCGGAAGCGCCGCCGGCTGAGGCCCCGCCAGCGCCGCCGCAGGGCGATGCATTGCAGGATGCGCTGGCGGCAACCGTCGCCGAGGCTGAATCAACGCCCGAGCCTGCACCGGCTCCGGCGGATGCCGCGAACGAGCCGAATATTTCCGATCTGCTGGCCGAGGCTGGTGTTCAGGACACCCCGGCCGATGCGCCGCCCGCTCCGGAAGCTTCAGCGAGCGCTCCGAGCGGCGATGAACTGAACGCTATTCTGGGGCAGCCGGAGGAAACCGCACCGCCGCCGCCCGAAGCGGTTGCAGCAGCAGCGGATGTGGATTTCGCCGCGATGGGCGAGCCGGCGCCGGAGCCGGCCGCAGAAATGGCCGAACAGGCAGAGGCAGCCCAGCCGCCGGCCATCGATTTGCCGGATGTACCGCTTGGTGATGTTGCCGCTGACGAAGAGGCGGCGAGTGAGATGGCCGACGTGGCCGCAAGCGCGCCTGCGCCTGAAGCGTCCGCTGACGCAGTTATGGCCGAGGTGGTAGCCGTGGCTGAAGATGTTGCCGCGGAAATGCCCGACCTTCAGCCGGAGGTCGCCGAAGCCGAGGCTCCTGCTGACGAACCCCCGGCTGCCGAGACGGACGCGTTCGCTGAAGCCGGTATGGATATACCGGAAGCAGAAACGGCTGCTGTAGCGGCGGTTGCCGCAACACAAGCGCAGGACGAACCCGCCGCATCCGACGAACCGGATCCGGAGCCTGTTGAAACATTGGCCTCCGCCTCCGACGCGGAGGGTGGCAAATCGCTCGAAGACAGCGTCAAGGACATGCTGCGTCCAATGCTTCGCGAGTGGCTGGACGACAACATGGAACGGATCGTTCAGGATACCGTGAAGGACGAGGTTTCTTCAGGCGGATCGAAGCCGGACGGCAGCTGACGGCAAGGGCGTTTCTTCCTGGATCACCGGCGTGGTTCAAGAATAACAACCGGGACCACGTTGTCCCGGTTTTTCTTTGCCCGAGTGCGCTTTGGCGTTTTCGTCATTCGCCACGGTTGACACGCCCGCCGGGACATGGCTTACCACCACACCGCGCCCCATGAATTAAGCCGCAAATCCCGCGCCCGATACTATGCTCGACAAAACTTATAAGCCCGCTGACATCGAGAGCAGAATCTATGCCGCCTGGGAACAGGCCGGAGCCTTTGAGTGCGGCCGGCCCGAACGCGCTGATGCGCAACCCTATTGCATCGTGATCCCGCCGCCCAACGTAACGGGTTCGCTGCATATGGGGCACGCGCTGAACAACACGCTCCAGGACATTCTCATTCGCTTCGAACGGATGCGGGGCAAGGATGTTTTATGGCAGCCCGGCACCGACCATGCCGGGATCGCCACCCAGATGGTCGTCGAGCGCCAGCTGATGGAACACCAGCAGCCGGACCGGCGGGCGATGGGCCGTGAGGCATTTGTCGAACGGGTCTGGACTTGGAAGGAAGAGTCAGGCGGTACGATCACGAACCAGCTCAGGAGGCTCGGTGCATCCTGCGACTGGTCGCGGGAACGCTTCACGATGGATGACGGGCTCAGTGAGGCGGTTCTGAAGGTTTTCGTCGACCTTTATCGCGAGGGCCTGATTTACAAGGATAAGCGGCTGGTCAACTGGGACCCGACGTTCGAGACGGCGATTTCAGACCTCGAGGTGGAGAATATCGAGGTCGACGGTAATATGTGGCATTTCAAGTATCCTCTCGAAGGCGGGGAGACGTACGAATATATCGAGAAAGATGGCGACGGGAATATCGTTCTAAGCGAGACCCGCGACTATATTTCAATTGCCACGACACGCCCGGAAACGATGCTGGGAGATGGAGCGGTCGCGGTTCATCCGTCGGATGAACGTTACGCGCCAATTCTTGGCAAACTCTGTGAAATTCCGGTCGGGCCAAAAGAGCACCGACGCGTCATCCCGATTATTACGGACGATTATCCTGATCCCGAATTCGGATCTGGTGCGGTCAAGATCACCGGCGCGCATGATTTCAATGACTATGCCGTCGCGCGGCGCAACAAGATTCCGCTGTATCGCCTGATGGATGAAAAGGCGCATATGCGGGACGATGGTGCGCCCTATTCCGAGGCCGCGGCGGCGGCTATGGCACTCGTCCGGGATGGCGGTGAGCCGGACGCCAACCATGTCGACACGATCAACCTTGTGCCGGACGAGTATCGTGGTCTTGACCGGTTTGAAGCGCGCAAGCGTGTTGTCGCCGACATCGATGCAGAAGGGCTGATGATCGAGGTCGAAGACAAACGAATCATGCAGCCCTTTGGCGACCGCTCGAAAGACGTCATTGAGCCAATGCTAACGGATCAGTGGTTCGCCGATGCCGAAACGCTCGCGAAACCGGCCATCGAAGCGGTTGAAAAGGGCGAAACGGTCTTCGTGCCGAAAAACTGGGAGAAGACCTATTTCGAGTGGATGCGCAACATCCAGCCCTGGTGTGTGTCACGACAATTGTGGTGGGGACATCAGATTCCGGCCTGGTACGGGCCCGATGGTGAGGTGTTCGTTGCCCACGATGACGCTGAGGCGAAAGCTTTGGCGAAAGAACATTACGGCGAAGATGCGCCCCTCGAGCGCGACCCGGACGTTCTCGACACCTGGTTTTCTTCCGCACTCTGGCCCTTTTCCACGCTTGGATGGCCGGATGATACGCCGGAACTGAAGCGCTACTACAAGACCGACGTGCTGAGCACGGCCCATGACATCATCTTCTTCTGGGTTGCCCGCATGATGATGATGGGGCTGCACTTCATGAAAGAGGTGCCGTTCCACACGGTCTACATCCACGCCATCGTCAAGGATGAGAAGGGGCAGAAAATGTCCAAGTCGAAGGGGAATATCATCGATCCCCTCGGCCTCATCGACAATTACGGCGCGGACGCTCTGCGTTTCACGATGGCTGCAATGGCAGCGCAGGGACGCGACGTGAAAATCGCTGACAGCCGTGTCGAGGGATATCGTAATTTCGGTACGAAAATCTGGAACGCGGCGCGCTTTCTGGAAATGAACGACTGCGTCCGCGCGGAGAATTTTGATCCGGCGCGTTTGAACCAGGGGGTGAACCGCTGGATTGCCGGTGAAGTCGAGAAGGCGGCTGCCGCCGTTACCACAGGCGTAGAGGCCTGCCGCTTCAACGATGCAGCGGGGGGCATCTACCGCTTTGTCTGGCATATCTTCTGCGACTGGTACCTCGAACTGATCAAACCGGCATTGCAGGGTGACGACGAAGCCGCCAAGTCGGAAACACGCGCGGCGGCGGCGTGGGCGTTCGACAAGGCGCTGGCCATGCTGCACCCCTTCATGCCGTTCATCACCGAGGAGTTGTGGGAGCGGTTGGGCGAGCGCGGTCCGGCGCGCGAAACCATGCTGATCCTGGCCGAATGGCCGGAAGAGAAGGGGCTCATCGACGCGCAAGCCGACGCCGAATTCGACTGGGTCACCCGCATGGTGAGCGAAATCCGGTCCGTGCGTGCGGAAATGAACGTGCCGGCGGGCGCAAAAATCCCGGTTGTCGCAATCGATGCCGGTGACGTTACGTGCGCCCGGATGGATGCCAATGCGGACGCCCTGACCACGCTTGCCCGGCTCGGAGAGATTTCTACCGCCGACGAGGCCCCGAAGGGATCGGTTCAGTTCGTTCTCGACGAGACGACCTTTGCATTGCCCCTTGAAGGCGTGATCGACATTTCAGCGGAAACCGACCGGTTGAACCGCGAGATCGGCAAGGTTGATACAGAGATCAAGAAGCTGTCTGCCAAACTGGCGAATGAGAACTTCACCTCGCGCGCGCCCGAGCATGTGGTTGAGGAGCAGCGCCAGCGCAAGGCAGACGCCGAGGCGACCGCCGTCAAACTGAATGACGCCCTGAAACGCCTGGAGGCAGCAGGCTAGGTCGCCGCGCCCGGGTTCATCCGGATTGTTTGTCCTGCTCGAGTTCCCGGATTCGGCGTGCGAAAATAATCAGATAGAAAAGAATGAAGAGATAGAGAAAGAATTCTATCGCCTCCGACGGCCGGGGAACGGGTGCGGCGATCCCGAACGTTTTCAGCAACTTGTCGGAGATCTTGAATATCACTGTGCCAAGCGCGGTCGGCACCATCGCGTCGGCCGGCAGGAACAGCGACCAGCGGTTGCGTCGGATCTGGTGACGGAATCGGGCGAGGGCGGGGATGATCAGCCCGCCAACAACCACGCCGAACTCAAGCAGGATTCGCGGTTTTTTGTCGAAATGATGCAGTGTGTTGTGCAGGTTGGTCTCCTGCTGCTTGTTGATCTGCGCCCAGTACTCCGGAGTTTGCCATTTGAAGAAATGCTGGCCCCAGCTGTGCTCTTCGCCGGCAATGTAAAAGCAGGCGAGGGCGGCGAGACACAAGAAGGCAAAGACGAGTTTTCGCCGGCGCACGAATGGCCGAAACAACAGGCGGACGGCGATGACGAATCCGGCAAAGGGAATGAAGAAATGGGATACTTCGAGCGCGCCGTAGCCTTCCGGCAATATCCGGGTTGAATAGAACTCCGGCGTAAATGTGCCGAACGCGATGAGAAGGATCGCCACAAGCGCGGGAATTCCGAGCCACCACCAGGCTTCGTTCCAACCGGGGTCTGAACTGAACGGCCGGAAGGGTCCGTCATGGCGAACCGAATCCGAAAGATACCCGTCTTCGGTTTCAGTTAAGAGTGGCGTTCTTGCAGACATTTCGGCGTAGAAACAAACCTCGCAGCGGGCAAGGGCTTCTTGTATGCATCAATTTTCTCTCGTCGGCGACCGCGAGAGAAATAAGACAGATTGTCGTTGATTGGAAACCAAATCTCTTCGCCTTCGCGCTTTCTTTACCGCGATGTGACAATCTCACTGCGGATTCTCCATCTTCGAACGGCTCTGTGGTTTTTTTGTCAAGCTGTTGCTAAAACGCAACAAAACGCCTCGATTGCGCCATAAACTCAGACAATTATCACCCTCGGTTTCGCGAGCGATATGTGTCCTGAAAGCGCCCGATGCGGCTTTTTGCCTATGCAGGATGTATTCTGCGGAGCTCGAAGCGGGTAATCTCGGGTAATCTAAAGACGAGCATGTGCGTCGTGCGCGACGCAACGACGGACACAAGAATGATTTGAGGAGGCCACGGCCATCAATGGACGCCAGGACGTTCGATAAGTCCCGTTTGCCGAGCCGGCATGTCACGGAAGGACCGAAAAGAGCTCCTCACCGCTCCTATTACTATGCGATGGGCCTCACGAGCGATCAGATCCGGCAGCCGTTCGTCGGTGTTGCGAGTTGCTGGAACGAGGCGGCTCCCTGCAACATCGCTCTGATGCGTCAGGCGCAGGTGGTCAAGAAGGGCGTCGCGCACGCCAACGGCACGCCCCGGGAATTTTGCACAATCACCGTGACGGATGGCATCGCCATGGGTCACCAGGGCATGAAATCGTCGCTGGTCAGCCGTGAGGTCATTGCCGACTCCGTCGAGTTGACCATGCGTGGCCACTGTTACGATGCCCTTGTCGGACTGGCCGGGTGCGACAAGTCTCTGCCGGGCATGATGATGGCGATGTGCCGTCTGAACGTGCCGTCGATCTTCATTTACGGCGGCTCGATTTTGCCGGGTACTTTCAAGGGGCAACAGGTCACGGTTCAGGATGTGTTCGAAGCCGTCGGGCTGCATTCGGTCGGTAATATGTCCGACGAGGATCTGGAAGAGCTTGAGCAGGTCGCCTGTCCGTCCGCCGGCGCGTGCGGTGCGCAGTTCACGGCAAATACGATGGCGACGGTTTCGGAAGCGATTGGCTTGGCGCTGCCATATTCCGCAGGCGCGCCTGCGCCCTACGAGATGCGCGACCAATTCTGCATGGCGGCGGGCGAAATGGTCATGGAACTGCTCGCCCGGGAAATCCGCCCGCGAGACATCGTGACCCGCAAGGCCCTGGAGAATGCCGCGACCGTGGTTGCCGCATCCGGTGGTTCGACAAATGCCGCATTGCATCTGCCGGCGATCGCCAGCGAATGCGGGATCGAATTCGATCTGTTCGACGTGGCGGAAATTTTCAGGAAGACGCCGTATATCGCCGACCTCAAGCCGGGCGGAAAATATGTGGCCAAGGACATGTTCGAGGCAGGCGGAATTCCTCTCCTTATGAAGACGCTTCTCGATCATGGATTCATGCATGGCGACTGCATGACCGTGACGGGCCGGTCGATGGCGGAAAACCTTGAGAATGTGCAGTGGAACGACAAGCAGGATGTCGTTTATGCCGCCAACAAGCCGATTACGCCGACCGGCGGCGTGGTCGGGCTCAAAGGCAACCTTGCGCCGGATGGTGCGATCGTGAAGGTCGCCGGTCTCGAAAACCAGAAGTTTTCCGGCCCCGCGCGCTGTTTCGACCACGAAGAGGCCTGTTTCGAAGCCGTTACCAACCGCAACTATAAGGAAGGCGAGGTTCTCGTCATCCGCTATGAAGGGCCGAAAGGCGGGCCTGGAATGCGGGAAATGCTTGCGACGACGGCGGCGCTTTACGGCCAGGGCATGGGTGACAAGGTCGCGCTTATCACCGACGGGCGTTTTTCTGGCGCCACAAGGGGCTTTTGTATCGGCCATGTCGGGCCGGAAGCGGCGGTCGGCGGACCCATCGGCCTCTTGAAAGACGGCGATGTAATCACCATAGATGCTATAGAGGGTACGCTCGACGTCGAGCTTAGCGACGAGGAATTAGAAGAACGTCGCAAGGCTTGGGAGGCGCCGGACAATCCCTACAAGAGTGGTGTGTTGTGGAAGTATGCAGACCAGGTCGGGGCGGCCCGGACGGGCGCCGTGACGCATCCTGGAGGCAAAAGTGAAGTCGAGTGCTACGCCAATGTCTAGATGGCTGACAGCATCGCTTGCAACGCTGGCAGTTGCGTCGATCGTCGGCATGCTGAGCTGGCCGGGCGGTAAGCCGCACCTTGCGGCCGCCGAGATGAGTCAGGCAGGAGCGCTTGCGAAGACCGGCAAGACGGCGCACCAGAAGGCGCGGCGGCAGCTCGAATCTGCGGCAAAGCGCGGCGAATTTGACGCCCAGCTCAAACTGGCGCGGATGTACGCCGCCGGGATTGGCGTTGAACATAGCGACGTGAAGGCATTCGAACTCTATCTGAAGATCATCACCGAACATGTGAATGTCCGGCCCTATGACCCGAAGGCGCAGGGCCTTGCACAGGCCTTCGTGGCGCTCGGCAACTACTATCGGACCGGAATCCCGGGCAGCACCGTCAGGCCGGATGCACGGCAGGCTGTGAGTGTGCTGCGCTATGCGGCCAGCTATTTCGGAAATGCGGAAGCACAAAGTAATCTGGCGCAGATGTATCTCGACGGTGAAGGGGTCCAGAGGAATTCCCGTCTGGCTCTCAATTGGCTTGTGAATGCCGCGAACAAGAGGCATGCGAAGTCTCAGGCGATCCTTGGCGACTTGCTTTGGCGCGGTGCTGAAGGGGTCCCTCGTCAGCCGAACAAGGGTTTGGCGCTGCTTGAACTTGCCCGGCAAAATGCCAGCGGGAAGAAAGAAATCGATTGGATCGAAGAGCTGTATGCGGGCGCAGTTGCCGGATCGAAGTTGAGCGAACGGCAGGCAGGCGCCAAACTTGCCGCCAGCTGGCAGGACCGTATGGGCCGGCCGAAGGCAGTGACCAAGGCCGCAGACGTGAAGCCGAAAAAGGTCGAAAGCCGCCCCGAACAGAAGGCCGCCGAAACGAAGGCTGTCACTGAAGAAAAAGCGACGGCTGCGGCGGACCTTTCGCAGGCTGGGGTCGACGGCGCGCCGGCTCCGCGCTGAGCGCTTCTTCAACCCGTATTCAATTCAATCCACACGGGCACGTGATCCGATGGTTTTTCCCAACCGCGGGTGAATCGGTCGATTTCGCACGCCTGTAGACGGTCCGCCGCTTGAGGTGACAACAGCAGGTGGTCGATACGAATTCCATGATCCTTCTGCCAGGAGCCACGCTGATAATCCCAGAAGGTATATTGATGGCTTTGGTAATGGCAGGCTCTGTATGCATCCGTAAGTCCGAGGTTGAGGAGCGTACGAAACTGCGCCAGTGTTTCCGGACGGAAGAGGGCATCTCCCTCCCACGCTTTCGGATCGTGAACATCATCCGGCGTGGGTATGACATTGTAGTCGCCTGCCAGAACGAACGGTTCTTCCAGCTTCAGAAGGTTCTTCGCGTGATCGCGCAGTCGGTCCATCCAGGCCAGCTTGTAGGGAAACTTGTCGCTGTCGGTCGGGTTGCCGTTGGGCAGATAGATCGACGCCACACGCACGACACCCCCATCGATGGAGAAAACACCTTCGAGATATCGCGCCTGTTCGTCACCCTCGTCGCCCGGAAGGCGGGCATTGATCTCGTCAAAGGGGCGCTTTGACAATATCGCGACGCCGTTGAAGCCTTTCTGCCCGTGTACGGCAACGTTGTAGCCGAGCTCCTCGAAGCGTTCCGACGGGAAGCCTTCGTCCTGTGATTTGATTTCCTGCAGGCAGGCGACGTCGGGGGTGGCCTGCTCCAGCCACGTCACGACTCCGTCCAGACGCGCCTTGATGCCGTTGATGTTCCACGTAGCGATTTTCATGAAGATCTCGAGAAGCTGGAATTCGCATTGCTCTTAGCACGGGGCAGGTGAGGGGCCAACATATGTCGCTGCGGCCCCTGCTCATTGCCTCAGGGCGGCTGCGGCAATGGTCTCCTCCAGCCAGCTCATGACGGCCCGTACTTCCGGGCGAGCCGCATCGTGACGGGCAACGATCGCGCGCATGGTACATACCAGATCTGGACCGCTTTCCGACGCGCGAACGGTTCCGGGAATGGATTGCCCGACGATGTCCGGGATCAGACCTTTGAAATTCCCTGTGCTGATGGCGGCTGCCACGAGATCCGCATCATCGACAAACAGGGACACGTCATCCTCTTCGACATCCTGACCGAGAAGCCACTTGTATGGCGAGAGCATGACCTGACCGCCATAGCTCGTCGCCCAGGGAAGCGGGGCGGGATCCTTTCCATGTGGTCCGTACACCGAGTAGTTGAAATCGGCGAGCGCCGTCTCGATATCGCCGCGGCCGGCCATCACCGAGACCCTGAGGGAGACCACCGGAACGGCCCGCATCGGTGCCGGTTCGACGACGTCGCCGACGAAGTGAAGCCGGACCTTCGGGTGTTGGGTGCAAAAGGACGGCAGAGCGGGAGTCAACAGGCGGCGCAGGATCCATGTCCCGGTGTGCACCTCGACGAGGCCGGTTGCCTGTTCCGACGCGCCCGCCGCCAGCCGGCCAACGTCGCGCATCTCCGCCTCAACCCGCTCCGCCAATGGCAAGAGGCGTAAGGCAACCTCGGTCGGTTCACACCCCTCCCGGTCACGCCGGAAAAGCGCCTTGCCGAGGTCTCTCTCCAGGGCCTTGATTCGCCGCCCGACCGTTGTGTGGGAGACCTTCAGGAGCTTCGATGCCCCGATAAAAGAACGGGATCGTGCCGCTGCCAGAACGTAACGCAGATCATCCCACTCCATAGACCGGCCTCCCTGGCATTCTGGTGAATCTTCTTCTTTGTCTCTTTCAGCGATGCACCGGCGGATTTGCTGTGCATTTGTGCACTGTATGGTTGCGTGGAAGGTGCTTGCTCCATCAAGGCTACGGTGGGACAGTTCCATCAGTCAAGTAGCCGAATCTCTTGCTAATAGACTGATTCAGAAAATAGAATTTGGGGGTGCGTTTTGACGGCACGTGTTTCACGTTGGGCGGCGTTCCCGCTCGTCTGCACGATTTTGGCACTTATTTGCATTGCTCCTGCGCATGCCACGGGCCAACTCGGTCATTCCGGAAAATTCACCGGCTGGTGGGAGCTTGGGGGCTTCTACGGGACGGACGACACGAGCCGTGGCGAGGCGGTGCTGTTCACGCCGCTGATGCAGTCCGCCACGACGCTCTTTTTCCTCGATGCACGCGGCAAGCTCTTCGAGGATGACGTCCAGGAAGCCAATATCGCTCTGGGCTATCGCCAGATGATGGCCTCGGGCTGGAACCTGGGGCTCTGGGGCGGATGGGATGTCCGCAATACGGAAGCGGGCAACAGCTTCCACCAAGTCTCCTTCGGTGTGGAAGCCTTGTCGGAGCGTTATGACCTGCGGGTGAACGGCTATGTGCCCGTTACCGATCCGAAAGTCTCGCCGTCCCTGGCCGAAGTGGTGCTTCAGGGCAACAACATCTTCCTGATCGGCGGTGAGGAGGTTCCTCTCCATGGTGTCGACGGGGAAATGGGTATCCTCCTCTTCGGTCGTGGCGGCGATGGCGGCCTGAAGGACGGTGCCCGGTCCGCCAAACGCCATGAGTTGCGTGCCTATGCGGGCGGCTTCTGGTTCGACGCTGATGACGCGCTGGAAGAGGTGGCCGGTCCCAAGGGGCGGCTCGAATACCGCATCAACGACGTGATCGCATCCTTGCCCGGATCACGGCTGACCATCGAGAGCGAACTCTCCCATGACGATGTGCGCGACACGCGCTTCGAGATTGGTGCACGACTGAGGATCCCCTTTGGATCGAGGGGGAGTGACGCGGCATCACGCACGGC
Organism: Hyphomicrobiaceae bacterium; assembly: GCA_028066055.1. Classification (GTDB taxonomy): domain Bacteria; phylum Pseudomonadota; class Alphaproteobacteria; order Rhizobiales; family Methyloligellaceae; genus UBA2767. The sequence continues at coordinate 11,092 of JALCBY010000030.1, forward strand.
CGCGCTCAATGCCCAGGAACTCAGAATGATCGAAGGACTGGAACGTGACACGGACATCGTCACGGTGCAAAGCAAGGAAGAGAATGTCATCGACGACGCCACCAATGTGGCGCTGAATGCGGTCTCCTTTGCGAGCAACGCAAACCAGTTGACAACCGCTGTCGACCAGGGCGGCAACCGTCTGATCATTCTGCAGGGCAATGGCGCACAGATCGACGTCTCCGCCACCGACGGCCAGCAGCTTCAGGCAGACCAGACGGTCCAGGGGGGATCGAGCACGATCCTCATGCGCGGCGCCAAATCGGGCACCGTCGCACCCTTCAAAGCACCCGGCGCAAGGCCGACGCTGTTCTCGAGCGATACCAATTCCCTCGCCGGTGCCATCACGCTCGCCAGCAACACCCACGTGGCAGGGCTCAATATCCGGGGTGTCGGTGATCAGAATACGGCTGTTGCCAATAATTTCGGTATTCGTGGGCTAAACAGCTTGAACAATGTGGTCATCGAGCAAACCGATCTCAGAGAGACGGGTGCGACGGCCATTCAATTGGGCAACAAGAACTCCAATATAAAAATCCATCAGACTTACATTACCAACGTCGGTGGGAGCGGTATTATTGCATCCAGTTCCACCTCAAATTTCTCGGTGTGGAATACGGACGTTATCAACGCGCGCAATAGCGGCATTCGCGTCTCCAGCGACAGCACCAATCTCGACTTCTGGAATGTGAACATCAACGGCACATTGCAGGACAATGGGTTGGAAATTGGCTCCAATAGCAGCAACGCGACGATCCGCGACAGTGTGATCAGCAATGTGGATCAGGAAGGTATTTTCATCCAAGGCGGCAGTCGGGACATCGGGATACATAACGTTCTGGTTCAGAATACTGGAGCTGAAGGCATTCAATTCGGCAGCAACCACAGCAATGTCTCGCTTTCCAACGTGACGATTACCGAAGCCGGCCAGCAAGGTATCTTCCTCGACGACAACAACAGCAACTTCACCTTCAGGAACGTCACGGTGGCGCGGAACGGCTCAGGCAACGGCATCGAGTTCGACAACAACAACAGCAATTTCACGTTCGACGGGGTGACCACCATAGATACCGATCAGGATGGCTTTGACTTCGGTAGCAACAACACGAATGTCACGATCACAAATACGATGATCATCAATGCGGGCCGGGATGGCATCGAGTTCCTCGGCAACAATGAGAATGTCAGGATCGTCAATACGACGATCATCAATCCCGACCAGGAGGGCATCGATTTTTCAACGGATAACAAGAATGTGCTGATCGCAGACTCAACGATTGCCGGCGGCGCACAGGGGATGTTTGACGGCATCGAAATGTCAAACGGTAACACCGTCACGATCAAGAACGTCTATGTATCCAACGCCGGCTTTGACGGCATCGAAGTCCTCGGCAGCAACAACATCGTGGATATCCGAAATGTGTCAATCACAAACGCCACGCTGAACGGTCTGGGTGTCGTTGGCTTTACGAACAACGTGACGATGAATGACACGGCCTTCAGCGGTACATTCGGTGACGACGTGATCGACATCAACCAGGCGGGCAACACGCTTGGCGGAACCGGGAACACCTTCAACGGATCCTTCGGCGGTACGTTCTGCGAAAACCCGGGCGCACAGAACGGCTCCTTCGGCTTCGACGCCGGACCGCAGGCAACCTGTCCATAGAAGGGTCGGAGACGTATGTTGTGAAAGGCCCCGCATCTTGCGGGGCCTTTTCGTTCGCGGCCAGGCTAGGCCACGCTTTCAATGATGCGCAAGGAATGGACGGATACGTCGACATTCATCTCGATGAAGTCCCCCGGAGCGCCGTCGAATGTGCCGGCGACGGGCATCGCCTGACCGGGCTCCCGCGCAACCGCGACCGGCACCAGGTTGCGCCCGCCCACAAGCGCGTTGGTGGGATCGAATTCGATCCAGCCGGCACCCGGCAGATAGACCTGTATCCAGGCGTGGGTCGAGCCCGCACCGGTGATATCGCTTTCTCCTCCATCGAGTGCGGGATCATAGAGATAGCCGCTGACGAACCGCGCCGCGAGGCCGACGCTGCGGATGGCTTCCATCATGAACAGCGCATAATCACGGCACGATCCGCTGCGGGACTTGAGCGTCTCGACGGGCGACTGAACGCCCGGCTCCTCGCGGCGCCGGTAGGTGAATTCATCCCGGATCGCGGCATTGACCGCCCGCAGGAACGCCTCCGTATCGTTTGAGCCATTCCGGTCGAGCACATTGCGGGTCCATTCTGTTACGATCCGGTCGGCGTCGGCGTAGTGGCGCTCGATGGTTCGTCCGAGATCGGGAATTTCGCTTGCCGGATAGCTGAAGGGGATCTGCTGGGCGAAAGGCTCGATGGAGAATTCGACATCGGGCAGGGGATAACGGTCGATGACGATCTTGGATTCAAAGCGAAGCGTATCGGATGGTCCGAGGAAGTTGGCCACGGTGACGGAATTGCCGAACACGTCGTGAAGCCAGCGCAGGTCCGCCTGCGGCTCGATTGAGAGCGTGGCGTCGAGCAACCGCAGGTCATGCGTGTCGCGCGGACGGAACATCAGGCGGTGTTCGCCGAAATTAACCGGACGGCGGTAATTGTAACTCGTCCTGTGTGTAACAGTCAGTCGTTGCACGTCAGTTCCTCGTCGACCCGGCGAATCTCGTTTCGCGCCGGACTTTTATCAGAGCCGCATTTCCCGGTGCAATCGTCATAATGGCGCGCGTTTGCCGCAGGTAGGTAACAATCGGATCAAATCCGAAGCGCTCACACGAAGTAGGCATTTCGTATCGCATTGGAGACATTACCGAGATCGATCTGCAGGCCGTCGAGAAACTTGTGCAGCCTGTTCGGGGTCAACTCCGAGCCGGGTCCCGTCTCGAGAGAGAATTCGAGTGCGCGGCGCGCGGCCTCGACGTCGGCATCACGCCGGCTGTTATGGCGGGTTTCGATATCCTGAAGCCGATCGGTGAGGCGCTGCACGCACAAGGCGACTGCCCGCGGAAATTCGGTGTCGTAGAGAAGGAAGGACGCGATATCGTGGGGCCGGGACCCTCCCGGATGCCGGCTGCGATAGGCGTGATAGGCGGATACCGAGCGCAGCAGGAGGTTCCATTGGACCAACGCGACGGCATCGTCCTTGTCGAGCAGCAGCCGGTCGAAACCGATGTCGAGAATGCGCGTTGTCTGGTCGGCCCGCTCCAGATACTTGCCGATCTGGTAGAAGCACCACGGCTCGCCCCGCAAGAAGGTTCCTTCGGCGATCCCCTCGAATGTCTGGCAACCGGTGACGACGAGGTTCGCGGCGGACGAGAGCGTGTTCACCCGCAGATCGCGTTGTCCGAGCGCCCGGACATTGCCGGAAAAAATGTTGAGTTGCGTCCACATTTCCGTGCTGATCAGATGACGCACCGAACGGGCGTTTTCCCGCGCCGAAGCGATGGCTGAAGAAATCGACGTCGGGTTGTTACGGTCAAGCACGTAGAACCGCAATACGGCGGGCGGGCTCGTGTCCTCATGTTCGTCGAGGAACCGTTTCTCATCCGAATAAAGTCTGAGCACGCGGCGCCAGTCGGGTCCCTGAGGGTCGTCGCGTCCGTACGTCTCGTTGATATGCAGGATGCGGGCAATGTTTTCCGCCCGTTCAAGATATCTGCCGAGCCAGTAGATGTTGCCGGCGAAACGTGCAAGCAGACTAGACAAGGACCCATGTATCCTTTGAACCACCGCCCTGGGACGAGTTGACGACCAGGGATCCGCGTTTCAGGGCCACCCGTGTAAGCCCACCCGGCAGCACCCAGGTGCTGTCTCCCGTCAAGGCGAAGGGACGAAGATCGACGTGCCGGGGCTCGATCGCGCGGCCCACGAGAGTGGGGCAGACCGACAGGCGGATCATCGGCTGGCTGATATAGTTCGACGGGTCCTTGGTGAGCTTTGCCCGCAGATCCTTCAGTTCACGTTTGGACGCGCGCGGCCCGATGACGACACCATACCCGCCGGCTTCCCCGACCGGCTTGGTGACGAGCTTGTCGAGATTGTCGAGCGTCACCTGAAGCCCCTCATGTTCGCGGCAGATGTTGGTCGGTACATTTTCAATGATCGGATCTTCATCGAGGTAGTATTTGATGATCCTCGGCATATAGGCATAGACCGCCTTGTCGTCGGCAACGCCCGTGCCGACAGCATTTGCCAGCGTCACATTTCCCTTGCGATAGGCTTCAAACAGCCCGGGTACGCCGAGCATGGAATCGGGGCGGAAGGCGTGCGGATCAAGAAACGCGTCGTCGATCCGGCGATAGATGACGTGGACCTCTTCGAGCCCGTTGGTCGTGCGCATATAGACCTTGTCATTCTCGACGGTCAGGTCGGGGCCCTCGACCAGAGGGGCACCCATCTCGCGTGCGAGATAGACATGTTCGAAATAGGCCGAGTTGTAGACGCCCGGCGAAAGAAGCGCGACGGTCGGGGTGGACACACCTTTCGGGGCGACGGCCGCCATCGCGCGCGCGAGCTGGGCACCGTAAGAGTCCACGTCGGCAATCGCAATTCCCTCGGCGAGATCGGGGAATGCGCGCATCATCAGGTGACGGTTTTCGATGACATAGGAGACCCCGGACGGGCAGCGGGCATTGTCTTCCAGGACGCGGAAGTTGCCCTTTTCGTCGCGCACGATATCCGTACCGCAGATGTGCACATAGGTGCCGTGGGGTACCTCGACGCCCTGCATCTCCTCGCGATAGTCCTCGTTGCCAAGGACGAGTTCCGCCGGAATGACGCCGTCCTTGAGAACATGCTGCTTGTGATAGATGTCGTGCAGAAATGCGTTGAGCGCTGCCACTCGCTGTTTGACGCCGCTGCGTATGGTCTTCCAGTCGGCAGGTGACAGAATGCGCGGAATGACGTCGAAGGGCAGCACGCGATCGATCGCGTCACGGTCGGAATAAACGGTAAATGTGATGCCGAGATCGAGCAGTTCCTGCTCCGCAGATCGCGCACGCTGGCGCAACGCGGCGATATCGAGGGCATTCAGTCTCTTTCTGATATCCCGGGTGTGGGAGAGGCCGTTTCGGCCCATCATTTCGCAATAGAAGTCGTTCGCGTCATAGTCTGACAGCAGCGGAGGGGGCTTGGGTTTCAGAGTCGCCGCGTGCTTCAAAACGGCCCTCTTTCCGTACTGGCCGTCGCGTCGCTGCCCGGTTGCGCGTTGCTGATGAGCATAATTCAAACCTTAACAACGGTTTGCCGCCATCGCCAAGCGCCAAAGGCGCGTTATAAAGATGATGGCTTGCACGCCAAGGTCCGAATGATAGGGTTCGCGGATGGGTGTTTACCGGATATACGGCCACGCGGGATGGGGCTCGGCACTGATCGAGGCGCAGTTTGCATGGTATGGGCTTGCGTTCGAGTCCGTCGATGCCGGTGACCTGTTCGAGGATGAAGCCGCTCTTGGGAAAATCAAAAAGCTGAACCCCGCCGGCCAGGTTCCTGTCCTGGTCCTGCCGAACGGTGATGTCCTGACGGAAAGTGCCGCCATCACGCTCTGGCTTTCGGAGGAACAGGGGAGCGATGACCTCGTTCCCGCTCCCGGCGCTGCGGATCGTGCGCGTTTTCTCAGATGGTTGCTGTTCATCGTTTCGAACATCTACCCCGCATACACCTACATGGATGACCCGGCACGTTTCGTCAGCGTCGAGAGTGCGCGGGACGGTTTTGCCGAAGCGGTCTGTGATCGTGCCAAGAACCTCTATCTGGCGCTGAACGGACAGGCGACAGGTCCGTGGTTTCTGGGGGACCGCCTCTCGGCAATCGACATCTATATCTGCGCCATGACGCACTGGCTTCCGCGGCGCCCGTGGTTTGAGGAGAATACGCCCGCGCTCATTTCAATCGCGGACGCCGCAAAGCGGGTTGAACGCTTTGGCGACGTCTGGACGCGCAATTATCCGGACAAGTGATCAGGCGTGCCCGTGCTTTATAGATTTAAAGCGAGAAGCTGGTGCCACAACCGCAGGATGCGGTTGCGTTCGGGTTGTTGACCTTGAAGGCCGCCCCGATGAGCTCGTCGGCGAAATCGATCTCGCTGCCTTCCATATACATCTGCGACACGGAATCGACGAGAACGATCACACCGCCCTTTTCGATCGCCAGATCGTCAGTCTCGCGCGTGCCGACAAGTTCGAACTTGTACTGAAATCCCGAGCAGCCGCCACCTTCGACGGACACGCGCAGCATTTTGTTTTCATCTTCATTTGCGATGATCTGTGCGATCTGCTTCGCGGCGCGATCGGAAACTGTGATGGCTTTGGCGTCCATGTGGCGTTAGGTCTTTGTCGTTAAGTCTTCTGTCATGCGGGACCTGTTTTGTCGTCCCTTCTTTGCTAATGCGGTGCATGACTTTCAGTACTGAAGATAAGTGCCGGAAACAGGTTGTCAATCGGTGATGGCGAAACGCACCCAGGATCGGAGTGGGCCGGCAAGGCGCACGCAACTTGCGAGTTTTGCCTGCCATACAACAAAAAGCCGGGGGCGTCTCCACCGCGAAGAGCCCAGTCCGACGCGCTCCGACTATCAGCGAGACCGGGACCGGATCGTTCATTCCACCGCCTTTCGCCGTCTCAATCACAAGACCCAGGTCTTCATCTATCATGAGGGCGACCACTATCGTTCGCGGCTGACGCACTCGTTGGAAGTGGCTCAGATCGCGCGGGCGATTGCCCGCACCCTTGCCCTCGACGAAGACCTGGCTGAAGCCATCGCCCTGGCGCATGATCTGGGGCATCCGCCATTCGGACATGCGGGGGAACGCGCCCTGGACGCCATGATGTCGGATTATGGCGGGTTCGACCACAACGGCCAGAGTTTGCGGGTGGTGACTGCCCTTGAGCGCAAATATGCAGCCTTCGATGGGCTCAATCTGACGTGGGAATGTCTGGAGGGGCTGGCAAAACACAACGGGCCGGTCACAAATGCAGAAGGGGAGCCGGTCGGCGTTTATGCGGAAACGGGGTTGCCGCGCGCCTTGGGGAATTACAATTCAGTTCAAGACCTTGAACTTTCAAGTTACCCCAGCGCGGAAGCCCAGGTGGCGGCGCTGGCCGATGACATCGCCTACAACAATCATGATATCGATGACGGGTTTCGGGCAGGAGCATATGCACTTGAAGACCTTGCCAAAGTGCCGCTGGCTGGGGAGGTGATACAGGAAATCCGCGGGACCTATCCCGATCTGGAGAAGCCGAGGCTCATTTATGAAATCAACCGCCGCCTCATCACGCGTATGGTCAATGATGCGGTGGGTGAGGCGCGCGAGCGGCTGGCACTGCTCAAGCCCGGAAGCGTTGAAGATATCCGCAACGCCGATACCGCGGCGGTGTCGTTTTCTCCCGCTATGAATGCCGGATGCGACGAGCTTCGCTCATTCCTGTTGTCCTGGGTTTATCGCAGCGACCGGATCACACGGATCATGCAGGATGCGGAACAGGTCGTGGCCGATCTCTTTTCGCGATACATGTCGCAGCCGGATGCGATGCCCGAACACTGGTATGCGAGGGTGCAGGGTGGGGATGAATCGACGCGGGCGACATCTATCGCCGATTTTATCGCCGGCATGACGGACAGGTATGCGGTCCGCGAGCATCGGCGACTGTTTGACCGCACTCCCGATTTACGCTAACCGCCGCTGCCATGAACCTTTATGCACATTTTTCAGACCGAATCTTCGCGGCGCTCGACGCGCTGAAGGCCGACGGTACGCTGCCGGGCGATCTTGATGCACGCAGTATCACAGCGGAGCCGCCGCGCGACCCCGCGCATGGCGATGTGGCCACCAACGCCGCCATGGTTCTCGCGAAACAGGCCAAGATGCCGCCGCGGGATCTGGCTGAAAAGCTTGCCGCAGTGCTTGGCGAGGATGACGATATTTCAAACGTCGAAGTGGCGGGTCCCGGCTTTATCAACATTCGGGTTGCTCCGGCTTTCTGGCCGCGTGTCCTGATGTCGGTGTTGCAGCAGCGTGGGGATTTCGGACGCAGCGGCATTGGCGCGGGCGAGGCGGTCAATGTGGAATATGTGTCCGCCAATCCGACGGGTCCGCTTCATGTCGGTCATGTCAGGGGCGCGGTGTTTGGTGATGCGTTGGCGGCGTTGCTGGAGTTTTCCGGGTTCAATGTGACGACGGAATACTATGTCAACGACGCCGGCGCGCAGGTGGATGTCCTCGCGCGCTCAGCATACATGCGCTATCGCGAGGCGCTTGGTCATGACATCGGCGATATTCCCGAAGGCCATTACCCCGGAGACTATCTGAAACCGGTCGGCGAAATGCTCGCCGAAAAATACGGGGAGGGCCTGCTTGAGGCCGACGAGACCGAATGGCTGCCGCTCGTGCGTGCCGACGCGATCGACGCGATGCTCATGCTCATCAAAGACGATCTCGCGGCGCTCGATATCGGGCAGGATGTGTTTTTCTCCGAGCGTTCCCTGATTGATGGGGCCACGGACAAGGTCGCCGTGACAATTGATGAGTTGCGTGAAAGAGGCCTGATCTATGAAGGCCGTTTGCCGCCGCCCAAAGGCAGGCTGCCCGACGATTGGGAGGACAGGGAGCAGACCCTGTTCCGCGCGACCGAGTTTGGCGACGATGTCGACCGCGCCCTGATGAAGTCCGACGGAACCTATACCTATTTCGCGTCGGATATCGCGTATCACAACGATAAATTCAAACGCGGCTTCAGGAACATGATCGACGTCTGGGGCGCCGATCACGGCGGTTACGTCAAGCGTATGCAGGCGGCCGTGAAGGCCGTCACCGCCGGCGAGGCCGCTCTGGATGTGAAAATCTGCCAGCTCGTTCGTCTGTTTCGTGGCGGCGAACCGGTCAAGATGTCGAAACGTTCAGGGGAGTTCGTCACCCTGCGTGAAGTTGTCGACGAAGTCGGCCCCGGTCCGGTTCGGTTCATGATGCTGTACCGGAAGAATGACGCACCACTCGATTTCGATTTTGTTAAGGTGACGGAACAGTCCCGTGACAACCCGGTTTTCTACGTGCAATATGCACATGCGCGCGCGTACAGCGTGTTCCGGAACACGCTTGAGGTGTTTCCAGACCTCAAGCCGGACAGTCTAGACCCAGTAAAATTGAAATTGTCACTTTTGGAGAGCGAAGAAGAGCTGTCTATTGTGAAGAAAATTTCTCAATTTCCCCGCGTTGTTGAGTCATCTGCACTTGCGCATGAGCCGCACAGAATATCGTTTTACTTGCATGAACTTGCGGGAGACTTTCATAGCTTGTGGAACAGAGGCAAAGAGTTGCCACAATTACGTTTTATTAACGATGCGGACCGAGATTTGACCGAGGCTCGAATTGCGCTTGTATCATCGATTGCCGAAACGTTGGCAAATGGGCTGCGAATCCTTGGTGTTCAACCAATCCGCGAAATGCGCTAGCAAGATGACTCTGACGAGGCCGACGGAGTTGAGTTCGAGGGAAGTATTGAAATGTCGATAACTGAAGAGGGGACCGGCCCCTCCAACGAGCCGACCACTTCGCTAAACCCCGACAAGCCGTCGCCCGCACAGGCTGCACGGAATGCTGCAAACCAGCCGGCCCAGGGATTGCCCGGCCTTGCAGCGTTCGGTCAGATGCAGGGATATCAGCCTGTCGGCAGTCAGCCGCAGGAAGCGGCCCAACCCGAGCCCGTGCCGGAACTTATTCCTGCCGAGCCTGTCGTGCCCCATACCGAGATTCCGGAACATTCCTATGCCACGCCCCAAAATGGTGATGACGCTCTGGTGACCGAGATCGATCCGTTTGCAGCAGAAACGGATCATCCAATACCGGACTATCTGACCAACACGATCGAGCCGGAAGGTGTGCCGGCGCCCGTTGAACCTGTT
>JALCBY010000030.1:21120-47785 GCA_028066055.1 Hyphomicrobiaceae bacterium
CCCGTTGAACCTGTTGAAGAAATGCCGTCTGTGATGGACGACATGCCGAGCTTTATGACTGAGCCGGCCACTCAGGACGATGCCCGGTTCCAGCCGGGTCACGAAAACTTCGATGCCGGTGTGCCGCACCAGCCGGAGGTGATCGATCAGGCTGCGATCAATGCGGCGGCTTTTGATACGTCTGCAATCGAACCGGCTTCAGTGGAACCGGTTCCGGTGGAGCCAGCCCCGATAGGCGCGGCTCCTGTTGATCCGGTGGCACATGTAGCCGCCGGTGAGACCGCTGCACCCGGTGCGCTTCAGACCTTCGAGGCGACTTACGACCAGCATCCGGAGATTCCTCTGGGAGCGTTCGAACAACCGGGCGAGCCCCAACCTGACGATCAGCCCTTTATGGAGCCGCAGCCGCAGCATCCGGCGCAGCCGCAACATGTCGCCGGAGATGCTGATTTTCTCGGCGGTGAGATTCAGGCCGAGGAAGCGCCCTCCAAAGGCGGTCGTGGCCGGAAGGTCCTGATGGCGGCCAGCGGACTGGTCGGTGTGCTTGCGTTGGGCGGTGCTCTCGCTTTCGCCTACAAGATCGGCGGAGATTCCGATATTGCAAAGGCCGGAAAACCTCCGCTCATTCAGGCTGACAGCCGGCCCGTAAAAGTCGCGCCTGACAAACCGGGCGGTAAGGAATTCCCGCACAAGAACAAGAAGATTTATGAACGCCTCGGCGGAAAAGAGAGCGAAGAGGTGGTCAAGATCAAGCCGCGGCAGGAAGACATCGCCGCAGCCGCGACGGCAGCGGTGGGCACGCCTGGTGCCGCCCAACCGGCCCAGCCGAGTGCTGCAACGCCTGGTGCGCCGCGGAAGGTGAAAACGCTGACGGTTCGTCCCGATGGAACCATCGAGGCAGCGAAACCGCAGGCGCCGGCTGGTACGCCGCCCGGCGTTGTGACCGCTTCGGACGGCACGGTAACCATGGCATTCCCGAGCCCGGCAGCTACGCCGCCCGCACAAGCTCAGGTTCCGGGTGTCGCGGCTCCGGTTCCTGCTGCCGCGCCGCCTCAGGCGCAGCCGGTGGCCCCGGCAGTCCCGCAGCCGGCCGCACAGCCTGCAACCGCAGCCGCGACACCTGCGCCCGCACCTCAGCAGCAGCAGGCAGCAGTAAGCCCGGCGGCAATTGCTCCGCCTGTTCAGAAACCGCAGGTGCCGTCCGCCACGCGGCAAGCCGCAGCGCAGCCCGCTGCTGCTGCCTCCGGCAGCTATGTGGTTCAGGTCGCTGCGCGCAAGAGCCAGACAGACGCCCTGGCGGCGTTTGCGGATATCCAGCAGAAATATCCGCGTTTGCTCAACGGTTACCGTCCGATCATCAAGCGCGCGGACCTTGGCAACAAGGGTGTTTGGTATCGGCTGAATGTCGGACCGGTTGAAAGCAAGAAGGTCGCAAGTTCCCTGTGCGGCCAGCTCAAGAGCGCCGGTATGCGCAGCTGCATCGTGCGGTCGCAATAGGACACAGCATCAAAAACTTTTGATATTCGGTAAGCGCGCTTGACCGGTGCGGGTACGCCCGATATGCCCGCTCCATGGGCTCCATCGCGCATAAGGCTTTCATCTGCGGTTGTTCCGGTCCGGACCTCACGGACAATGAGCGTGCGTTTTTACGTGACGAACGGCCCTGCGGCCTGATCCTGTTTGCGCGCAACTGCGTCTCGCGGGAGCAGATCACGCGCCTGACCGATGGTGTCCGGGAATGCGCCGGTGACGATGTGCTTGTGCTCGTCGACCAGGAAGGCGGACGGGTCCAGCGCATGGGAGAGCCTGAGTGGCGCGCCTATCCGCCGGCGCGTGCTTTCGCGACGCTATACGGTTCAGACCGGGACGAAGCGCTCGCGGCGGTCCGGCTGGTGACGCGGCTGATGGCGGACGACCTCCGCGAGGTCGGGATCAACACGGATTGTGCGCCGGTGCTGGATGTGCCGGTTTCCGGTGCCCATGAAATCATCGGTGACAGAAGTTACGGGGATGATCCGGAGACGATCATCGTGCTGGCCCGCGCCATGGCGGAAAGCCTGCTTGCGGGTGGGGTGTTGCCGGTCATCAAGCATGTGCCAGGGCATGGCCGCGCACGGGCCGACAGCCACAAGGAGCTGCCTGTCATCGATGCGTCGCGTGAGGAACTGGAGGCGACGGATTTTCGGCCCTTTGCCGCACTCGCAGATATGCCGCTTGCCATGACCGCGCACGTGGTGTTGCGCGCTTTCGATGAAGATGCCCCTGCAACGGTTTCACGGTTTATAATGACGAAAGTGATTCGCGAGCAGCTTGGCATCGATGGGCTGGTTATGAGCGACGATCTGGATATGGCGGCTCTCTCGGGAAAGCCTGGGGACCGTGCCCAGGCCGTCCTCGCTGCGGGGTGCGATGTTGTTTTGCATTGCAGCGGCGTCCTTGAGGATATGACGCGGGTTGCTCATGTGGTGCCGGCTCTGGACGGCGATGGTGAGGCGCGGTTTCGTGCCGCACTCGACAGGTTGAAGCCGCCATCTCCGTATGACCGGGAAAAGGCGCTTGCGATGCTCGATACTATGATTGGCGAAGTCACGTAGGCGAGACGGACGAAACGGTGACAGGTCAACCTGACGACAAACTGGATAGCGGGCTTTCCGGCGCACCGGAGAATGTGGAAGCGTTTGATGCGCCGCCGCGGAGCGAAACGTTTGTCGTGGACATCGACGGGTTTGAGGGGCCGCTCGACCTGCTCTTGGCCCTTGTCCGCGAACACAAGCTCGACCTTACCAAGCTTTCGATCCTGAATCTGGCTCAGCAATATCTCGATTTCATTGAACAGGCGCGGAGTCTGCGTCTGGAAATCGCCGCCGACTATCTGGTGATGGCCGCGTGGCTCGCCTTTCTGAAATCCAAGCTGCTGCTGCCCGACGAGGAGGGCGAGGATGAACCCACGGGCGAGGAGCTGGCTGCCCAGCTCACACACCGGCTGCGGCGGCTGGATGCGATGCGCGATGCCGCTGCCAAACTGCTGAACCGTAACCGCCTGGGCCGCGACTTCTTCGCACGCGGCTTGCCGGAGGGCATCAAGCTGGTGCGCGAGAGCAAATACGATGCGAACATCTACGATCTGCTGAAGGCCTACTCCAACCAGCGGCAACGCGCCGCCATTGATACGATCCGTTTCACCGCGCGGCCGGTTGTCTCAATCCAGGACGCGCGCGAAAGGCTGGAAAAAGTTCTGGGGACATCTCTCGATTGGGCACCCATCGGTACCCTGATTCTGCAGTATACGGAGTCGTCTGAGTTGCGGCGGACAACGCTCGCGAGTTCTTTCAGCGCATCGCTCGAGATGACGCGTGAAGGAGCGACGGAGTTACGCCAGGAGAGTGCGTTTACGCCATTGTTCATCCGCAAACGTGAAAGCAGCGGGGCCGATAGATGAAAGACATGAACGCGGACAACCCCAACGAGGGGAACGAAACTCCGGAATCCTCTGCGGTCGATCAACAGAGCCCGCATGAAGAGGCGGCGCTGCCGTTGCCGCTTCCGGAAAACGTCACCCGTTTGCCGTCGGCGGATCGGGGCGAGAAACTGCGGGTGCTCGAGGCGCTGTTGTTTGCGGCCGGAGAGCCGCTGGCCGAGGAGCATCTCGCGGAGCATATCCCGGAGGGCGAAGATATTCGTGCGCTCGTGGAAGAGCTTCAGGCATCCTACGCCGGACGGGGGATCAACCTGGTGCGGACAGCCGGCAAATGGACATTTCGTACGGCGGATGACCTCTCGTTCCTGTTGCAACGCTTCGCGATCGAGCAGCGGCGGCTTTCACGCGCGGCACTCGAGACACTCTCGATCATTGCCTACCACCAACCGGTGACCCGGGCCGAGATCGAGGAAGTTCGCGGCGTCGCGACCTCGAAAGGAACGTTGGACGTTCTTCTCGAAACCGGCTGGATCAGGATGAGGGGACGCCGCCGCGCACCGGGACGCCCGGTGACTTACGGAACGACACAAGGGTTTCTTGAGCATTTCGGATTCGACACGATCGGAGATCTGCCGGGTCTGGACGAGCTGAAGGGCGCGGGACTTCTCGACGGCAATCTGCCGCCGGGGTTCAGCATTCCACATCCCGACGATGCCGAGGATCTGACCGAAAGCGAAGATCCGCTCGGGGACGAAACGCCTTTCGAAGAACCGTCCGGTGAAGAGGCGGAAGGCGGAGTACGGAGTTAAGCATTCCGTCCGGTTCACGGGAGCGGGCTTGCGCGCGGTGGTTGGTGTCGCGTAAGTAGGCGCCGTGTTGTTCGGTCAAACATCAAAACGCGCAGACGGAGCCGCCTTCCAGCGGTGGGGTACCCGCGGTTCGGCGGCGGCGTCGATCGCCGCGCGTCTGACATATGAGAATGTGGAGCGCCGGTTCGGATCGACCCTTGCCGTGCGCGACGTCAGCCTCGACATCGAACCGGGAGAGATCGTCTGTCTTCTGGGGCCGTCCGGATGCGGGAAGACGACACTGCTTCGCCTGACCGCCGGACTTGAGCGTCCGACGGGTGGGCGCATTCTCATCAATGACGCGGTGGTGGGCAGCACCGAAATGCACGTACCGCCGGAGAAGCGGGGCGTCGGACTAATGTTTCAGGACTTTGCACTGTTTCCGCATCTGACCTTGCTGGAAAATGCGGCATTCGGTCTGAAAGCACTCCCTAAAGACGATGCGCGTCGCGTTGCAAGATCGGCGCTCGAACGGGTGGGCCTTGGCAAGTATGCGGACGAGTATCCGCATATCCTGTCCGGTGGCGAGCAGCAGCGCGTGGCACTGGCACGGGCGATTGCGCCGCGTCCGGGCGTCTTGATGATGGATGAACCGTTTTCCGGCCTTGATACGCGGCTTCGCGACGAGATGCGCGAGGAAACCCTGGCGATCCTGAAAGAGACCCGCGCGACCTGCATGCTGGTGACGCATTCCTGTGAGGAAGCCATGCGTATGGGAAACCGGATTGCCATGATGCGCGCGGGCCGTTTGCTTCAGGCGGGGACGCCGGAAGAGCTCTATCATGCACCGGCCAGTATCCACGCGGCACGTATGTTCTCCGATCTCAACGAAATTCCCGTTATCGTGAAGAATGGCAAGGCGGATACGCTGTTTGGCAAATGTGCAGCGAAAGGCCTCGCCAACGGCCAGAATGCGGTCGCATGTATCCGCCAGCGTGACGTCCAGCTGCTTCCCGTGGGCAAAGGCCGGGCCGGACGCATTCTCACGACGCGTTTTCTCGGTGACACGGCTTTGCTTGAAATCGGGGTGGAGGGGCTGGAGAAACCGCTCTTCGCACGGGTGCGCGAAGCGGACGCGCAGCAGCAGGGAACCGACGTCGGCGTGAAGGTAAACCCCGCGGATATCCTTGTGTTTTCAGCCGAACCGGACGATGAGGACCAGGGTTGATCTGCCTGTTTCGCCCCACTCTTAACGCTTACACCGGTCATCGTGTTGCGGGGGTGTAGCCTTTCTGCAATAGTGCGGCTGACCTGAATTGAGATCACACGGGCAGGGGCTTGGCGCTGAACCGGAAGCGAGGCCCTGGAGGAGGCGAATTCGGTTTCGCCGATGCGAGCGTTCATGTGATCATGTCGAAATTCGACAGAAATATTGTTGAAGGAGCATGCGTGTAATGGGCACGATTGGAGTATGGCAGATCGTCATTGTGGTTCTGCTGCTTGTTCTTCTGTTCGGACGCGGCAAGATTTCCGAACTGATGGGTGATGTCGCGAAGGGCATCAAGAGTTTCAAAAAAGGCATGTCGGACGATCAGGCGGAGGCGTCGGAGCCTGTCAAGACACTTGAGCATGGCGAGGCCGATGACGCCGGGAAGACCGCCAAGTCGTCGAGCGGCAGCAAAGCCAAGGCTGGCTAGGCAGCACGCCTTCGGCGGAGCCGGCGCATTCGCCATTTGACAACCCGTCTTATTTCGAAAGCGCATTGGGGCTCGCCCACAGGCGGAGGTTCCTATGTTCGATATCGGCTGGACCGAACTTTTCATCATCGCGGTGGTGGCGATCATTGTCGTTGGACCGAAGGATCTGCCGCGGATGCTGCGGTCGCTGGGACAATATGCGGCGCAGTTGCGTCGCACCGCGGGCGAGTTCCGTTCGCAATTTGACGAGGCGATCCGCGAGAGTGAACTTGACGAGTTGCGGTCCACGCTTCAGGACGCCTCCGACATGAACCCTGTCAACCAGATCAAGGATTCGGTGAGCGAAAGCCTGGCGCCCCTGAAAGAGACGGCAGACGAGATCAAGAGCGGCATGGATATCAAGGAGCCGACCGAGACACCGAAGAGCAAGGAACCGGAAGGGGCAAGCGACAGCGCGGGCAAGACCAAAAAGACAAAGGCGAAGGCCGCCGCAGAAAAGAGTAGAGACTAGGCCGTGAGCCAGCAGGATCTCGACGCCACAAAAGCCCCGTTGATCGAGCATCTCATTGAGCTGCGCAAGCGGCTGATGTGGAGCTGCGGCGCGATTTTCGTCTGCTTCATCGTCTGCTTCATTTTTGCCAAGCAGATCTACAACATCCTGCTCTATCCCTATCGCCAGGCCGTCGGCGGCGATACGCGGATCGAAATGATTTACACCGCGCCGCAGGAGTTCTTTTTCACCGAGCTCAAACTTTCCCTGTTCGGCGCGATCTTCATCGCCTTTCCGGTGCTGGCGTCGCAGGTCTACATGTTCGTGGCTCCGGGGCTTTATAAGAATGAGCGGCAGGCCTTCCTGCCGTTTCTCATCGCCACGCCGATCCTGTTCATCATGGGCGGTGCGCTGGTCTACTACGTGGTCATGCCTCTGGCGATGGCCTTTTTCCTGTCCATGCAGCAAACCGGCGATACGCAGGTGCAGATTCAGTTGACCGCGCGGGTCAGCGAGTATCTGAGCCTGATCATGACGTTGATTCTGGCCTTCGGATTGTGCTTCCAACTGCCGGTGTTATTGACGCTTCTCGCGCGCGCGGGCCTCGCGACGTCGGAAGGGCTCAGGTCCAAGCGAAAATATGCGGTCGTCGGGGTGTTCGCGGTCGCCGCTGTCCTGACGCCGCCCGATCCCATCAGCCAGATCGGCCTCGCGCTCCCAACATTGCTCCTCTACGAGATCTCGATCCTGTCCGTGAAGCTCGTCGAGAAGAAGCGTGCCGAAGCGCAAGCCGAACGCGAAGCGGAAGACGACGACACGGAGGCTTAAGAGACGGTCTAGAGCGTAAGCTGAGCGGCGGTCTCCTTAAGAAAAGCCCGAATTCCGGAAGCTGATGGCCGAATGAGGCGCAACGCATTTGTGTACATTTTGGCCAGCGCCCGAAACGGCACACTTTACGTTGGTGCAGCGACGAACCTGATGAAACGCGTTTGGGATCACAAGCAGGGTGTCGGCAGCAAATTCACAAGCAAGTACGATGTGACGATGCTTGTATACTTCGAGCCGCATGTGACGATTGAAGATGCGGTGTATCGCGAACGCCAGATCAAAAGGTGGAAAAGAGGCTGGAAGATCAACCTAATCGAAGGGAGCAATCCGGATTGGCGCGATCTTTATGACGAGATTGCGCAGTAGATTTTTTGGACCCCTGCCTGCGCAGGGGGTTCGGCTTTTGTAGGTTTGTCTCGAAATTCCTGCGGAAGCAGGAATCCATCTTTCCTTCTGCATCACGAGAACTCACGATAGATGAGGTAGGTCTCTGCCTGCGCGGAAGGCTCGTTTCACAGGTGCAAATTCCTCGAAATTCCTGCGAAAGCAGGAATCCAGTAATCTCCAGGTATCTGGACCTTCCTTACTGCCCCCGTGTATAGGAAGGCCCGTGTCCCGGACACATTGATGATTCCTGAGATCTGGAGCCCTCCGCCGTGTACGACATCAACTGGATTCGCGAAGACCCTGACGGCTTCGACGCTGCGTTGGCGAAGCGCGGGCTTGAACCGCTGGCCACCGAGGTTCTGAAAATCGACGAAGAGCGCCGTGCGATCGTGCAGAAACTGCAGGACGCGCAGGCGATGCGCAATGCGTCGTCTAAGGAAATCGGCAAGGCGAAAGCGAGCGGCGACGAAGCCACGGCCCAGAAGCTGATGGAGGAGGTGGCGCAAGCCAAGACTGTCATCCAGACCGGCGAGGAGGATCAGCGCCGCGTCGACGCTACCCTCAAGGATATGCTCTCCGGATTGCCGAACGCACCGCTGGATGACGTGCCCGAAGGCGAAGACGAAAAGGACAATGTGGAAGTCCGTGCGTGGGGCGAAAAACCGTCATTCGCGTTTGAACCGAAGCAGCATTTCGAACTCGGCGAAGCACTCGGTCTGATGGATTTCGAGACCGCGGCAAAGCTGTCAGGCGCGCGCTTCGTGGTGTTGAGAGGCGCGCTTGCACGGCTTGAGCGGGCCATCGCATCCTTCATGCTCGATATCCATACGAGCGAATTCGGCTATCAGGAGACCCTGCCGCCGGCTTTGGTGCGAGACCACGTGCTCTACGGAACCGGACAGCTTCCGAAGTTTGCCGACGATCTGTTTGCTACTGGCAAACAAAGCGATCAGGACAAGGACTACTACACTCTAGCCCTCGACAAACTGACAAACCAACTTGATACCGATCCCGGGGCACAAATGATCGCTGCGGAAGCCGCGCAAATGCGAAATACGGATCAAGACTATCTCTGGCTAATTCCGACGGCCGAGGTTCCGCTGACCAACATGGTGCGGGAGGCGATCGTCGAGGAGGACGATCTGCCGAAACGGATGACCGCGTGGACGCCCTGCTTCCGCGCCGAGGCGGGTGCGGCCGGAAAAGATACCCGCGGTATGATCCGCCAGCACCAGTTCTCCAAGGTGGAGCTTGTCTCGATCACGACCGAGGGCCAGGCGCTCGATGAGCATGAACGCATGACCAACTGCGCGGAGGAGATCCTCAAACGGCTGGAGCTGCCGTACCGCACGGTGGTCCTGTGCACCGGCGACATGGGCTTCGGTGCGCGCAAGACGTACGACATCGAGGTGTGGCTGCCGGGGCAGGATACCTATCGGGAGATTTCGAGCTGTTCGGTCTGCGGCGACTTTCAGGCGCGCCGCATGAATGCGAGATATCGGGTCAAAGGCGAGAAGGAGCTGCGGTTCGTGCATACGCTGAACGGCTCCGGCCTTGCTATCGGGCGAACCATGATTGCCATCATGGAAAACAACCAGCAGGAAGACGGTTCGATCCTGATCCCCGAAGCGCTGCGTCCCTATATGGGCGGGCTCGAAAAGATCGCATCCGCGTAGGATCACAGACCTCCATGCGCATCCTGATCACAAATGATGACGGCATCAACGCGCCGGGCCTTGACGTAATGCAGCAGATTGCCAGCGAGCTGTCTGACGATGTCTGGACGGTCGCTCCGGAGACGGACCAGAGCGGTGCATCGCATTCGCTCTCGCTGCATGAGCCGCTCCGCTTGCGCGAAGTCGATGAACGCCTCTTTGCGGTCAAGGGGACGCCGACCGACTGCGCGATCATGGGTGTGCGTTACCTGTTGCGGGACAAGCCGCCCGATCTGGTCTTGTCCGGCGTCAATGCAGGGCAGAACATGGCCGACGACGTTACTTATTCGGGCACGATTGCCGGCGCGTTCGAGGGCAATCTTCTGGGCGTTCCGTCCATGGCCCTGAGCCTCGCCTACAGCTATGACAAAGACAAGACCCGGACGCTCAAGTGGCAGACGCCCATGGCATTCGGGAGCGATCTTGTCCGCTTGTTGCTGGATGTGGGTTTCCCCGATGACGTGGTGCTCAATATCAATTTTCCCGACCGCGACCCGGAAGACGTCGAGGGGGTGGTCGTGACGCGTCAGGGCCGGCGAAATCCGGATCTGCTGACGATCGTCGACCGCATGGATACACGGGGCAATCCATACTATTGGCTTGGTTTCAAGCGCGTTCCGTCCAAACCTCAGAAAGGAACGGATCTGTGGGCCATCTATACGGGGCGTATCTCGGTGACTCCGCTCAATTTGAACCTCACCCATACAAGCGTTGCGGAGCAGCTGGCGGCGGCTCTGGCGGATTGATGCCGCCTGTCGATTGAGGTGGCGGAGAACTGATTGTTGTGAATCGCGATAAAAAACGGCAATTCGGCCAGAATCGCGGAATAATGAATGCGGTTGACGGCGCCTCCGGGTGCGGATTGGTTATTACGGCTTCCGATGACTGACGCGTTGAAACAGGTCAGCCTTATCATGATGCTGCGCAAGCACGGCATCAATGATACGCGCGTGCTTCGCGCCATGGAACTCGTGTCGCGCGAAGAGTTCGTCGACGCAGCCTTCATCGACCAGGCCTACGAAGATACCGCCCTGCCGATCGCGTGCGGGCAGACCATTTCCCAGCCCTACGTGGTCGCTTACATGACGGAGAAGCTGGCCGTCGAGCCGGACGATGTGGTTCTCGAAATCGGAACGGGTTCCGGCTATCAGGCGGCGATACTGTCTCACCTATGCCGGCACGTTTATACGATCGAGCGCTACAAGGAGCTCCAGAAGAAGGCGGTCAGGAATTTCGACAAGCTCGATATCACGAATGTAACGACGATCATCGGTGACGGCTGGCTCGGCTGGCCGCCCAAGGCGCCATACGATCGCATCATCATCACTGCCGCCGCACCTGAGCCTCCTCAAGCTCTGCTCGACCAGCTCAAGACCGGAGGGCGAATGCTCCTGCCGCTCGGCGAAAGCCGCGAAAACCAGTTTCTCGTACAGATTGACAAGACCGAGAAGGGACTGGAGCAGAAGGAGCTGCTGCCGGTGCGGTTCGTTCCGCTGGTCAAGGGAAGGGTGAACCCCCGCAAACAGAAAAAGAATTGAGGGCCTTTGCGGGATTGCGCCATGCCCATAGATTGCCATGCCAATGGCACAGTTCGCGGTGGCGCCGCACGATTGCCGCCGCATTCCTGTATCAGAATTGGAACCGGACGCGGATACATTAAGAGCTTGTTTACACCTTGGGCACTTTAATCGAGGTGGAGAAAGGTCACATTGATGCGCGCGACGCAACACAACAAATCTTCCGGGTCCGCGGTCCGGTTCTTCCGTCTTGCATTGGCATTCGCCATGGCGCTTACACTCACAGGTTGTAGCGCGGCAAGCATGACCGGGTTCGAATTTCCGGTCTTCGGCCTGACCAAGAAGTCGGCGAAGAACGACGAGACGCTGTCGAACGCGGCTATCGCGGAGAGGTATCCGGCGAATCCGGAAACGGCCGAGCAACGGCTGCCGCCGCAGTAACAACGTTTTCGGGATTTCCGGCTCACACCCCGGCGCGTTTCGGATGGGGCTGAAGCTCTTCAGCCGACAATCGGTGCTTTTTCCGCGACTCCGATTCATTCCTTAACAAGTTGTTTACTGGTCGCGCGCTTTACTTCTCTCAAGAAGAAGGGGTGCCACCATGTGCTGTGTGTCTGACATCACGGTTTGGAAGTTCCGCGTGCGTAAAGCTGCGGGTAATGCGTTGTGCGCAAGTTCGATTGTACTGCTTGCCGCATGCAGCAATGGCGTTTCGCGGTTCGACTATCCGATGTTTGCGAACAGCGAGGCCGACAATTCGATCACGACCGCATCGTTGTCGCCGATCCCTGCCGAACCGATCTATCCGAACGGATCGCCGGCGAGGGGGGCGAGCGTTGAACGGCGCGATCTGCCGCCGCCGGCGCCGCCGCAACAATCTCAGCAGGTTGCCTCCGCATCGCCCAAGCGCGTGGAGACGATCCCCATCAGGCCGCAACCGCAATACCGGCAGCCCCAGTATCAGACGCCGCAGCGCGCACCGCAGCCATATGCTCCGCCGCCGCCGCCGCAGGTCGAGTACAAGGCACCGCCGCCCGTTCAGCAACCGCCTGCACCGAAAACGGTCAGCGTGCAGCGTGGGGATACCCTCTACAAGCTGTCGCGGCGCTACGGCGTCTCCGTCAAAGAGATCAAGTCCGCGAACAAGATGCGGAGCACGCGCCTGAGCGTGGGCCAGGAAATCATCATTCCGGGTAGCAATGCGGGAGCCCCCCCTACACCCAGCACGACATATGCCGTCCGTCGTGGCGATTCTCCATCAAAGATCGCACGGGCACACGGTATCCCGACAGAGGATCTGTTGTCGGCCAACGGTCTCTCAAAGCGTTCGATCCTGCGAATTGGGCAGGAGTTGAAGATTCCAGAACAGGCACCGCCTGCCGCGAACACGGCTCCCGAGCCTGTTCGTGTCGCGTCACGCGGGCCGAGCGTGCCGATCCCGATTTCAAACCCGGCGCGGGAAAAGCCGGTAACGGCGGTCGTACCGAAGGCGGCTCCGAAGAAAAAGGTCGCAGCACGTACGGCGTCCTTGCCTGCGCCCGAACCGATGACGGCCAACCAGTTCCGCTGGCCGGTGAGGGGACGCATCATGTCGGGTTTCGGCAAGAAACCGAACGGCAAGCATAACGACGGCATCAATGTCGCCGTGCCCAAAGGCACCGCCGTGAAGGCGGCCGAGAACGGCGTGGTCGCATATGCGGGCAGCGAGCTTGAGCCCTATGGCAATCTGATCCTCATCCGGCATTCCAACAACTGGGTGACGGCCTATGCCCACAATGACAAACTGCTGGTCAAGCGCGGCGATACGGTTCGGCGTGGTCAGGTCATTTCCAAGGCGGGACAGTCCGGCAATGTGAGCCAGCCGCAACTGCACTTCGAGTTGCGCAAGGGATCAAAGCCGGTCAATCCGCTGTCCTATATGGCGAACAGCTAGACGCGAAGCGAAACCGCTCTTTCCTTTAGACTTTGAGATGTTTGCCGAGACGTCCGGCAACGTCCTGAATAAACTGCCATGCGACGCGGCCTGAACGGCTGCCGCGCGTGGCGGCCCATTCCAGCGCCTCGCGTTCCAGCTCGTCCTTGTCGACGCCGAGCTTGAAGTGGTTGGCGTAGGCGTGGACCATATCCAGATATTCGGACTGGCTGCATTTGTGGAATCCGATCCACAATCCGAAGCGGTCGGACAGCGAGACTTTCTCTTCAACGGCCTCGGAAGGTGTGATCGCGGTGGAGCGTTCATTCTCGAGCATGTCGCGGGGCATGAGATGCCGCCGATTGGACGTTGCATAGAAAATGACGTTGTGGGGACGGCCCTCGATGCCGCCCTCCAGAACCGCCTTGAGCGACTTGTAGGTCGTGTCGTCCGCGTCGAACGAGAGGTCGTCGCAGAACACGATGAAGCGATGATCGGACTTTCTCAGATGCTGCAGACACTGTGGTAGAGACGCGATATCTTCGCGATGAATTTCAATTAATTTCAAACCATTATCGGAATTATCTCCACTGATTTCTTCGCTCATGCGGTGTTCGATCTCGGCATGAACGGCTTTGACCAGCGAACTTTTGCCCATGCCCCGCGCGCCCCACAGCAGCGCGTTGTTTGCGGGCAACCCCCGTGCGAACCGCTCGGTGTTGGAGATCAACATATCCGACATGCGGTCGATACCCTGAAGCAGCGACAGGGGGATGCGGTTGACCACCTCGACGGGCAGAAACGCCTCGGGCTCCGCCTGCCAGATGAATGCGGAACCGGCGTCGAAATCGATGCGGGGCGCGGGCGCGGGCGCTAGCCGTTCCAGAGCGGCGGCGATGCGCGTGAGCAGGCCACTGACGGGTTCTTCGAAGTTCATGTCTGACCGATAGACGTTTCCAAGGCGCATGCAAAGCGGTTTTGCGGAAATGGGTTGATAACGTGCTGCTGGCACACAATTTATTCCAGAACCGCGAATTTCGGTGCATAGCGTGTTAGACGGGTATGGCGCAAGCAGTTGCAATGCCGGGAGACGCCAGTATAGTCGCGGCCAACTGGCTTGGGTCGCGCCAGCTCAAAGGGCTGAATGCGGCTTTTTACTCAGAGCCACGTCTCGACAAATATCTGATCCGAGGAGTTCACAATGCTGATCACACCGGCCTATGCACAGGGCGCGCCTGGCGGTGGTGACTTTTTCATCCAGATCCTGCCTTTCCTGCTGATCTTCGTGATCATGTATTTCATGCTCATTCGTCCGCAGCAGCGGCGGGTCAAAGAGCACAGGGAAATGGTCGCCGCACTGCGGCGGGGCGACACGGTGGTTACCGCCGGCGGGCTGGTCGGGAAAGTGACCAAGGTCGACGAGGCGGAAGTCGAGGTCCAGGTTGCGAAGGACGTCAAGGTCAAGGTCGTCCGGTCGACGATTTCGGACGTGCGCAACAAGACCGAACCTGTTGCGAACAAGAAGTAGGAAACATCGCAGGAGCGATAACGCTCACTTGCCCATCTGTTGAGATCACGCCGGTATGCTTCACTTCGCAAGATGGAAGATCATTCTGATTCTGCTGGTATCGGTCTGCGGGATCCTCGCGGCCTTGCCGAATCTGTTTTCGAAAGAGCAGCTAAAAGCACTGCCGTCGTGGGTGCCGGCCAAACAGATCAATCTCGGCCTGGATTTGCAGGGCGGCGCCCATCTCCTCTACCAGATGGATGAAAAAGCGCTCGTTGCGGACTGGCTGAAGGACATCAACGGTGAGGTGCGCGATACCCTGCGCAAGGACAAGATCGGTTATAACCGCTTGGCGACATCCGAACCGAACAAATCGGTCAGCGTGCGCATTCGCGACAAGGCGAATGAGGAAAAGGCGCTCACCGCGCTACGTGAGCTGTCGGTTCCGCTGAACACCGGATTGGTTTTTACCGGGCAGCAGGGCAATACGCTCGATGTGACGCGTGACGGCAACAAGATCACGTTGGAAATCACCGAACCGGGCCTTTTGCAGCGGGTTGGTTCTGCGATCGAAGCATCCATCGAGACCGTTCGCCGCCGTATCGACGCGTTCGGTACCACCGAGCCGGTCATTCAGCGCCAGGGGCGCGACCGTATCCTCGTGCAGGTGCCGGGCATCAAGGACGTGGCGCGGCTGAAGGCGCTTGTGGGTGAGACCGGTAAGCTTTCTTTTCATCTGGTCGATACGACATCCAGTGTCGAGGAGGCGCAACGAACCGGCAAACCACCGCCCGGCCGGGAACTCGTCCCGTCCGAGGACGGTTACTCTTCTTTCTATCTCTTACATTCGCGGGCAATCGTCTCGGGCGAGAACCTGGTTGACGCGCAGCCGGGCTTCGACCAGCGCACGAACGAACCGGTCGTGACCTTCCGCTTCGACACGGCCGGTGCACGACGTTTCGCAAAAGTCACTCAGGAGAATGTCGGCCGTCCTTTTGCTATCGTCCTCGACAACAAGGTGATTTCAGCTCCCGTAATCCGCGAACCGATCCTCGGCGGGTCCGGTCAGATCAGCGGCAATTTCACGGTGCAGGAGGCCAATGACCTGGCCGTGTTGCTGCGCTCAGGCGCATTGCCGGCAAAGCTCACCATTCTCGAGGAGCGGACCGTCGGCGCGAGTCTTGGCGCGGACTCCGTCGCGTCGGGCAAGGTCGCGTCGATGATCGGTCTTGCTGCGGTCGTTGGCTTTATTCTGATCTCTTACGGTCTGTTCGGCGTCTTTGCGAACATCGCCCTGATGGTGAATATCGCTTTGATTGTCGGGGTCCTGTCCCAGTTGCAGGCCACGCTCACCTTGCCTGGTATCGCGGGCATTGTCCTGACGATCGGTATGGCGGTCGATGCCAATGTGCTGATCTTTGAACGTATTCGCGAAGAAGCGCGTGCGGGAAAATCGGTCATCGCGTCAATCGACTCAGGCTATTCCCGGGCACTCAGTACGATCCTCGATGCGAACATCACCACCTTCATTGCCGCGATCGTTTTGTTCTGGCTCGGCTCGGGTCCCATTCGCGGATTTGCCGTTACGCTCTCGATCGGCATTATTACGTCGGTCTTTACCGCGTTCACCCTGACACGGCTGATGGTTGCGCAATGGGTGCGCTCACGTCGGCCGCAAGAAGTTCCAATCTAGAGGTCACGTCCCATGAAAGGCATCAGGTTCGTTCCCTCTGATACGCATGTTCCGTTTATTCGGTGGCGCTCATTCTCGCTCGTGGCGTCGAGCCTTCTCATCGTCGCATCGATCGCCCTGTTTTTTACCGCCGGCTTGAACTACGGCATCGACTTCAAGGGCGGCACGATGATCGAGATCAAGAACAAGAGCGGGCCGGTGGATATCCGCGAAATGCGCGCGCAGATGAACGGGCTCGGATTGGGCGAGGTCCAGATTCAGGAATTCGGTGCTCCGGACGATGTGTTGATCCGTATCGGTGCGCAAAAAGGTGGTGAGGCGAACCAGCAGATCGCCATCAAGAAGGTCAAGGAAACACTCGGAGATACGGTCGACTATCGCCGGGTCGAAGTGGTTGGCCCGACTGTCTCCGGTGAGTTGATCCAGTCGGGCACGATTGCCGTTCTGGTCGCGATCTTCGCGGTGCTCGTCTACATCTGGTTCCGCTTCGAATGGCAATTCTCGATCGGCGCCGTGGCCGCGCTCGTTCACGACGTGGTTCTGACGATCGGTTTGTTCTGTCTGCTGCAGCTCGAATTCAATCTCTCGATCATTGCGGCAATTTTGACCATCGTCGGTTATTCGCTGAACGACACCGTTGTCGTCTATGACCGCGTGCGTGAAAATCTGCGGAAATACAAAAAGATGCCTCTGGACCAGCTTCTGGACGTGTCGATCAACGATACCCTGTCACGCACGATCCTGACCTCGGTCACAACGCTGATTGCGTTGGGGTCGCTCTATATCTTCGGCGGTGAGGTCATTCGCGGCTTTACCTTCGCGATGATCTGGGGCGTTGTTGTGGGCACCTATTCGTCCATCTTCGTCGCCGCGCCGCTGCTGCTCTGGCTTGGCGTCAAACGCGAATGGTCGGGGCAGGGGCGGGCCAAGGTGAAGGAGCCCGCGGCGGAGCGCGGCTGACGTTTCAACTCCGAAACACCCATGAGCGAGAACACCCCGTTTTTTCCCGAGCGCGCGCCAATCGACGCTTACGGAGATCACGGCTTCCGTTTCGCCGAGACCAGCCACCGCGGCAGCTTGCTGATTCTCCCAAGTGGTATCTATGGCTGGGAGCCGGAGGCCTTAGCAGATGTCGACGAACAGGCTTTCTCGCGCGTGTTTGCGGAGGCTGTGGAGATTGATTTCCTGCTGTTCGGTACAGGCGAGAAACGGCTTATTCCACCGCCCGAGGTCTCCCGCGCGTTTGTTGACGCGGGCGTGGGATTGGAAATCATGGATACCGGCGCGGCGTGCCGGACCTATAATGTGCTGTTGGGAGAAGCGCGCGCCGTGGCGGCTGCATTGCTGGCCGTCGAGTAGGGCGTGTCGACCGGCGGAAGGAAGGTTCGTGTCACGTGACTGACCCGCTGGACATTGACACCTTTGCGGCACAGTTGCGCGTCTATGATCCTGACCGCTTTCTGACCGCACGTTTTGCGCCCAAAGCATCGCGGTCCGCACTCACGATCCTCTACGCCTTCAATGCCGAACTTGCCCGTGTGTGTGACACGGTCAGCGAACCGGCGCTTGGCGAGATCCGTTTGCAGTGGTGGCGCGACGCATTGGAAGGCACGGAAGGAACGGCTGTAACGGGGGCTCCTCTGGGGGATGCATTGGCACGGATGGTCGCCACGTTGGGGCTTCCCATACATTTGCTGCTTGGAATGGTTGATGCGCGCAGCGCCGATCTTGACGACGGCGGGTTTGCCGATCTTCAGGCGCTCAAGGCGTATCTTTACAAAACCGACGGAGCGCTTTTCGCGTTGAGCGCACATATTCTGGGAACAGCCAGCGGTCAGCTTGCGAAGACGGCAAATACTGCCGGGGTTGCATACGGTGTCGCGCGCCTCCTGCGGTTTTTGCCGCGCGATGCCGCGGCTGGGCGGATCATGCTGCCCCTGACGATGCTGCAAAGCCACAATGTGCTTCCCGAGCGGATCCTCGCTGGAACGGAATGCGAGGGGCTTCGCGATCTCATCGTCGAACTGTCGAAAGAAGCGGAGGCTTCGCTCAAAGAGGCGCGGGGGTTTCTTGTTGGTGAACGGAAAGAGGTCCGGGGCATTTTCGCTCCGCTGGCGTTGGTCGGAGCCTATCGCCGCGCGGTCGCCCGCCCGGACCGCCGGCCGTTGCATGAAGTTGCGGATATCAATCCTCTCATGCGGTTTCTCCTGCTCTGGCGTGCAGCGCGTACAGGACGTCTTTAGGGTCAGGGGTCGCAGAATTGCCTCATGTGGCGGCTAGGGGGCTTATCCGCCTGTCGGCCGCATGGCAGCGGCAACTTTTATGCGAGACAGCGATGGCACTGACACGAAATTCACTATTGAACGCGCTTAAGTCGTTCACCCCCGATGTGGGTGCGGCGGTTCGCCGGTTTCCCCTTGCGTCACTGATCGCCCTCACATTCACGCTCCTGCACCTGTTTGAGATCAACAAGGTGTTCGGATTGAGCGGTGATGCCTGGATGCGGGTGTCGTTCGGGCTCGGAACCGCGTTCCTCTGGTCGCTTGCGACAAGCCTTTATGCGGAACGGCACCACTGGTCCGTGCCAAAACGAACACTCATCGAATTGGCGGGGTTTGCCGTTGTCGCCTTGTTTTTCGCGCAACCCGTGCTGTTTGCGTTGCAGCCCCAGCTTGTATTCCTGAGCGCCGGAATATCCGTGGGCCTTGCCGCCTATGTGCGGGTGAAAGACGCGTCGAATGCGGCCTTCTGGCAGTTCAACCATCATTTGTGGCTTGGTGCGGGCCTTTCTCTCGTCGGCGCGTTGTTGTTTGCCGGTGGCCTGTCGCTGATCGTCGAGACGCTCGAACTGCTGTTCGAGGTCGATTTTCCTGGTTCCACCCACGAGAAGATCTGGACCGTTGCCTTTGGGCTGATCGCGCCTTTGAATTGGCTGTCTCTCACGCCGCAGGACTTCGCCGAAACCGCCCATGAAGGCGAGCAGGACGAGTTCACCTCCCGCGCGGTTGCGGTCATCGTCAAATACATCCTTGCGCCGCTGCTGCTCGTTTACACTGCCATCCTTTATGCGTATGCCGTGAAGATCGCCATAGACGGCATGCTGCCGAAAGGGCGGCTTGGTCCGATGGTCCTGGCCTACGGCGCTCTGATGACGTTGACCGTCCTGCTCGCGTGGCCGGCGCGGATGGTGTCGGGCCCTCTGGTCACTGTTTTCTGGCGGCACTGGTTCTGGCTGATCCTCGGTCCGGTCGCGCTCTTGTTCCTCGCCGTCTATCAGCGTATCGACCAGTATGGCCTGACGGATGAGCGCTACATCGTAACGCTTGCCGGTCTCTGGCTGGCCTTTCTTGCAATCTGGTTTCTTCTGCGGGGCGGAGTGCGCGACCTTCGGGTTCTGCCGGCTTCGCTTGCTGTCGCATTGTTTCTCGCTTCGTTCGGACCGTGGGGCGCGGTTGGTGTGTCTGTCCGCAGTCAGACGGCACAACTCGCGGCGCTGCTGGAGCGCCAGGGCCGCCTGAAGGACGGGCGGATCGTTGTTCCAGATACAGCTAAGCTGTTGCCCCGCCCCGAGGGCCGGCGCGCCGCATCGATCCTGCGATATCTTGAAAGAAACCACAGCCTGCATACGCTTGAGGGTTGGTTTGATGCCGCGGAGAACTCACCGTTCCAGCCGGGCTCGAGCACGGCGAAGACATCCAAGGCCATCCTGAAGGCCATCGGCGCGCCGGCCGGTGCTCATGTTCTGACGGAAGCAGAGCATCTGAATTTCACCGCAACGCGCCCGGTATCGTTGCAGGTCTCGGCATTTGACGCTGTCATCGGCCCCTTGGCGGTGAAACGCCAGGCGACGAATGTGACGCTTGAGGTCGAGAATGGCGGAAAGCTCTCCGTCGACTTCGAGAATAATGTTCTCACCGTTCGCCTCGGTGACGGCCGGACGCTGCTGTTCGACGTGGCCGCGACCGCGCGCGAGGCGTTGGTGCTGAAGCCGCCGGCAAAGCCGTCCGATCAGGGCAGCGATCCGCGTGTTCCGCTGCGCGTTTTTGCGCGGGGTGCGGACGATGGAAGCGTTCTCGTGATCGAAAACATGTGGGGCCGCGTGAGCGACGAGTTCGTCGAGGTGCGACTGTTGCGCGGCTGGCTGCTGATCAAAGGAAACTGAAACGCGCTACTCGGCGGCGACCTGTGATGACTGGCCCAGCCAGAGATCGATATCGTGGAGGGCCCGTCCGCTGAGTGCACGCTTGCGGGCTCGGCCTTTCTCCTTGCCGCGCAGCCGTTTGCCGTCTTGCATTGCCGGCATTTCGATCGGCGGAAACAGACCGAAATTCACATTCATCGGCTGGAAACTGCGGGAGCCCGTCGCCTCTTCATGCGCCAGATGACCGCCGGTGATGTGGTTGATGAGGGCGCCCATGGCCGTCGTCGCCGGAGGCAGGGCAGGGGGCTGTCCCAGGCGTTCCGCGGCGGCGAAGCGGCCCGTCAGCAAACCGATCGCAGCGGATTCCACATAGCCCTCGACGCCGGTGATCTGACCGGCAAACCGCAGGCGCGGGTCGGCCTTCAGTCGCAGCGTTTCGTCCAACACCTTGGGGCTGTTGAGGAAGGTGTTGCGGTGCAGGCCTCCGAGGCGGGCGAACACGGCATTCTCCAGACCGGGAATGAGCCGGAAAATGTCTGTCTGAGCACCGTATTTCAGCTTGGTCTGGAAGCCGACCATGTTCCAGAGCGTGCCGAGCGCATTGTCCTGGCGAAGCTGAACGACGGCATGGGGCTTGGTCTCGGGATCGTGCGGATTGGTCAGTCCGACAGGCTTCATTGGCCCATGGCGCAGCGTTTCGCGACCGCGCTCCGCCATCACCTCGATGGGCAGGCACCCCTCGAAATAGGGCGTCTCTTTCTCCCAGTCGCGGAACTCGGTCTTGTCGCCGGAAAGGAGCGCATCGATGAGCCTGTTGTACTGCGCTTCGTCGAGCGGGCAGTTGATGTAGTCCGCGCCCGTGCCGCCGGGGCCGGCCTTGTCATACCGAGACTGGAACCAGCAGACATCCATGTCGATGGAGTCCTTGTAGACGATCGGTGCGATGGCGTCGAAGAAGGCAAGTTCGTCTTCGCCGGTCAGTTTGCGAACCACGTCGCCCAATGCGGGCGACGTGAGAGGGCCCGTCGCGACAATTACCGACGTCCAGTCCGCGGGCGGCGCACCTGCGACCTCGCCACGGGAAATCTCGATCAGGGGGTGCGACGTGAGCTTTTCGGACACAAAATCGGAAAAGCCGTCCCGGTCGACCGCCAGGGCCCCGCCTGCGGGCAGTTTGTGCGCATCGCCCCCGGCCATGATCAGCGAGTTTGCCCGGCGCATTTCCTCATGCAGCAGGCCGACCGCATTGGATTCCGCATCATCCGAACGGAAGGAGTTGGAGCAGACGAGCTCGGCAAAACCGCCGGTTTTGTGCGCATCCGTCATGCGGTCGGGGCGCATTTCGTGGAGAATGACGGGCACGCCGGCCTGTGCCGCTTGCCAAGCGGCCTCGGACCCGGCCAGTCCGCCGCCAATGATATGGATTTCGCTGGTATTGGGGGGTGTGGCCATGATGCGACAACCTATGGAAAAATCAGCACATTCTCAATCGCTCAATATTTCCTACGCAACTGTGATTTGATATAAAATTGAGCTTCTGGAATATGAGACGACCTGATTCAAAACTCTAGACGGGTTTTTGAGGCCGATGCGTGCAAAAAATCTAGCGGTTTTTGCCATTTTTGCGCCTGTTCTTCTGGCGGGCTGCACCTATGAGCAAAAAGGGCCGCCGACACAGCATCTTTCGGATTGGGGTGCAGAAGCACCGAGCAAGCACGCGGTTTCAGTCTGTCACGCCTATGGCTGCCAGAAAACCACGCGGGTGATTTTCAGCGCAAAGGATGTGGCGGAAATCAGAAAACTCATGCGGAAGGTCAAGAAGGGCAACACGCCGCATGAGGAACGTCGCTCGATTGCCTACGCTATCGGCTGGATGGAAAACACCGTTGGCAAGCGCATCGGAACGTCCGCGGACCGGCCGGGCATGGATTTTCGCGCCTCCGGCGATCCGACGCAGCAGGACTGTGTCGACGAAGCGACGAACACGACGAGCTATCTTCTCTTCCTGCATAAGCGGGGATTGATCAAGCAACACACGGTCGAGATTCCAATCGCCAAGGGGCGTATCTGGCGCGGTGTGAAAAACTGGCCTCACTGGACGGCGGTTCTGAAAGAAGAGGGCACCGGGCAAAAATATGCGGTTGATTCCTGGATCTTCAAGAATGGCGAGAACCCGGCGGTGGTGAAGCTTGAGGAATGGTACATCAAGGATCTCGACGATCTCCCGGATTCGACGACCTGATTGAATTTTTTGGCCGTGATGGCCAATAAAAAAGGCCCGGCAATTTCAGTTGCCGGGCCTTTTGCTTGTTCTTTGCGCGCAAACGCTAGTGCTGTGCCGCCAATCCGCCGCCGACACCACCCTTGTGGGCCTTTTCGTTACGGCGATTGTGGGCTTCCGCAGCATGGTTGGCACGAGCTTTCTCCCGCAGATTGAGCGCGAGACCGTCAATCTCGTCACGCCGCAGTCCGATATCCTGGAGGATGCGGTCATCAAGCTCATGCAACTGCCGACGGGTGACCCGGTAGCCGAGTTCACGACGCAGATAACTCATGATTGAACTGACGATAGCCATTGTGCTTGTCCTTCAAATTCAGCGGCCGCAGGGACTTTCGCTGCGACTCGTATCTTAAACACCAACATAGTGTTTCGCGCCGTTACGGAGTAGATGCTGCGGTGCACAACTGGGTTGTTCGGAGTGCATAGCTGGTAAACGGTTTCGTCATATTTGCGCTGGAATTGCGCCCGGAAAACACAATTGCTTCATATAGACTTTCGTATGACGCATTCCTCCACTATTGTGCACTGGAATTGCCGCAGTTCCGGCGTCAAATTCCGAAATAAATCCAAGCATGGGGGATGCCCAAATGAGCGTCGTACGTCACGAGTCACATGGAATTCTGTCCAAGGTCGTCGAAGGTGGCGGTCTGGTTTTCACGGCCGGGATTACGCCCGACAATCGCGATCAGGATGTGACTGATCAGACGAGGGAAGTGCTGGTCGAGATTGATCGCGTGCTCGCACTTGCAGGTACAGACAAAACGAAAATACTTTCGGCTACCATCTGGGTTCCGGAAATCCGGCTTCGTGATGGCGTGAACGTCGCCTGGAACGAGTGGACCGGTGGTGAAAACCTTCCGGCGCGTGCGTGCGTTGAAGCCCGGCTTGCGACACCTGAGATTCTGGTCGAGATCGCTGTCGTTGCCGTGAAATAATCGCGGTTGCCCGAGGCGCCTACTGCCGGATGATGATCTGGTTCTCGTCGCAGGTGTCGCACATGCACTTATAGAGGCAAAGCGAGAATTTATCTTCGCATTGCTCCTGGATAGAGGCGGCATCGGCGTCGGGATACTTGTCTGACAAACGCTTGAAGCATCCCTTGTCGACATGGACCTGACAATAGTCCGTGCAGGCCTGGTTCGGCTTGTCCCACAGACCGACGGGTTGGTGCCGCCCCGGAATAGGCGAATAGGGCAGTTTGCCGAGCATGGGACCGTGGATCTGTGCGTCTGCGCCGCCCACAAGGCCGGCCATTGCGAGTGCTGTCCCGAGAGCGCATGCCCGTACCAAACGCGGCAGCTTCGCCGTCCCTCCCATGTGAGCCTCCTTCACAATCCGGCACTACAATCCGACTCTGACCTACGGCGCCACTATGCCCGCGATTGTCTTGCGATGGCAAATTTTCCGCCGCTTTCGTGCGCGCGGACGCACGGCTTGCAGGCCATAGAGGTTTTTGTTTCCATCAAAAACTTTTTGAACCTTTTGCGGGCCTCGCGCGTCCAACGATTGTAAGTGGCCGTCAACTTCGAGTTTTGACGCCAATACCAATTCCTGGGCGAGCGCAGGCTGTTCTCCATCCCGGCCCGGCGTTCATCATGCCCGCCGCCGGTGCGTCCCCCGCGCATCGGCGGCTTCCTTTTGACTGTTTGTCGCTGTCAAGTTGTTCTGTTCGGCGCGCAATGGCAGAATGCGCGCGGTCAGGACATGTGTGGCTCACAGGGGGTGTGAGGCTGATGAGTGCGAGTGGACGACGGGCGCCCGCGCCCGCGCCCGATGCCAGAGGGCAGGGGCGGCAAGGGGGACAAAACGTGGATCCGCGCAGCCGCGTGGTCGGGGTGTCGCGCCGTATCTGGGTGGCGCTGATTTTCCTTGGTGGACTTCTTGCCTACACGGGTTTCAGTATGTTCACGGCGCGGGGCGACCTGCACGCGTTGCAATCCCGCGCCAAGGAAGCCGAGTTGAAACTGGAAGCCGCGCTTGCAGCGAAGGCCCAGGCGCAGGCCGACAAGGAGCAGGTGATCAAGGAGCTGGCCGAGCAGGGTAAACGGCTGGCCGAATTTTCGCGCGGAGAGGAAAAGGCCAAATCAGCGCTGGCGGTGGCTTCCTCCGGCGCTGAAGAAGTGGAAAAACAGCTGGCCGGGCTCAAGGCGCAGCTTGCGAAAGCACAGAAGCAGGCCCGCTTGGGCCGGCGTGCGCAAGCACAACTCAAAAAGCTCAAAGAGGAAGTGCTCGCTCTGCAAACGGCACTCGACGGCACGCGTGCCGAACTCGAAGCCACGCAGGTCGAGCTTGAAAAGGCACGCGCTGCGGCAGAGCCTTACAGCAATCCCCAGCAGCTCGGCACGTCGCGTCAGTAGCGTTCTGAACTGACGCGATGGTTCCTCACGCAATGCGTGTATTTGAAAAGTTATGCAACCCGTTGATTGGCGGTGTTGCGGATCGCATAATGAGGCTGCGCGAATCACGTGCTGTTCTTCCTCGGGAGCTTGCGTTGTTTCCCGAAGGCGGGCGTTCTCAGTTTTGCCTCCGCGTGACGTCAGGCACGTGATCACACGGGAGAGCGTCATGTTATACGAGCTGATTTACTCCAGTCTTCCGGAAACGCCTTTCAGTGAAGATGATATCGGGCTTCTGCTGACCGAAGCCCGTGCACGCAATGCCGATCTGGATATCACCGGCGTCCTGTTTTTCAATGGGCGGGAATTCTTCCAGTTGCTGGAAGGAGAGCGCGATGTCGTGAACCGGATTTTCACCAGCATCGAACGCGATGCGCGACACCGCGAAATCACGGTCTTTCACGCCGGTCCGATAGAACGACGCGCCTTTGCCGAATGGTCGATGGCCTATGAACGTGTCGAGGCGGGGACATCCTTCGGCAACTGGAAGGACGATCTGGCGGTGAGCGCAGACGATCAGGCCCTACATTCGCCAAGTCTTGGGTATCGCCTGTTTCGGTTGTTGCGCGACCAGCCTTCGCCGCGCTACGCGGTCGGCTGACGGATCGCGCCTTACCGTCATCCGTCCATCCGTCTCTCGGCCAACGCGCGTAGCTGAGCTTTGAGTTGAAGGGCCGCCGCGGTGAAGCCGCCGTCGGACCCGTCCACGAAGTGGACATGCTCGCCCTTTACCAGTGAGAACACTAGGCAGGTCATCAGCGCATGCTCCGAGCGATGCACGCCGAACGCGATCTTGCCCTGGTCGTGCAGGTCGTCGAAGAAGGACTCGATGGCCGCGGCCGTTTCCAGCGGACAGTCGAGGATCATGCGCAGCGTATCGTCAAAACG
This sequence comes from Hyphomicrobiaceae bacterium, assembly GCA_028066055.1. Classification (GTDB taxonomy): domain Bacteria; phylum Pseudomonadota; class Alphaproteobacteria; order Rhizobiales; family Methyloligellaceae; genus UBA2767. The sequence continues at coordinate 46,779 of JALCBY010000030.1, forward strand.
GCGGAAATCCGAATTCGCACGCAGCTCCTTGCGATACACCGGCGCGTTGTAACCGCCGGCCTCGCGGTCGAAGCGCTCGAGAAAGAACTGAACCATGCTTGTGCCGTAAACCCACAGCCACTTGCGAATGCGCTGTTTGGTTCCCGCGAACAGTTTCGCTTCGCTTCTGAGGCCCGAGGGCGGCCATTTGAACACCATGTTGGCGGCGCTGACCGGGCTCGCGGCCACGGGGTCCTCGTTGAAGATTTCGGCGACCCCGTCTATCACCTCGCGGTAGATGGCGATGTTGTCGCGGGTGGATTTGCCGGTCGCGTGCACCAGCATACTCATCATCGTACCGCGGCGGGATTTGAGCGGTTCCCAGCGGCAGGACAGGCCTTCCAGGTCCGGCGCAGCATCGTCTTTCGGGTACGCGACCGCGTAGCGTTTCGCGCCGTCAGGCCCCTTGATCAGGTCGTCTACCAGCTGTATGCCGCCGCCGGTGAACATGGCCATCGCGTTCCCCGGGCTGAGCTCGAACTTCGCCACCAGCACGTCTGCGCCTAAGGCGCGCACATCGGCGACCGGCACGATTCCTGCGCGCAGGTCGAGGTCGAACTGTTCGCGGGCCAGGCGGCGCGCCGCGCCCAGAACCGGGATAATCGTGGGCACCGCGGAGGCCGGCACGGCCAGCGTCGCGCCGTCGCCGCCGAATACATACGGCACGCTGGTGCCGGGCAACGCGTTGAGAACGGCAGTGATGCAGGCGGCGCCGACGAGGTTCACATCCTTGTAGCGCCCCTCGCGGATTGCTTTCGTGGAGCCGGTGATGTCGGCCAGCACCATGCACCAATCGTCGGGGACGGGTCGGTAGAGGGAGAGGTCCGTGACGCGTGCAAATTCGGTGAAGCCTGCAAGCGTCCGGTAGAAATCGTCTCCTGATTGCGGCATTCAGGCTGCGCCCGTCAAATTATCCGATCGAACAGGCTGCAACGATCATCATGTCGGGCGGCGGATTGCAAGGGGTG
>JALCBY010000160.1 GCA_028066055.1 Hyphomicrobiaceae bacterium
CGCCGAACGCCTGGAGGAGGTATATCGTCTTTTGCAGCCTCATGCGGTCGGCGAGCCGCGCCATGGTAAACTCGGCGAATCCGGGGATCCGGCGCAGTATGAAACCGAGGTCCATCGCTTGGGGGTTCACGGGTTCTTGGCGCGTGGGGAGGTATTATTGTCTTGCGGTGTGGGCGCGGGATCTGCGGTGCCCCTGATATATGCAGGTGATCCTCCCGGGGGCAGGGATGGCCCTAGTAGCTGCAGGGGGACACCCGGACGGGCGACGTTCCATCGGGGGCCGCCCCGCAGGCCTGCCCCCGGCGCGGTCAGTATCCAGTCGGGTCCTTGTACGGGTCGGGCACCCCGACCGGGACGTTCCGGGTGCCGTTCGAGGTGATCTCGCACGGGCCGCCGTCCCGCCCGGCGTCAACGTTCATCCACTGGAACGGCCTCCCGCCGCAGGCGGTCCACCCAAAGTGGGACTGCCGGCCGTGGTGCTCCCTGTAGATCCACGCCCCGAACCCGTCCTTTCGGATGATGGCAGGATCATAGCCATCCACTACCTTGCCTTTTTCCCAGGCCCCGTCGGCGTCCATGCAGACCCGGCGGGGGACCCCTCCATATAACGGCGCCGGCGGGGACTTGGCGGCACGCCGCGATCATCCCATCCGGACGTGCACTGGGATCGTCAGAGGCCCCAGCGCGCAAGGCCGTTGTCGTTGAACCTAGGGAGGTACTCCTCCACCAGGGCATCCGCTATCTTGGAGGTCTCTGCGGGCGGGAGATGGAGGCGCTTCCAAGAGATGCGCATCCTGCCGCGGTTGGCAAGTATGTAGTCGTACAGATCCGCGCTCCCGGCGCCGGACATGTGATCCCCCACGCTGCGCCCCATGTCGTTGGACGACCCCACGTACAGCCACCTGCCGGGCTGGGAAAACCGGTATATCCCGGGCCTCCTGTCCACCCTGTCATGATCATCAAGCGGCATGCTTGACGACTCGAGGGCGCGCAGCACGTCGTCCATGCGGGCCATCCCGCGCGGGGACCTTTTAAGGGTTTTACGGGGTGATCCCACGGCCGCGCAAGGCGGGATCCGTGGCATGCGGCGGGCAACATATTTAATTTCGGCCCGGCGGGAATCCGGGATGGAC
>JALCBY010000081.1 GCA_028066055.1 Hyphomicrobiaceae bacterium
TGATAGGGATCGTCCTCAACGCCATACGGATCGGGGGCGCGGTCATCGTGATCCTTGCCTTTGGCATCAAGGGCATCCAGTACAGATTCGTCCGGGGGGCGGAATGATCCCTGTCCTGGCAGATTCCAACAGCTGCCGGGATCCTCTTTTTTTACATGCTGTTCAGGATCGAGACGGACCCAACGACGACCCTGGTGATCCTTGGCCTCTGGATCTCATCGATGAGTGCGGACCTCCACATCACGCTATCAAACGGGCATCTGGTGCAGTCTCACGAGCAGAGTGTCCTCCTGCGGTATCTGCATCCCCGTATGCCGAGGGGAGCCACTGCATGCCTTGTAGTCCTTGCAGAGGCGTCTGCCGTGGCGCTACTCCCGGTGGCTTTTCTCTCAAAGATTGACCTAGGTGCAAGTATCTCGGTTGCCTTTCTTTTTACTATGTTGCATACAGCCGGTATCCGGCATAATGAAGAATTTATGAGCAGGAGGTTGAGTAGACCCTGACTGATTTAGTATTAGCAAAAGGTCTATCTGATATAGTGCCAAAGAGGCAAAAAATGTATGGGACTATGTGCTTTATCGCTTCATATCCATGCAGCAGAGTGTTTCCTCGGAGGGAAATTCTTAAATTAGCATGGTCTACGAGACTCCCCGTTGAGAGGAAGATGCCAATGAGGGGTGTGGCTAGGACGGGACAATGCTGTCCAAACACCGTGATAGAAGTTGCTGAGACGTTGAATTTTAACGTCGAAAATTTAGTGAATAAGAGAGGTGTAAATTAATTGAATGATATTAAATATTCACTTTTTTCAGAAAGTGCTATTCGTGAAATAAATAGACTCAAAAAATCAGAAATCAGCAATTATACTATCGTAGAGAAAAAATCTTGGGAAAAAAGATGGAATAAAATCAAACAGTATGCAAATGATTGGAATAAAAAATTAATAGATCAAAACTCCATTTTTGAACGTGAAAGATCAGTATATCCTGAATTTATGAGAATAGTACTATGTGGCATTCTTGAATATGATTCTGATCTTATAGAACATGAACGTACAGTTGGTGATACAAACAAACCAGTAGAATGGCAATTAAGTGATAAAAAAGGCAATCGTATATTATGTGTTGAATGCAAGATAAGAGGCACTAATCTAAAAGATCCACAAAAAAATTATCCAAATCAAGTGACACCAATAGAGCAAACACATGGTTATTTAAGTAAAAGTGATCTAAGATACGGAATATGTACAGATTACTCTAAATTTATACTTTTAACAGAATCAGGATCTCATAAATATTATGAATTTGATTTCACAGATATATTTCATGATGAAATAATCAATGAAGAGTTACTTATGACATTTTATCTCATCTTTGGAAAATATGTAATTTTTAATGAGAAAAAAATGTCTATATTACATGAAAAATCATTATTGGCAGAAAAAGAATTAACTGATAATTTCTATAAAATATTCAGCAAAACAAGGCTTATGATAATAAAAGAATTTAGAGAGAGTTCTATAGGAGATGATGATATCTTAAAATTTGCAACAATTTTCCTTAATCGATTAATGTTCATTTTATTTGCTGATGCAAAAGGTTTCATCCCAACTCAACTGCTACAAACTCAAATACGTAATATGATTAATGCAGGTATTACAAATGACACAAAAATGGTCTTTGATCGTATATTGACATTGTTTAAAGCATTTTCAACTGGTTCAAAAGAATATGGAGGCTCCATTCATAAATTCAATGGTGGACTGTTTGATTATGACGAAATTCCTAATGAATTAAGATTCATGGATAAACGCGATGAATCATTTTTTGATAAAATAATTGCCCATAATGAAAAACCAAAGTATGAAAAATCTAAAATCGATGAAATTATAGAATCAAATCCAAATCTTAATCCAATAATCCAAAATATATTAAAAATTTCTTCATATGATTTTAATAGTGAGATCAACGTCAATATTTTGGGACACATATTCGAACAATCAATTGGTGAATTGGCCGTAATTAGAAATGAAATGTTCGAAAGTGGAAAATCTAACGTGCTTAGATATGAAAAAATAATTCAATCCACTACAGATGATATAGCACGTAAAAAACATGGTATATTTTACACACCAGATAATATAACAGAGTTTATCTGCAAACATACAATCATCCCATATCTGTCCATTAATAATACTGCAACTACTGTTCCAGAATTAATAACAGAATATGTTGAGAATAGTAGTTTGATGGTATTGAAAAAGAAGCTAAGAGAATTAAAAATAATTGATCCTGCATGTGGTTCTGGAGCTTTCCTTACTAAAAGCGTTGATATACTATTGAGTATTCATCACAAAATCTGGCTTCTTGAATCGGATGCTTATATTGCAGACAAACCAAATGTTAAAAAATCACGTACATTTTCCAATAAGAAGCCTCGTAATGAAACACAAGTGACACTCAAAAAATTTTCAGCTCAAGTTAAAATGGCAGAAATTATCCAAAATAACATTTATGGTGTAGATCTAAATCCCGAATCTGTTGAAATAACTAAACTAGCATTATTTTTAAAAACAGCTAGTGATGTTAAACCACTTCCAAAAATATCAGATCAAATAAAAACTGGAAACAGTCTATCATTTTCAACACTTGATGATGCTGATACTGACAATATGAATGAACAACCAGTTGAACAGTTTGATTGGAAAAAAAATTTCCCAACTATATTTGATAATGGAGGATTTGATATTGTAATAGGAAATCCTCCATATTATGATTTAGGCAAAAATGATCCATTAAAATATACACCATATTATGAAGAGTTAAATGTTGGTAAAAAGATCAATATTGCAGCATTGTTTGTACGAAAAATGTTTGATTTATCTATAGTAAACGGATATGTTGGTGTAATAATTCCAAAATCATTTCTAACTGTTCCATCATGGGAAAAAATTAGAAATTTTGTACTTGGAAAAAATATACAATTTATCAATGATGTTGGAAAGCAATGGCAAGAAGTTGGTATTGAACAAACTGTAGTGATTTCGAATAATAAAGAACCATCAAATACTGATATAAAAATTTACCATGAACCACATTCATCACATATGTTAAAACAACCTAACTCAAAATCGATAATTCTTACTTGGGCCACAAATCAGGATATTGCAATGTTTAAACGTATTAGAGATAACTGTATTTTCTTTAAAGATATTTGTGAATATCCGCGTGGAAAATCTATCAAAAATATAGAATTCCATGATTGGGATGATGTGCTTATACTGGGAGGTAGTAATGTTGGACAATTCTTAATCAAAGATGGAAGTAAACGAAAACCCAACCGTTATCTTTCGAATGATCAAGCTACAAATTTTTTTCAAAACAAAAATAACTATCCTAAAGGGCGGGTCATTTGTCAAAATATTGTATCAAGTGTACCAAAATTTGTCGCTGCTATTGATTTGGATGGTCAATACACTGATGATACAATAAATAATATAATAATAAAGAAAAATGATAAATTTCCAAACAATCACACATCAAATTCTTATTTGATGGCACTTCTTAATTCAGATCTAATTACATATTATCTTCGTTATGCAATGATCAACAATGCTGCACTCACTGTTCATGTTGATTCATATATTAATGAACTTCCATTGAAAATACCTTCTACCAGCCAATTAGCTTCTATATCTAAATCTGCCGATCTTATTACAAATAAGATAAACGAAAGGCAAGAAATAATTAATAATTTTATAGATGTAGAGTTGAAAAATATTCCAATATCCAAAACTCTAAAGCAATCTTTAATTGATCAAAAAAATAGAAAACTTGAAAAATTTTGGAATTTTAAAAATGTAGATGAATTTATGTATACGTTTAGAGAAATTCATATTAAATTCAAGACTAGTATTGATGCCAAAAATCTTGAAAATAAATTTAAAACTGCAAAAAATAAGATCAAAAAAATTGATAATATTATTGAAGAGAATCGCGAATCAATCAATTTAACCATATTTGATATATATGAAATCACTGACAAAGAACGAGAACGGATCAAAACAATTTTGAGTTAATGATTGTGAATTGATCCTTAAATAATTGATGGATCACCGACTTGGTAATATTTTGAAATGATCCCAAATACCTTGTCTATCCTGCGAGCCTTTTTCCTGACGCACTCCTCCAGCAGGGCCATCCTCCTCCCCATGTCCTCCTCTAGGT
>JALCBY010000082.1 GCA_028066055.1 Hyphomicrobiaceae bacterium
TATCTAGACATGTTAATCATTTTAAAAGTGACTTTGATGTTATGATCATTGACGAAGCCTCAAAAACCACCTTCCAAGAATTTCTTGTTCCAGCGATACATGCCAACCGCTGGATAATCGTGGGTGATACTATGCAACTCTCTCCATATGCAAACACGGAGGATGTGAGTGTTGTGGTTAAAAATATGTTTGAAAAATATGATCAAAAAATTCTAAATATGTTGGCTCCTAAAAAACAAAATTGGAATCAAGATATAGGATATAGGCTCAAGCTTGAATATGAACAAGCTATAGTAACTAAAAATAATCCTTTAGATTCCAAATATGTGAAGCAAATTGAACGACGGGCTCCTGCTGGCTATAAGGATCTAATGTTGAAGACAGCTCGTAGCATACTAAGTGTGGCTTTTCCATCGATCATGGAACTTTTGCTGCATGGTAACATCTGCGAGCCGGATTCCAGTCACACTAAATCTATATTTGTAGGCGGGATACCAAGCGGGCTGATCGAACGCAGACGCGTCCTTTTGAAGTATCAGTTTAGAATGCATCCGGATATCGCAGAATTTGCAAAAGATTGCTTTTATGAAGGCCAGGCATTAAATTCAATGCAAAATTTTGAAAACAAGAGGAAACTCGATTATGGTCTTTTTGAGAAAAGATTGTGTTGGATAAAAGTTCCACATATCCTAAATGATGAAGAAAATCATGAAGAAATAGACCAAATCTTCCTTCAGCTTGAACATTTCCACGAGTTAGATCTTAAAAAAGAGAAAAATAAGAAATGGGAAATAGGCATATTGTCATTTTATAGCAATCAAAATATGGCAATACAGGAGAGATTGAGCGAAGTAACTAAATATAGCGGAATGGAGATCACCAATGGCACGGTCGATTCATTTCAAGGCAAGGAATTTGACATCGTGCTTGTGAGCTTCAGTAAATCCAACCCGACGCAGTTTTTAAACAGTCCCAACAGGCTGAATGTTGCCATTACGAGAGCCCGCTATCTGTGCATATTGGTGGGAAATCCAGAGTTGTTAAGTTTGGCCAAGAAGCGATACGGTGAGAACAGTCCGCTCGGCCAGCTCGATAAAATTGAAAAATATGACGGGATGGCGGGCTATGACGACCTGTTCAAGAACGGTCGCCTGGCGGCGGAGGCCAAAAAATTCGAGGTGGCGACGGGATGGCTTGACAGGGCGCTAGATAAGAGGCCGGGCGATCCCGACGCGCTGTACCGGAAGGGCCTGCTGCTGGTGGAGCGGGGCCTGCATGCTGAGGCCCTCAGGTGCTTTGATAGCTGCCCAAAGAAGGACGGCAGGACCCTACACGGCAAGGGGGCCATACTTGCAAAGCTGGGATACCACAGGAGGGCCATCTCGTACTATGACAGGGCCCTTGAGATCAATCCGGACGCCGCCAACGTGCAGACTAGCAAGGACGCCTCGCTTGCCGACCTGAAAAAGCACGGCCGGGAGTGGTGCAAGAGAGGCGATCTCCACAAGATGGAGGCCGCCGGGCCGGATCCCACGCTCCTGCTGCACGGGCGCCTCACGTCCGCAGCGATGGACGGCAAGAAGGCGATGGCGTGGTGCGAGAGGGCGCTCGGGGCGAACCCGGACGACGCCTCAGCCCTCTACGACAAGGGCTGCCTGCTCGCATGGGACGAGATCCGGGCGGGAAGTTTTGCCACCCCGCCGGGGGCCGGTTACGCGGCTTCCCCGGATGACAGCCGCGAGGACGCGCTGGCCTGCTTTGACCGGGTACTGGACCTGGCCCCGAGGGATCTGCACGCGCAGCACAACAGGGGCGCCCTGCTTGTCATGCTGGATCGCCACGAGGAGGCGCTGGCCTGCTTTGAGAAGGTGCTGGAGGCGGAGCCGGACGACCGCCCGGCACTCTTCTGCAAGGGCTATGTGCTGGACCGCCTTGGGCGCGGCGGGGATGCCGTCAAGCACTTTGACCGGGTACTGGAGACGTTGCCCAGCCATCCCGACGTGCTGGCCAAAAAAGGCCACGCGCTCGCGTGGCTTGGAAGATACGAGGAGGCGCTTGGGTGCTTTGAGAGGCTCCGTATGGCACATCCCGACAAGCCCCTGCACCGGCTGCATATGACGATCATGCTAGTCGAGATGGACAGGATAAGGGAGGCCATCGAGTGCATTGGCGATGAGTCATAGATTGAATAGGCGGGGAGCGGATCCACGGCCTACAACTGGGGGATGTCACGCCCCCCTACCGTCGTCGAGCCAGAAGGGCCCCTATATGGGGCCACCGGCACGCGTACCGCTGGCTCCAAGGCGGCCCGAACCCCCGTTTTATCATCAGATAGTTTATATGCACAAGCCGCGTCCCGCTCCACCATGAAATGTTCTGATTGCGGGAAGGTGATCTCCCGTTATGACCGCCACCCGAACTGTTCCAGACCCATGGGCCCGATGCCCGTTGATTATTGCCCCATGTGCGGAGCCGGCATCATGGATCTGACACGCGTGGGAAAAGCCTGTGAGGAATGCTTTATGAAACCGGATGGCAGCCATGCCTACCCGTTTTTCGACGAATGAGGCCCATCCGCTAGGGCCATTCTCTTTCCCGCCCTCGGAGAAAATACCGGGTTTGGCTTTGGCCGGCTGTCTTCCGTCAGGGCCGCATCCCGAATTGCCCGTTGCGACCTTTGCCGATAATGGTATGGCCTAGCCGGGGGCCCATTTTGTGGCCATCTGGTGGCCGCGCGTGCCGGTTCTGACAGGTGTCGGAGCATCGCGGTGCAGAACAGCCCGGCCAATACGGGACCTGCCAGCGGATCCCAAAAGAGTCCAGAGTTGCCATCCGGGTACGTATGCGACTGCAGAATGCCCTGAACGCAAGCCAAAGATACGGCCCCGGGCGAAACCGACTGGGATTGTACAACCCCGAGAAACTGGTAGATCCGGCTCGCCACCGCGGTCATGGACCAGTAAAGCTCGGGATCAGCCTGCACGCGATGCCGCACAGTTCCGCGAGCAGGCCCTCGTACCCGGATCTGCCGCCTATGATGCCCGGAATGATCCTCTCGAACACCCGCCTCTTGCCGGCGCAGCCGTCCAGGTCCTCGCCCTCCTCCAGGCGGTCCCTGACTGACTGGAAGGTGGCCTCACAGATGGACTTTTCGACAAAGTCGGTGCCAATATTGTTGATGCCTGATATGTTTATGCTCTCCGTCGTGCCGTGTGGTATGATTACACCCTCCACCAGGCGTGACTGCAACAGGTACTTCATCGCCGCCTTTCTTTCGGGCCCCGGCGCGCCCATCTTGTTGACGGCGGACATGGCGATGCTGGCGTGGTCGGACTCGGACGCGTACTCTGCCCTGTAGAACTCGTACAGTATGGCCAGCCTCAACACAAACCTGTCGGTGACGTTCTGGGACGGCACGGGCCCCTCACGGATCCGCGCTAAATATACGTGGCGAAGATGGCAGGACGCCGCGTAGGACGAAGACAGCTGTGGCCGGGCCGGCGCCCGATCTTGGATGTCGGGCGATCCGGAAGGGCAAGGCGGGAACTGCCCCCGTGGAAGACTCTCCGGAGGGCCCTTGCGGCCCGGAGGCCAACTCGGACGATCAGGAGATCCAACCTGCGATGGTACGAGGATCTGAATCATGCGCTATTGCGATCTTTTATTCCACGCACCGTCCCCCGCCATATGGAAAGGTATTAGTACAAACCAATCATGGCGGCCCTGATGGCGGACCCGGAGGCAGGCGGCGATGATCCCCGCATCGACACGGACTGGATTGCGTATTGGGAGGCGGGCGGCGATGATCCCCGCATCGACGCGGACTGGATTGCGGCGGTCATCGCCGTGCGCGGGAGCGAGAACGGGTTCACGGCGAACCAGGCGACGCGGAACGTGTACAACGCGGAGATCACCGAGGAATGCATGAGGCTGTACGAGGAGCTTGTCGAGACCGGCGACTGCCTGAGGCACGGCCCCCTGATCTACATCGTCGCCCTCACCACGCACCAGGGCACGGATGTGGACGGGGAGGTCGAGGACGGGTACAGGGAGGCGGCCTGGCTCACAAGACAGCCGCTGCTGGGGTACTGGAGGCCCAAGGACGAGGGGTTCCTGGACGCCGCGGTGGCGGTTCAAGTTATAAGGGAGGCTGACGCCATCGATCTGGGGAGGGATCTTGGACAGGAAGGAATAC
>JALCBY010000007.1 GCA_028066055.1 Hyphomicrobiaceae bacterium
TTGACGAGGATCGACATCTTGACGAGATCGCCGGGCTCGTAGCCCGTGAGGGTGTAATCGAACGAGGCATAGCCGCGTGAGACGGACTTCAGCCTGTCGTAGAAATCGAACACCACCTCGTTGAGCGGCAGTTCGTAAACCGCCATGGCGCGGCTGCCCGCGTAGGTCAGCTCCTTCTGCCGCCCGCGCCGGTCCTCGCACAGCTTCAGCACCGCGCCCAGATATTCATCCGGCACGAGGATCGTCGCCGAAATCCACGGCTCCTCCATATGGTCGATCTTGACCGGGTCGGGCATGTCGGCAGGGTTGTGCAGCTCGCTTTCCGTGCCGTCGGTCATGAACAGCTTGTAGATGACCGAGGGCGCGGTGGTGACGAGGTCGATATCGAATTCGCGCTCCAGCCGCTCGCGGATGATCTCCAGATGCAGGAGGCCCAGAAAACCGCAGCGGAAGCCGAAGCCGAGCGCGGCGGACGTCTCCATTTCGTAGGTGAAGCTGGCGTCGTTGAGGCGCAACCGCGCAACCGCCTCGCGCAGATCTTCAAAATCGGCGGAGTCCGCCGGGAACAGACCGCAGAAAACGACCGGTTGGGCCGGTTGGAAACCGGGCAGGGCTTCAGCACACGGACTCTTTTCATCCGTGACCGTATCGCCGACGCGAGTGTCGGCCACTTCCTTGATCGCAGCTGTGAAGAAACCGATCTCGCCGGCGGTGAGCACGCTCGTCATATCCTGCTTGGGACGGAAGATGCCGACCCGGTCGATCAGGTGCGTGGCGCCGGTGGACATGAGCTTGACCTTCTGGCCCTTCTTCAGTGCGCCGTCGATGACGCGCACGAGCACCACGACGCCGAGATAGGGGTCGTACCAGCTGTCCACCAGCATGGCCTTGAGGGGCGCTTCGGGGTCGCCTTGTGGCGGCGGCAGGCGGGTGACGATGGCTTCGAGCACATCCTCGATGCCCTGTCCTGTCTTGGCGGATATCTCCAGTGCGTCAGTAGCATCAAGGCCGATCACGTCCTCGATCTGCTGGCGGATGCGGTCGGGTTCGGCCGCCGGCAGATCGATCTTGTTGAGGACGGGCACGATTTCATGGTCGACTTCGAGCGCGTGATAGACGTTTGCCAGCGTTTGTGCTTCGACGCCCTGGCTCGCGTCCACCACCAGCAGCGAGCCCTCGCACGCGGCAAGGCTGCGGTTTACCTCATAGGCGAAGTCCACATGCCCCGGCGTATCGATGAGGTTGAGGTCGTAGGTCTCGCCGTCCTTTGCCGTGTAGTTGAGGTGAACGGTCTGCGCCTTGATGGTGATGCCCCGCTCGCGTTCGAGCTCCATGGAATCGAGCACCTGCTCCTTCATCTCCCGGTCGGAGAGCCCGCCGCAGTGTTGGATCATGCGGTCGGCAAGCGTCGATTTGCCGTGGTCGATGTGGGCAATAATCGAAAAGTTGCGGATGCGCGACAGCGGTGTCGGTTTGCCAGTGCTCATGGGAGGCGCTTTTAGAGCTTTTCCGGGACAATTGAAACCGTCGTGAAGCGAAGGCACTTCACGCAAAATCCGCGTGGAAGTATCAAGTCACGGTCGGTTCGCACATCGGGTATTTTCGAAAAACTTCGAACATCAATACAGAACGGCCGGGCGCAAGGCCCGGCCGTTCCTTTTCCCCCGCGTGGTGGGACGCTGTTACGCCGCTGCCACCTTCTCAAGGAAATCATCGACCGTCTTGCGCAGCTGGTCCGCCTGCTCGGCCACGCTCGTGGAGGCATGCTCGACCTGGGCGGCGGATTGCGTGGTTTCCGAGACCGAGGCGCTCAACCCATCCATATTCTCGGAAACTGCGCGTGCACTGGTCGCGGCCTGATGCACGCTCGAGTTGATCTCGCCCGTTGCCGCATTCTGCTGCTCCACGGAAGTGTTGATTGCCGCGGTGTATTTGCTGATCGTTGCCATCGTCGTTGAGATGGCCTCGATTGCGCCCACCGCGTCGCCGGTGGACGACTGGATCTCCGAAATTTGCGACGAAATCTCTTCCGTCGCCTTGGCGGTCTGGTTGGCGAGTGTTTTCACCTCCGCCGCAACCACCGCAAATCCCTTGCCTGCATCACCGGCACGAGCGGCTTCGATCGTGGCGTTCAGGGCGAGCAGGTTGGTCTGCTCGGCGATGTCCTGGATCATGGTGACAATATCGCCGATCTTGTCCGCCGCAGTGGCCAGACTGGAGACCCGTTCCGTGGTCGATTTGACATTTTCTCCGGCCTCGCCAACCACGCTGGCGGCCTCTTCGACCTGGCGCGTAATTTCCGAAATCGAACTGGAGAGTTCTTCCGTTGCCGTCGCCACATTCTGCACGCTGCCATAGGCCTCCTGGGAAGCGCCCGTCGCACCGCCCGCCTTGGACGTCGTATCTTCGGCAATTTCCGTCAGGAGCTGAGCGGTAGACTGCATTTCATCCACGTTGCCGGAGACGGACTGCAGGACATCTCCAATGGCCACACGGAAGTCCGAGACGAGCTGTTCTACGCGCTTCTGGCGCTTTTCGCGCTCGAACTGTTCCTTCTCGCTGACAGAGGCAAGGCGCATGCGTTCGCGGGCATTCTCGCGAAACACCTCGACCGCCCGCGCCATGTCACCGATCTCGTCGTTGCTGGTGGAGGCTGGAAAGTCAGTCTCGATGTCGCCATTCGCAAGCGTCTGCATGTTTGTGATGAGCCGTTCCAGCCGGAGGGTCAGCCCGCGATGGACGACGAACAGTCCGATAATCACGGCGATGACGAGCGACACGACGCCGACGCCGATCATCATCGATTGGCTGGTGGCGATAAGCTGGTGGACTTGCGCCGCGCTCTCCTGCGCTTGTGTGCGCTGCGCCGCGACCATGGAGTCGATGGAACTGCTCAACTGGTTGGTCAGGAAGAACATTTCTTCGATGATCGACTTGGATTTGCGGGCGGCTTCGAGTTCGTCGCGCCGGTCGGCGAGCAAGCCTGTCTTGGGATCGGCAAATGCGGTGATGACGAACAGCTTCGCGGTGAGGTTGGCGTCTCCCACGGTGTTGATGGCCTTTTCAAATCGTGCAGCAAGAGCGTTGATGCGATCTTGCAAGGGGATGATGCTGTCTTCATCTTCCGTCAGGGCACCGTTAACCATGAGCGCGACCAACTCGTGCAGCGCCGAGTCGGCCTCAAGCGCGGCCTTCAGCTTGGCGAGATGATCTCCCATTTCGTTCACTGAATTCGGATTTTCGAGCTGTCCGGCCTTTTCACCGGCAATGGCCGCATCGAAATAGGCGTCATCGATGATTGGTACGAAGGCGTGAGAAATCTCCGCATGTTCCCGGAACAGTTCGGCGAGATTTTCCGATCGCCTGGTGGCCGCGGCAAGCCTTGCACGGGTCGACTCGTCCAGTTGACTGAGGCTGTCCCCCAAAGCACTGACGCTCGACAGCAGGTCGTTGGCCTCCGAGGAACCTGGATTGTCCTTCAGCACGGTGTCTGTGCTTGTCTTGATGGTTTTGACGATCTTTTTCAGATCGCCGAACGCGCTTGAACGATCAAATTCGTCCTGGGCCTTCGATATCTCCACGGCTGCGGTCGCAATCTGGTTGCTCTGCACTGCCAGTTTGGATCCGTCAGCAACGGCGGAAATTCGTTTCTCCGCCAGGTTGTCGAAGTCCGATCGGATGCTGGAAAGGGAGAAGACGCCCGTTCCGGCGGAGATGATTGTAAGCAACGTCAGTACACCAAGCGCAATCAGCAGCTTGTATCGAATGGCGAGCGATGCGCCGAGCCCCGCAAACATGCTGCGTCCGTTCAGGGAAAATATTCCCGGCCGTTTGGAGTCCTCTCCGGCCGTGCCGGATGTTTCGGTGGTTGTTGTGTCATTGGACATCGAATCAATCCTTGTTCGAATTCTTCTGGCTTCATGCACGTGGCATGAGCGCTTGGGTCACATCGTCAGCTTCACGACCGGACGAAACGAGCCGTCCGGGTTGATCTGTGTCATGAACACTTGATCCATGCCCTGATTGTCCTTGGGGCCGAATGTCAGGGTCACACCACCGAGATCGTAGGTTCCGGTTGTCCAGATGGTTTCCATGAACTTGTCACGCGTGACTTCGCCCTTCATTTTCTTAAGCGTCATGACGGCGAGCTTGCCGACCATGTAACCCTCAAGCGAAACAAAGCCCGGTTCCGCTTTCGGATCGAATGCCTTCAATGCGGCCTGGTAACTTTTGACCAGAGGAACGGATGTTTCCCATGGGAAAGGAACAACCTGAGAGATAATGACGTCCGTGCCGTCGGGTCCGAGTTCCTTCGCCAGCGCTTTCGATCCCACGAACGAGATGTTCACAAACGCCGGATTGAAATCGATTGAACGGGCAACCTTGATAAAGGTGGCGATCGGTTTGTAGGCGCCGACCATGACCACTGCTTCGGGACGTTTGCGCCGGATGTCGATGAGTGCCGTTTTTACGGCGGTCGTATTGCGCGTATAGGTGCCTTTGGCGACGAGGTTCATTTTGCGCCGCTGCAGTGCTTCGGTCACGCCTTTGAGGCCCACGCGTCCGAAAGCATCGTCCTGATAGAGCAGAGCGATACGCGTGTATCCCAGATCTTCCGTCAGGTGCTTGATCCAGGCTTCGGTTTCCGCTGCATATGTGGCGCGGACATTCGCGACGTTGCCAAGTTCGTGATTGCGCAGGAATCCGGCGCCTGTGAATGGTCCGATGAAAGGAACTTTCGCTTTCGTAGCGATTGGCTGTGTGGCCTTGGATGTGGGTGTACCCACCGGGCCGATAAGGGCGAAAACATTGTCAGTCCCGATCAGCTTCTTCACGGCCTGGATCGAGGTGTCCGGTTCATAGCTGTCGTTGTAGCTCTTGAGTTCCAGCTTGCGGCCATTGACGCCGCCCTCGCGGTTGGCTTCGGCAAATGCCGCGCGAATGCCGGCCCGCATGCCTTTTCCCAATGCGGCGGCCGGTCCCTCCAGAGCGGCGGCCTGACCGAAAAGTATTTTGTCGTCGGTTACTCCCGTTTCGGCATGAACGGAAGTTGGCAGAAGCGTTGCCGCAAGTGCAGACGCCAGCGTGGCAGTATAGCATTTCTGGATATTGATACGCATCACATGTCTCGCAGTTTGGTTCCCCTGCGAACACATTGATTTAGTCGTGTAAACAAAACATTTCTGATGGTTATTATAAAAGCAAATATTAGGGCAGAAATACTCTCTGCTACACTTTAGGTTGTGAAAGTATGTAAAAACTCAATCTCTGGTTGCGCGAGCCTCGTACGCAATATGACCGCAAACATGTTCGATAAAACCGTGCAGATAACGAACCGACAGTCCGAAAGGATACCGAGGCGCCGGGTTTTGAGAAATTTACAACGCCGAGTTGCGGTTTGGCGCTGATTCATCCACAGAACCGCTGCATTGCTCTTAAATTCCGGGGCGTTACACCTTAGATATGTATAAGGAAAACCAATAGTCCCGATGCGGATCGGGACACCCTCCGGAGGCCATATATGCTTGGTTTTGACATTTTCGTTCTGGTTGTCGTCGCGCTTATCGTTCTAACGATCATTGCGGGCGTTAAGACGGTGCCACAGGGATACAATTACACGATACAGCGGTTCGGACGGTTCACGCGTTCGCTGACGCCGGGCCTCGGCCTCATCGTTCCTTTCGTCGACCGCATCGGCAGCAAGATGAACATGATGGAGCAGGTGCTCAACGTTCCGAGCCAGGAAGTGATCACCCGTGACAACGCCATGGTCCAGGTGGACGGCGTGACTTTTTTCCAGGTTTTGGACGCGGCGCAGGCGAGTTACGAGGTGAACAACCTGGAGAATGCGATCCTCAACCTGACCATGACCAACATCCGTACGGTGATGGGTTCGATGGATCTCGACGAGTTGCTCTCCAAGCGTGACGAAATCAATCACAAGCTTCTCGCCGTGGTCGATGAAGCAACCCGAACCTGGGGTGTGAAGGTCACGCGCATCGAGATCAAGGATATCAATCCGCCGCGCGACCTTGTCGACGCCATGGCGCGCCAGATGAAGGCGGAACGCGACAAGCGCGCCGAAATTCTTATCGCCGAGGGCGAACGGCAGTCAGAGATCCTCAAGGCCGAAGGTGAAAAGCAGGCCCAGATCCTCGCGGCCGAAGGGCGCCGCGAAGCCGCTTTCCGGGATGCGGAAGCCCGCGAGCGCGAGGCGCAGGCCGAAGCCAAGGCGACCGAGATGGTGTCCACAGCTATTGCCGCCGGCAACGTTCAGGCGATCAACTACTTCGTTGCCAACAACTATGTCGATGCGCTGAAGGACCTGGCG
The DNA here is from genome assembly GCA_028066055.1 of Hyphomicrobiaceae bacterium. GTDB lineage: Bacteria > Pseudomonadota > Alphaproteobacteria > Rhizobiales > Methyloligellaceae > UBA2767. The sequence goes on from JALCBY010000007.1 coordinate 6,332, forward strand.
AAGGCGCCGAACCAGAAAGTTCTCATGCTGCCGGTCGAGGCGTCATCGGTCATCGGATCCATTGCAGGACTGGCCGAGATCAGCCGCGAGGCCTTCAAGGACGGTTCGGACGGCGCCGCGCCCCCGCCGCGCGGGTCGGTGCCGCGGACCTGATCGTAGGAGACCGACAATGAGCGAAGTTTCGTCGATATTCTGGGCGCTGGGACCGTGGAACTGGCTGATTCTTGGCGGCCTCCTGCTTGCTCTGGAGCTGACTGCGCCGGGCATTTTCCTGATCTGGTTCGGTATGGCGGCGGGATTGACCGGACTGATAGCGATGATCTTCGAGATTTCATGGCAATGGCAGTTCGTCATATTCGGGGTACTGTCCGTTGCAGCGGTGATCACAGCACGGAAATATCTTCGCACCGGTATCGGCAAGGAAGAGGGGCGGCCACTGCTCAATCGCCGGGCGCAGCAGCATGTGGGAAAATCCTATGTTGTCGCCGAGGCGATCAAGAACGGCGTGGGCAAGGTCCGCGTTGGGGACACGTTGTGGCGTGCGGAAGGTCCCGATGCAAAGGAGGGGTCCAACGTCACGGTCACGGGTGCAGATGGCACCACGCTTCTTGTCGAGCCGAATTGACCGCTAACGTCGGGACGGCGCCCGCTCGGGCTTGTGATCGATGGGGAACGGCGGTGCTTCCGACATGACGAGAATGGATATCCGCCGGTTCGAGGCGAGGAACGGATCCTCGGGAAACAGCGGCTCGGCATCGGCGCGACCCATAACCGAATGAAACCGGTCGTGCGGTAATCCGCTTTCGCCAAGAATGCGCCGTGCGGCCTTGGCCCGATCAGCCGAGAGATCCCACAAGGAATATCCCGGGTTCGTGTAGAGGCGGGATGCATCGGTATGACCGGTGATCTGAATGCGGTTCGGTAGGCCTTTCAACACCGGACCCATTTTCGCCAGCACGTTGCGCGTACGGTCATAAGGTTTGGACGATCCTTGCGGAAACATTGACCGGCCTTCCTGATCTACAAGCTGGATGTGCAGTCCTTCCGGCGTCTCCTCGACCAGCAGGTTGTCGGAAAGTTCGGCGATCTCGGGTAGTTCACGCCAGGCCTGTCTCAGTGACGCGGCGGCAACTGCGAAATGGCGCGGCCGTTCGATGTCGGTGCGTTCAATATCGTGAGTGTTGGCTTCAGGCCCCTGGTTCTTGCGCTCATCGTGCAGGGTATCGGCATACTCGGAGTCGGTTTCCTTGGGCACGGGCGACACATGCTTGACATAGTTGCGCACGGGTGAACCCTCCCGCTCGATCATACCGGCCCTGCGCTCCACATATTTGATGCCGAAGGCTTCGCGCATGGAACCCGCCACGACCTGCAGCTTTTGCTTGTCCTGGATCGAAAAGGAAATAATCAGGACGAAGAAGCACACCAGGATCGACATCAGGTCGGCGAACGTCACCAGCCATTCGGGAAGTCCGGCATCCTGTTGGGGTTTGCGTCTGCTTGCCATCTAATTCATCACCGGTTACGTGGCGGCGGGCTGCGCTTGCGCTTCTTCCGCTGCAACCTGCGCACGTGCCTTTTCTGGCAGATAGGCCACCAGCATCTCGCGGATCAGGTTGGGATTCTTGCCGGCTGCAAGCTGCATGACGCCGTCGATTGTAAGCGTCGCACTGACGTCGGTGATCTTGCCTTTGGTCGACAGTTTGTCGGAGATCGGCAGCGCTACGAGGTTGGCAATCACCGCGCCGTAGAGCGTCGTCAGCAGCGCGACGGCCATTGCGGGGCCGATGGTGGATGGATCTTCCATGTTGCTCAGCATCTGCACCAGGCCGACGATGGTGCCGATCATGCCGAAGGCAGGGGCAGCATCGCCGATCGCCTTGTAGATGCGCTGTCCTTCGTCGAGACGCTCCAGCAGCTGATCGCGTTCCAGCTCCAGAGATTCCTGAATAAACTCCGGCTCGTAACCGTCAGCCACAAATTGCGCGCCCTTTTTCAGAAAGGGATCGTCGATTTCAAGGTTGTCGAGCGCAAGCGGGCCTTCGCGACGCACGATTTCGGCTAGCTCGGCTATTTTGTCGATCATCGTCTTCGGATCGGTATGTTTGTGGGTGAAGGCGACCTTGCCGCCCAGAACCAGCGCCTGAAAGACGTTTTTCAACGGAAAGCGGATGACCGTTGCGGCGAAGCCGCCGCCGACAACGATAAGGATCGAGGGTATGTTGACGAAAGTGCCGACGTCACCGCCGATAAGAATGGCGATCGCCACCACGGTACTGCCGGCAAGAATACCGGCGATTGTTGCAATATCCATGGATCCCCCGAACGCTCCTTGTAACCGACCCCACCGGCCACGGATTTACCCTGACTGTTGGTGCTCAGTTTACGGGCGAACCCCCTAACCATTCGCTAAGCGGTCCCGGTTTGCGATCACAAAAGGGAGAGGCGACCGGGCAATATCTGATTAACCATGTGCCCGCGAAATCCGCAGATTTCTTGCATTTTGTGCCGCGTTCTTCTGGGGCTGCATCGTGGGGCATGAACGCGCCGGAAGCAGTTGGCGCCGCCGGCACCTTGCCGTTTACGCCTTGTTAACCATAGCGGGAGGTGTGGCCACGGCGCGGTCGAGGCAAAAACTGGTTGCTGGCGTAGCTTGCGCGATCTTTGAGATTTTCTGAATGCTTTGCCCCGATGACCTGCAGTCCCGGCTATCAGCAAAGCTATGTGATAGTCAGTTGAGCAAGGCGAGAGCATTCGACTGGCGGCTCACCTGTTGCGCGGAGAGACTGGCGTCGTCCTTGAAATTTTCGCCCCCCGAGCCAAATACGGTCTAGCGTGCGCTTTCTTCCCAGTTCCTGCGGAATGACCGTGTAAATGCGTCAGATGCGATGCGGGTACCATTGAGCGCAACCCGCGCCACCGTCGCCGTTGCGTTCGTCGAAGCCTTGATGGATTGCGAGGTGACGATTGCCGCAGCACTCGCGATACAGCGCGCAAGATAGATGGTGATAACGCACACTGCGAGACCGAGAAGAACGAGGCGGTCAAGTGAACTTGCGGAATTCATGATGTCCCCCAAGCGCAGATCGGGCGCTTATTCTCCAACCGGAAACAAGTATCGGGCCAGTTTGATTAACGGGGGATTAAGTTTGGGATGCAGCTGGGCTCAGGCAACACCGGAGCGCAGCAGATCGTGGATATGAACGAGGCCGACGGGCTTTCCATCCTCGACAACAAAAAGTGCGGTGATGCTCTTGGAGTTGATCACTTCCAGCGCGGTGCTCGCGAGCGTGTCGGGTGCTACCGTCTTCGGGTTTTCCGTCATGATGTCGCCGGCGCGCGCTGCGAGAAGTTCCGGTCCCATATGCCGTCGCAGGTCACCATCGGTGATAATGCCCGCAAGCCGTCCCTGATCATCCACGATCCCGAGGCAGCCCATGCTCTTTTCCGTCATTGTAACGAGAGCTTCGCTCATGGGCGTGTCTGCTGTCGTGATCGGAATCTCGGTTGCCGTGTGCATGATGTCGGAGACGAATTGGAGGCTTGCACCAAGCTGGCCGCCAGGGTGCAGAACCTTGAAATCACCGGCCGAAAACCCTTTGCTTTCGAGCAGTGCGATTGCCAGGCAATCTCCCAGCGCCAGCTGCATGAGCGTGGAAGTGGTCGGAGCGAGACCGTGCGGGCACGCTTCCTTCGATTTCGGCAACACGAGCGCGACCTTCGATGCGCTCGCCAACGTACTCTCGGCCCTTGACGTTACGGAAATGATCGGCACGGCAAACCGTCCCGAATAGGTGATCAGGCTCGAAAACTCCGCCGTCTCGCCCGACCATGAGAAGGCCAGTACGACATCGGCGCGCGTGATCATACCAAGGTCGCCATGGCTCGCTTCACTTGGATGAACAAAAAATGCCGGCGTGCCCGTCGATGCGAGAGTGGCCGCCACCTTTTGTGCAACATGACCGCTCTTGCCGATGCCGCTGACGATGACGCGGCCAGGCGCTTCCCGGATGAGATCGACCGCGCCGGCAAAACCTCCCGACAATCCATCGGTGAGCGCAGCCTCAAGCGCCTGCAGGCCTCTGCTTTCCAGCTCGAGCGTGCGCCGCGCGGACTCAAGCAGGCTGCTGGTCTTTTCGTCGGTTGAATGTGCGGTGGAATCGTCCCTTACGGAAACAGCCATAGGCATTGAGACCCAAATACGCGTGTTTGATTCTGGGGCGCACAATACGTGCTCCAACGAGGCGATGCGAGTCGGTTTTATGACGCAGCGTTAGCGGGAACAGGGGCAATCGCGAAATTATGGTAAACGCCTCCTTAACCGTGTCGCTCTTACTCTTTCATTCACAACAGGTTTGCGTGCCTGAGCGAGCGCCAGCAGGCGCTCGCGAATTTCTGCTGTTCGAGGTGGTGTTCCTTGCTGCGCCAGATACGATCGTCGGTTCTGTTGCTCGCGTTTCTGGCGTTGCCGGCAGCTTTCGATCCGGTATGGAGCCAGGCCGGCGTACCAGCGGACGATGACGTGTTTCCAGAACCGATAGGCCGTTCAGGCGCAACAGAGGCGGACCGCCGGAATGGCCTGCGGGGGCAGTTCGATCCTGACAGCAGTGATTCGACATCGGTCCGTCGACGCGACCGGGCTCTTTCCACGGACAGATTCTTGCGTGGAACGACAGTACCCTCAAACGAAGGCAGCAGGAGTGTGGCAAACCCTCTGCAAAGGCAGGTTCTCGACGATCCTGTGGTCAGTTTAACTCCGGACGCGACCGGCGAAGATGCAGCGCTACCGCCCCGTGTGGTGGAAGAACCGGAACCGGAAGAAGACCCGTTCGCGCCCCTCGGGATTCGTCTGGGGAGTTTTTTGCTGTTTCCGGTATTGGGGGCGGAAAGGGTCTACGATGACAATGTTTTTCTCTCGGCCACAAACCCGCGCGGGGATTGGGCTTACGAGCTTTCTCCCAATCTTGAAATTCAGTCGGACTGGAGCCGGCACTCGCTTGTCGGGTCGTTGAGCGCTTTGCGCAGCTTTCACGACACTTTCAAAAGTGAAGACGACAAGGACTTTGCCGCCGAAGTCACCGGCCGGTTGGACATCCGCAGTACGTCGAACATTGTTGGAAATGCAAGCTACACCCAGGTGCCCGAAGACCGCTCATCGAGCGATTTTCCGCTTGACGCCGCTGACCGGGCGCTGACTCGCACAAGGGCAGGGTCGCTGGAAGGAAATCATACTTTCAATCGCGTCACGCTCACATTGCGTGGAGAATTGGAGTCGGAAGATTTCGATGACGCCACCGCGAACGATGGATCGACCATCAACAATGACGACCGTGATTTCACCGAACGGCGTGTGACGGGCCGCGTGACCTACGAGCTTCAGCCAGGGGTTGCCGCATTCGTCGAGGCGAGCGCCAACGAGCGCGACTTCGCGGAAGCGACGGACGACAACGGTCTTCGGAACGGATCGTCCGGATATGACATGCAAGCCGGTCTTTCTTTCCTGCTGACCGGCAAGCTGACCGGTGAGGCGAGCGTCGGGTACGCTGAGCAAACGCCGGAAGAAACCAGTCAGGTCGATGTGTCCGGCGTTATTTTTAACGCCGGTCTCGCGTGGCAGGCGACCGGACTGACCACCTTCCGCCTCGATGCATCGTCGGAAATCGACGAGACCACCGATGCGGGGTCGGCCGGCTCGATCATCCGCAGCATCGGCATTTCGGTGGAGCACCGCCCGCGCCGTAATGTCCTCCTTGGCGCGTCGGTCGAATACGAAAATGAAAAGTTTGCCGGGACCAACAATGAAGAGCGGGAATGGCTCTTCGGCGTGAACGGTGAGTATAATTTCTCCCGGTCGGTTGCGCTCACGGCGGCATACGAGCATGCAAAGAATACGAGCAATGTTCCTGGCAACGGCTACACCGCGAATGAGGTGAGGTTCGGCGTGCGTGTGCGCCGATAGGACCGGTCAGCTCAGCTTCTGGATTTCCTGAAGCAGGGCAGGGCGCAGGTCCGGGCGTGTGAGCGCAAACGCGATGTTTGCCGCCAGAAAGCCGGCCTTCGAGCCGCAATCGAAGCTCTTGCCTTCGTATTTGGCGGCTGTGAACGGTTGGCTCTCAAGCAATGCGATCATTGCATCGGTAATCTGGATTTCACCTCCTGTGCCGCGCTCCTGTGCCTCGAGAATATTGAAAATTTCCGGCTGCAGGAGGTAACGGCCCATGATGATAAGATTGGACGGCGCCGTGCCGGGCGCCGGCTTTTCGATCATGCCTTTGACTTTCTGACTCGATCCTTCGCCGCTCTCGATGTCGACGACACCGTACTGGTGGGTCATGTTCTCCGGCACCTCTTCGACCGCAATGACGTTGCCGCCGCTGGTATTGTAGATGTCCATCAGCTGGGCGAGACAGGTGTTGCCGCTCGACTGCACGAGCACATCCGGCAGAAGCAGGGCAAATGGTTCGTTGCCGACCAGGTCGCGGGCGCACCACACTGCGTGACCGAGGCCGAGAGGCGCCTGCTGGCGTGTGAAACTGGTTTGTCCCGGTCCGGGGAGTCCAGCCTCGAGGGCTTCCAGTTCCTCGGTCTTTCCCCGTTCCTTCAGGGCCTGTTCGAGTTCGATTTGCCGGTCGAAATGGTCCTCGATGACGCTCTTGTTGCGTCCAGTCACAAAGATGAAGTGTTCGATTCCCGCCGCACGCGCTTCATCGACGACATGCTGAATGACCGGTTTGTCCACGACGGTCAGCATTTCCTTGGGCATGGCCTTGGTCGCGGGCAGAAATCGCGTGCCAAGTCCCGCCACGGGAAACACCGCTTTTCGAATGGGCGCGATCATCGGTTCACCATCTGTTTGCAACGTTCAAAGGGAGAATACCCCACTTACTCTTATTAAACCTCTGTGTCCTATCACCATGAGATTGCGAATTGGTGATCTTATGAGTGTTCTTGTCACAGGTGGTGCCGGCTATATCGGAAGCCACATGGTCCGTGAACTGGTCGACGCGGGCGAAGAGCTCGTTGTGCTGGATAACCTTTCCACCGGACGCCGCTGGTCGGTTCCCGGCGAAGTCCCTCTCGTTGTTGGAGACGTCGGCGATGGTGAGCATGTTCAGTCGGTTATCGACACATTCGGCGTCAACGCGATCATTCATTTTGCGGGCTCCATTGTGGTTCCGGAGTCGATTGCCGATCCTCTTGGCTATTACCGCAACAATACGTCGAAGTCCCGCGATCTGATGGCATGCGCGATCGAGTGCGGCGTGAAACACTTTATTTTTTCATCCACGGCTGCCGTATATGGCATGCCGGAACAAAACCCGATCTCGGAGGATGCTCCGCTTGCACCGATTTCGCCGTACGGCACGTCGAAGATGATGACGGAGTTCATGTTGCGGGATGCAGCCGTTGCCCACGACTTCAAATTTGTCGCGCTCCGCTACTTCAATGTCGCCGGAGCCGACCCAAAAGGCCGATGCGGACAGTCGACGCCAAATGCAACGCATCTGATCAAGGTGGCGGTCCAGGCAGCGCTCGGGCAGCGTCCGTTTCTGGAAGTCTATGGAACCGATTATCCCACACCCGACGGTACGGGCGTACGTGACTATATCCATGTCACGGACCTGGTGCGTGCGCACTCCGCGGCATTGAATCATCTCCGGACCGGAGGTAAATCGCAGATTCTCAATTGCGGTTACGGGCGCGGCTTCTCGGTTCTGGAAGTCATCGACGCGGTCAAAAAGGTGTCTAACACCAACTTTTCCGTCAAGGAGCGCCCCCGCCGGCCCGGTGACCCGGCAGCTCTCGTTGCCGACGCGCGACGCCTGCCCGATGTTCTGGATTGGAAGCCGCAATATGACGACCTGGAGATGATCGTGGAGCATGCATTTGAGTGGGAACGGCATCTCTGCACCATGAAGGAAGCTTCCTAGTTTCCGGGTCGACTTACAGGAATTTCACAAAGCTCAGGCGCATCAAGGGTTGAAATATGCCGCCGCGTCGATAATTTTCTCCTCCAGCAAACGAGCGGGAGGATGGGCAGGGCCTTTCTCGACGGTTCTGCTCCCAGAACGATGAGGCCAATTCAGCATACATTCTTGGTCGTGTGGGCGGCGTTGTGTCTGGCGCTGCCGGTGGAAGCCTGGGCGCAGGGTACGGCGGTCTATCGGGCGGCGGTCGCGAAGCGCTTCGAAGTCTGGGTTGGCGAGCTGCGCACCGAAGCACTTGCGAAGGGGGTTTCGGCTGAAACCTTCGACCAGGCCATGAAAGGTGTGACCCCCAACTGGAAGCTGCCCGACCTCGTCCCACCCGATCTCGGCGAGGGCCAACCTCAGCGCCCCAAGGCTGAAATCTCGACCCGCCAGAAACAACAGGCAGAGTTCGACCGTCCCGCCCGTTACTTCCCAAAGAAGGGGCTGGACTGGGTTACGAAAAACGGCCGCGTCCATCTGGCAAAATGGAAAGATACGCTCAACGCGATTGAGGAAAAATACGGCGTGGAGAAGCATGTCGTGCTGGCCATATGGGGGCGCGAGACCGCATATGGCAGGGCGAAAATTCCGCACTATGCAGTGCGTGCACTGGCGACGCAGGCCTTCATGGGGCGGCGGCAGGAAAAGTTTCGCGGAGAGCTGCTGATCGCATTGGGTATCCTGCAGGAGGGGCACATTACGCCGAAGCGCATGCGCAGTTCGTGGGCCGGCGCCATGGGGCATACCCAGTTTCTACCGAGTGATTTCCGCAACTATGCAGTCGACTTTAATGGCGACGGGCGGATCGATATCTGGGGAACGATTCCCGACGCGCTCGCATCCACGGCAAACTTCCTCGCCAAGAATGGCTGGCAGACGGGAAAGGCGTGGGGTTATGAGGTGCGTCTGCCCAAGGATTTCGACTGTACGCTTGAAGGCATCGCCAACGCCCGCACGATCCAGGAGTGGGTGGATCTCGGCATCACGCGCACGTTCGGCCGGAAATTCCTCGGCGAACGCCTGAAGGAAAAAACGCATCTGGTGGCGCCTGCCGGCACACTCGGACCCGCCTTTCTGGTGCTCGACAATTTCGAGGTATTCCGAACGTACAACAAGGCCGACCTCTATGCCCTTTATGTTGGCCACGTCGCCGACCGTATCCTGTTCGCCGGAAATTTCGAGGGCGGCTGGTCGCGGGTGCAGAGCTTCAGCCGAAACGAGATGAGACGGCTCCAGACGACCCTTGCCAAGAACGGTTTCGACGTCGGTAAGATCGACGGTCTGATCGGATCGCGAACGCGTTCGGCAGTCGGCGGATGGCAGCGCAAGCTGGGCCACAAGGTGACCTGCTACCCGCCGCGTTCGCTTCTTAAGCTGACCGACCCGCTGCCGCCGGAAGGCAGCTCCGGCTAGATCAGGCTGAGCCGCAGCCGAGTGTGACATGCGTCCCGAGAGCGTGTCCGTTGCAAAGGGGGGAGGTCAGAGAAATGTGTTGGACGGCCTCCCAAGTCTGTCGATTCACCTTGGTGATTTTTAGTGCGGCTATCGTAGCCGCATGCGCCAGCGGTAACCGTCCGGAACCCGGCTCGGCATCAGGCGTTCAGCGTGTCTCGCTGACACCGGCTCAAAACCAGCTCGTCGAAAGCGGCGTTCGGCAGATGGTTGAAAGCCAGAATGCAAAACTGAGTGCGGTGACGGCGACACGGCTGCCGGAGAAACCGGGCATCCACGTGTGCGGGTTCGTCGCCAAAACCCAATCGAATGGCAAACCGGGGCCGGATCAGCCATTCTATGTGGAGCTGCGCGACGAAAACGGCAGGCCGGTCACTGAGCGCGGTCAGGTAGGCAGCGATCCTTCGAGGTTGTCGAAGGTGAATTTCGTGTGCCGCTACAACAGATGATGGAGCGGCATCACAGTTCGCCGCCGCAACCCGCGTTGGCAAACCTTTTCATCGACGCCTTGCTCGCATAGCGCTCGAAGGAAAATTTGCGCGCAACGGTTGGGAGGTCGGAACCGGCCACCCATGCCTGCACCGCAAACAACGATCGATGCCTGCTCTTTCTGCATCATGAAAACCTCATCTAGGCTGCCGCGAAATGGACTGGTAACTTGGCTATGAAATGATTCGGCGAAATTACACGCGATGCGGAATTGCAATGCGGATCATCATATTCATCACATCATTTCTGGTTTTGAATCCGTTGCTGGAGACTGGCTTCGCTCACGCTCAGAACGCAGCGTTTCAGCGTTGGGTTGAGTCCTTCTGGCCCGAGGCGCGCAAGAAAGGCGTTTCGCGATCGACGTTTCAGCGCGCCTTCAAGGGAGTGACCCCCGATCCCGAAGTGATCAAGAAGGCGGAACATCAGCCGGAATTCGCCAAGCCGATCTGGGAATATCTGGCGTCGGCCGTATCACAAAAGCGCATCGAGAACGGGCGGGAAATGTTGCGCAAGCACGGGACTTTGCTCGCGCGCATCGAGGAACGCTACGGCGTGGACCGCCATATTGTCGTGGCCATCTGGGGCATGGAATCGAGTTACGGGCAGTTTAAGGGGGAGAAGCGGGTGATCCGCTCGCTCGCAACGCTTGCTTATCAGGGATCGCGCAAGAAGTTCGGCCGGTCCCAGCTCCTGGCGGCCCTGCAGATTCTCGAACGCGGCGATATTGCTGCGGGAAAGATGACCGGTTCCTGGGCAGGCGCCATGGGCCATACCCAGTTCATCCCGACCACCTACAATGCCCATGCCGTCGACTTCGACGGCGACCGGCGGCGCAACATCTGGGAGTCCCGCGCCGATGCACTCGCATCGACCGCGAACTATCTGAAAGTCTCGAAATGGAGGCCAGGTGAGACGTGGGGTTACGAGGTTAAATTGCCTAAAAATTTCAACCACGCGCTGACGGGCCGCAAAACGGTAAAGACGCTGGCGCAATGGAGCCAACTCGGCGTCCGGCGGGCCAAGGGGAAGGCCTTCCCGCGACCGAACGACCGCGCATCGATTGTCTTGCCCGCCGGATCGAAAGGTCCCGCATTCGCGGTGATCAACAATTTCAAGTCGATCCTGCGATACAACAATGCGATTGCCTATGGGCTGGCGGTCGGTCATCTGGCGGATCGTATCCGTGATCCGTCATCTGGCGGATTCTCGAAGGCCTGGCCTGAAGAGTATCTTCCGCTTGCCCGATCGGAACGCTACCAGCTTCAGAAATTGCTGGCCGCGCGCGGCTTTTTGAGAGGGGAAGCCGACGGTATTCTCGGCTCGCAGACCCGTGCCGCAGTGCGCGCCTACCAACGGGCCAACGGAATGGCGGTTGACGGCTATCCGAGCGTGGTTGTCCTGAAACATTTGCGACGGGGCGGATAGTTCTGCAGGGTCAATTCTGACCGTCAACAAAGGGCTGGACCCGCGTCACGAGAACGCCATATCATGTTGCCACATCGGCACACGCATTCACGGTTTGGAAAGCATTTTGGGTCACCAATTGGTGACCATATGCGTTGGCGACTGAGCTACGTTCCAGTAACAGTTTTCCGAAACCGTCATGCAGCGGTTGGCCTGCGGGAGGCCGGAGAAGTGATGTCAGGTTCTGCGTTTTTCCGTTCTCAGTCCGTGCCCGGATTTGTCCGGTGCGCGGCGGTTGCGCTTGCCATGCTGGCCGCGGCTGTTGCACATCTTTCCTCCGCCGCGGTGGCGCAGGGACTGAGCCACCTTTCCAACAGCTACGTCACGCCTTTCCCGGAGCAGAACCGCTACCGGGTCTATGTTTTCGGAGATTCCCTCGGCGACGGTCTGTGGGCGGGTCTCTATCGAGCCTTCGGGCCCGAGCAAAATATCGACGTGGTCAAGAAATCCCGCGTGTCGACCGGCTTCGTTCGCACCGACTATTTTGACTGGAACAAGCGTCTGACGCGCATCCTCGCTGCCGAGAAGGTCCACATCGCCGTCGTGATGGTTGGCGCCAACGACGTGCAGCCGATCCGCGTGAAGAACAAAAAGAAAAGAACCTGGCACAAGATTGGCACGGCCGAGTGGCGTGAGGTTTATTCGCAGCGCATCGATCAGTTCATCAAGAGTCTGAAAGGTTCCAAGGCGGCGGTTTACTGGGTCGGCCTGCCGATCATGCGTTCGGCCAAATACAACAACCATATGCAGATTATGAACGAGATTTTCCGCGAGCGTGCGTTCATCAACGGCGTGAAGTTCGTTGATACCTGGAACGGGTTTGCCGACCAGTTCGGACGCTACAGCGCCTTCGGTCCGGATTTGTCAGGTCAGGTTGGACGCCTGCGTGCGGGCGACGGCGTACATTTCACCATTCGCGGTTATCGCAAGCTCGCCCACTTTGTCGAACGCGAAATCAGACGCGACATGCGTCAGGCGCGTTCGGAGCGTGATATTCCGCTGGCGGGCAACGTGGAGGAACAGGCGCGCGCCATCCGCCGGCAGCGAGCACCTTCCGGACAGAAACAAGTGCGCAACAAGCCGTCCGTATCCAAGCCGAAAAAACCGGTAGGCCGTATCACGCCTCAGGCCGCTGCGCGCAAGAAGGCGAAGGTCAAGCGCGTTGCGACGGTCAAGCCAGATGCCGCAAAAGAGGGTGTTGTCGCTCTTCCGTCTGCGGACGGTTCGATTGAAGGTATCCAATTGCCGCGCCCCAAGATTTCCCAGGCGGCACTGTCGGCCGTCAGCGCTCGCTACACGCCTCAGAGTGAGTTGATCGCGCTGGAGACGAATGAAGGCGTGACCGCGCTTGCCTCGATCTCGCCGATCAGCGACACGAATCTCGCCGAAGCTTTGCGGCGTCTGCCGCTGTCACAGCGGCCTTACTACCGCGTCCTCGTAAAAGGCGAGGAACTGACCCCGAAAGAAGGGCGCGCGGACGATTTCACTTGGCCAGGGAGCTGATCACGCAGAGGGAAGGACCCGTTTATCTCAACCAGTAGTGCGTGCGAGTATTGAGATGAAGTGTCAGTCCGGTTCGAGTGACGCGCAGGCGCGCAGCCGCTGCCTTGCCTCGCTGCTGCTTGTTGCGCTTTCTACAGCCGTTCTGACGGGGTGCTTCGAGGACGAAACGCGCTCGCAGGACGCCGCCGTTACCCAACTGGATCCGGCGACTGGCGAACGGGTCGATCGCACACACAAGAGCGACCGGATGGTTGTGGCCGTGCGCCCAGAACATGTACGGCCACCGGCAAAGGCATCAGACTCGGCTTCCCGAAACACACCCAACAGTGAACCTCTCTCAAAATTCTTTCGCGGCCTGAACGCATTGAAGACCGGACACCGTAGCGCGCCGGTTACGATCCTGCATCTCGGCGACAGCCATATCGCTGCCGACCGGTTTGCCGGATCCTTGAGGGCATTGTTTCAGGAGCGTTTTGGGGATGCCGGGCGCGGAATGATGATGCCGGGCTTTCCGTTTCCCTACTACCGTGCGCGCGGCGTCGACTTTGCCCGCTCGGGCAAATGGACGGCGGCCAACAGTTTCAAGAAAGACCCCGGCCCCTATGGCGTGACCGGTGTGCGGCTGACCGCCCGGGAGAAAGGGGCGCAGCTTTCCCTGACCGGAACGGCGGGGCCGTTCGAGTGGGCTGCGGTGGCCTTCGCAACGAGTCCCAAAGGCGGTAAGGCAAAGGTCAGCTTTGGAGGCGACGAACAGACGCTATCGACGCGGGCGGACAAGACCAGAATCAAGCGTGTCCGGTTTGCGGTAAAGGGACGAGAACTGACCGTGACGACCGCGGACAAAGCGCCCGTCTCGATCCTGTCATGGTCCGCCGGGCAGAACCGTCCCGGCGTGCGTTACGTCAATCTCGGGATACCAGGGGCGTCAGCCGACACGCCAGACCGCTGGAACGAGGCGATGGTCGATGATGATCTCGCTCAGCTGAAGCCTGATCTTATCGTGCTGGGTTACGGAACCAACGAAGGGTTTCAAGACGATCTCGACGTTGCATCCTACGAAAAAAGAGTGGCGGATCTGGTGAATCGCTTCAAGGCGCATGCGCCACAGGCAAGCGTGCTGATCCTCGGTCCGCCGGATGGTCTGCGTTTCCCGCGTTACGCGCGTCCAAGAAACAAAAGGGCGGCGGCGTCCGCGCCCTGCAAGCCCCTCAGCGCTGACGAGCGAGACCGATACGAAAAACTCAAAAAAGAAAAATCCAGACGGCTTGCGCGTTGGCACGCGCCGCCAAGACTCGCTGATGTGCGCGCCGCGCTGAGGCGGATCGCGCAGGAAACGCGCGCCCACTTCTGGGATTGGTCGAGTGTCATGGGCGGCGAATGCGGTATCCACGCCTGGGCGAAGGCTGACCCGCCGCTTGCTGCGAGCGACCGGGTTCATTTGCGCGGACGCGGTGCGAAGAGATCGGCTCAGGCCCTGTTTGATGAGTTAATGCGGAACTACGAGATCCACGTACGGCTGGCAAGCCACTAGTCGGCGAGGCCGTACGCGATGCGAGTAAGAGTGCGAGTGTGAGTTTGCGAGATGCTTTTCCCTACCCTTGATTTTGCGTTGTTCTTCCTGGCCGTGTTCGGCATCAGCTGGGAAATGCGCAACCGGCCGGAGGCACGCAAGGTGTTCCTGCTCGGCGCGTCATATGCCTTTTATGCGTTCTGGGACTGGCGCTTTACGGCACTGCTGGCCGGCAGCTCACTGATCAACTACACCGCTGGCCGGCTGCTCGGGATCGGTGGTAGTCCGCGCGAGCGCAAGCTTCTCGTTGGCATCGCCGTTGCGCTCAATCTCGCCATTCTCGGCTTCTTCAAATATTACGGCTTTTTCCTCGATTCACTCTCCGAGGTGCTCGCCCGTGCCGGTCTCGAGCGCGATCTGCCGTTCCTGGAAATCATTCTGCCCGTCGGCATTTCATTCTTCACGTTCCAGGGCATCTCTTATGTGACGGACGTCTACCGCGGCAAGGTCGCGGCGGTCGACTCGCCGCTGGACGTGTTCCTGTACATATCCTTCTTTCCTCAGCTGGTTGCCGGGCCGATCGTCCGCGCTGCCGACTTCATGCCCCAACTCAGAGCAAAGCCACAGCTTGATCGCGGGCTCGTCAGCCTCGGCATTCTGCTCATCCTTGTCGGCCTGTTCAAAAAGATGGTTATCGCAAACTATCTGGCGACGGAACTTGTCGACCAGGTGTTCTTCGATCCGGGAGCTTTTGCGGGACCCGACCTCGCACTGGCGATTTATGCCTACGCGGTTCAGATATATTGCGATTTTTCAGGCTACTCCGATATCGCCATCGGTGTCGCCGCGTTGCTCGGATATCGCTTCAGGTGGAACTTCAATCAGCCTTACCGGGCTGCATCCCTGAGGGAGTTCTGGCACCGCTGGCATATTTCGTTGTCCGAATGGCTGCGGGATTACCTCTACAAACCTCTCGGCGGCAGCAGAGGTGGAACATTAGCAACAACCCGCAATCTGTTTTTGACCATGTTGCTCGGCGGCATCTGGCACGGCGCTGCCTGGACCTTTGTTTTCTGGGGCCTGATCCACGGAACGTCGCTGGCTGTCGAGCGTCTTGTGATGAGTGTCAAAACAGCTCCCGTGCAAGCCCAGGTCGTTACGGCGGGTGGATACAGCTCGGGCACACTCGCATCGTTTGAAGAACCTGAAAAGTCGTGGTGGTTCAGTCGCATGCTCGGCGTGCTGGTCACGTTCCATATTGTCTGTCTTGCTTGGATATTCTTCCGCGCCGAGTCGCTCGATGTGGCCATCGCCTATCTGAAGGGTCTGGGCGACTGGTCCGGGGAAGGCGAACTCACTAGGCCGTTTCTAATGGCGCTGGTGGCCGCGTCACTCGCCGCGCATTTCCTGCCCGGCGGATTGGTCACGCGGTCCGCGCAGGTGCTGGAGCCGGTCGGGCCAATCGGACTCGGATTTCTGCTTGGTTTCGGCATTCTTCTGATCCAGGCAATAGCGCCTGAAGGCGTTGCACCGTTCATTTACTTCCAGTTCTAGGATTTGTTGGAGGAGCTTGAGGACATGTCGTTCGCCCTTGAATACCGCAAGAAGTTGCAACGGCGGCAGCTTGAGCTGCGGCGCGCGAGAAAAGAGAATGAGGGGTTCGTTTCGCTGCCTGTCGAAGAGGTGACCGACACGACTCGAAACCGCAGCCGCGTGCTGCTCGCGCTGGTGATCGCGGGAGGTGTGCTGGCAACCTTCAACTCCGGCGGCCTCGTGCAATACAGCTATGAACTCGCGGAAAATCCGGCCGGGCAAAAGCTGATCGAGGCGACCGAAAGGTGGCACGAGATGATGCGTGAAACGCCCGCTGGTGATGTCATGGATCATATCCGCGGTTCTGTCGCCACGGTCCGGGAGACGAGCTGGGACGATCTGGCCGCGTCGTTTTTTGCAGCTTCGCCCCCGGTGTATCGGGAAACGACGCCGGAAGGTCCTGTCGCGCCTGCTGGCGGCAGTCCACTGCGAGCGCCGTCCGAACAGGATGCACTCGAACCGGATCGCCCCGATGGTCCGGTGATGCGCGCGTCAGTCAGTCCTGCGCCGGTGCGCTGAATATCCGATAAAGCTCATGCTCCCGGTTCGGGAGGCAAGCGCCGGTTCGTCTTGCCCTGCATTTGCCCGGTGAAGTCGCGCAACTGCCGCTCTGCGACCGAAAAGGCGTCGCGAATAGCCACGTAGACATCTTCATGGGCGTGATTTTGCTCGCGCTCGTTGCTCACCACCAACTCCGGTTTGCGCGGAACGCCCATCTCGATTTTCACATGGTAGATCTTGCCCTTGTTGTGATGGCGGTGAGGTGCCTCGACGACCACGCGGCAGCTGGTGAGATGGTGAAAATATTGCTCCAGTTTCGCCGCCTTTTCGCGCACGCGTCCCTCGATAGCCTTGGAAGGCTCCATGTTCCGAAAACTGACTTGCAGGGGAATATCCATGGCTCGCGCTCCTTCCTTATACGCTTCACAAGAAAAGCATAGCGCTCGGGCCTGGATCAAATTTTGACCTTGGTCAATGACGGCCCGTTCAGCGGGGCAGGTCGCTCGATCCCATCAGATACGCGTCAATGGCGTGTGCCGCCTGCCGGCCTTCGCGGATCGCCCACACCACCAGCGACTGCCCGCGGCGCATGTCCCCTGCGGCAAAAACCTTGTCGCGCGATGTCCGGTAATCAAAATCGTTTGCCAGGACATTGCCGCGTGCGTCGAGTGCGAGCTCAAGCTGCTCGATCATGCCCTCATGGGTTGGATGAACGAACCCCATGGCAAGAAGAACAAGATCTGCCCTGAGGTCGAAATCGCTTCCTTCGACCGCCTGCATGTCCCCGTCCACACGGACGCAATGCAGCTTTTCAACCGTGCCATTACTTCCGGTCAGTTTGGTGGTCATGACGCTCCAGTCGCGTTCCGCGCCTTCCGCCTGGCTCGACGATGTGCGGAGCTTGAGCGGCCAGTGCGGCCAAGTGAGAGCCTTGTCTTCCTGGTCCGGCGGCTTCGGGAGAATTTCAAGCTGTGAGACGGAAAGCGCACCCTGGCGGAACGACGTGCCGATGCAGTCGGAGCCCGTATCGCCGCCACCGATCACGACGACATGTTTTCCGTCTGCCGTAATCTCCTCAATGTCGCCGAGCGGCTCATCGGACACGCGCCGGTTCTGCTGCGGGAGGAAGTTCATTGCAAAATGAACACCGTCCAACTCACGGCCTTCGACGGGGAGGTCACGTGGCGCTTCCGATCCGCCGGCCAGCAACACCGCATCGTGATCTTTCTCAAGCATTTCCACGCTCGTGTCGGCGCCGACATGGCAGTTGGTGTGGAAGGTGACGCCTTCAGCTTCCATCTGTTCGACACGGGCGTCGATAATGTGCTTCTCCATCTTGAAGTCGGGAATGCCGTAGCGAAGCAATCCACCGGGTTTGGCATGTTTTTCGTACACGTGTACGTCATGGCCCGCGCGGGCAAGTTGCTGTGCCGCCGCCAATCCAGCGGGGCCAGAGCCGACGATGGCGACACGCTTGCCCGTCTTTGTTTCCGGAGCGCGCGGCGTGATCCAGCCATTCTCGAAGGCTTTGTCGGCAATTGCACACTCGATGGTCTTGATGGTGACGGGTGCGTTTTCGATGTTCAGCGTGCAAGATTCTTCGCACGGTGCGGGGCAGACCCGCCCCGTCACTTCCGGGAAATTGTTCGTCGAATGGAGGTTGCGCGACGCCTCTTCCCAGTCCGTGTGGTAGACGAGGTCGTTCCAGTCGGGGATCTGGTTGTTCACCGGGCAGCCGGTATGACAATAGGGGATGCCGCAATCCATACAGCGTGCCGCCTGACGCTTGACGCCGGGCTCGTCCAGAGGAATGACGAACTCCTTGAAATGGCGTACACGCTCGCCGGCCGGCCGGTAGGTCCGGTCCTGGCGGTCGATCTCCAGAAATCCTGTAACCTTGCCCATGATCCGCCCCTAGTCGCCTCCCGGTAATCCGATCTCGAGCACATCGAGACCGGTCTTGTCCGCCTTACGGTGTTTGGCCATTTCGGCAAGCGCCCGGCGGTATTCGACCGGCATGATCTTCACGAACTTGGCCAACATATTTTCCCAGTCGTCGAGAATTTCCTGTGCGCGGAGCGAGCCGGTGTAATGGAGGTGGTTCTCGATCAGCTTGCGCAGCCGCTCGTCATCGTTGCGTGTCATGTCTCCCATGACATCCACAAGCCCATGGGTCTCCAGATCGGCGCCCTGCATGACCAGCCGCTCCATACGATCTCCCTCCGCAAGGATCGGTTCGAGATCCACCATCGCCATGTTGCAGCGCCGCTTGAAGTCACCATCGAGGTCAAGGACGTAGGCGATGCCACCCGACATGCCCGCGGCAAAGTTGCGTCCTGTCGGTCCGATGACGACGACAACACCGCCGGTCATATATTCGCAGCCGTGATCGCCCGTGCCTTCAACGACGGCAATGGCACCGGAATTCCGCACGGCAAAACGCTCGCCAGCGATGCCGCGGAAATAGCACTCACCAGCAATGGCGCCATAGAGCACGGTGTTGCCCACGATGATGCTTTCTTCCGGCACGATGCCACTGTTCTTCGGGGGACGCACCACGAGCCGGCCTCCGGAAAGACCCTTGCCCACATAGTCATTGCCTTCGCCTTCGAGATCGAGAGTCACGCCTGCCGCAGCCCACGCCCCAAAACTCTGTCCCGCGGTGCCGGTCAGGCTCACATGGATTGTGTCGTCTGGCAGACCCTTGTGCCCGTAGCGTTTCGCGACCTCGCCGGACAGCATGGCGCCGGTGGTCCGGTCTGTGTTGTGAATAGGCTCTTCGATGCGCACGGCCTTGCCGTTTTCCAGCGCATCTTTCGCCTTCTCGATAAGCCGGCGGTCGAGGATATCGTGAATGTGGTGCGTCTGGCGTTCGCAGTTGTAGATGGCCACGTCATCCGGCACATCCGGCTTGTGAAACAGCTTGGTGAAGTCGAGACCCTTCGCCTTCCAATGTTCGATCGCTTCCTGCTTATCGAGATTTTCGGTGCGGCCGACGAGTTCATCAAACGTCTTGAAGCCCATCGTGGCCATCAGCTCGCGCACTTCCTCGGCGACGAAGAAGAAATAGTTGATGACGTGTTCCGGCGTGCCGGTGAAGCGCTTCCGCAGCACCGGGTCTTGGGTCGCGATGCCGACAGGGCAGGTGTTGAGATGACACTTGCGCATCATGAGACAGCCCGCCGCAATGAGCGGTGCGGTGGAAAATCCGAATTCGTCCGCGCCGAGCAGCCCGCCGACGACCACGTCGCGGCCGGTACGAATGCCACCATCGACCTGCACGGCGATGCGGCCGCGCAATCGGTTTTCGACGAGCGTCTGCTGGGTCTCGGCGAGGCCGATCTCCCACGGGCTGCCCGCATGTTTGATCGAGGTGAGGGGGCTTGCACCGGTACCGCCTTCGAAGCCGGAGATCGTGACATGATCGGCGCGTGCCTTTGAGACGCCCGCGGCAACCGTGCCGACGCCAACCTCGGCGACGAGTTTGACCGAAACGTCGCCTTTGGGGTTCACGTTCTTGAGGTCGTAGATCAGCTGCGCCAGATCCTCGATGGAGTAGATATCGTGATGCGGCGGCGGCGAAATCAGGCCGACACCCGGCGTCGAATGCCGTACCTTTGCAATAACCGCGTCAACTTTGTGACCCGGCAGCTGACCGCCTTCGCCGGGCTTGGCGCCTTGTGCCATCTTGATCTGCATCATGTCCGAGTTGACCAGATACTCGGTCGTCACGCCGAAGCGGCCCGATGCCACCTGTTTGATGGCCGAGCGCATGGAATCCCCGTTTTTCATCGGCGTGAAGCGGTCGGATTCCTCGCCGCCCTCGCCGGTGTTCGACTTTCCGCCGATACGGTTCATGGCGACAGCGAGCGTGGTGTGCGCTTCGCGGCTGATAGATCCGAAGGACATCGCGCCGGTGGCAAATCGTTTGACGATTTCGGCCGCCGGCTCTACCTCGTCCAGGGGTATCGGCCTGCGGCCCATTTCCTCCGCACCCTTGAGGCGGAACAGCCCGCGCATGGTCAGATATTGCCGATCTTGCTCGTTGATGCGCGCCGCATACTCGCGATACTTCTCCGGCAGATTGCCGCGCACCGCATGCTGAAGGTCGGCCACCACGTCTGACGTCCAGCTATGCGCTTCGCCGCGTATGCGGAAGGCATATTCTCCACCGACATCGAGCGCATTGCGATAAACGGGCGCATCGGAAAATGCCAGCCGGTGACGTTCGACCGTTTCGCGGGCGATTTCGGACAGCCCGACCCCTTCAACCTGGCTGTGCGTGCCGGTGAAGTATTTTTCCACGAACCCGCTGTGTAGGCCCACGGCGTCGAAGATTTGCGCCCCGCAATAGGATTGATACGTGGAGATCCCCATCTTGGACATCACCTTGAGGATGCCTTTGTCGATGGCCTTGATGAAGTTGGTGATGATGTCGTCTTCGGTGAGATCCTCTTCCAGATCGTCGGTCATGTCGATCAGTGTGTCGAATGCGAGATAGGGATTGATCGCTTCCGCGCCGTAGCCCGCCAGCGTGCAGAACTGGTGGACCTCGTGCGCTTCCCCGGTCTCAACGACGAGCCCCACCGACGTCCGCAAGCCCTTGCGGATCAGGTGGTGGTGCACCGCTGACGTCGCCAGCAGGGACGGGATCGGAACCGCGTCGGCGCTCACGGTGCGATCGGAGAGGATGATGATGTTGTAACCCTCGCCGACGGCCGTTTCGGCGTTATTGCAAAGCTTGGTGAGCGCGGGCTCCATGCCGTCTGCGCCGGTTTCCGACGAGTACACGATATCCAGCGTGATGGTGCGGAAATCGTTCTCCTCGATCTCGCCGATCTGCCGGATTTTCTCCAACCGGCTGTTGTCGAGAATCGGTTGGGAGACCTCGAGCCGCTTCAATTTCGAGGTGCCTTTGAGGTCCAGCAGGTTCGGGCGTGGCCCGATGAAACTGACCAGCGACATGACCAGCTCTTCGCGGATCGGGTCGATCGGCGGGTTCGTCACCTGGGCAAAGTTCTGCTTGAAATAGGTATGCAGCAGCTTGGGCCGGCTCGATAGCGCCGAAATGGGCGTGTCGGTGCCCATCGACCCGATCGCCTCCTGGCCGATATGGGCCATTGGCGCCATCAGGAATTTCAGGCTTTCCTGCGTATAGCCGAAGGCCTGTTGACGGTCGAGCAAACTGACGTTGGTGCGCGGTGCTGTTTCTTCCGCGTCTGGCAGTTCGCGGACCAGGATCTGTCCCTTGTCGAGCCAGGCCTGATAGGGGTGTGACGCTGCCAGGTCGGCCTTGATCTCTTCATCGGAGATGATGCGGCCTTCCTGAAGGTCGATGAGCAGCATCTTTCCTGGCTGGAGCCGCCACTTGTGAACGATCTTGTCTTCAGGAACCGCCAGCACACCGGCTTCCGACGCCATCACCACGAAGTCGCCCTTCGTCACCAGATAGCGCGCCGGGCGCAGACCGTTGCGGTCGAGGGTTGCGCCGATCTGCAGGCCATCGGTGAAAGCCACGCCTGCCGGGCCGTCCCAGGGTTCCATCAGCGCCGCGTGATACTCGTAGAAAGCGCGGCGCTTGTCGTCCATCAACGGATTTCCGGCCCAGGCTTCGGGAATCAGCATCATGGCGGCGTGAGCGAGCGAATAGCCACCCTGTACAAGGAATTCGAGCGCGTTATCGAAGCAGGCGGTATCGGACTGGCCTTCATACGAAATCGGCCACAGCTTGGAGATATCGTCGCCGAACAGCGGCGAGGAGACGCTGGCCTGGCGCGCGGCCATCCAGTTGACGTTGCCGCGCAGCGTATTGATTTCGCCATTATGGGCGATCATCCGGAAAGGATGCGCCAATTTCCAAGAGGGGAACGTGTTGGTCGAAAAACGCTGATGGACCAGCGCGAGAGCCGAAACGAAGCGTTCGTCCGAAAGATCATCGTAATAGGGGCCGAGCTGGTCGGCGAGAAACATCCCCTTGTAGACGACAGTCCGGCACGACATGGAAACGATATAGAAGCCATTGTCGCGGCCCTCGGTCTCCGAGAAGACTGTATTCGAGATCACCTTCCGCAGCAGGTAGAGGTTGCGCTCGAATGCCGTATCGTCGGTGCTGTCCTTGCGCCTCGCAATGAAGACCTGATCGTGGCGAGGCTCCGTACCGATCACGGTCTGTGACAGGCAGCTGTTGTCCACGGGTACTTCGCGCCAGCCAAGCACCTCATGACCCTCATCCTGCGCGGCGCGTTCGACAATTTCACGGCAGTGGGCGTGCAATTCTTCATCCTGCGGCATGAAGATATGGGCGACGCCATAGTGACCTGGTTGCGGCAGGTCGAACCCGATGTCCGAGCAGACCGCGGCGAAGAATTCGTGCGGGATCTGCACCAGCATGCCCGCACCGTCACCGGCCCGCGGATCCGCCCCGACGGCACCGCGATGCTCGAGGTTTTCCAGGATCTCGATACCCTTGACGATGATGTCGTGGGACTTCCGGTTTTTGAGGTGGGCAATGAAACCAACGCCGCAGGCATCGTGGTCAAGGGCCGGATCGTAGAGCCCTTGCCGCGCTTGCCCTTGTGTCGGTTTCGTTTCCCTCGTCATTGCGCTGCTCTCCCACGCCGAAATCGCTGATCGCCCCGCGGCGCAGCCCGCCCGCGTCTCTGTACCGGCACTCAGCCGGAGAGCGGGGCATCGCGATCGCTTGTGGGGCCATTCATACCGGCTATCTCAAGCCGGCGGCTGACATGCGCGCCAATTCAGGTCGGCAGCATGTCACCCCCAAGATGGAACATCCTAGGTCTGGCAAAATTGCGCGCTGCGCGCAGAAAGTCGCCGCTTCGTGACCGGGTTCCGGGTGCAAAGGGACAGCATCACTGTCCTATTGCCGAGCCAAAATGCCAGATTTGAAGCCGAATCACAAGCGGAAGGATGAGGATATGTGTTTATGTCGCGTGATCCATTGGTTGGAAAATCACGCTTTTGGGCTCACACAAACGTGATATTGTGCCGGAAACTGATCTCTAACTATCGTCGTTTTGCGAATGATAGGTTCGTTGCGTTGCAAGGAACTACGCACCTAGTAATCAGGAGGATGACTTCATGGAAAGCAAGACAAGAAAGATGACTAGCCTAGCCGTCGCCGGCGCTTTTGCAGCCTCTGTCGCCGCGGTTGGCGCGACCCCGGCGGTTGCCGCGGATGATATGGTGAAATGTTACGGTATCGCCAAGAAGGGCGAAAACGACTGCAAGGCTGGGCCCGGCACGTCATGCTCTGGAACGTCCACCGTTGATTATCAGGGCAACGCCTGGAAGCTCGTCAAAAAGGGGACCTGCACCCAGGTTTCGACCCCGGCTGGTAAAGGCAGCCTGAGCTGTCTGACGTCACGTCCAGCTGGCAAGACTTACGATTGCGGCTAGGCTGACATCCGGTGAGCCGGATTGAAGACACAAGAGTATCAAGCCCGATCCCAGCACGCGCCGGGGTCGGGTTGAAGCCTGAACACTACTCCGAAATTCTGGAAACGCGTCCGGCCGTCGGCTGGTTCGAGGTGCATGCGGAGAACTATATGGGCGCCGGTGGCGCTCCGCATCATTACCTGACGGCTATTCGCGAGCACTACCCGTTATCGGTCCATGGCGTCGGCCTTTCGATCGGCGCGGATGCCGCTCTGGACCTCAACCATCTCGCGGCCCTCAAACAGGTTTGCGATCGGTATGAACCGAGCCTCGTATCCGAGCATCTGGCCTGGTCGACCCATGACGGCGTCTACCTGAACGATCTTCTTCCTGTTCCCTATAACGCCGAAACGCAGGCACGCGTATGTGAGCATATTGACCAGGTTCAGGAGACGCTCGGGCGGCCCATGCTGCTGGAAAACCCCTCGACCTATGTCAGGTTCGAAGGCAGCGACATGAGCGAGCTTGAGTTTTTGCGCGGGATCGTTGAGCGCACAGGTTGTGGCCTTCTGCTCGACGTCAACAATGTCCATGTGTCGGCGACCAATCACGCCTATGACGCAGTCGCCTATATCGACGCTTTTCCCCACGAGCATGTCGGCGAGATCCATCTCGGCGGGCACGCGGACGACGAAGGCGATGACGGCGAACCCTTGCTGATCGACGATCACGGCAGTGCCGTTGCTGACATCGTCTGGGGTCTCTACGCCCACACGATCTCCTGCTGCGGACCCGTCCCGACACTCATCGAGTGGGATAACGATGTGCCCGAGTGGCGTGTTCTGATGGAAGAAGCGACGCAAGCCGACGCCGTTCTGTCCAAACCCGTCTTGCGCCATGTCGCGGCTGAGTGAAACCCAGACCGGGTTTGCCCATGCCGTACGCAACGCCGATGCGGCCGTGCCGGAAGGCGTGGTAAGCCATTTGCGTGATAAGCCGCGCAAGCGCTTCGGCATCTATCGCAACAATGTCTATGTCAGCCTGATCAATGTTCTCGAAGGGCGCTTTCCTGTGGTTGCGCGCCTGCTGGGCGAGGAGTTCTTCAAGGCCACGGCCCGGGTTTTCGTCGAGCACCATCCACCCGCCTCTCCGGTGCTCATGCGCTATGGCGGCGCCTTTCCGGAATTTCTCGAAACGTTTGAGCCGGTCTCTGATCTGCCCTGGCTGCCGGACGTCGCGCGTCTCGAATGGGCGTGGAACCTTGCTTACCACGCAGCCGACCGCGATCCGATCTCGCCCGAGGCGCTTGCCACGATCGATCCGGCCAGCGCGGACTCTCTGGTTTTCGAGCTGCACTCGGCGGTTCAGGTCGTTCGCTCGCCGTATCCGGTCGTGACCATCTGGAGCGAGAACAGCAAAGACAGGGAGCCAGGGCAGATCGATGCTGGCGCGGGCGGCGAAGATGGGCTTATTGTCAGGCCGGGAATCGCCGTGGATGTCCGTCACCTGCCGCCGGGCGGGGCGGCTTTTATAACGGCGCTGTCAGAGCGTAAGACGCTCGGTTCGGCGGCGGAGCGCGCGCTCGCCGAGGATGAGTCATTCGATCTGCAGGCAAATCTCGGCGGGTTGATCGGCAGCGGCGCGGTTGTCGCGCTAGAAACCGCCTGAACAGGCACAAATCCAGGGGGCACAAAAAAATGAGCAATCAATCCGGACTCGCAGGTCTGATCGTCTCGATCATCGATCTGTTCAAGAAAATACCGCACGACCTGATCGCGATCCTTTCCCGATTTGTCGTGGGCATGGTCTTCTGGCAATCGGGCCTGACCAAGATTGAAGGTTTTTCCATCAAGGCGTCGACCTTTTATCTCTTCGCCAATGATTTCAAGCTGCCATTCCTGCCGCCCGAAGTAGCGGCCTATATGGCGACTGCGGCGGAACTCACCTGTCCGATCCTGCTTTGGCTTGGGCTGGGCACACGCTTCGCCGCGCTGGCCTTGCTGATCATGACGCTTGTCATCGAGATTTTCGTCTTCCCGGGATCGTACGTCACGCACGGGCTGTGGGCGATCGGACTGCTGTATCTGATGAAATACGGTCCCGGTGTGCTGTCGGCCGACCATTTCATCGCAAAGTCTCGCGGGTTGGCGGATTAGACGCCCGCGGGCCTTTGTCCGAGAGCGTGACGGCGTGACCAGGAACACGCGACCATATGGAGAATGGGCGTCGCCCCTGTCTGCTGAAACAGTTGCGGGAAAGTCAAAACGATTTGGCGCGTTGCAGGCGGACGGCGGCAGTCTGTTCTGGTCGGAGAGCCGTCCGGACGAAGGCGGGCGCGGTGTCATCGTTCGTGCCGATGCTGGCGGGCGGGTAAACGATGTTCTCCCGCCACCCTTTTCGGCGCGGTCGAAAGTGCATGAATATGGCGGTGGCGAGTTTCTGGCGGCAGACGGGCGCGTCTTTTTTGTCGACGCTGACACTCAGGATATCCACGAACTGTTATCTGGTGACGTGCCGAGCCGCCTGACCAGCGAGAAGAGTACCCGTTTCGCGGATATGACGCTTGACGAGAGCCGGCGGAGGCTCATCGCCGTGGCCGAGCGGCACGACGAGGGTGTTCACGAGCCTGTGAATTTCATCGCGGCTGTTCCATTGCCGGGGACCGACAGTCCAAAAGGGCGTGCCACCTTGGTTTCGGGTGCGGATTTCTACGCGTCCCCGCGGATCAGTCCCGACGGGACCAGATTCGCGTGGCTCGCCTGGAACCTGCCGCATATGCCCTGGGAGAGTGCTGCACTGTTCGTTGCGGAGATCGACAAGGATGGGTCACCCGGACCGGCACAACAGATTGCGGGCGGTGAGAATGAGGCGGCGTTCCAGCCGGAGTGGGGCGGTGACGGTCATCTCTATTTCATCTCTGATGAGAGTGGCTGGGGGCGGCTGTGCGCCTGGGACGGCGAGAACGTTCGGGAAATCGTTGCGGCCGAGGCCGAACTGCTCAGGCCTCAATGGGTATTCGGCATGCAGTCCTACGCGCTTCTCGGCGACAGCACGGCGGTTGCGGCCTTCATTGAGGAAGGTGAGACGAAATGCGAGCTGATCGACCTTGGGACAGGCGAGGTTACGCCGCTTCCCGGCGGCTTGCGCTCAATCGATGCTCTTGCCCCTTTTGATGACAGCGTGGCGCTTATCGGTGCGAGCGATACGGCGGCACCTGCGGTGGTGTCAGTCAGCCACGACGGAGGTGCCACCGTACTTCAGAGTTCCAGCGACGATGTGCTCTCGCCGCAGGACATTTCGGTTGGAGAGATTCTGAAATTTGAAGGTGCGGACGGCGTGCTTTACGCGCTGTACTACCCGCCTGCGAATTCCGGCCATTCACCGCCTCCCGGTGAGTTGCCGCCCACGATCATCCTTATTCACGGCGGGCCCACCGGCATGGCGGACAGGGGGCTCAAACTCAAGACGCAATTCTGGACGAGCCACGGGTTTGCCGTGTGCGATCTCGACTATTCCGGTAGTGCGGGATACGGGCGCGCCTATCGCGAAAGGTTGAATGGGCTGTGGGGCGTGCGCGATATCGAAGACGTCTCGTCACTTATACGCCACTTGTGCGAGGCCGGTCGCGCCGATTCGAACCGGCTGCTCATATCGGGCGGCAGCGCCGGGGGTTATACTGTGTTGATGGCGCTGGTGAAGCTCGACGCCTTTGCTGCGGGGGCCTGCAGCTATGCGGTTGCGGACCTGGCCCAACTCCAACGTTTTACGCATAAATTCGAAGCGGGATACCTGTACGGCCTCACCGGCACGACGCCGCAGACCTGTGATCCGGTTTTTGCCGAGCGCTCGCCGATCAACCACGCTGCGGAAATTTCGTCGCCGGTCATCTTCTTTCAGGGACTGGACGATCTGGTCGTGCCGCCCGCTCAGTCCCGCAAAATGGTGCAGACGCTGAGGAACCGGGGAGTTCCGGTCGCATACAAGGAGTTTGAGGGGGAAGGACACGGCTTCAGGCGCGCCGAGACCATCATCGATGTTCTGCAGAGTGAGTATGCGTTTTACGCACGTATCCTCGGGCTCGAACCGTCGGAAAGGCTGCCGGAGTTGCCACTGGACAACTGGAATCCCTGAATTTGAAGAGCGGGCGCTCCCGATCAAGAGAACACCCGCCCGTTCAGGATGTAAGAGAGATTTTGAGAGGTCTCAGACTTCAGCCTGGTTCTCGATGACCTTGGCTTTGCCGCCACCATTGATCTCAATGCTGCGCGGTTTCATCGCCTCCGGCAGCTCGCGAACAAGATCGATGTGGAGCAAACCATTCTCCAGGTTGGCGCCCTTGACCTCAACGTGATCCGCCAGCTGGAAGCGGCGCTCGAAGGTACGGGTGGCAATGCCGCGATGCAGATAGTCAGTTTCTTCCGGCTTCTCGCCGCGTTCGCCGCGAACCGTGACCGAGCTCTCCTTGACCTCGATGTTGAGGTCTTCCTCGCCGAAACCGGCGACAGCCATCGAAATGCGGTACTCGTTTTCGCCGCGCCGCTCGATATTGTAAGGCGGGTAGGTCGGTGCGTCTCCGTCGACCGATGCAAGCGAGTCGAACACCGACGCCAGACGATCGAAACCAACGGTAGAACGATAAAGGGGTGTTAGGTCGAAATGCCTCATCACACATTCTCCTTCTGAAGCAACATGCGTTCCGGGCCCGCCGTCATGGCCAGGCCCAATCCAAGTTTTCGCGCACCCTCGCTAGGCATGCGCATACTCGGAATATGGTGTGTGTTCCGTCCGATTCAAGAGGAGCTAACGGATTGAGTTACATGGGTTTAATGAGGAACCTTTGTGGCCGCGCAGAGGCTTGATATAACGGGCAATATCAGCGCCGGCTGCAACCGGCATTCGCGCCAGACCTTGAAAGACGCTGCTGCTCTATGACGCTTGTTGGCATTCCCCGCAATCCCGTACCGGCGGGGGCCGAACCCGGTACGCTCACAGCTTATGATGGCACCGAGTTGCGCTATGCCCGGTGGAAACCGCCGGCCCAAGGGCGCAAAGGAACGGTGTGCCTTTTCGGCGGTCGCGGCGAATTCATTGAAAAATACTTCGAGACGGTTTCGGACCTGCGCCAGCGGGGGTTCGCGGTTGCCACAATGGACTGGCGCGGCCAGGGCGGCTCCGCGCGCTCCCTGCGGAATCCACGCAAAGGACATGTGGAGGATTTTGCACAATATGAACGCGATCTCGCGCAGTTCGTGAGTGAAGTCGTGCTGCCGGATTGTCCGCCTCCCTACTATGCGCTGGCCCACTCGATGGGTGGAAATATTCTCATACGCGCCGCGTGTATGCGTGACTGCTGGTTTGACCGCATGGTGTTCGTCTCGCCGATGGTCGGGCTGGCGGGTCCGGCATCCTCTTTGGCTCTGACGAGTACGCTGTCTCAATTGGCCGTTTTTTTTGGTCTTGGCGATCTCTATGTTCCGGGCGGGTCGAACGAAATTTCCGGAACCGCTCCGTTCGATGGAAACCCGAGGACATCTGACCGGCGCCGGTATCAGCGTAACCGTCTGATCCTGGAAGCCGCACCCCAGCTCGGCATTGCCGCGCCAACCATTGCGTGGTTGCGCGCCGCGACGGCGTCGATGCAGGAAATCAACTCTTTCGGGTTTCCACCGCGCGTTCATGTCCCGGTGCTGATGATCGCAGCGGGAGACGACAAGATCGTGTCGAACAGGGCCATCGATGAACTCGCGCTTCAGCTGAAGGCAGGCGATCGAATTGTGATTGACGGCGGACGCCACGAACTGCTGCAGGAACGTGAGGCGATCCGGGAGTCGGTGTGGGCGGCGTTTGATGCGTTCGTCCCGGGTGGAACCAAGGTGGCGTCAGCCGCGTAAGACCTTCAGGACGTCATCCCTCAGATCACGATCGCCGCACGCGACGGCATGGCCGCCCTGAGCTGCCGCGCCACCGTCCCAGCTCGTGACGCATCCACCGGCGCGCTCGATGATCGGGATCAGCGGCGCAATGTCATAAGGGGCAAGGCCCGACTCGACAATGAGGTCGATATGTCCGGCGGCAAGCAGGCAGTATGCGTAACAATCGCCGCCGAACAAACGCATGCGCACCTGTTCACTGAGAATGTCAAACCGCTCCTTGTCGTCCGCCGTCGCGAACAGGTCAGGACTGGGAGTCGTCAGAAGGGCATTGCCCAGCGTTGAACAGGCGCGCGTTGATATGATTTGTTCGCCATCGCGGTTGCGATAGTGAGCGGTATCGCGACCGCTCCAGAAGCGCTCACCCGTGTAGGGCTGGTTCATCAGGCCAAGAAGCGGTTTGCCATCTCGGCTCAATCCAATCAACGTACCCCATGTCGGCAGGCCGGCGATAAAAGGGCGGGTGCCGTCGATCGGGTCGATTATCCAGCAGAATTCCGCGTCCGAAACATCTCCGCCAAACTCCTCTCCGGCCACCGCGTGCTCTGGCCATGCCGCAGCAATCTCCGCGCGAATCACTTCTTCGACTTCCCGGTCTGCGGCGGTCACCGGGTCGTATCCGTCTCCGTCCGATTTGTCTTCTACGGAATATTCAGAGCGGAAATATCGCAAAACCGTCTCCTCCGTTGCGTCCGCCAACCGGTGCGCAAAAGCCAGATAGGTTTCAAATTCATCTCGCCCGATGTCAGCCATTGCTGCGGATTTCCGTTCGGAGTTACAACTGGTTAACAGCCTCGACGCACAGGATTTACGGCGTATACGGAGATTGCGTCCTTCTGTATCCGGGGGCACATTGCGCCAACTGTGGCAATTGCGCACCAATTGATCGCATTATTTCTTAACAGTCGTTAACGATCTTGAAATTTGTGCGCCGCAATGACATATTGTTGCAACGCGGTAGGGCATCACGTTATGCCGTGCCGCTGCCCTTTTTGGGCGTTTCCTCCCTTAGACTTGGGCCGCCCGGCATGCTCTGGCGGCCCTTTTTTCTTTCTTGATTGCGCGGCTCTGCCGACCGTTCACTCGGCGGCAATGCGTGGCGTATCGAAAAGCGACCAGGCTATTTCGGTCATGGTTTGCGTGAGCCGTTCCATGTCGCGCCGCAGATGCTCGAAGTTCGCGTTACGCTTGTATGTGGTCTCATCCATGTAGAGGGCGCGGTTGACCTCGATCTGAAGCGCATGGCGCTGCCTTGAGGGGCGACCGTAGTGTTCGGTGATGAAACCGCCCGCATACGGCTTGTTGAAGGTCACCACATATCCCATCGCTTTAAGCTGTTCCGCCACCAGGCGCGTGAACTCCGGGCTGCAGGAGGTTGAGAAGCGGTCGCCCAGAACGAAATCGGGGCGGATCCCGTCCGCCTCGTACAGCGGGTTCGATGGCATCGAATGACAGTCAATCAGCACCGCTATGCCGAACGTGTCGGCGCATCCGTCCATCAGTCCGCCCAAAGCCGCGTGGTATGGCTTGTAGAGATCGCTGATGCGCGACAATGCGACACCGAGACTGAGCGGTTCGCGATAGATTTCTTCCGAATCGGCAACGACCCTGGCAATGGTTCCCAGCCCGCCGACGACACGGACCGACTGGGTGTTTGCGTAGCGCGGCAATGTTTCCGTGATCAGGGCCGGATCAAGTTCATAAGGCTCACGGTTGACGTCCAGATAGGCGCGGGGGAAGTGCGCGTGCATCAGTGGTGCGCCATGGGCGACGACCGGTGCGAACAACTGTTCGACAAATGTGTCTTCCGAACGGCGAAGGTCGGGGAGATCCAGCCGGGATGCATCCAGGAATTTTTCGAGATAGACGCGGCCACTGTGCGGTGAGTTGAAAATAAGCGGAGCGGTTTGTTTCGGTGGTTCGAGGATTTCGAAGGCCGGATCAAAATCATCTCTGATCACAGCCGTGTCACGCTTACTCATGGCGAACCGTTTTCCTGCTCTGCTGAACAATTTCTTGATCACGAGCGCCCCCGCTGAATCCTTGGATGGACTGTGCCAAGGCTCGTTCATGGAGTCCAGCACACCCACCGGATTTTTCATGTCAATTTGCCCGGAAGGCACAATCTGATTTTTTTATCCTGCCAGCTTATTCATTTTGGCTATGGACCATTCGGCGACGACGCGTTTACGAATTGCCCACGAAATTGCCGTGTAATGTCGGCTAAACGGCTATAAGGGCGGTGATATGACAGTCAACGAACTTCAAAACGGCCAGCTGCGCCGCATTCTTCTCGCTGAAGACGACGACGATATGCGCAAGTTTCTCGTCAAGGCACTGCAGAATGCCGGCTATGAAGTAACATCCTTCGGCAACGGGGCGGAAGCTTATGAGCGGTTGAAGGAGGAGCCCTTCACATTGCTCCTGACGGATATCGTCATGCCTGAAATGGACGGTATCGAGCTGGCCCGGCGTGCAGCCGACCTCGATCCGGACTTGAAGATCATGTTCATCACGGGTTTCGCCGCAGTAGCGCTCAATCCTGACAGCCAGGCCCCCAAGGATGCCAAGGTGCTCTCCAAGCCTTTCCATCTGCGGGATCTCGTCGGAGAAATCGAGCGGCTGCTCGAAGGCTGAAACCTGTTGGCGGTCTGCACGCTCCAGGTCGCTTGCCTCACTCCATTAATCCCGATATATGACGGAGAGCCGTCTCGCATCTGCGGGGTTTGACCCGAATTGCGGTCGTGCGACGGGCGATTAGCTCAGCTGGGAGAGCGCTTCGGTGACATCGAAGAGGTCGCAAGTTCAAGCCTTGCATCGCCCACCATTCTCCCAAATCTAGGACGCCTTTTTCCGTTTCACGGGCGCTGCCGCGCGCCGCCGGCTCTTGCTTCTTGCCGGACGTTTCGCCGGTGGAGATCGTTTGGCAGCCGGTGCTCGCTTGGCGGGCGCGGGGGTGGATGCCTCTTTCACGAACCATTTGTCTGTGACCGTCAGGAGTGCCGGCAGAAACACCATGGCTCCAAGAAACGCGGTTATGAGGACAACGGATGAAATCTGGCCATAGAGCTGGACCATCGGCAACTCGCTGATCGCGGTGATGCCCACGCCGCTGATGAGGATGATCGTCGCGACCATGAGCACCGGTCCGACCGCAAGCAGCGTGCTGTGCACGGCTTTATCGATATCGGGCATTCTCTCGCGTTCCAGCCTGTATCGGTTCAGCACGTGGATCGTGCTGTCGACCGCGATCCCGAAGGCAACCGTAAACGCGACGACGCTGGTGAACTGCAGGCCGTGGTGGTTGAGATAAAGGAAGGTGCCGCCCGCCGCGATGGGGAGCAGGTTCGGCGCGATCGAGACGATCCCGTAACGCAGGGATCTCAGCGCAAATCCGATCAGTACGATAATCACCCCGATCGCCATCGCCAGGCTCTGATTGAGCTTGCCAATCATTTCGGTGCTGGAATAAGCGGACAAGGGCGTCAGACCGGTGACGTCGAATGTGACGCCCGGGTTGGCCGCCCGCAGCTTGTCCAGCCGGCCTTCAAGCGTATTCAGGATCGGAATGAGCTGCGAGGAATCCATGGCCGGGAACTGCGCGGTGAGCAGCGCGGAATTGAATTCCTTGGAAGTCAGGCGCCGGCTGAGTGGTGAATTGGCTTTCTCGAGGAAGTTGAATACGTTGCCTCTGGATCCGTCGCTGCCCGACATCCACTCCTCGACATCGTGCAGGGAACTGACGGATGTGAAGGCCCGTTCCTCCTCAAGCGCATCATGCGCCTCGCGGATCACCTTCAGCGTATCGGGTGAATGCAGTTCGTGTGACGTCGGCCAGCGGATGATCAGATGCAGGCTGTTTGAACCGCCCAGATAGGTATCGATCTCCTGGATCGCGGCAAACGCGGCGTTTCCTTCCGGCAGGTTCTCCTGATAGCTGTATCGCGGTGTGTTCTGGGCGTAGAGCAACCCGGCGATGACCGTCACAACGACACCGGCGCCGGCTACAGCATAGGGCGACGCTGAAATCATTCGCGCGACGGCCTCGCTGAAGCGTATCGTGGCACGTCCGAACCAGTATTCACCCTGGCCGGCTGGCCGTTTGCGCGGTGTGCGCGCCAGGAAGATTGCCGACATGGCTGGGACGAGTGCAATCGTCGCGCAGTAGGCGATGGTCGTTCCGAGTGCCGCCGTCAGGCCGAACCGCGAAATGAATTCATGCGGAACCAGGGTGAGAGAGAGAAGCGCGAGCGTGGTCGTCACCGAGGTCAGAACGCATGCCGGTCCGACCTCGAGCACGGCCGTATCGATGGCCTTCGCAAGATCCTGTCCTGACGCGATGTTCCGGCGGATGCCGAACAGCAGGTGCAACGCGTCCGAAAACACCAGAACGATAACGAGCACCGGAATGATGTTTGTCAGGACGTTGACCTCTTGCCCGACAATCGCCATGCAGCCTGCCAGCCAGATGACGGCGATGGCCGCGGGTGCGCCGGCCATGGCGACGTAAGCCCAGCGCCGGAAGAAAAACCAGCAAAGACCGAGGCAAAGCACAAGGCCGGCCAGTGCAAAACGGCCCTGATCACGCACAAGGGCGCCGATGATCTCCACGCGCAGGGCGGCGAGCCCGGTGATGCTGACCTTGAGACCGGTGCCCTCCAGAACGGTTTCGGAGATCTCGTCGATTTCATCGATAAGATTGCGCAGATCTTCCACGCCCCGCGCTTCAGGCTTGAGAGCGACCACGACAAGCGCCCTCTTCGCGTCCTCCGACAGAAGCTTGCTGGCGATAAGAGGATGCGCTTCCACTTTCTTTCGCAGCGCCTCGATATCCGTCTTATCCGTGATCTCCGCAGGGAACAGGGATTCGGCGTTGCCCTTCTGGTCTGGCGGATAGCGCGCGGAAAAGATCGAGAGAACAAAGTCGACGTCGGGCACCAGTCCCAGATCGAGGTGCAGGAAACGCAGTGCGCTGAGTGCCTTTGGCTTGAAAATGTTGTCGCCGTCGACGACCAGCAGGATGTCGCGTCCGGATGCGGGATATTGTTTGCCGACTTCCTCCAGTACGGCAAAGCCTTCCGACTGCGAGCGGAAGATTTCGCGGATATCACTGGAGAACTCCAGCCGGGATGCAAAGAAAAGGAAAAACGGCAGCGTGAGCACGAAAAAAAGCAGCGTCACCCGCGGGTGGCGTGCCGTCAGGAGTCCCAGTTTCTCGAGGCCAAAGCCCGCAGTCATGTCCGGATTATCCTCAAGTCTCTCGGGGTGTTTCGTGACGTCGTGCCGACGCGGTAATTCGGCATCGGCTTGATTGGCGGCAACGCACTGCTTCCGGCAGTCGATCGATCAATATTTACTGGCCACCAACGGGTCGCGTCTCTCTAGCAGGCTGACGGCGCAAGGCCAAGTTTAAAGATTGAGTGGGTGCTGAGCCGAACCGCCTTAATTATCATAATAAATTAGTCGAAAAGTGAGTGTTCAGCCTGTTGACTCCCTTACGCCTCTCGCGGAGAGTGAGCCCCGAGCAGTTGCCGGGCACGCATAGGTGTCAATCAACGCTGCTTAGTTGGCCCGTGAACTTGGGGTTCCGGGCCTGAAATGTGACGTTTTTGTATGTGTCATCTTAGGGAGGAGTACTCATGAAACGCTATTTGCTTGGAGCAACTGCTGCTCTGGCAATGATCGGTGCAACGGCTGCGAATGCCGGCACGCTCGACGACGTGAAAGCACGCGGCGAGCTGATTTGCATCGTGAACACGGGCCTGCCGGGTTTCTCGTTTACGGATGAGAGTGGCAAGTGGCAGGGCTTTGACGTTGATCATTGCCGAGCCGTAGCCGCCGCCATTTTCGGCGATCCGAACAAGGTCAAGTACAAGCCTGCGACCGGTAAGACACGTTTCACCATCCTGAATTCGGGTGAGGGTGACGTGATCTTCCGCAACACGACCTGGACATTCGTGCGTGACGTCGACGTCAAGCTCGCGTTCCAGGGCACCAACTACTATGACGGTCAGGGCTTCATGGTTCCCAAGAAACTGGGCGTGAAGAGCGCCAAGGAGCTCGACGGCGCATCGGTTTGCATTCAGACGGGTACGACGACGGAATTGAACCTGGCTGACTTCTTCCGGTCCAACAAGATCAAGTATGAGCCGGTTCCGATCGAGTCGAACGAGGAAGCACGGACGAACTATCTTGCCGGCCGTTGCGACGTTTACACCACGGACGCATCGGGCCTCGCGGCAACGCGCGCGACCTTCAAGGATCCGCAGAACCACGTGATCCTGCCGGAGATCATCTCCAAGGAACCGCTCGGTCCGGCCACGCGGCACGGCGACGACCAGTGGAGCGACATCATCCGCTGGACGACCAATGCTCTTGTTGCTGCCGAAGAACTCGGCATCACCCAGAAGAACGTTGGTGAGCTCGGCGCAAAGGCGACCGACAATCCTGAAATCAACCGTCTGCTCGGCACCGAGGGCAACCTCGGCGGTATGCTCGGCCTTGACAAGGACTGGGCTGCGAAAGCCATCAAGGCCGTTGGCAACTATGGCGAGATCTTCGACCGCAATATCGGACCGAAGACGCCGATTGGCCTGGAGCGTGGCCTCAACGCGCTGTGGACCGACGGCGGCCTGCAATACACGCCTCCGTTCCGGTAGGCCGTTTAACTTGTTGCAGGTCTAAGCCTGCAATTCGCCGTACCGGGCCTCGGCCCGGTACGGCAACGACCAACCGCTCGGGCGGTTACGGGGAGGCTGGCGGAAACCCGCCGGCAGACAAATTGCGGGCCTTGGGGAAGGGGTTCGCGCAAACGACAGGTGACACTTCTTTTTGCTAGCAAACACGGGTGGGGGTCTTGGCTTCAATTGATTCGACGGCGCGATCCGCGCAAACGGACGACGGGCAGAGAAACATTATCGCCCGCCTCTGGTACGACAAAGAGACGCGCAGCATAATCCTGCAGATTATCACGCTCGCACTTCTCGTCGCATTCATCGCCTACATCACTACGAATGCGATCGCCAATCTCAAGCTGCTCGGAAAGACGTTCAGCTTCGATTTCCTGAACGATCCGGCGCACTACGACATCAACCAGACGCTTGTTGAGTACTCGTCCACGAGCACGCACTTCCGGGCGATGGTCGTCGGGATCCTGAACACGCTTCTTGTGGCATTCTGTGGCGTCATCCTTGCCACCATTCTCGGCTTTATATTCGGTGTTTTACGACTGTCGCCAAACTGGCTTGTCAGCCGCATCGTCTACTGTTTCATCGAGTTCACCCGCAACGTTCCGGTGTTGCTGCAGATTCTGCTGGTCCACGGAATTGTGGTGCATTTGCTGCCCCAGCCGCGGGTCGCGCAGGAGTCCGCCAACATTGCGAACTCCATCTTCTTCACCAATCGCGGCGTGTTCGCACCCATGCCGATACCGGAAGCGGGGTTCAACATCGTAATCGGCGCATTTTTGGCGGCCATTGTGTTCGCGGTCGTGTTTGCCAAATGGGCGAAAGCCAAACAGGACGCGACCGGTCAGCATCTCCCGGTATTCTGGATATGCACCGGCGCGATCATCGGCGCGCCGTTGCTGTTGTATCTGATGCTCGGCATGCCTCTTGCCTGGGATATGCCAGCCCTTAAGGGCTTTAACTTCCGCGGCGGCTTCGTGATCCGTCCCGAGTTTCTTGCTCTCTGGCTGGCGCTGGCGTTCTACACGTCCGCATTCATTGCGGAGATCGTTCGCGCCGGCATTCTCGCGGTGAGCAAAGGGCAGTGGGAGGCCGCGTCCGCATTGGGACTGCCCCGCGGCAGAACGCTCAATCTGGTGATCATTCCGCAAGCGCTGCGCGTCATCGTACCACCGCTGACGAGCCAGTATCTGAACCTCACCAAGAACTCGTCCCTGGCGATTGCGATCGGGTACATGGATGTCGTGGCTACCATCGGCGGTATTTCACTGATGCAGACGGGCAAGGAGATGGAGACGATGATCATCGTCATCCTGTTCTACCTCTGTGTCTCGCTCACCATTTCCGCGTTCATGAACTGGTACAACCGGCGCATCAAGCTGGTGGAAAGATAGGGGGGAGCGGAAACAATGGCTGATACAACTGCAACACAACGCTACGAACCCGGAAAACACCCGGAACTCCCGCCGCCACGGTTGGCGTCAGGACCAATCTATTGGGTCAGGGAGAACCTCCTTTCCAGCTGGTACAACGTCTTTCTCACCTTCATAGGCGTGTGGTTTCTCTGGACGATTGTGCCGCCGCTTCTGAACTGGGGCCTGTTCGATGCAGTATTCGAGGCGGCCGACCGTGCCGGCTGCCAGGCCTTGGGTGACGGCGCCTGCTGGGCTTTCATCAGCGAGCGCTACAAGCTCTTTATTTACGGGTTTTACCCCGAGGAAGAGCGCTGGCGGGTCATCCTCGCCTTCGTCCTGCTTTTCGTCGCTCTCGGCCCATTGCTGTTCGACAAGTTCCCCTCTCGCGGCAAGGCAATGCTGTTTTCCCTTGCCTATCCGTTCATTGCCGCCTGGCTGCTGCTCGGCGGGTTCGGATTGACGCCGGTCGGTACGGATCAGTTCGGCGGCACGCTGCTCAACATCATCGTCGGTGTCACGGGTATCGCCTTTTCACTGCCAATCGGCATTCTGCTCGCGCTCGGGCGCGCATCGGACATGCCGGCCGTTCGCGTGATCTGTGTTGCATTCATCGAGTTTATCCGTGGCGTTCCGCTCATCACGCTGCTGTTCGTGGCCTCGACCATGCTGAGCTATTTCCTGCCGCCCGGTACGAGCTTCGATCTGTTGTTGCGCGTGCTGATCATGGTGACGCTGTTCTCGTCCGGATACATGGCGGAGGTGATCCGTGGTGGCTTGCAGGCCATCCCGCGCGGCCAGTATGAGGCGGCCGATTCCATGGGGCTCAAATACTGGCAGTCCATGCGCCTGATCGTGTTGCCGCAGGCGTTGAAGATCTCCATTCCGGGCATCGTCAACACCTTCATCGGACTGTTCAAGGATACGACGCTGGTCATCATCATCGGGCTGCTCGACATCCTTGGCATGGGCCGCGCTTCGCTGGCCGATTCCAAGTGGGCCGGCCTGTCCAACGAGGTCTATATATCAATTGCCGTGTTCTTCTTCCTGTTCTGCTTCGCGATGTCACGCTATTCGCTGTATCTCGAAAGCAAGCTGGAGACGGGACACCGCACTTAGGACATCCGCATCCGGGCAGCTGCGCCGGTTAACAGCTGGCGCAGCCGGTCCCAAGGGATTGTTGACATTGGGACCGGCCCTCCATATGTTCCGGGCGGTTTCCGTGCGCGGGATATCTCGGCGCATTGCGGAAGTTTATATGTAAGAGGCAGCACTGATGAAGGTCAGGAATTCCATACGCTCATTGCGCAAACGGCACCGGGCCAACCAGGTGGTGCGCCGGCGTGGCCGCCTCTATGTCATCAACAAGGTGAACCGCCGCTTCAAGGCGCGCCAGGGCTAAGTTCCCGTTTTTCCATGTTGCTGAATAAATTACCGTGAACCCGGCCGTTTCCGCATGGCTGGATCACGGTGTTTTTCTTTGACGTGTATGCTGCGGGCGACCTAATCTTTGCCCCATGATGTCTTTGCTCAAGCGGACTGTTCTTGCCGTTACCGTTGCCGTATTTACCGGGCTCGGTGCGACGGTGGCCGGAATTGCACAGACGGCCCCCGAACCGCCGCGGAAACCGCAGAACAAGCCCGATCAGAAGAACTTGCTGCTCAAGGAGGTCCCTGACGCCGCCAAGGACCGCAAGCAACTGCTCAAGGATCTCTATACGCGCCTTGGCCAGAGCGAAGACGGCGAAAACTCCAAGATGGTGGCGACCGCGATTGAACGGCTCTGGCTCCATTCCGGGAGCGACACGGTCGATCTGTTGATGAAGCGCGTCGGCGACCTGATGGTAAAGGAGGAGTTCGACGTCGCGCTCCAGATCCTGGACTCGGTGGTCGAGATGGCGCCCGATTTCCCCGAAGGCTGGAATCGCCGCGCGGCGGTCTATTTCCAGAAGAAGGACTATGGAAAGTCCCTGGAAAACCTTCGTTACGCCCTCGCGATCGACCCGTCGCACTACAAGGCGATCCAGGGATTGGGGCTGTTGATGCAGGAGATGGGCGAGAAAGAAGCGGCACTCAGGGCGTATCGTGAAGCGCTGAAGGTCCATCCACACATGGACGATGTGCGACAATCCGAAAAAGAGCTCGCGCGCGAAGTGGAAGGACAGGGGATCTGATCCGCCAGTCCGTTTTCCCTGCTCGCACGGCTTTGTGCTTTAAATATTCTCGGTTTCGTTTTCACCGACAAACGCAACACGAAGCATGTTCGTGGCGCCGGGCGTTCCCAAGGGCACACCTGCAGAAACGATGACCCGCTGGCCGCGGCTTGCGAAACCTTCCCGGTAGGCAATGCGGCACGCCTTGTCGACCATTTCGTCCAGATCCTCAGCATCGCTCGTCAGGACGCAATGCAGACCCCAAACCACCGCAAGACGCCGACCTGTCGACGCAATCGGCGTAAGGGCGACAATCGGCTGACGTGGGCG
This sequence comes from Hyphomicrobiaceae bacterium, assembly GCA_028066055.1. Taxonomy (GTDB): domain Bacteria; phylum Pseudomonadota; class Alphaproteobacteria; order Rhizobiales; family Methyloligellaceae; genus UBA2767. The sequence continues at coordinate 46,720 of JALCBY010000007.1, forward strand.
TTCGCGGGCCGCTCTCTGACCGGTAGAGCCGGATCCCGTATAGCAGACGATGGCTGCGAGATTGAGCGTCTCGGCAATATTGTGCGCGGCAGCGGAGATTGCGTCGGCTCCGGTCGCCTCCGGTGTGATCTGCTGGGAATGGACGATGCGGCCGTAATTCTCATCTCTCTCGACTTCGATCGCGATGCTGTCCATGGTGGCGACCGCCTCGATTGGGTATTGACCGGCGGCGCTTTCTGCCGAAAGCATGACCGCATCGGCGCCATCGTATACTGCGGTCGCAACGTCGGAGACCTCCGCCCGTGTCGGCACGGGAGCGCTGATCATCGATTCGAGCATCTGCGTGGCAACGACCACGGGCTTGCCCGAATTGCGGCAGGCGCGCGTGATGCGTTTCTGCAAGCCAGGCACGCTTTCCAGCGGCATCTCCACGCCCAGGTCACCACGGGCGACCATCAGTCCGTCGGACTGTTCGAGAATTGCATCCAGATGCTCGATTGCGGCGGGCTTTTCGACCTTCGTCATGATTGCGACGCGACCGCGGCTCAGCTTGCGCGCCTCCGCGACGTCATCGCCACGCTGTACGAAAGACAGCCCGATCCAGTCCGCCCCGAGATTGACCGCCTGCTCAAGGTCCGCCCGGTCCTTTTCGGTCATTGCACCGAAGGGCAGCACGGTGTCGGGCAACGAGATACCTTTACGGCTCGCAAGGGGGCCACCCACGACCACCTCCGCGGTGATGCTTTCCTTGCTGGCTTCGCGCACGGTCATGCGCAGCTTGCCGTCGTCCAGTATCAGGGAATGGCCAGGTTCGACTGCTTCAAAAATTTCCGGGTGCGGCAGGTGAACCCGTTGGGCATTGCCAGGCGATTTGTCGACATCGAATTGAAACACGCTGCCTTCCGGCAGTTCGGCCCGTTCATCCGTAAATTCACCGACCCGGAGTTTGGGACCTTGCAAGTCCACCAGAATTCCGATGGGCCGCCCCATGTCGGCCTCGATCTTCCGGATTGCACGAACCAGCTCGGTGAGTTTGTCACCGGAGGCATGACTCATGTTGATACGAAAAACATCGGCGCCTGCTTCGAACAGGCGCCGGATTATATCGGGTTCTGAGGAGGCGGGGCCGAGTGTTGCGACAATCTTAACTCGGCGGTTTCGTTTCATTGCTTCTTGGCTCTTTGCTCGACCTTGTCCTGGAGCGTTATTGTCCAGCTTTTCTCATCCTTGGTGTCAACCTCAAAGAATCGCGTTCTGTTGAAGCCGCGATCCTCACATCTGCCTGCGCCGCGAATGACGAACGCTTTATCCTCGGTGCACATGTAGAACTCGGCCTTACTCGCAACCTGTTGCTCGTTCCGGTCCCAGACTCCCGGCCGGTCATAGTCGATGGCATGTACGTAGTAATAACGCGCCACCAAATCACCCTTGATCAATGTCCAGCAGACATTGGAGGGGATATTCCACCAGCCCTCGCTGGTCCAGCCCTTGTCGTCCTTGTAACCGATGACAACACCAATGCGGCTTGAGGTGGTGTTGCAGAGCTTCAAATCGGCCTTTGCCGGGGAAGGGGCGGCAAGAACAAATGCGCCGGCAAGGGCAAACGCAAACGCCTGTACGAAGCGTCTGTAAGGCAGCTGTTCCGTTGCATCGGACATCAGCCGCCGCACAAAACCGCTGCGCGGTATATTCACTGGTTTAGCTGGCATGGACACGCGAACGTTCCCGTTCGTACTCACTCTAACAATCAATCAAAATCACTCGGAAATCATTAACGTTGGTCCGAGTTGGCCCGGTCAAAAGCAAATCGTCAAGTGCCCGGAAGAAACCCGTGGAATCATTGTTAATCAGAAACTTGGCAGGGTTAAGGCCAAGACTTGAGGCGCGCGCGCCGGTCGTCGGATCAACGACCGCGCCAGCCGGGTCATCTGCGGCGCCTTCGCCGCCATCCGTACCATCCGTATCGGCTGCGAGTGCCGAGATTCCAGGTGCACCCGAGAGTGCATTTGCAAGTGACAGGGCGTATTCCTGGTTCGGGCCGCCCTTGCCGGATCCCGTCACCGTGACGGTGACCTCACCGCCTGAAAGGAGCGCGGTACGTTTGCCCGCATCCAGGCATTCGCGCGCAAACCTTGCGTGCTCGATGGCAAGGTCGCGGGCTTCGCCTTCGATCGAATCTCCCAGAACCCGAACCTCGTAGCCCAACTTCTCGGCAACTTCCGCAGCCGCATTCAGCGCGTCCGCTGGGCGGGAGACGAGCAGATACTCCGCATGTGCAAACGAGGCATCGTCCGGCTGCGGCGTCTCGTTTCTGGCATCGCCAAGTGCCGCAGTGACGGATGGCGGCAGCTCTATGCCGCGATCGTCCAGTATCCGGCGCGCGTCCGCGAGTGTCGTCGGATCTCCGACGGTGGGCCCTGAGCCGATCGCGGAAGGATCGTCGCCGGGTACGTCAGAAATCGACAAGGTGATCAGCTTCGCCGGCGCAGCGGCCAGAGCGAGCCGCCCCCCTTTGATGCTTGAGAGGTGTTTGCGCACGCAGTTGATTTCGCTGATGCGGGCGCCTGATGCGAGCAGCCCACGGGTCACCTGCTGTTTTTCGGCAAGGGTGACGCCCGCCACGGGTGCACTCCACAGGGCGGATGCGCCGCCTGAAAGCAGCACGAGAACGAGGTCCTTCTCTGTCGCTGCGTGTGCCAGTTCGAGTGCGCGCCGCGCAGCTTCCACACTGTCTTCATCAGGAACCGGATGTCCGCCTTCCATGATCTCGACGGCCTGCGTAGGGAGAGAGAAGCCGTGCCGTGTAACGACGCAGCCGACGATTTCCGGTTCGGGTTCGAGATCGAGATAATGGGCTTCAGCTGCTTGAACCATGGCGGCGGAACCCTTTCCGGCTCCCAGAATGACAAGTCGGCCATCGCGCGGTGGATCGGGCAGGGCGGGTGGCACGCACTGCAGCGGGTTTGCGGCTTCGACTGCCGCTTCGAACAACTGGATCAGATGTTGGCGTTGTCGCTCTATGGTCATGAATGGACTGCCGTTTTGTTTCGTCCGGGCCGAGCGGCGTAAATGCCTGCAAGAATAAGCACGCCGCCGCAGAGCTGCCAGACGGTGATGGGTTCGGAGAAAACAAGCCACGCGAGAAATGCCGCCGACAGCGCTTCAAGGAACAGAACCAGCGAGGAGAACACCGCCGGCAGGTGTCCCAAAGCGTAAGCAACGAAGCCCTGGCCGCCGAGCTGCGAGATTACCGTCAGTGCGACGAGCCAACCAAAGCCTTCCCATGTCCGCGGAACGATATGATCATCGAGTAGAAAGGCTGCGATGAACAGAAAACAGGCACTGACGATTGCCGGATAGAACATGACCTGCGCGGCGCTCATGTGCCGACGTGCGAAAACGACCGCGAGAAAGTAACTTCCGAAAAAGAAGGCGGTGATGAAACCGGCGACATCGCCGAACAGGTTTTCCGGGCTGAATGTGGCGCTCGCTCCCATGAGCAGGACCGCCCCGAGCACGCCCGCGATAACGCCGACCATGATTTTGAACGTGATCCGCTCTTTCAGGAACAACCAGGCACCGAGAGCGACAACCAATGGTGTCGTTGTCGCCAGAAGTGTGGCGTTGGTGATTGATGTGTTCATGATGGAGAGATGCCAGAAGAACAGATCGCCCGCGAACAGAAAGCCGAGCAGAATAATCAGCGGGGCATCGGCCCGGAAATCTATCGGTGTTGTCCGCCCGCGTGCACTTTCGATCTGTAGCCATGCCCACAATACGGGGAGCGCAAGGGCCATGCGCCAGAACGCGCTGGCAAAGGGCCCAACATCTGTCAGGCGGACGAAAATCGGCGATGCGCCGGTACCGATGGCTCCCAGTATCAACGCGACAAACGGCAACAGTAATGCGGGGTCCGTGGAAGATGCGCCTTGGGCCTGCGATGTCTGGGGATTGTCGTTCATCGGATAACTGGCCCTGTGGCGTATACGCGTGGCGGTTACTATAGTGCGGGTGATGATGAAACAAGCCGATAGAGCACCGGGCCTGGAGACGAAAGAGTTTCCTTCCTACACGCGAATTGACGGGGCGCATAGTGGCGGCCTGATCGTCATTTGCGATCACGCAAGCAACGCCCTGCCGCAGGAATATGGAACGCTTGGGTTGGTCCGGCGTCAACTCGAACGCCATATCGGCTACGATATCGGTGCAGCCGGCGTCACGAAGGAAATCGCGCGCCGGCTCGGTGTGCCGGCGCTTTTTGCCAACTTCTCCCGGCTTCTGATCGATACGAACCGCGGGGCGGACGATCCCACCTTGATTATGCGGATATCTGACCGAGCCGTAGTGCCGGGAAACGTCGACTGCGACGATGCCGAGCGCGTACGACGGATCGAGAGATACTACGAGCCGTATCACCGTGCGATTGACGAGGCGATCGACCGGTGTATTGCGGCGGGCCATCCGCCCGCGATTGTATCCATACACACATTCACCGAGAGCTGGCGGGGAAGCCCGCGGCCGTGGCACGCGGGTGTCTTGTGGGACAAGGACCCGAGATTGGCCGAACCGTTGCTCAGGGCATTGCAGGGCGAACCGGATATCCTGGCGGACGCGAACGTGCCCTATAGCGGTGAACTCGAAGGTGATTGCCTATACCGGCATGGAACCCAGCGCGGTCTTGCGCATGCGCTGGTCGAGATCAGACAGGACCTCGTTCAGGATGAACGAGGCCAGCAAGACTGGGGGCAACGGCTTGCGCGTATCCTGCAGCAACTGTTCGCCGCATCCGGTGCGCGTTCGACTTTCAACGCGATTTGCCATTACGGCTCCCATACGGATAAGAAGACGCAAGAGCCTCTCCTCGAGGCGCGGGCGTCATAAGCAGGAGTGCTCCATGTCCGACATCGACCCCAAAACCGCTGAGCAACTTGAAGCGGCCGTGTTTCGCCGCCTGGTGCAGCATCTGCGGACTCATCCCGACGTGCAGAACATCGACTTGATGAACCTGGCCGGCTTCTGCCGCAATTGCCTGTCGAACTGGTACAGGGATGCCGCTGAGGAGAAAGGCGTCGATCTTTCGAAGGATGAGTCCCGGGAGATCGTCTACGGCATGCCATACGGTGAATGGAAAGAAAAATATCAGACAGAAGCTTCCGCGGACAAACTTTCCCGCTTCGAGGAAGTGCGCCCGAAGGAATGATATCCCCGCTCACCGCCGGGACCGTCCGGGCTGCGCTCTAATCACTGGATAACTCTTCGCCGCCGCTTGATTGCGCGCGGTACGCTGGCTACTTCTCTGTCTGCAATCAATGGCCGGGTTCCGGCGCCAACCAGCGAATAGACCATGTCAGACATGCAAGGCACCACACGTGACCAGTTGCGCGCCTTTGTTGAGCGCGTCGAACGGCTGGAAGAGGAAAAGGCGGCTTTGGCCGCAGACATCCGCGAGGTCTATGCGGAGGCAAAGGCCATGGGGTTCGATACCAAGGCGCTTCGAGCGATCGTGCGCTTGCGGAAGCAGGACGTCCACGAGCGGCAGGAGCAGGAAGCTCTGCTGGCCACTTATATGGTTGCTCTCGGCATGGTGCCGGAAGAGTAACCGATTGATTTAAGGATATTAATCCGGAGTTGTCTCGGCGTATCTGGCCGTCTGCACAAACGCACGGTTCACGGCGGTGGCTTGTCTGCGTGTCGGCTGATCGGATGAGAGGGCCGCCCGGTACGCCGGGCCGCTGTATCCCAGGGCGCGAGCGAGTGAGACGGAGTAGCCGTCGTCGGCATCACGCAGCAGATACCCGTCGTCACCGTCAAAGGCGGGTGCGGTCAGCCGGGCGAGGTGCCGGTCTGAACTCACAAGACGGTCACCCATGAGCGGGAGCAGCGGCGCGAGTTCGAAGGTCAGCTCTTCAGGATGCTCCGCTTCGTCCAGCGCGGTAATGGCAAAGCGCGGCGATGCGGCTGCCGGCGTCTGTACCGGCGCCGGTAAGGGCGCGGCGGGTTCCAGTGCTGCGGTTTTCTCGGCCGGAGGCAGCGGTGCGCTTTCTTTCGGAATCGAAGCGGTTGTCTCGGGTGATGCCTTCTGCCAGGACAGGTTCGGCGGCGTAAAGCCGGCGACCATCATCTTCGGCGGCACCTTCACTTTGCTTTTCTTGATGATGAAGTCGTCGATCCTCTTGCCGAGCTTGGCAAGCGCGATGCGTGAATCCTTCGGTGTGATCGGGCGGCCATCACGCGGAACATGCTTTGACTTGCCTTCCGGGAAAAGCAAAGCCAGTTCCTGACGCGGTAGGCGCGGCCAGTGGCGCACGCGTCCGGTGTCGACATGGACGAAGGGAATGCCCGACTTCGGGTAATAGCCGACACCGCCGGCTTCGCGAACGAGCGCGGAATTGCGCAACCGTTTCACGTCGACATCCGGGAAATGGATATCCGCCGCCTTGCCGAGAATATGCTGGCTCTTTCGCGCCTGCCCGCCGCGGCGGCGTCTCAGGCGCTCATTCGTCTTTTTTGAGCGGTAGCCGGATATCAGGTGAATGGGCTTTTCCGATCCCAACTCCTGGTAGATCTCCCAGATCGTGTCGATCAGCTTCGGGTCCATCTTGGTCGACTCATCACGTCGCCAGTCGCGCATGATGTGATTGATCTGTTTCATACCCTCGGGATCGAACTCACCATCGCGCTTGTAGGTGATGGCCAGTGTTTCCTTGGTATGGATGTTGTAGAAGGTGAGTGTTCGGGAATTCTCTTCGGCGTGCGCGTACACGAAAATGCCGGAGAGCGCCAGACCGACCGCCCCCGTCATCAACGCCCGCTTTGCGCGCACGATTGCGTTTAGCAAATTTTCCCCCGGTTCCTTACGTTTCCGCACAAGTGTGCGGTTCCCACAACAACGCAGTTTTTTCCTTCTGACTTTTAAGCATAACCGCAAAACGCGTGTCTATGCATTGATTCTAGTCAGACGGTTAAGCGAAAGTAACTGTGCAAATGCGAGGAAAAAAAGGCGCGCAAACACGAATTAACGCACCCTGCTCGCAGGCAGGGTGCGCTTATCCATATTAACTTATTGTAATTCCTACAATTTAAGGGCGCGAGCCATGCGGGAATCGTGACCGTAAATATCCCCGAAATAGGTGATTTTTCCGTTTTTCTCAACCTTGGCCGTGAAATAAGTGATGTGAACGGGAATCGGATTCTTCAGATTCACGTGCTGATTCTTTCCACGTTGAATCGCTGCACCGACGTTCCCCGATGACCATCCACGATCGCGAGCCAGGATGATTTCAGCCAGTTTGCGCGGATTGCGAACCCGCACGCAGCCATGGCTGTAGGTGCGTCGCGTCTGATTGAAGAGATTCTTCGTCGGCGTGTCGTGCATGTAGACCGAATGCTTGTTCGGGAACATGAACTTCACAAAGCCAAGAACATTTCTGCCGCCCGGAGGCTGATAGAAATGATAATTGGTGATGTTCACCCGGTTCCAGTTGACGGATCCAGCGTCGATTTCGCGTCCACGATATTTCACATACAGGTTGTGGGCCTGCAGGATTCTCGGGCGCGAGTAGCTGCTGCTGAACCATCCGCCACCACCGCCTCCACGCCGGAGGTAAGGGAGGATTTCCTTCACCTTGATGGAATTGGGGACGTTCCAGTAGGGATGGAAGACGAGATATTCCATCTTGTCGGAGAAGATGGGTGTCTGGTTCTTGAGCTTGCCGACGACAACGCGCTCGGCATGGATGACCTTGTCGCCGTCAAACACACGGAAGCGGTATTCCGGCACGTTCACCCGGATGTTGAGCTTGTCGATGTTGTCGGGAATCCAGCGCCAGCGCTCCATGTTGGCGAGAATGGTTCGTTCCCGGTTCTTGGGAACCGCTGTTCCGCCATTGAGCGCACGGCGGGTTCCGGGTCCGACAATGCCGTCGACCAGCATACCGCGTGACTTCTGGAATTTCTTGACCGCGATCTCGAGGTTAGAATCGTAGAGTTCGGCAGGATGTACGGGCGCGCCGTCCTCCTCGGCAACCGGAACTTTGAGCCGTTTGCGCAATACGGCAACATGCTCGTGACTCATTCCCGGCTTCAGGGTCGGGCCTTTCGGCAGCGCGATGCGCTCTTCGCCATCGTCACCGCCGCCACGGATTTTCAGCAAAGCCTGGCGAAGCGCTTCGAACTGCGGATGTTTGGGGTGAAAACTCCGGATATAAGGGGCTGGATCGTCGAGCGTCTCGATCTTCTCCATGACCTCCAGCGGGTCGGGAAGTTCGAGCGTGGGATCAAGGTTGCGCGACAGGCTTCCCGGCGCAATGCGACCGCCACGGGCATGCCGTACATAAGACAGGACCGCATGACTGAGCTTATGTTCGAATTCCGCGAGCCGACCGGCTGGTGTCTTGTCGTTCGCCGCGAGGATGACTTCTTCGGGAAGATCGTAATCGTCCGTATTGAGGCCGTAGTTACGGGCCCGGCGCAATTCCCGGATTACGAGCTGGGCCCTGGGCCTCAGGCCGTTTTCGTCGACCCATACCGTCTCACGCTCGGAATCGGCGTAATATTCGACCAGAGCGCCATGTTCAGCCTTCTCATACTCGGTTTCATTCCGGAATGGTTGACCGAGCCGGTTCTGCACCAGAATCCGAACCGCATCCGCACGCGTGATTAGGCGCTCGGGCGCATCCGGTTCCACTGCCGCAGCAGGTCCCGTTAGGACCGATCCCAGGATCAAGCCGTACGCAATACAAAATCGCAGCCTCATCCGTCCCTCCTCTTACAGAATGGCCTCGATAACTCCCCCACTTATGACGAATCGAAAGCTATAGCGCGTCATTGGCATTTTCCAGCAACGAACGCGTTATCGACCGTGAATTGTTCCATTTTCGAACACAACTGTGGCATTCCTGCATCCAAACGGCAGGATTTCTTCAACCGGTATGCGCTTCAAGGCCGAATTCGCGCATTTTGCGGTAGAGCGTTGAGCGGCCGATGCCTAATTTTTTAGCAATTTCAGTCATATGGCCGCGATATCTTCCGATTGCCAGCCGAATCATGTCGGCTTCGATATCTTCCAATGCGCGGACATTGCCCGTGTCATCGAGCGCAGGAATTCCCAGTTCGTCCCGTCCCGTTCCCGACGTGACCGCCACAGTTGCCGGAACCGCCGTCTCGCCACCGATGACCGCCGGACCGTCCAGCACCGGCGTTTCGTCTTTCGGCGGCGGTGCTGGCGGCAGAACAGCTTCGAATCCGTCGACATGCGCCGCAATCTGGGGAAACTCATTGATGCCGAGCGTTGGCTGGTCGGCGAGCACGATCGCGCGGAAAACGGCGTTTTCAAGCTGGCGGACATTGCCGGGCCAGGGATAGCGCTGCAGCATGTCGAGCGCTTCCGGCGCGATGCCGTCGATCTTTTTGCCCTCTTCGGACGCGAACCGGTCGATAAAGTGGCTGACAAGCTGGGGCACATCGTCCATGCGTTCGCGCAAGGGCGGAACCCAGACGGGGAAGACATTGAGGCGATAGTAGAGGTCCTCGCGGAACTTGCCGCTGTTGACCAGCTTGATCATGTCCTGGTTGGTTGCAGAGATCAGCCGGAAATCGACTTTGACAGGCTGTTTTGCACCGATCGGATCGACTTCGCCTTCCTGCAAGGCACGCAGCAGCTTGACCTGAGCATCCAATGGCAGTTCGCCGACCTCATCAAGAAACAGAGTGCCACCGTTTGCTTCGACGAATTTGCCGTCACGTTTCGCACTGGCTCCGGTGAAGGAGCCCTTCTCGTGGCCGAAAAGGATGCTTTCAACGAGATTTTCCGGGATGGCACCGCAATTCACGGTGACGAAGGGTTTGCCGGCGCGTTCGCTTTCGCCCTGTATGGCGCGGGCGATCAACTCTTTCCCCACACCGCTTTCGCCTTCGATCAGGACGGGGATAGATGACTGCGCCGCACGGTCACCGAGACCGATGACGCGGCGCATCGCTTCGCCTTTCGCAATCAGGTCACCGAAGGTCAGCTTGCCCTCGGTTTTGCGCGCAATCCGTGTGACTTCACCCTGTAGCGAGGAAATCTTCAACGCGTTCGTTATGGACACCTCGAGCCGCTCGGGACTGACCGGTTTGACCACAAAATCGGTCGCACCGGCGCGCATGGCGCCGATCGCGGAATCGATGCTGCCATTCGCCGTTTGCACGATAACCGGTGGAGATGACGGGTCCGGACGAAGCCGGTCGAGAACGCCCATGCCGTCGAGGCCCGGCATGACGAGATCCAGAAGGATCAGATCGATGGAGGCGCCATCTTCGCTCTTGATGACGTCGATGGCCTGCTCGCCGCTCTCCGCGGCCAAGGTGACGTATCCGAATGTTTTTACGGCTTCTTCAAGGATGCGACGCTGGGCGGGATCGTCATCGACGATCAGAATGCACTTGGGCATGATGCGAACTCACTACTCATTACTCTAACGCAACTGACAAACCTGCACCTTGCCGATGTTGCGGTCTGACATGCGCCGCGAACACAATTTGGCCGGTTTAGCGGCACACCCTAAGCCTAGATGGTAAAAAACCTCTTTACCCAGTGTTCGATTTTGGGTCTCGTGGCTCCAAACCCCGCGGAATATCTGAATTTTCTGTAATTTCCCTCACGGCGTCTTGAAGGTGGTCCGACGGGGACGCACATTAGGATTTCGACCCCACAGCAAGAATCAATTTTTCAAGCGGTTTGCAAAAATGACCTCAGATATAACTAACCCGTTCGCCTTGGGCGTCATAAACCGGGATGTTCCGCGCGCCACTGCTGCGAGTTCCGCCGCGGCGGATTCAGACAATGCGCTTGGCGCGATGCCCGAGTGGGACCTGAGCGATTTGTATGCGAGCCCGGATTCCGGCGAACTCGCGGGTGATCTTGACGGGCTTGAGCGCGAAGCCGGCGCATTTCAGGAGAAGTATGCCGGTCAGCTTGCAGGTCATGCGAAAGAGGGCGGCGCTAAACTGGCGGAAAGCGTAAAGACCTACGAGGCCATGAGCGATCGCCTCGGGCGTATCGGGTCCTATGCCGGTCTGCTCTATGCGGCGGACACATCCGATCCCGCCCGTGCCAAATTCTACGGCGATATCCAGGAAAAGCTCACGGCTATCACCACCAAGCTCCTGTTCTACCCGCTTGAGTTCAACCGTATCGAGGACGCGGTGCTTGAAGAAGCGCTCACCGACGACGCGCTGGCGCACTACGCGCCGTGGATCGAGGATCTGCGCAAGGAAAAGCCTTATCAGCTGGCCGACGATATTGAGAAGCTGTTTCACGAAAAGTCGGTCACCGGCCGTGGCGCCTGGAACCGGTTGTTCAACGAAACCATGACGGCGTTGCGTTTTGACATGGACGGAGAGCAGCTCAGCATTGAGCCAACGCTCAACTTCCTGCTCGATCAGGACGGTGCAAAACGCCAGAAGGCGGCCGAAGCGCTGGCAAACGTTTTTGGCGAGAATTTGCGGCTGTTCACGCTCATCACAAATACGCTCGCCAAGGACAAGGCGATTTCCGACGACTGGCGCGGCTTCGAGGATGTGGCTGATTCGCGCCACCTCGCAAACCGCGTCGAGCGCCCCGTTGTCGACGCGCTGGTGGCAGCCGTTCAGGACGCTTATCCGCGGCTTTCGCACCGTTATTATGCGCTCAAGGCGAATTGGATGGGGCAGGAGAAGCTCGCCCACTGGGACAGGAACGCGCCGTTGCCGGAAGAACCGCAGCAGGTGATCGCGTGGGCGCAAGCCGAGAATCTTGTGCTCGACGCCTATGGCGCTTTTGCACCGCAGATGGCGTCCATCGCCAAGGATTTCTTCGACAAATCCTGGATTGATGCGCCCGTGCGAGAGGGCAAATCTCCGGGCGCTTTTTCACATCCCACTGTGCCGAGTGCGCACCCCTATATCTTGATGAACTACCAGGGGAAGCCGCGTGACGTGATGACGCTGGCGCATGAACTCGGCCACGGTGTCCATCAGGTGCTGGCGGCAAGGCAGGGTCCGCTGATGGCACCGACGCCCCTGACGCTCGCGGAAACGGCGAGCGTGTTCGGCGAAATGCTCACCTTCAAGAAACTGCTGGCGCAGGCGGACAGTCCGCGCGAACGCAAGGCGCTCCTCGCCCAGAAGGTGGAGGACATGATTAACACGGTCGTGCGCCAGATCGCCTTCTACACGTTCGAACGTGAGATCCACACCGCGCGGAAAGAAGGGGAATTGACTTCGGACCGGCTTGGTGAAATCTGGCTCGATGTGCAGGGGCGCAGTCTGGGCCCCGCGATCGATCTCAAGGCGGGTTACGAAACATTCTGGTGCTACATTCCCCATTTCATCCATTCGCCGTTTTACGTCTATGCCTATGCATTCGGCGAGTGCCTCGTGAACTCGCTCTATGCCGTCTATGAGAAGGCGGACGAGGGGTTCGCGGAGAAGTATCTCGAAATGCTGGCGGCCGGAGGCACCAAGCATCACAAGGAGCTTTTGGCGCCCTTCGGGCTCGATGCCAGCGATCCCGACTTCTGGTCCATGGGGCTGAAGGTGATCGAAGATCTGATCACCGAGCTGGAGGCGTTGGAGGCGTGAACCGAGCGAACCGCATGTGAATGCACCAGCGCCGAGCCCGAAGAAGAAAAATTATCCGATCCCCTGGATCGCGACCTACTTTCTTATGGCTCTCGTTCTGATCGCCGGTTCGTTCGTCATTGTCTGGTACCTCGGACAGTTTTCATCCGATTTCGACTATGACGATGCGGACGTGGCATTCGTCGAGAAGATCGTGTTGTCACCAACACCGGAACGCGGAGACTTCAGTGCTCTGAACGGCGGCGACTGGCAGGCATTGTGTCTGGTTGGGTGGCAGGCGACGCCGAAACAGGCATTCAAGTCGGCGGGAATTCCCGAGAAGGCCGCCGAAGCCATGCTGCGGGCATACAGGACTGTTGCGGAACAGATAAAGCAAAGTGAGTTTGTGCTCCTATATGCCGATCGCGCTGGCAATGTGAGGGCGGTGCGGCACCCTCACGGATTCGCCTTCGCCGGTGAGGGAGCCGCCGCATGCACCGGCGCCTCGAATCCGGTTGTCAGCTTGCCGGTCGGACGATGAGGATGCCCGGGCAAGGCCGCGTCAAAACAGCCCGCCCGTGCAATTCGCGCATTGCCGGTCTATCCGCGGTCATGCTAATCGATTGCGCAATTCCGGCGTTCAATCAAAAGGGGGGCCGTCATGGGGGTCGACTTTTCCGGTAGCCATCGTGCGATGGATTCAAAGCAGCACAAGGAAACCTATTCCTGGTTCATCAAGCTCACCGTCGCGACCTGCGTTATCGTCGTCGTCGTGTTGGTTGGAATGGCGGCCTTTCTTTTGTAGGCTCGTCCCACGCATTCGCGTCCGCCAATGCGCATTGGCATGGCGCCGTACCACGAGCGGCTGATACGGGGTGTCTGTCGTCCAAGCCGATTTCCACGGAGTAGGGCATGGTTACAATTGCGGTCCCGTCCGAGACGGACAAGAGCGAACATCGTGTTGCTCTGTCGCCGGAAACGGCCAAGAAATTTGTTGACCTGGGCTGTCGCGTGCGGGTGCAGGCAGGCGCGGGCATCGGATCGCAATTTTCCGACGCGGAATACAAGGAAGCCGGCGCAAGCGTCACAAAGACCGCGGCTGCAACGCTTAAAGGTGCGGATATCGTCCTCACGGTCCGCCGCCCCAAGGCTGCGAGCCTGAAGGGTGCGGCCAAGGGTGCGATCCTCGCATGCATCGTCGATCCGTTTTCCGACAAGGCGGGGCTGGAGGCACTGGCAAAGGCGCGCCTCACGGTCTTTTCCATGGAGTTCATGCCGCGCATCACCCGGGCGCAGTCGATGGACGTTCTGTCCTCCCAGGCAAACCTTGCCGGATACAAGGCCGTGATCGATGCGGCGGCGGAGTTTGGCCGTGCCCTGCCGATGATGATGACGGCGGCCGGCACGGTTCCGGCGACCCGGATCTTTATCATGGGTGTGGGGGTTGCGGGACTGCAGGCCATCGCGACAGCCAAGCGGCTCGGGGCGATTGTCACCGCGACCGATGTACGCCCAAGCACGAAGGAACAGGTCGAGTCGCTGGCGGCAAAATTTGTTGCCGTGGAAGACGAAGAATTCAAGGAAGCCGAGACGGCGGCCGGATACGCAAAGGAAATGTCGGCCGGATACAAGAAAAAGCAGGCCGCTCTCATCGCCGAGCACGTCAAGGGACAGGACATCATTATCACAACCGCGCTCATTCCGGGCCGTCCTGCACCGGAACTGATTTCCAAGGCCATGGTCGAATCCATGAAGCCCGGTTCGGTGATTGTCGACCTGGCTGCCGAACGCGGCGGCAACTGCGCCGTTACCAAGGCCGACACGGTAGTCGAGCATAAGGGGGTCAGGGTTATGGGCGAGACCAACCTCGCCGGAGCGCTGGCGGGCAATGCCTCAAGTCTTTACGCCCGCAACCTTCATGCCTTCATCGCGCTGATGCTTGACAAGGAAAAGAAGGGTGCACTCGCGATCGACTGGGACGATGAAGTGATCAAGGGCACGCTCGTCGCGAGGGATGGCAAGATTGTTCATGAAATGCTGACTGGCAAAGGGGGGAAGAAATGAGTTCATTCCGATTGGTCCAAACCCTCCTTGTGGTTGGCGCCTTGGCCGTATTCCTTACCGGTCTCGATGCCAACCTGTTTTCGACTGCCCATGCCGGCAGCGGCGAAGACATCGATCCTTTCGTGTTTCGGCTCGCGATTTTCGTGCTCGCCATTTTTGTTGGCTACTATGTTGTCTGGTCGGTCACGCCGGCGCTTCACACTCCGCTCATGTCGGTCACCAACGCGATTTCGTCGGTTATTGTGGTCGGCGCCCTCCTTGCAGTGGGCGTTTCACTGGCCACCGATGCCGATGGGCCGTTGTGGGCGCGAATACTCGGCTTCATCGCCCTGGTCATGGCCTCGGTGAACATCTTCGGCGGCTTCCTGGTTACCCAGCGCATGCTCGCCATGTATCAGAAAAAGAAGTAGGGCGGCGCCATGGATGCAAATATCACAGCGCTGCTCTACCTCGTCGCAGGTGTCCTATTCATTCTGGCTCTGCGTGGTCTTTCAAGCCCCGAGACGAGCCGCCAGGGCAACATGTACGGCATGGCCGGCATGGCCATTGCCATTGCAACCACGCTCGTTTCCCATCCACCGGCGGACGCAACAGGCTGGATTCTCGTGATAGCTGGTATCGCGATCGGCGGCGGCATTGGCGCTGCGATTGCGCGAAAAGTGCCGATGACGGCCATGCCCGAGCTGGTTGCCGCATTCCACTCGCTGGTCGGCATGGCGGCGGTGCTTGTAGCGGCCGGTGCGTTCTATGCACCGGAAGCCTTCGATATCGGCAGTGTCGGCAACATCAAAAAGGCAAGCCTTGTCGAGATGTCGCTCGGCGTCGCTATCGGCGCCATCACGTTTACCGGTTCGGTTATCGCGTTCCTGAAGCTTTCCGGCCGCATGAGCGGCGCGCCGATCATCCTGCCGGTCCGCCATATCATCAACATCGCGCTCGCCGCAGCCTTGGTTTTCTTCATCTACAGCCTCGTCGTCACCCAGGCGCAGTTTGACTTCTGGGTGATTGCCGCACTCGCCTTCCTTCTCGGTGTGCTCATCATCATTCCGATCGGTGGCGCTGACATGCCGGTGGTGATCTCGATGCTCAACTCCTACTCGGGCTGGGCGGCAGCCGGTATCGGATTCACCCTCGGCAACACCGCGCTTATCATCACCGGCGCGCTCGTCGGTTCGTCCGGTGCGATCCTGTCCTACATCATGTGCAAGGGCATGAATCGCTCCTTCATCTCTGTGATCCTGGGAGGGTTCGGCGGAGAGACGGCAGGCCCGGCGGGCGACGACGGGGTTCCGCGAACGATCAAGCAGGGTTCGGCGGACGACGCCGGATTTATCCTCAAGAACGCCTCCAAGGTGATTATCGTACCGGGTTACGGCATGGCGGTCGCCCAGGCCCAGCATGCCTTGCGCGAAATGGCGGATGAATTGAAATCGCATGGTGTCGATGTCAGTTATGCCATTCATCCGGTGGCCGGGCGCATGCCGGGGCACATGAACGTGCTTCTGGCTGAAGCCAATGTGCCGTACGACGAGGTGTTCGAGCTTGAGGATATCAACAACGATTTCGCACAGGCCGACGTGGCCTATGTCATCGGCGCGAATGATGTGACCAATCCGGCTGCCGAGGAAGATCCCTCATCTCCGATCTACGGTATGCCGGTTCTTCAGGTGTGGAAGGCGGGAACGGTCATGTTCAACAAACGCTCTCTCGCCAGCGGATATGCCGGTGTCGACAATCCACTGTTTTATCGTGACAATACAATGATGATCCTCGGTGACGCCAAGGCCATGACCGAGGACATCGTCAAGTCATTGTAGAGGCGCCACGCGCGCGTTCAGGGGACTGGCCGCTTGCGTATCGGTTTCAAGCAGGAACTCATGGATCTTCTTCCCTGGCTCGTCGGCGTTTATCTGTTGATCTGCGTGGGTGCCTATTTCGGCAATCGCATGTTCATGTATTTCCCTGACCCGGCGCGATACACACCTGCGCAAGCCGAACTGGCCGGTGTCGACGAAGTTGAACTCAAGACCGACGATGGCGAGACCCTTGTCGCATGGTATTCGAAAGCCAAGCGTGGCAAGCCGACAATCCTCTATTTTCACGGGAATGCCGGAAACGCGGCTGGCCGGGCGCCTAAGATCGATACGATGCGGGAGGACGGCTCTGGCGTTTTCTACCTCAACAACCGCGGTTACGGCGGATCATCCGGAAAACCGAGCGAAGCGGCAAATGTCGCGGATGCCTTTCTCGCCTACGACCATCTTCGCCAATTGGGCATTCCTGCGGGCAAGATCGTGCTGTATGGCGAGTCTCTGGGCTCGGGCCAGGCGACGCAGCTTGCGGGTCAAAAAGAGGTCGGCGCTATCGTTCTTGAAGCGCCGCTCACTTCGACCCCGGACGTGGGCAAGCGGACCTACTTCTTTCTGCCGCTTGGGTTTCTTATGACAGACCAGTTCAGGAACATCGACCACATCCGTAAGGTGCGTGCACCGCTGCTCGTGGTCCACGGCGAACGGGACGGCGTGATCCCCGTGGCCATGGGGCAGGCGATCTACGATGCGGGCAATGAGCCGAAAAAGCTGGAGCTATTGCCGGAAGCCGATCACAACGATCTTTTTGAGCATGGTGCGTGGGAGAGGGTTCAGGCCTTTTTAGCCGACTTAAAACTGTAGGATTGAGCCGGTTGTGGTGGCCGGCGCCGGGCGAGGAGCGCAGCATGACCGGAAGGGGTGCGAGGGACTGACATGGAGAAGCTGGAAAAGGTTGAAGAGTATAAGGCACTGGCGGCCGAATTTCTTCACTTCGGATACGAGCACACGGTCAATATCTTCAGCGCGCTTGCCATTCTGGTCGCGGGATTCATTCTCGCAGGATGGGTTGCGCGGATCGTTCGCCGTCGCCTCAGCAACGTCAAGCGCTTCGACAACGCGTTGATTCCGGTCATCGCACAAATCGTTCGCTACGCAGTTCTGGTATTCACGCTCATCCTGGTGCTGGCCGAGTTCGGCATCCAGACCACCAGTATCATCGCTGTTCTCGGCGCAGCCGGTTTGGCGATTGGGCTTGCGCTTCAGGGAACGCTTCAGAATGTTGCCGCCGGTTTCATGTTGCTGTTCATCCGGCCCTTCACCACCGGTGATTTTATTGAAACGGCGGCCGGCAGCGGCACGGTCGACGAGATCGGCTTGTTCATGACCCGTATGCGTACCGCGCAGGGCGTATTTGTCGCCGTGCCCAATTCCAAGATCTGGTCGGACTCGATCATCAACTATTCGAGGCTTCCCACACGGCGCATCGATCTCGTGTTCGGCATTTCCTACGAGGACGATATCGACAAGGCACGCACGCTCATCCTCAACCTCGCGGAAAAAGATGACCGTGTGCTCGACGACCCGGCACCGGTGATAAACGTGACAAACTTGGGCGACAGCTCGGTTGATCTGCAATTGCGCGCGTGGACAAAGCGTCAGGATTACTGGCAGGCGCGGTGGGACCTGATCCGCGAGGTCAAATACAGCCTCGACAAGGCCGGTATTTCAATTCCCTATCCGCACGTGCAGATGGTGTCATCCTAGGCGTGCGAATGCCCGCCCGGGTCAGACGAATTGTTCAAGGAAGGCGCGGATTTGTTTGGGCGTTGCCTAGCGGCGACCCTGAATACCACCCTCACGCTGGGCCCGCTTGCGAGCCAGCTTGCGTGCCCGGCGAATGGCTTCGGCCTTTTCGCGGGCCCGCTTTTCAGACGGTTTTTCGTAAAAATTGCGCAGCTTCATTTCACGGAAGATGCCTTCGCGCTGCATCTTCTTCTTCAGCGCCCTGAGCGCCTGATCAACATTGTTATCACGGACGACGACTTGCACCCGGTCAATTCCTCTCGAATTCAGCTAGTCAGTTGGCAACCGGCTACACGCGTGAGCGGCGAGGCCAGTCCCGATTGGGCTTCGTGTAACAAAAGGACGAAGCCTTGTCCATAGCATGGAAGATATGAAGCAAGTCTGAATCGCGTGGAAAAAAAAGGCCGATTGCCGGGTGTTTGTGAAGCTAGTCCTGCCGCCTCAGTTCGCGGAGCCACGTAACGTGGCCCATCTTGCGTCCCGGCCGGATTTGCCGTTTGCCGTAAAGATGCAGGCATGCATTCTCTTCGCGCGCCAGTGCGAGCCAGTTTTCCGCATCTTCGCCGATCAGGTTTCTCATAATGGCGTCTGAGTGTCGCGCGCATGTTCCGAGCGGCCAGCCCGCAACGGCGCGAACATGGTTTTCAAATTGCGAGACCGCACAGGCGTCCAATGTCCAGTGCCCGGAATTATGCACGCGCGGGGCGATCTCGTTGACCACAAGCGGAGCCGACGCATGTTCGCCGCAATAAAACAGTTCGACGCACAGGACACCGCAATAGTCGAGCGCACTGACGATCCGTTCCGCAATGTCTGTCGCGGCGTGTGCAATCGTGCCGGGAACACGCGCTGGGATGCGGGTTTCCGCCAGAATCTGGTTTTCGTGACGGTTCTCGGAAGGATCGTAGAAGCGTGTCTCGCCGTCCCGGCCGCGTACGACAACCACCGAGATTTCGCGGTCGAAATCGATGAACTTTTCATACAATGCCGCCGCGCCGCTCAAGGACTCGTATGCCTCCGGCAGACCGGTGCTGTCGGTGATTTTGACCTGTCCCTTGCCGTCATAACCGAGCCGGCGGGTTTTCAGCAGACCTGGACGTCCGAGCTGCTCGACAGCGTCCTGAAGATCTTCCAGAGAATGAACCTCGCAATACGGTGCGACACCGATCCCCAGTTTTTCGGCGAACTGTTTCTCCGCGAGCCTGTCCTGGCTTACTTCGACGGAGTAGGGCGGTGGAAAAACCGGAACGTCCTTTGCGATCGCGGCCAACGCCGCCGCCGGCACATTTTCAAACTCTAGCGTGGCAACGTCCACCGATTTTGCGAACTTCTTCAGAGCGGCCTCGTCGTCATAGTCACCGATGGTGTGATCCGCGGCAACCTCGAAGGCCGGCGATCGCTGTTCGTTGCAATAGATGTGGCAGTTCAATCCGAGCCTGGCTGCCGACATGGCAAGCATACGGCCGAGTTGACCGCCACCGAGGATTCCGACGGTGCTTCCAGGAGCAAGCGGTGTGTCAGTCATCGTCTGTGGGAGCTTCAGCGACCGCGTCGGTCCGCGCCTTGCGCCACTTTTCGAGCCGCTCTGCCAGCGAGGAGTCGGAAAGTGCGAGGATTTGCGCCGCGAGCAGGCCGGCATTGGTCGCGCCTGCATCGCCGATGGCAAGGGTGCCGACGGCAACGCCGGCGGGCATCTGCACGATGGAAAGCAGACTGTCCTTGCCGGATAGCGCGCGGCTCCGGACCGGAACGCCGAGCACCGGTAGCATGGTCATCGATGCCGCCATTCCGGGCAGATGCGCGGCACCGCCTGCGCCGGCGATAATGACTTTCAATCCACGTCCGTGCGCGGACTTTGCATATTCATACAGACGGTCCGGCGTCCTGTGCGCCGAGACGATACGTGCTTCATAGCGTATTTTGAGCTCGTCGAGCATTTGCGCGGCATGGCGCATCGTCGGCCAGTCCGACTGCGAGCCCATTATGATGCCGACGAGCGGCGGCGAATCGCCCATGATTCTTGCGCCTTTCCCTCACCCCGGAAAGCGCGCGATTATAGGGGTGGCGATTCGATTGGCAAGCAGGTGGCCTGTCTCCTGTTGGAAACTGGTGAATGGAAAACACGGTGAACGGGTTGTTAACGGCTTTCAGGCCAGATTTTCCTGAAACGGCAGCGGGGGAGCGTTCGTGATTCCCACGAGCAAACGAGGGAACAAAGAACTCCGGATATGGTAAGCAAGGCAAAAAAAACCGTAGCAAATGACAATCTGGCGCGTGACGCCGGTTTGACTAGGGGGTCAACTGCCCGCCGGGCGGTGAGCGCAAAACTGCCCGGTCTGTCTGAAATCCCCAAATCGGATCTCACGCCGGAGGCCCGTTCGGCGGTTGACGAATTGATGGCCGAGCTCGACCGCGTCAAGGATGAGCTTCTTTCCGCGCGGCGCCGTGTGACAGAGCTTGAAACCAAGGTCGACGAAGATGCACTGCTGCCGGTTCTGAACCGGCGTGGCTTTGATCGCGAGCTTGAGCGGACGCTTGCCTATGTTAAGCGGCACGGCACCGAAGTCAGCCTGATCTACATCGATCTCGACGATTTCAAATTGATCAATGACATCTACGGTCATGCCACCGGCGATGCGGCACTGATGCATCTTGCCGATATTCTGATCGCCAATGTACGCCGGTCCGACGTCGTAGCCCGCTTGGGTGGCGATGAATTTTCGATATTGCTGCACCGGGCGGATGAAGGTGCCGCCAATGAAAAGGCAAATCAGTTGGCCCGCGCGCTTGCGTCAAGTTCGCTGGTTTTCGAGGGTAAGGAAGTCGCGATGTCGCTCACGGCCGGTGTTACCCAGCTGCGCAACGACGATACGAATGCCAGTGCCATGGCGCGCGCCGACCGCATCATGTATGCCGGTAAGGCGCGGCGGAAGCACAGCTAGAACCAGCGCATTTCTTGCTCGCGCCGTGCCTTCAACAGCACTCAGGCGATGATATCGGGCAAAAGCTGATCCTCGACCCTCGCAATCTCGTCTTTCAGATAAAGCTTCTTTTTTTTCAGTCGTTTGAGCTGCAGCGGGTCCCCATGCCCGGACGTTTCCAATGCGGCGATGGCACCATCGAGGTCGCGATGCTCCTGTTTCAACCTCGCCAGATTTTCCTGGAGCTGCCGCCGCTCCTC
The DNA here is from genome assembly GCA_028066055.1 of Hyphomicrobiaceae bacterium. Lineage (GTDB taxonomy): Bacteria > Pseudomonadota > Alphaproteobacteria > Rhizobiales > Methyloligellaceae > UBA2767. The sequence continues at coordinate 68,158 of JALCBY010000007.1, forward strand.
CGTGTCCATTCAATGCCCCTTGCGCTTGGCGTTTCCCTCAAGATATGAACCGTAGAATTGCGAGGCGAATTATTGCGGCGAATGCCGATTGGCGCAAGGTCTGCACAAGGTCTTGTCGCGATACCGTCACGCAATTGTGCCGCGTATATGCGCCTGATTCGACAAATAACCGGCGATTTGCCAAACTCCCAAGGTTGCGAATCTGATTATCACGGAGGAGCCAATGGCGCTTGAAGCACATGTCGCCGAACTGACCGACAAACACCGTGCATTGGAACAGAAAATTGAGAATGAGCTGGCGAGGCCCTCGGCCGACAGCATTGTCATCTCCGAACTCAAGCGTGAAAAACTCCGTATCAAGGACCAATTGGAACGTCTCAAGGCAGAAGGGGCCGGGGACAATTAATGGAACGGTTTCCTTGATCTAACGGACTGAAATCGCCGCGGGATACCCGCGGCGTTTTTCTTATTCCGTGATGCTCGGCTTCCTATCGGCGCTATTTCTGCGCTTTGGCAGCGGATGCGAGCAGACGCTTCTGATAGCGGCTTTGTACCAGATCGACGGCAACCAGAACCGCCAACACGAAATAGAACGTACTTTTGGCCATGGGCTCGACGGCGTAGCCGAACAGCGTGAGGTGGGAGAGGTGTCCACCCTCGGAAACGAGAAGGATGCCGACGATAAACAGCACAAAAAGACCTAAAACCTCGTATGCTCGGTTTCGTTCAAGAAACGCGGAAACCGCGTCCGCCAGATAAATCATCATCACACCGGAAATGACGATGGCCGTAGCCATGACCCAAAACACCTTGGTGAGTGCCATGGCCGACAATATGGAGTCGAACGAAAACACCAGATTCATCAATACGATCCAGGTCACGGCCCCGGTAACCGACCGGCGCACGCCATTCTCGCCATGTTCGAGGTCTGGTGTGGCCAGCATGTGATAGATTTCCTTGATCGCCGTGTAGATGATGAACACGCCGCCAACGAGGACGATCGCGGAGTGAACGGTGAGGTTGCCCTCAACGATCCCTGGGAAACTGATAGCGGCAATTGGCGCTGTGAATTGCTCGACCGCCGCGAGAACGAGGAACAGCAGCGCGATCCTGAGCACAATGGCAAGACCGATTCCGAGACGTCGGACAAAGGCCTGACGTTCCGGCGTCACGCGCTTCGACTCTATGGAGATATAGAGCAGATTGTCGAAGCCCAGCACGGCCTGCAGGAACACCAACATGGCCAAGGTGAAGAAGTTCTCAATTGAAAGCAGGCTGTCCATTTTGACCCCCCAACCAAAATCGCCTCAAATTCAACACGTACAAAGTTATACCGTCGGTTCGCGACAACCCGACTGCCGTGCGCAGCGGCGAGTATTCCCTGCCAGTGGAGATTGGCACCCGGACGCCGAAGCGCCTAGTTTGCGCTGAACGCGTTGGTCCAGGGTGTTTCCTGGGCAGTCCTGGTGCGCCGGCGCGGCGTACGCTTGCGGCTTACCGCGATCACAGGAGCGGGCAGAAGATGACCTTTGCCCGTGAGCGCCTGGGCGAGCCTTTTATCGTGCCCGTAGTAATCCGACCGCGTCCGGAAGTTCCCCTCCTTGTCGAACACGGTTGTGAAATAGGTGATGTGTACCGGAACGTGTTTGGAGAGTTTCTCCGTGTGCAGGCGCTTGGGACCTTTCAGGATCTGGCCAACCCGTGCCGAAGTCATGCCTTTGTCATGCTCAAGCAGGATCTCCGCCATCCGGCGCGGGTTCTGGATGCGCACGCAGCCATGGCTGTAAGTTCTCGTTGTTGTCCCGAACAGGCGTTTTGTGGGCGTGTCGTGCATGTAAACATCATGGCCGTTCGGAAACTTGAACTTGAAGTCGCCGAGCACGCTCTTGGCACCAGGAGGTTGCGTAACGCTGCAGTTGCGGATGTTCACGACGTTCCAGTCGATCTTTCGCCAGTCGCTGCCGTGGCGTCCGCAACTGATCTTGAGATGGTAACGATCCACCACGCTGCTGGTCGGACGCCTCAGACTGGGTCCGATATCCTCCACCTTGATTGAGTTCGGCACATACCAGGTCGGATGGAACTCGATCCACTCCATCTTGTCCGAGAACACAGGCGTTTTCTTGTTGGTCTTGCCGACGATAACGCGTTCATCGAACACGGTCTTTCCCGCTTGCACGATGCGGGTGCGGAATTCCGGAATATTGGCCCAGACGAAGATACCGGCTTCTCCTGCCATATCATCGGGCAGCCAGCGCCAGCGCTCCATGTTTGCAAGAATGCGGACGGCCAGCTGTTCGTTTGACTGGCCGTTGAGGGCTCGGCGGGTTCCGTTTCCGACCACACCGTCCGCCTTGAGGCCTTTTCCTTTCTGAAACTTGACGACCGCGGTTTTGACGCTGTCATCGAACGTATTCGCCTTGGTCTCGTCCGGCGCGGAGACACTGAGCCGCTTGCGCAGAAGGGCGACATGCGGGTGCTTCGTGCCTGTGCGCAAAGCCGGGCCATCGGGAATCTGAACCTGCGGCTTGCCGTCGCCATGGCCGCGCAGAGCAGCGAGTTTCTTTTTGAGCTGGACAAACTGCTTGTGCTTCGGGTGAAGGTCCCGCAACCGCGCCACCACATCGTCTTCCGTACGCAGGCTCTCTAGGAACGCACGCGGGTTTTCCAGCGATACAGGATTGTTCAGTCTGTGCCCAACCTTGGCTGGCTTGATGCGCCCCGCCTTTGCATGATGGGCGTATCCGAGGACCGCGTGGGTCATCTTGAGTTCAATCTTTGCAAGGGCCTCGCGTGAACGTGCCGTGCTGGTCACGTCCGGCAGGTCATAATCTTTGGGGTTGAGGCCGTATGCGTCCGCGGCTTCGATTTCCTTTGCCGCGTCCCGTGCCTTCTGGTTCGGGCCATTTTCGCCGACCCAGATGGGCGTCGCGGCGCTGCCGGCATAGAAGGCGCGCAACGCCTGATGAACCAGCGTCTTACGGTCTTTTCCATCGGACGCTTCGCCAATTTCGTCATGAACGAGGCTGGCTATAGCCTGGTCGAAACTTTCCTCAGCGATTGCCGGCGGCTTGACATTCTCGGTCGAAGGCTCGGCGATTGACGCGGTTACTTCGGACTCGACGTCATCCTTCTGCTCCGCGTCAGCCTGAAAGCTGTACCCGGCCGTGAAAACCGCTATGGATGCGACACGAAGAAGCGTTTTCATGGGTGGGTTCCCCGCTGATCCCCCGCGAATCGCGAGGCTCTTGAAATTCGACGCGCTCGAATCGGCAGAACCATGCCAAACAGCACTCCCAGCTACAACCTGCCGTGTATATTGGTCTCGCAAAATGTCGTGATCGTGGCGAAGATGCCACGACTCGATATCGCGAAGCTAACAGCGAATTTGGGTTGTAGTACAGGTATTTCTCACACTTCAAGAGTGATGAATTGACAAGAAAAAAGACGGGAGGGGAAATTGGTCGAACAGTCGCGGAATCAGGATTGGCTGGAACTGGTGAAAGAAGACGCCCTGGAGCCCGATATCCCGATATGTGACCCCCATCATCATCTGTGGCGGGACCGCAAGGGCGCGGTTCAGCCCTGTTACATGCTGGACGAGTTTGTGGAAGATCTGTCGGGCGGCCACAACATTGTCTCGACCGTGTTCATCGAATGCGGTGCGGAATTTCGTGAAGGTGGTCCCGAAGAGCTCCGCTGCGTCGGCGAAACCGACTTTGTCGTCGGCATTGCCGAGCAGGCTGACGCGCAAGGGTACGGGCATTATCATATCGCCGCGGGTATCGTCGGCACGGCGGATCTTAAGATCGGCGATGCGGTTGCCGATGTGCTGGACGCGCAGATCAAGGCGGGCAAGGGCCGGTTTCGCGGGATACGCCTCGGCACGTTATGGCATGAGAGCCCGGATATCGCCGATCACCGTACCAACCCGCCGCAAGGACTGATGCTTCGCGAAGATTTCCGCGAAGGCTTCAGGCATCTCGCATCCCGGGAGCTGAGTTTCGAGGTGTGGTGCTGTCATCCGCAGATTGTCGAGGCAACGGATCTGGCGCGAGCTTTTCCGGACACGGTCATTGTGCTGGATCATTTTGGCGGACCTGTCGGGATTGGCCCCTATGAAGGCGCATCTGAGGAGGTGTTCGCGCACTGGAAAGGGATGATCGATGCGCTTGCTGCATGCCCCAACGTCTATGCCAAGCTCGGCGGCCTCAATATGGAAGTGAACGGTTTTGGCTGGCATGAGCGCGATAAGCCGCCCACCAGTGATGAACTGTTGACGGCGACCCGCCACTATTTCGACTATCAGATCGAGAAATTCGGCGTCGAGCGTTGCATGTTTGAATCGAACTTTCCCGTCGACAAGGTGAGCTGCAGCTACACCGTCGTGTGGAACATGTTCAAGAAGCTCACGCGGAATTATTCGGCGAACGAAAGGGCTGCCCTGTTTCACGACACGGCGGCGCGCGTGTACCGCCTCTAGTCTTCGTTTTTGCGGCTTGACGGCGTCCGGCTCGGCTTGGTGAGGACGTAGTATGCGCCGTAGGCCATCAAGACGCCCGTGGTCAGCAGCCACGGCCAGCCGAGATCTGTGAAGAAGGCCATGTAGACGAAACTCACGCTCATCGCCCCGATTGATGCCATCTTGGCCGAAACCGGGATCACCCGATATTCCTGCCAGCGCTGGAGGGGCGGTCCGAAGAGTTTGTGGTTGTAGAGCCAGCCACGCAGTCTCTCCGAACTGTTCGAGAAGGCCCATAAGGCGAGGATCATGAACGGCGTCGTCGGCAGAACCGGCAGGAAAGCGCCGATCACTCCGATGCCGAAGAACAGCCAGCCGAGTGCGAGATAGACCAGACGCGCTGTGTTGGAGATGAGCTTTTGCTCGGACATGTGGGGGAATGTCTCCGTGCCGGAAGGTGACATTATGACCATCCGCCGGGTGGTGGCCAACAGCACAAGTGTTACGCGTTGGAGCCGTTGGACTTCGCGGAAGTGCCCCTATAGCTTACGGCCCCGGACACATTGGGCGCGCACGTATAACCCGGGATTAACGCCATGGAAAAAATCAGAATCCAGTTCACCTTGTTCTCCGCATTCTATTCGCCGCTGATCTCGACCATGTCCGGCGGATTCCTGAAGGAGGAGGGCCTCGATCCGGAATGGTCGGTTTCGCCGCCCGGCGTTTCGGCTATTGCCGCGCTCGAAACGGGTGAGGTGGACGTCATTCAGTCCGCACTCAGCCAGGGGTTTAACTCGCTCGCCAAGGGAGAAACCCCGAAGGCGGTGCATTTCGCCCAGATCAACGAGATGGATGGTTTCTTCCTGACCGCGCGCGAGCCGGATCCGGATTTCACCTGGGACAAGCTCGAAGGCGCCGAGGTCGTCATGTTCAAGGGTGGCCAACCCAACGCGATGTTCAAATATGCCTGTTTCAAGGCGGGCATCGACTACGACAAGCTTGTGCCCGTTACACCGGGTGGGGCCGCCGACATCGACAACGCTTTCCGCGAGGGACAGGGCCAGTATGTGCAGCAGCAAGGACCATTCCCGCAGCAGCTTGAAAAAGACGGCGTCGGTCATGTGGTGGCGCAGGTCGGCAAGCAGATCGGGCCGTGCGGGTTTTCATCCCTTGCCGCGACGCGCGAATGGCTTGGCACCGATATGGCGAAAGCCTTCATGCGCGCTTACAAGAAGACGCGTCTCTATATGAACGAAACACCGGCGGTTGAGATTGCGCGCGCTGAAAAGCCGTTCTTTCCGGATATCGACGAGGATGTGCTTGCCGACTGCATTGCCACATATCAAAAGCTCGGATGCTGGACCCCGCACGTGGAGATCACGAAACCGGCCTATGAGGTCATCCTCGACGTCTTCGAGCATTACGGCACGCTCAAGGAACGCTACCCTTACGAGAAGGTGTGCGTGGAGCCGCCGAAGTCCGACTAGAGACTGTTCTTCAGTCTTTCCCTGAGATCGACGGCGGGTATGGTGCGCTCGGGCACGGGCCTGCTGGCCGACACGTCGTAATATCGGTATCGGAGCAGCTCGACCTGCCCCCTGACCGTGATGTGGTAACGGTCAGCCGTTTCCTGAAGCAGCCCCATGGAAATGAGGTTCTGCGCGCGTTGTCGCGGAATTCTGCGCCTCTCGCAGGTGCCGTTGTACCGCACCACCGTGCGCAGAGCCCGCCGTTCTGCGTAACCCAGTCGAATCGCCGTCATGGGCCAAGCGTCGCCCGTGTGGGGTTAACAACTGATTAACCATGTTTTTGACGAGGCGCTCGGTCGTCTGGGATGACGATGTCACGGGTCTTCATTCGTCACCCCCGGGCTCGTTCCGGGCGTACATTGCACATCGCGATCAGCACGCTGCGGGGTCATGGAATGGATTGCCGGAACAGGTCCGGCAATGACGTTCAAGCAACGATCAGCCGTGGTTTTGGAAGGCGAGTTAGCGGTCATTCGGCAAAGGCCGGAACCCGGAGCGGCCTTACCGACTCTGCGGGCGACTCAGACTGGATTTCCGCCTGCGCGGGGATGACAAACCCCCGGCCGATCTGCGCGAATTCACCCTCCGTCATTCCGGCGCAAGCCGGAATCCAGATGTGCGGTGCCATGAAGTGGCGGGCCGACGGTCACGCATTTACTTTTGCCAAGGCGGGGTTTGGAGGGAATCCAGTGTCTCATCAAATCCGTTCGGGAATCCCCGGATATGTTCCGTAGCACGCGCAATGCGGTCGCACATGCTTAAGGTGTCATGGTTCAGAATTTTGCTCTTTGGCGTGGCGCTCCGCCAAGTGTCCCAATCGGATACCTCCTGATTGTGGAGCGTGAACAGGTCTCTCACGAGGTTGACGTACAGGAACCATTGCCCCACGCATGTTCCGTGGCCGAAGCTGTCCACTACCGCATCGCTCTTGCGGAATGCCGACCATGCCTGCCCGGCATTCAGGAATTCTCCGGACGGCACGTCGGTTATCTCAAACGTGATATTCAAATGATCCCCGTGCAGCTGGTCGATCTGGGCATCCGCAATTGCCCATCTTTGCTCCTTGGGCTTCCAATATTCGCAAATCCAGTGATCTTCGAACCGGCCGGGCGAGAGGTATGCGGCGAACCCGCATCGTGTACGGGCCGGAACGCCCTGCTGCCTGAGAATACTGCACAACATAAGTGCGAAGTCGCGGCATGTTCCGGGCGACCTTGCGCTCGGAGCGCGTGCCTCGGATAGCGCGGCTGGAGAAGTTTCAAGAATGAGTTGCAGACGCTTCGAGACGGGGAGCGTCGCTCTGTTAAGAGGCGTTTTCTCCGGCAAACCGTATCTGCCGGCCCAGGCGACGTGGACAATGAGGCCTTGCACGATTTGGCAGAGCGCGGCGAGATTCGCCGGCAGATCGGCGATCTGTTGCGCGTACTCCCCTGGGTCGGTGTACGTGCTGTGATGGCGGTAAATCTCCGGTCCTGTTTGGGCGTGCATCGTTGACATTTTTTCCCGACGTTGTTGCCGGTGGGCATCCGCCGCGGTCCTGAAGGAATGCGTTCTCAAACCTCCTTCGCCATCTCGCGCAGCTTGAATTTCTGGATCTTGCCGGTGGAGGTCTTGGGCAGCTCGGTGAAGACCACATGGCGAGGGCATTTATAGTGGGCGAGATTGTCGCGGCACCAGGCGATGAGGTCGTCCGCGGTGACCTCAACGCCGTCGGCAGTTTCCACGAAAGCACAGGGCGTTTCGCCCCATTTCTCATCCGGTTTTGCGACAACTGCCGCCACCGACACTGCAGGGTGCTTGTAGAGCGTGTCCTCGACCTCGATGGAGGAGATGTTTTCACCGCCCGAGATGATCACGTCCTTGGAGCGGTCCTTGAGCTGGATGTAGCCGTCGGGGTGAAGCACACCGAGATCGCCGGAATGGAACCAGCCCCCCGCAAACGCCTCCTCCGTCGCCTCCTTGTTCTTAAGGTACCCTTTCATGACGATATTGCCGCGGAACATGACCTCGCCCAGCGTCTCGCCATCGGCCGTGACCTGGTTCATGGTCTTGGGGTCCATCACCGTCAGGTCTTCAAGTGCGGGATAGCGCACGCCCTGGCGGATGCGCATGCCCATCTGCTCCGGTTTGCCGAGCGCGTCCCAATCCTCGTTCCACTCGTTGATTGTCGCGGGACCATAGGTTTCGGTGAGCCCATACAGATGCGTGAGGTCGAAGCCCGCATCGCCCATCTGTGCGAGCACGGCGGCGGGCGGGGGTGCTGCGGCATGGGAGAAGGAAACGCGCTGGTCGAACGAACGCTTCTCGCCGTCGCCCGCCTGAAGCAGCACGGACATGACAATGGGGGCACCGCACATATGCGTCACGCGATGATCGGCGATGGCATCGAACATGGCCCCGGCGCGTACCCATCGCAGACAGACGTGGATACCGACAACCATGGACAGCGTCCACGGGAAGCACCAGCCGTTGCAATGAAACATGGGGAGCGTCCACAGATAGACGGGGAACCGCCCCATGCCGGTGCAGATCGTGTTGGCGTAGCACATGAGCGCCGCGCCCCGGTGGTGATAAACCACGCCCTTCGGGTTGCCCGTGGTTCCGCTGGTATAATTGAGGGAGATCGAATCCCACTCGCTCGCCGGGGGCGTCCAGGCGAAATCCGGATCTCCGTCCTTGATGAAGTCCTCATATTCTTGGCTTCCCAACAGTTCGCTGTCCTGTGGAAACTCCGGATCATCGTAATCGATGACGAGCGGTTTCACTTCGGCCTGGGAGAGGGCTTCCTTGACCGTTGCGGCAAACTCCCGGTCGGTGATCAGCACCTTCGTTTCCGCGTGATCAAGCTGAAACGCGATCACCCCGGCATCCAGGCGTGTGTTCATGCAGTGCAGCACCGCGCCGGTCATCGGCACGCCGTAGTGCGCCTCGAGCATCGGCGGGGTATTGGAGAGCATGACGGAGACCGTGTCGCCTTTGCCGATGCCGTTCTTGGCGAGAACCGATGCGAGTTTGCGCGCCCGGGCATAGAACTGTGAATAGGATGTTCGCGCCTTTCCGTGAATGATGGCGAGCCGGTCCGGATATGTACGCGCCGCGCGGTCGAGGAACGACAGGGGCGTCATCGGTTGATAATTTGCCGGATTGGGATTGAGATCGGTCTCATACGGATTTTTAGCCATGGCGTCTTCCCCCTATTGGCGCAGAGGCTAACCGCGCCGGCGAAGCGTTGCAATCATAGGACTGAAGCGCCGATGAGGGCTACTCCGCCGTCCCACATCAGCTTGAGCGAGATGATGAAGATCGCGGCATAGGCAAATCGATAGAATGTTTCGACATTCAGTTTCTTCACCAACCAGGCACCGGTGAAAATCGACAATGGAGCAAGTGGTGAAAGTACGAGCGATGTCGTGAGATTGGTCGTATCCAATTGACCGAGAGCCGCGTAAGGGATCACCTTGATCAGGTTGACCACCGTGAAAAAGATAACGCTGGTTCCGACAAACAGGCGCGGTGCGAGACGTTGCGGCAGAAGATACATCTGCAGCGGAGGACCGCCCGCATGGGAGACGAATGAGGTGAATCCGGCCGTTGCACCCCAGAACCCGCCCTTGGCTGCGTTCGGTTGCGTCGTGTTCGATCCGCGCCATTCGAACCAGTAGTCCAGGGTGAACAGTAAGGCGACGAGGCCGACGATCAGCCTGACATGGGCCTCGGACACGTAAGCTGCCGTCAGATATCCGATGCCGATGCCGACCAGTGCGGCGGGAATGAGAATCTTGAGATTTCGGGAATCGTAGACACCCCGGTAGGTCCACAAAGCAAAGACATCCATGGCAATCAGGATCGGCAGGAGGATGCCTGCAGCCTGAACCGGCGAAATCACCAGCGCCATGAGAGGCACGCCGAGCATGGCCAGCGCGCCGACGAAACCGCCCTTGGCCAGCCCGACCAGAATGATGGCGGGAATGGCGACGGCATAGAATGTCGGGTCGGTGATCATGGAGGAGTGCCAGTACAAGCGATACGCAGCGCTTCTAACGTCCATTAGGCTTTCGGGCTAGGTCAAAAGTCGCTGCGGCACTTGTTCCCAGCCCCCCTCGCGCGCGAAGATGGAATTGAATAAAAAGAGCCAGCTATGGCGTGATGGCAGATGTTGACGCATCCGCTAGGCAGCAGAAGGGGAGGGTGTGATGACGAGCCGGTACAGGGAAGTTTATGATGGCTGGCTGAAGGATCCCGAAGGGTTCTGGGGAGAAGCGTCAAAGAACATCGACTGGATCAAACCGGCCGACAAGGTGTTCGATCCGGATGCGGGCATCTATGGGCGTTGGTTTGTCGGTGCCCAGTGCAATACCTGTTACAACTGCGTCGACCGGCATGCCGAAGGCGGGCGCGGCGACCAGCATGCCCTGATCTACGACAGTCCCATCACCGGCGCACAGCAGAAATTCACCTATTCCCAACTGCTCGACGAAGTGTCGGCGCTTGCCGGCGTTATTCGCGACCTGGGCGTGGAGAAGGGGGACCGCGTCATCATCTACATGCCGATGATTCCACAGGCTGTTTTCGCCATGCTCGCTTGTGCACGCATCGGTGCCATCCACTCGGTCGTGTTCGGAGGATTTGCCCCCAAAGAGCTGGCAACGCGTATCGAGGATGCCAAACCTAAGGCGATTCTTACCGCGTCATGCGGGATCGAACCGGGCCGGACCGTCGAATACAAGCCCTTGCTCGACGAGGCGATAGAGCTTTCATCCTCAAAGCCCGATGCGTGTCTCGTGTTCCAGCGCGAGCAGGCGATTGCGTCGATGATCGACGGACGCGACCGCGATTGGGCTGATGCCGTGGCGCAGGCCAAAGCGGATGGAAGTCGCGCGGAGTGCGTGCCGGTCGAGGCAACCGATCCGCTCTATATTCTCTATACATCCGGCACGACCGGGCAACCCAAGGGCGTGGTGCGTGACAATGGCGGGCATATGGTTGCGCTCCACTGGACCATGAAAAATATCTACGACGTGGAGCCGGGCGAAGTGTACTGGGCCGCGTCGGATGTGGGCTGGGTCGTCGGACATTCCTACATCGTCTACGCACCGCTGCTGCACGGCAACACGACGATCGTGTTCGAGGGCAAGCCGGTGGGCACGCCTGACGCAGGCGTGTTCTGGCGGGTGATTGCCGAGCATAATGTGGCGGCAATGTTCACCGCACCGACAGCCTTTCGCGCCATCAAACAGGTCGATCCCAAGGCCGAATTGATCGGTCAGTACGACCTGTCCAATTTCCGCACCCTTTTCCTTGCCGGTGAACGCGCCGACCCGGATACGATCCAGTGGGCGGAGGACAATCTGAAGGTTCCGGTCATCGATCATTGGTGGCAGACGGAAACCGGATGGACGATTGCCGGCAATCCCATGGGGCTCGGCGCACTTCCTGTGAAGCACGGTTCGTCCACGGTGCCGATGCCCGGATACGAAATCCACATCCTTGACGAGGCCAACAATCAGGTTGAGGCCGGCAAGATCGGTGCGATTTCCGTCAAGCTGCCCTTGCCACCGTCGTGCCTGCCGACGCTGTGGAACGCGGATGAGCGCTTCAGGGAAAGCTATTTGGAAGAATATCCCGGCTACTACAAGACGGCCGACGCCGGATACCTCGATGAGGACGGTTACGTCTACATCATGGCCCGCACCGACGACATTATCAACGTCGCCGGCCACCGGCTCTCAACGGGTGGTATGGAAGAAGTCGTGGCCGCGCATCCGGATGTGGCCGAATGCGCCGTCATAGGCATCGCCGACCAGCTCAAAGGCCAGATCCCGGCCGGCTTCATGGTGCTCAACGCTGGCGTGAACCGGGACCCGTCTGAAATCGAGAAAGAGGTGGTTGGTCTCGTGCGCGAGAAGATCGGGCCGGTTGCCGCCTTCAAGCTCGTGCTCGCCGTCCCGCGCCTGCCGAAGACGCGTTCGGGCAAGATCCTGCGTGGGACCATGCGTTGCATCGCCGATGGCGAGGACTACAGGACCCCCGCGACAATCGATGATCCGGCAATCCTGACCGAAATCACCGACGCGCTCAAGGAGCGCGGGATACCGGGGTAAGGGAGTAACCGGTAAAGGGCAGCGGGACGCGCCCGCTGCCCTGCCATGCCGAATGGCATTGCCGCTCATTTACTTCGGCATGACAACTGTATCGATGACGTGGATAACGCCGTTCGAGGTGACGATATCGGCCTTCGTCACCTTGGCATCGTCGACCATCACGCCCTTGGTGGCGTTGACCGCGATCTTCGAGCCCTGGACCGTTTTTACGGCGACCTTTTTGCCGGCGATGTCACCCGACATGACCTTGCCGGGCACGACGTGGTAGGTCAGGATTGCGACGAGTTTCTCTTTGTTTTCAGGTTTGAGCAGGCTGTTGACTGTTCCGTTCGGCAGTTTGGCGAAGGCTTCGTCGGTTGGCGCGAAAACCGTGAACGGGCCCTTGCCTTTGAGGGTGTCGACAAGGCCCGCCGCCTTGACTGCGGCAACCAAGGTATTGAACTGGCCGGCGCCTGCGGCTGTATCCACGATGTCCTTGCTGCCTGCTTGAGCGAAGGAGACCGGTACGATCAGCAGAGCGGCGACCAGAAGATTGCGAAGAAGTGTCATTGGTGAACTCCTGTTCATTGGGGTTGGGTACCGGGCTTACGCAGCCGCATTCGGATTGGATCAGTCATATGGCGTGCCGTCGCAGCTCCGCCACGTCGACGCATGGTCCGAGATGGGTTCTCGTTGGAGACCCGCTTCAGGTTTTCAATTTTCTGCGGAGAATGATGAGCAGCGCGGCGGTCGCTACCAGTGCCGCACCACCGGCCAGCGGCCAGCGCAACCCCACGAATTCGGCAATCCAGCCCATGGTCAACGAGCCGATCGCCGGTCCGCCGCGAAGGATGAGGCCGTAGATGCTCAAGATGCGGCCACGCATGTCGGAATCGACATGAAACTGTAACAGGGTCTGAATTCCGGCTCCGGCAATCGACATGGTCATGCCAAGCGCGGCCATGGCCGCGACGCCGATCCAGAGGTCGGTTGTGGCGACAAAGGCGGTCAATGCCAACGCCAGGCCGAATGCCGCGGCGAGGACCGTGCCGGTCAGGTCGCCTTCATGGTTGCGTCCCGCCAGCCAGAGCCCGCCGACAATGGCGCCACCGCCAAGGGTTGCCGTCAGCAACGCCAGGGTCTGCGGGCCGCCGTCGAACACGGCGGAAGCAATGCCGGGCAGGAGCTCGACCAGCGGCCGTGCCCCCAGGCCGATGGCGACGTTGAGCAATAGCAGGGCCGACAGGCGAGAGTCGCGGATGGCATATGCGAAACCGTCCAGCAGGTCCGCAGTGAACTTTTTCCGGGTCCGGTTGGTCTTGAAGGGCCGCGCAAGCTTCAGGTTCAGCAGTATGAACAGGAAGAAGGCGAAGGAAACCGCATTGATGGCGAAGACCCAGGAGACCTGTCCACTGGCGATGATAACACCGGCGATCGCCGGACCGATCAGGCGCGCGAGATTGAATATGACCGAATTGATGCCGATTGCCGAGTTGAGCTGATGCGCGTGGACCAGGCTTGGAACAAGGGCGAGGCGGGCCGGCTGGTTGACTGCAGTGACGATGCCGAGAAACAGGGAGAGGGCGGCAAGTGCAAAGACATCGATTGCACCCAAAGCGGCCAGCACGAACAAGGTCGCCGCCTGAATGCAGGAGAGACCTTGTGAAATCTGAACCAGGCGCAGGCGGTCGCGCCGGTCTGCGATCGCCCCGCTGATTGGACCGATGATCACGGCAGGAAAAAGGTCCGCAAACGCGATAATCCCGAGCCAGAAAGGCGACCCCGTCAGTTCCCATGTCAGCCACCCGACGGCAATACGCTGCATCCAGGTGCCGATGAGCGAAATGCCGTTGCCAACGACATAGCTGCCATAGTTCGGCGAGCGCAGTGTCTCGATAATCTTTGCTGTGCCGGCGGTCGGAGGCATTTGAGGGTCGATTGGGGTGAGCCAGGAGGCGAGTCGTTACGCGCAACGATAGCATGCGCAGGCATTCATGCACGAAATTGCCGTCACAAAAAAACCGGCCCCTGGAAGGGGCCGGCCTTGTCGTTCACGTGTGTGAGCTTTTGCAGTTAACGCTGCTGGGTCGCCCACCACGTGGAGAATTTCTTGAACAGCGCCTCGAGTTCGGCGTCGGAATAGTTCTGCCCCGTACCGCCGCTTTCCTTTAGGAACGCTGCAAATGCGTCCTTGGCGGCGTCCGGCTTTTTCCGGTTGGCCGGGTTGTCCAGCCATTGCTGGGCAGGCTTGAACCGGGTCCATCCGGGAATGTTCGCGGCCAGGTTCACCGTTTTCCACTTCGGGTGTCTCGGTGGTCTCTGCAAATTGGGAAACTTGGCGAAAAACTTGTCGACGAAACGCGCAACCTTGTTGTAGCGGTCTGAGCCTTCCTTCCAGTTGTAGACAGCAAGCACAACGCCACTGGCATAAGACTCAACATCCTGACCCTCCGGAATGATGTTCGGATACTGTTTGTGGGTCAGTTTCGTCGGAAGATACACTTCGAGAAGTTTGGCGTTCTGCTCCGGTGACAGGCTATTGGGGCCGAGTGGAACGATGTGCAGGCCATCTTCCTTTTTGAGCTTGGCGTAACCGGGCACCGGTGCGCCGGCGAGCAGGACCGTTGCCGCGATCTCGCCACTCTTGACTTTATCGAGCGCCTTGGCGGTGTCGATGTAAATCGGTTTCACGTCGACGCCGATCAGACGGAAGATCGTCTGGCTGCCGATATCCGTGGCGCTCCAGGGGCGCCAGAAGTTGACCGTTTTGCCCTTCAGGTCGTCGAACTTCTTGACGTCCGTGCGGGCGATCAGATGATACTCGGAATTGTAAAGCTTGGTGATATAGCGAATGCGGTTGTCGATATCACCGTAGAGCGTGGGGTCCAGATTCTTGAAGAACGACAGATGATCCTGCTGCGTCAATCCCATGTCGATACCGCGCAGGAACAGGATGTCGATCACATTCTGCCCGCCGCCGCGGCCGATCAGGGGAAGGACACGCATGTCGTTGCCCTTCAGATCGTCCAGTTCGTTGGCGATGTCGGTTGCGTAACGAATATAGGTACCGTTGATGCCGCCGCCGATAATGCTTACCGAACTGCGGTTCCGCTCAAATCGCTGTTTTTCATAAGGTGACAGCTGGCGCTGTTGGGCATAGGCCGTACCGGTCATAACGAGTGCGGCCAACAGAACGAAAATAAATTTTGTGCGCGTCTTGAAACTCATTCTTGTCTTCCCTCCTGACAAGCGTAAAAAAATTTTCCCCCTGAGCCATAACTCGCCGTCAGTTGGGCGTTATTATGGCAAGTTTTGGAATTTACGACTAAGGTCATATGCGTGCCGGAAAGGGCGAGATCGTTTCGTTGTGCAGAGGCGGTATGCAGCGCCTTCTGGGCGCACGGTGTCAGAGGTTGGCGCGGCGCAGCCTGAGAGCATTTCCGACAACCGAAACCGACGACAGGCTCATTGCCGCCGCCGCAACCATTGGCGACAGTAGGATGCCAAGCGCTGGATACAGGATGCCTGCCGCGATCGGTACACCTACTGCATTGTATGCAAAGGCAAAAAACAGGTTTTGCTTGATATTCCTGAGAGTTTGTTCAGACAGTCGGCGTGCCCGGACAATTCCTGTAAGATCACCCTTCAACAGAGTAATCCCCGCGCTCTCGATCGCCACATCCGCACCTGTGCCCATGGCGATGCCGACGTCGGCCTGGGCGAGGGCTGGGGCATCGTTCACACCGTCTCCGGCCATGGCTACTGTAGCCCCACTTTGCTGAAACTCTTTGACGATTTTCGCCTTTTTGTCGGGCAATACGTCCGCCCGCACTTCGTCGATGCCGAGCCGTCCGGCGATCGCGTTTGCCGTGCGGATATTGTCTCCTGTCACCATAACAATGCGTAGGCCTTCGGCATGCAGAGCCTGCAGGGCATCAGGGGTCGTTTCCTTGATTGGATCTGCGACGGCCACAATGCCGGCAACCTGCTTGCCAATGGCGACGTAGATCGCGGTCTTACCTTCACCGCGCAGCCGGTCCGCCTGTTCCTTGTGCTGGCTTACTCTCAATCCGAGTTCATCTTCAATCATGGCCGCATTGCCAAGAGCCACGGTCTTGTCCGCAACCGTGCCTTTTACGCCTTTGCCGGTCACAGCCTCGAAGGACACCGAGCGGGGCAGGGCGAGGTTCTGATTGCGGGCACCCTCGACGATTGCTTCGGCAAGCGGATGCTCGCTGCCAAGTTCGAGCGCGGCGGCGAGCTTCAGGACGTCCTTCTCCTTGTGTTTTCCTGTCGCGAGCACATCGGTGACTTGCGGCTTGCCCACCGTCAGCGTGCCGGTTTTGTCGACGAACAGCGTGTCAACGGCCGCGAAGCGCTCCAGGTTTTCCGCATCTTTGATGAGGATGCCCGCCTGGGCCCCGCGCCCGGTGGCGACCATGATCGACATGGGGGTTGCGAGCCCCAATGCGCAGGGACAGGCGATGATGAGCACGGACACAGCGGCGATGAACCCATAAGCCATTGCAGGTTCGGGACCCCAGACCGACCAGACGACAAAGGCGACAATCGCCGCAGCCACGACCGCCGGAACGAAATAACCGGCAACGACGTCCACCATTTTCTGTATCGGCGCGCGGCTGCGCTGGGCGTCGACAACCATGGTGACAATCTGGGAGAGAACGGTATCCGCGCCGACGCGTCTCGCTTCCATCACGAAGCTGCCGGTTTTATTGAGCGTTCCGCCGGTGACCGTGTCGCCCACCGCCTTTTCGACGGGGACGGGCTCGCCGGTGAGCAGGGACTCATCGATTGATGAATGTCCGTCCACGACCACGCCATCCACAGGCACCGCGTCACCGGGGCGTATGCGCAACCGGTCGCCGGACTTCACCTCATCGAGAGGCACCTCTTCGTCCAAGCCGTCTTGTCCAACGCGCAGCGTGGTCTTGGGTGCAAGGTCGAGCAACGCACGGATCGCATCTCCGGTGCGCTCACGCGCTCTGAGTTCCAGTATTTGTCCCGCAAGCACGAGAACGATGATCATCGCCGCAGCCTCAAAATAAACGGCGACCGAACCGGAAGCGTCGCGGAACGCGGCCGGAAACATACCCGGCGCAATGACGGCAACCACGGAATAGAGATAGGCGGCGCCAACGCCGATGCCGATCAGCGTCCACATGTTGGCGGCGCGGTTTACAAAGGACGCCCAGCAACGTTCGAAGAACGGCTTTGCCACCCAAAAAACGACAGGCGTGGCAAGGATCAGTTCAAGCCAGGCGGCGGACCTGTGACTGAACCACTCCCTTATCGGTAATCCGACCATCGGCCCCATCGCAAGAACCAGAATGGGGATGGAGAATGCGATGCCGATCCAGAAACGTCTCGTGAAATCAAAGAGTTCCGGATTTGGCCCCGCATCGGGGGCGGGCAGACCCATCGGCTCCAGCGCCATACCGCAGATCGGGCATGTGCCGGGTCCCTCCTGCACGATCTCCGGGCACATGGAACATGTGTAGAGCGTCCCTGGAGGTGCTGGCTCCGGTTCCTTCCGTTCGCCGAGATACTTGTCGGGATCTGCCTCGAATTTGGTCTGGCAGTCCTTGCGGCAAAAATAATAGTGCGTGCTGTCATGAGTGGTCATGTGCTTCGCGCCAGCGATCTGAACGGTCATCCCGCAGACGGGATCAACTGCCGTGTCTGCCGTTTGAGTATCCTGAGTACCAGTGCCGTGGTGGCAGCAGCTTTCGCTCATCGCGAGAATCCTTGAACTTGCCAGATACCTTATACCCCTATAGGGTATGTGATCGTGTTCGCGGTTTCAACCGCGAAGTGGCGCATCAGCACAGGAGGCAACCGCATCCGTGAAACCACGTCACAAGGACTGTTTGTCACGTCTTTCCCGCGTCGAGGGACAGGTGCGCGGCATCGCCCGGATGATCGAGGATGAACGCTACTGCATCGATATCCTGACCCAGATCCGTGCGATTAAGTCCGCTCTCAACAAGGTCGAGACGGAGATTCTGAAGGACCACGCCGACCATTGTGTCGCGGAGGCCATCAGCAGCGGCAGCGAGAAGGAGCAGAAAGTGAAGTTCAACGAGCTTGTGGAACTGTTCGAGCGATACAAGCAGTGACTTCCGCTAAAGTTGGGCGACGACGGAAACCCTTGGTCGGCACGGCTCTTCGCCCTATACAACCGCGATGCTTTCCTTCGCGCTTGCCGTTTTCTTCCTCTTCATAACTCCGGGCCCAGGCGTTCTCTCCATCGCCGGCGTCGGCGCGGCATACGGATACCGCAAGGCTTTGCGCTATTTCGCCGGGCTCTTTGTCGGCACGAACCTTGTGGCATTTGCGGTGATCTCCGGGCTCGCGGCTTTGATGCTGTCAGTTCCTGCACTGCGATCGCTTTTCCTGTTCGGGTCTGCCGGCTACTTGCTCTATCTCGCCTACCGGATCGCTTTTTCCGGGACCGAGATCGCATTCATCAAGGCGCCGACGGCACCGGGTTTTGTTGCCGGCATTGTGTTGCAGGCGATCAACCCCAAGGCTTATGCGGTTAACACGACATTCTTCAGCGGTTTTGCATTCTGGCCGGAGAGCCTCGTGGTCGAGACGATGATCAAGCTTGCGATCATGAATGCGATCTGGATCCCAATCCATGTCGGTTGGCTTGCCGCAGGCGTGACGGTGCAGCGTCTTAATCTCGCGCCGCGCACACACTTTGTTATCAATATGATCATGGCGTTTTCGATGTTGGCGGTGGTAGTGCTCGCGACCCTTGCCCAACGCTAAGGGTGCGCATAGCCTTCGGGCTCTCAACGGGAGGTGCGCGTTATGGATCTGAAGAACAAGGTTACAATCATTACCGGTGCGGCACGCGGGATCGGTTTCGCGTGCGCGGAGCGGTTCATCGCCGACGGCGCGAAGGTGGTTCTGGCAGACATCAATGAGAAGGGCGGGGAGAATGCGGCAGAACAATTGTCGGGGTCCGGTGAACCTCCGATTTTCGTTGAGTGCGACGTCGGCGAACGGCTCGACGTGCACAATCTCGTCGCGGAGACTGTCGACGCGCATGGCCGCGTCGACGTTCTTGTGAACAACGCGGCGCAGCTCGACAGCGCGGCGTTCCTTGAGCTTGAAGAGGAGCAGTTCGATGCGGTTCTGAAGACCAACCTCAAAGGACCGTTCCTTGTTGGTCAGGCGGTGGCAAGGCAAATGGTCGCGCAGGTCGAGAATGGCGGCACCCCTGGCGTGATCATCAACATGTCTTCCGTCAACGCGGTTTTCGCGCTGCCGGATCATCTCGCTTACACCGTCGCGAAAGGCGGGCTGTCGCAATTGACTAAGGCCATGGCTCTGGCCCTGGCACCGAACGGTATTCGCGTGAATGCGATCGGTCCAGGATCAATCATGACGGAAATGCTGGAAAAGGTGGCAACCGACGAGGACGTCTCAAACCGCATTCTCTCGCGCACGCCGATCGGCCGTTTCGGCGAGCCCTCCGAAGTCGCTGCGATCGCCGCGTTTCTGGCAAGCGAGGAGTCCAGTTACATCACCGGCACCACGATCTATGCCGACGGTGGTCGGCTGGCCCTGAATTACACGGTGGATGTGCGTTCAAAGGATTGAGTATGGCGTTTTCAACAGTCTTTCTGCGGTTGAATTCCGTCGGTCAACGTGTTTTGAACGCTCATCATTGTTCGCGTAAGCACACCCCGATGTCGGGACTGGTAGCGCGTTCGCCATGTTTTTGGTTGATAGGGTCGCGAGAATAACTGTTGAGAAGCGACGGCGAGTTTTGTTCAATCAGCCGCCGCGACGGTGGCGGTCGGGCCAACCAGATGTGAGGCCGGTCAAAGGGATAATCGTACAGTGAAACGTGTGCTCACCATTGCGGCATGGAACATCTGCGTGATTTTCGCGCTTCTGGCGTTGATCGAGTTGGGTTTGCGCTTCACCCCGTTTGATACGGCCCGTCATCCGGCCGCAAACAATCCGCCCGATTACTATGTCGCAGACGGAACGCTCGGTATTCGCATCAAGCCGAATTTTCCAGATGGCTGGTTCGAGTTTCGCGGACCGGGACACAAGATTTTCTCCAACGAGTTCGGCTGTTTCGACAGGCCTTTGAAGCTCAAGAAGGACGAGCCATACGCGCTCGCAATCGGCGACAGTTTCACGTGGGGGTACAATCCGCTTGAAGAGAAATGGACGAGCATCATCGAGCGCAAGACCGGTGTTCGCGTTCTGAAGTGCGGCGTTGCGGGAACCGGAACGAAGTACCAGTTGCGCCTTCTCAGACAGTTACTGGAAAAGCTGCCGCACCCGCCGCAAACGGTCATCCATCTCTACGACACCACCGATTTCAATGACGACTTCATCTTTCCCGGGGAGACCGTGCTTAACGGGAAGCGGATAGATGATTTTCAGAAGATTCGGCTCAGTGACGGCAAGCACTTCAAGGACGGCCCGGCATCGGACTCAGAGGTGCCGGACCATTCCTATGGTATCCAGGCGCCGAAGAAGAACCGGCCCCTCGTGCTGCCGAGCCTGCTGAAAATCGCGTTCATGGTCGATGGTCAGGTCGAGAAGCGCCGGCTGGTTCTGGAGGGTCTGAATCCCGAGTATCTGCGTTGGCGCTACGAGTTCAATCTTCTCCTGCTCGATGCCGCAAAATACCCTCACGTCTCCAAAAAGCTCGATGAACATATCGAAGCGCTGAAGGACGTCAGGCAAGAGGTGCAGGATGCGGGTGCGTCATATGTCCTGTTTCACACCAACAGTTTCCGCTTGCCCAAGGACCGTCCGCTTGTCCAGAGGCTGAATCGGTTCTTTGCGAGCGTGCCGGAGTTCAAGGGGCGGGCGCCGGAGTTGGGCCGCCATCTCTTCGATCCGCACTGGAACGCCGAGAGTGAGAAAAAGGTCGCTGAATTCATGCTGGAACGCATGAAGCAGCAAGTGCTGATATCTGAAGGCCGAAGAACCCGTTCTTTGAACGTCGTGAACCGTACCGTCGATTGATCAAGATATTGTGGACTACTCGTCGGTGGACAATGGCCTGACACCCGCGCCGTGGTGATATACGAGCTGGGCACCATACCAGCCGCCGAGGGCCATGATCGCCAATCCGGTGATGCTGAGACACAATGAAAACAAATCCGGATCCTGCTTTGGCAACCATTGATCATTCCGGACAATGACGGCTGCCAGGTAAACGGTCCACGAAGCGCCCATCAGCAATGCATGACGGTTGGCGGTCGATACGGCGGCGGGTCGTTGTTGTGCAAGATCGACAAACCCGGCAATCATCGCCGGAATCGCACATATGGTTCCGGCAATGAGCAGCAGGTTCCCGTAATGCCAGGCATCTTCTAGCCCGAGCAGCGCCAGCACGTCACAGGCCGTTCCCGCTACCCAGAAGGCGATCGGGAAATGCACCAGGAGAGGGTGAAGCGGGTGGCCAAGAAGGCGCATCGGTTCACGCGTACGCTAGACGACGCCAAAAACGGTTCCGGCAAGCAGCAGAAAACCGACAACCGCAGCCCCGGCGTGAATGACAACGACTTTTTTCGGTGCGACTTCCTTCTTCAGATGCAGGGATGCGAGGTAGAAACCGCCCAGAGCCGTGATCACGAGAATGACCAATGCGGTTGTGGTCATTCCTCCGGCGCTACCCATTGCGGCGATTAGAACCAAAACGAGGCCGGTTGCGCCAAGACCCGCATGGAGCAGGGAAAGTGGCCAGGATGCGAGTTGGCCTCGAAGCACCGAACTGGCGAGCACCAGGCCACCGGCTGCGGCGATTGCGAATACGACAACGGCGTATGTGAGCATGAGCGTTTCCTCCGTTCATTCAACAGATGCTGCAAATAACGAAATTATTTAATTTTGTCAATTTACAAGATTACAAAGTTGAATAAAGGAAAGTCGGGATGTAGTTTCATGGCTTGCGTCGCGGAGGCGACGCGTCCGAACGAGCATGTTCGGGGTTTGGAAGGTTCGTATCGAATGCAGGAGACACAGACCGGCAAGCGGCTTGGCAGAACGCAATCAAAGATTCTGCAGACACTGCTTCAGGCGGATTCACCGTTGCCGGTGCAGTACCTCACCCAACGTCTGAAAATTTCCCGGAACGCGACCTATCAGCATGTGACAACACTCGAACGCGATGGGTTGATCGAAAAGGCTTCCATTTCGCAGACAAAGGGCCGCCCGAGCCAGACCTACCAGTTGACGGACGCGGGGCGGGAGGTTTTCCCCAAACACTATGCCTTGTTTGCGACCCTTCTGGTGCGGCTTGTGAAGTCGAGGATGGGTGCCCGGGAATTTGAATCCTGTCTCGCCGATCTCGGGGACTCACTGGCGGATCAGCATTTGGACCGCGTGGCGGGTCTGGAAGGGGATGCGCTGATCCGCGAGGTCGCCAACATCATGTCCGAGCTGGGTTATGAAAGTGAGGCTTCACCCCCGGCGGACGGCGGAGCCGGCCTTGAGATTCGCGCCCACAATTGCGTGTTCCACGAGCTGGCACAGGAGCATGAAGAGGTCTGCGCGCTGGACATTGCGCTCATCTCACGCTTGACAGGTCGTCAGATCGAACATGCGGAATGTGTTGTTCGCGGCGGGGCATGCTGCCGTTTCAGGGCGCTGGCGCGGTCCCGCCGACGTGAATCGTAAGACCTCGGTCCGAGGATGCGAACCGGCATGACCTGCGGGCGTTAATGGTGAGCGCGATGGTGATGTCTCAAGCTGCGCAGGCGCGCCTTGTCGATTGGACCGCCGACGAAGAGAAGGCTCACGACGAACCCGCAGACCGCCAGCGCACCGTCGACCAGAAACGCGGTATGGATGCCGTCCGCCAACGATGGCGCGGTGACGACGATCGCCGTGTTGAGGCCCAGACCGATCGATCCGCCGGCAATCTGGAACATATAGACGATAGCGCCGCCGAGGCTTGCGCGTGCGTCATCCAGAGCTGTGATCGCGGCGGTCGTAATCGACGAGTAAAAGAGCCCCACGCCCATGCCAAGGACGATCATGCCGAATATCAGCTGGTCATAGGTGGTTTTCGTATGAATGTCGGACAGCAGAAACATGCCTATAGCGAGGAGGGCAGCGCCCAGCGAAACGATCAGTTTCGGCCCCATGATTGCATAAAGCCGTCCCGCCACGAATGACGTTACGGCGAATGTTCCCATCATCGGCAACAATCCGGCGCCCGCGCCGATGGCGCTGAAGCCGAGGATTTTCGACATGAATTGCGGCAGGTAAAGAAGCGCTGCAAAAAAGATGGCCGACATCATCAAGGTCGTAATACCGGCGGCGGCGAAATCCAGGTTCTTCATGACGTCGTCTGGGACCAGGGCGACGTTGCCTACTCTGCGTTCATAGAACCCGAAGCCCACAAGCGCTACGGCAGACAAAGCGAACAGCCCGAGGATGGATGGAGCGGTCCATCCGCGGTCGGCGCCCCAGTCCAGAGCCAGCAGCAGCGCCAGCAGGCCGACGGACAGCGCCGCCATCCCATAATAGTCGATTGCTTCGTGAACCTTGCTTGCAGCGTCTCGCGGCACAACCAGCAGGACGACAGCGATTGCCGCCGCGGCGACCGGCAGGTTCACAAAGAAAATCCATCGCCACCCGACTGTATCGGTGAGGGTGCCGCCAAGGAGTGGGCCCATGGCGTTGCCGATGCCGGCGGCGCCGAGGATAATACCGCCCGCGAGCCCGGCTTTGCTCTTCGGCAGCAATCCATAGGTCATGCCGAGAATGGCGGGCCACATCAACGCGCCACCGATGCCCATGATGCCGCGGCACACAAGCAGCAGCCAGACATTCTGTGCTAGCCCGCCAATGACAGAGAAAATGCCGAAAATGACCGTTCCTATAAAAAAGATCCGTCTGCGCCCGAACATGTCCGCGAGCCGACCTCCGGTGACGATAAGCACGCCGAACACCATGGCATAGCCATTGATCACCCATTGCACGGTGGTGACGTCCGCGTTGAAGGTCTTCTCTATCGCCGGGAGTGCGACAGACAGGGCAGTGAAGTCATTGGCTACAACGAGCACGCCGATGCCCATCGCGATCAAGCCAAAAATCGCATCCCTTTCAAGACGATCTTCTGCCCTTTCGAGACGGTCTTTTGCCATGCTCTTGTCCCCCCCTTTGCGCAATGCTCGGGAAGGCTAGCTTTTTAACTGTGCTATTTCCAGCACGATGGAAGCAATTAAAAGGTGCTTTATGGAATTCTTTGATGCAACAGATTTTGTGAAACTGTCCAATCCCGGAGTGGTTTCCGAGCAGCTCATTTCGCCGCACAAGTCAGACAGCGAGCGGATGACGATTACGCGCGTCAGCGTTGAGCCAGGCGCCATCCAGGACCGTCACGCTCACGAGGCGTCGGAACAGGTGTGGATCGCGCTCAGCGGCGAAGGCGAGCTGTTGCTGGACAATGAAACGACGCGGACTTTTGCGGCAGGGCAGGTCGTCCGGTTCGAGGCCGGTGACGTTCACGGATTCAGGAACACCGCAAACGAACCATTTGTCTATCTCGCGGTGACCGCACCGCCGATCCGGTTCGACAATGCCTACGCCAGGAATGAACCGTGATCGGTGGCGATCACATAACATTCTAATCCTTGGCTTCCGTTTCCTCTTCGGATTCGGTGTCTTTCTTGAGCTCACCCAGCTTTGCAAACACCGACTCGGCCTCTTCCTTTGCGTCTGCGGCTTGCTCTTCCGCCGTCTTGTCTGCCGGCTGGGTGCCGGCAATGTCCACGCGCTTGAGCGCGAGGGCGGCCGCTTCCGTTGCTTCCTTGTGTGCGGCGAGTTCCGCAGCGGTAACGAGCGTCGCTTCCTTCTTTTTCTTCTTCTCCCGCGCGGGCACGGTTTCTTCCGTCGGCAACAGTGTGCCAGCCTTGATCGCTTCCTTCTCGGCGGCCTTGCGCTCGCGCTCGACCCGGCGCGCCGCCCGTTTCACTTCCCGGTCGAGGTCGGTCTGTGTGCACAGCGCCAGAGTCACCGGGTCGGCGGGCTGCAGATTGGCCGAGTTCCAGTGCGTGCGCTCGCGGATGGATTCAATGGTCGGCTTGGTGGTGCCGACCAGCCGCATGATCTGGCTGTCGCGCAATTCGGCATGCTGGCGCAACAGCCAGAGAATGGCGTTCGGGCGGTCCTGCCGCCGCGAAACGGGGGTGTATTTCGGGCCCTTTTTGGTTTTCACGACGGGAATCTGAACCTTGGGCTCGGAGATTTTCAGATGATACTTGGAATCCTCTTGCGCGCGCTGGATTTCTTCGCGGCTGAGCTGGCCCGAAGAGATCGGGTCCATGCCTTTGATGCCATGTGCGACGTCGCCATCGGCAATGCCCTTCACCTCCAGTACGTGGAGTTGGCAGAACTCGGCGATCTGATCGAATGTGAGCGACGTATTCTCCACAAGCCAAACGGCAGTGGCCTTGGGCATCAATGGTGTACGGGACATGAATCTGACCTCTCTGCTCCTGCCCATGGCCATGAGCAAAAGCGGTAAATAGACTCCTCAATCAAAAGGGATTGGCCCCTATATAAGCCGGTGTGGCTGCAGACGCAATCATACGCTTCCCGCCATACCTTGGCCGCAAGACAGTATGCTACTGGTGGGCGGATTTATATGAAAACAACAAGAAGTCTGCACGATGATCACGCTCTATACGTTCGGCCCGAAATTCGGCCTTCCCGACCCATCGCCATTCTGCATGAAAGCGATCGTGCTGCTCAAAATGGCGGGACTGGAGTTCAAAACCGATGCAGCCAATCTGCAGAAGGCACCGAAGAGCAAGGCGCCCTACATGGACGATGACGGAACGATCGTTGCCGATTCCACTTTCATTCGCCTGTATTTGGAAAAGACACGGGGTATCGATTTCGACGAAGGGCTGAGTGCTACGGACCGCGCGATCTCTTGGGCATTCGAAAAGCTGTGTGAGGACAATCTGTACTGGGCGATCGTCGAGGCACGTTGGATGAACGACAGGAATTTCAATGCAGGCCCAGTTCAGTTCTTCGAAGCCGTTCCGGCCATCGTGCGGCCGCTGCTGGTTCCCATCGTCAGGCGTCAGGTACGCCGGGACCTCAAAGGACAGGGGACAGGTCGGCATTCTGAAGCTGAAATCGCCGAACTCGCGACGCGCGGCATCGTAGGTCTTGCAACATTTCTCGGCGACAAACCCTATCTGATGGGTGATAAGCCGTGCGGCGCAGATGCGAGTGTCTTTTCAACCGTCTCGAGTTTGCTGTGTGAAGTGTTCGACACACCGCTTCTCGACGCGACCAAAAAGCACGAAAACCTTGTCGCCTATCGTGACCGGCTGATGGCGCAGTATTTCCCGGACTAGGCGGGCAAGGCTCAGCATCGGCGCTCAATGAGGTGTGAGGCGTTCGCCGCGTTATTGAGTCGGGGTTGCCTATGCGACGCGCAGCATGATCTTGCCGATATGCGCTCCCGATTCCATGTGGGCGTGCGCGCGCGCCGCGTCTTTCAGGTCGAATGTCTTGTTCAGAACGGGTTTGACTTTCCCGGCCTCGATCAGGGGCCAGACCTTTTCCTCGAGTGCGCGCGCAATGCCACCCTTTACCTCGACCGTGCGCGGCCGGAGGGTGGAGCCGGTATAGGTCAGGCGTTTCAGCATCAGTTTGACGAAGTTGGCTTCAGTCTTCGCACCTTCGAGAAACGCGATCTGCACGATATGGCCGTCCGTAGCGGCTGCGGAGAAATTGCGGTCGATGTAGCTGCCGCCGACCATGTCGAGGATGACATCGGCACCCTGTCCGTCGGTGGCCTCCTTCGTGACGGCGACGAAATCCTCGTCCCTGTAATTGATTGCGCGCGTGGCTCCGAGTTTTTCACAGGCCGCGCATTTTTCAGCGGACCCGGCGGTTGCCAGCACTTTTGCGCCGAAGGCCACGCCCAGTTGAATGGCGGTCGTGCCAATGCCGGAAGACCCGCCGTGCACCAGCAGCCAGTCGCCTGATTTGAGCGTGCCTCGCTCGAAGACATTGTGCCAGACGGTGAAAAAGGTTTCAGGCAGCGCGGCTGCTTCTTCCATGCTCAGGCCCTTGGGCACGGGAAGCGCGGATGGTTCGTCGGCGAGGCAGTATTCGGCGTAACCGCCGCCGGACGTCAATGCACATATGACGTCTCCGGTTTTGAATCGGCTTGTCCCGGAACCGGTCGCGACGACCTGGCCTGAAATCTCAAGTCCAGGCAGTTCGGATGCGCCCGGAGGTGGCGGATAGGAACCGGTGCGCTGGGCAATATCGGGACGGTTGACACCGGCATACTCCACCCTGACCAGCAATTGTCCCGGTCCCGGTTCCGGAACAGCGGCTTTTTGGGGCTGCAGGACATCCGGTCCGCCGGGTTCGGTAATGGCGATCGCGGTCATTGTATCGGGCAAAGTGGTCATGGAGTGTCTTTCAGATGAAAATCGCAAGAAGCGGCTGGTCTAGGGCGTTGAGATAGCCCGGATTGCAAGCCTCCTCAAGAGAGTGTGTTGATGCCGGATCGCTCTCCGCATCATGGTGCACAAATGGTAACTTTGGCGGCGAAAGAGCGGGAGGAAGGAGAGACGTGTGATGGATATGGAAGAACTGGAACCGCGCAAGGCTGCCGCCTATGAGCTTGGCGGCGATCTCTCAACCATTTCGATTGAAGAGCTGAAAGAACTCACGGAGCGGCTGAAAGCTGAGATTGCCCGCATCGAGCATGAAATCAAGGCAAAGGAGTCGTCGCGCGACGCTGCAGCCTCGGTTTTCAAAAGTTGAATTTTTTCAACGCTAAGGCATGAATATTACTGGAGAATTTACCCAATGCGTCAGGAATTTGGTTACCATTAACCTTTTGTTAGGAGGTGTAGGGTTAATATTCACCATATCCAGTCATCTGGATTTGAGTGGCTCCTGTCCACTCTGTTTGACGCCTCCCTGTTAACTTCCAGAGCCGCGGTTTCCGCGGCTCTTTTTTTCTTCGTCAGCTAAAATTTTACGGTTTTGCATTAACCTGCAATCCACGCAGGATGTCTAAGTCGGCCTCTGGTTTGCATATGCGCAATTACAGAGGTGGGGAGCGTTAGTTGAATGTCGCGTGAATCAAACACCGGATCTCCGAGTTCAGGAGACAATGTGACCATTCCCTTTGGTCACAAATACGCTGAGTCGGACAAGTTTTCGGCTGTCTTTCAGGAGGGCATGGCGCTGGTTGAGGCCACGGCGGCTTACCTCGACGGCGATGGCCGCAAGGAAGCCAAGAATCTGGACGGCCCGGCATCGCTCGCCTATGCCAGCGAGAGCATGCGGCTCACGACCCGTCTGATGCAGCTTGCATCCTGGTTGCTCATTCGTCGTGCTGTGAACGAAGGCGAAATGACGCCGGAGCAGGCGTTCGAGGAACAGAACAAGGTCAAGTTCCAGCCGACCAGCAGCAAGCTCGATGAGGAAGCCTATGCGCAGCTGCCGCTCCAACTGAAGGAGCTCAACCAGGCGAGCCTGCATCTGCACAGGCGCGTCATGGCGCTGGACAGGATGCTCCGTGCCGAACTGGAAAAAGAGCCCTCCGGCGAGAGCAATCCGGCCATCGAAGAGCAATTGTCGCGCCTGTCGGACGCTTTTGGCCCGATCGTCGACATCCAGCCCGACAAAAAAGGCGGACCCAAAGAGTCCGCCTGATCACAACTCACCAGATGGCGCTTCGATCTACTTGATGAAGCCCTCATACTTCTTCTTGAAGCGTGAAACCCGGCCGCCGCGGTCGACCAGGTGCTGGCTGCCGCCGGTCCATGCCGGGTGCGTGCTCGGATCGATATCGAGCTTCAAGGTGTCGCCATCGGCACCGTAGGTCGAAAAAGTTTCGTACTCGGTTCCGTCGGTCATGACGACTTTGATCTTGTGATAGTCGGGATGTATGTCTTTTTTCATCGTGTTCGCACCCGGCAGGTTTTCTGTTCTGCCTTCTCGTGGCCGCAGCATCGGGCCCAATATCCATGATTGGGCGTTGCTATATCGCAAACGGCCGCCCGCGACAAGATACCCTTACACAGAGCGGTCAAATCCCCGTCCGGGTTCTGTGAGCCCGAGGTTTTCCGCAATCATCCTGAGCATCGCATGTTCTTCCGGCGCGACTTCGTCGTCGGCTGCGGCAATCGCAACCAGATATTTGTACACGGCACGCTTGGTTTTCTCGTCGACGATGTCATTAAGCATGATCGCAAGATCGGCCGGCGTCGGCAGGTCACGCCTGGCTTCTGCCACCGCAAGGAACTCCTCTTCGTCAAAATCGGAGAACAGATCCTTGCCAATTGAGGAGGCGACCTGGACTTCCTCGGGATAGACCTTGCCGTCGGACGTGATCAGCGCGGCAGCAAGCCCATAAGCGATGCGGACGGGACGTCTGAGGTCTTCCGGGTCGTCGACGCCTGCCGCGCGCAGCAACCTGCGAACGCGCGCCACATCTTTTCGTACTGTAGTTGCCCGAACGAACCCGTAGGTGATCATGATCGGGTTGGCGACGATGGCCGCCGGACTTGTCCAACCGTCGAGACTGGCCGTCAATGACTGGTACACGAGCTGTTTGCGCACGCAGGCCCGGCAGCCGGCGATGGTTTTGAGATCGAACTGCGCGCCGAGCCCGTCGCCCCGCACTTTCGGCAATGTGGCCGCCGTTTCCAGCGATTTCGTCTTGCAGAACGGGCAAAGATGGCCGTCTTTCTGGTTGCCGGTTCCCTCCGGCATGTCGTCGCTCATGGCCTGAACAATGCCATGTTGCCGGAAAAGCCGAAAGGCGCCGCCGTCCGCCGGCACCTGCAAGGGGCGCCAGTTTGGCCCGGTTTCACGAGCTGATACGGTGCTCGAACCGGCTCAGCATCCGCACGACCGGCCAGAGCATCAGGATGTAGAGCCCGGCAGCCATGACAATCGGGGAGGCGTTGTAGGTAATGGATCGCGCCATCTCGGCGGAGTAGAGCAACTCGTGAAATGCAACGACGCTCGCAAGCGACGTCAGTTTCACGACCTCCACCGTGTTACTGACGAGGTCGGGCAGGACGTTGCGGATCGCCTGCGGCAGCACGACGTAGATTTGGGCCTGCAGGGCATTCAGGCCGGTCGAACGGGCGGCATCGACCTGGCCTTTGCCGATACTGTCGATGCCTGCACGCAGAATTTCACCGTAATAGGCGGAATTGTTCAGGAAGAAGGCCAGGCACACGGATGCGAAGGGTGAAAACCTTATGCCGGCAAAGGGCAGGCCCGAATGGATGACGATGAGCAGAACAAGGGGTGGAATGGCACGGAAGAAGTCCACGTAAACCACCAGGGGCCAACGCACCCAGCGGTGCTCCACGGTGCCCAGCAGCGCCACCATCAGACCGCCCGCGAAACCGAGGGGAACGACGACAACACACAACAGCAGCGTCATGAGGAGGCCACGGCTGACGATGGGCCAGGCTTCGAGCATGAGACTTACATTGAAGAACTGGGTGAGAAACTGTTCCATCTCACGCCCTCTTCCAGGCAAACCGGTTTTCGATCCACCGGCCGAAATAGACGATCGGAACGAACAGCATTACGTAGGCAATCGCGCCCAGCATGAGCGGTGACGCATTGCCGGAGAAGGCCTGTGCGGTTGTCGCCTCGTTCAGGATCTCACCAACACCGACAACGGTGCCGAGCGCGGTATTCTTGGTGATTGCAATTGTCCGGTTGGTCAGCGGCGGGACTGTGAGGCGAACCGCCTGAGGCAGGATCACGTAGATCAGGGTTTGCGTGAAGCTCAGTCCTGTTGAGCGTGCGGCCTGCCATTGTCCCTTGTTGACCGATAATATCCCGGCCCAGACGATTTCCTCGGTAAAGGCCGCCAATACCAGTGTCAGAACCAGCCAAACGGCCAGGAATCCGGAGAGATTGAAACCCACGTTTGGCAGTCCGAAATACAGAAGCAGAATCAGAACAAGCGGCGGCAGGGCGCGCAATATGTCTGCAAAACAGACAATGAGAAAATTGATCGCCTTGAACCGGTAGGATCGGACTATGGCGAGAGCCATTCCCATTGCAATGCCGCAAACAACGACTGCAGCGGCAAGCTGACATGTGACCACAACGCCCTTGGCGATAACCGGCCAATAGGTCGCAAGAACCTCCGTGTTGAAAAAAGCATCGGTGAAACGCTCAAATGCCGTCATTGCCGACGCTCAGTGTTCGACCTGACGCAGAAAATCGCGGGTGCGTTTCTGCTTCGGACGCTTGAAGAGCCGGGTTGGCGGTCCTTCTTCGACGATGACTCCTTTGTCCATGAAGATGACCCGGTCCGCCGCCGAACGGGCGAACCGCATTTCATGACTGACCACCAGCATCGTCATACCCGCATCTTTGAGCTCGCGCATGACCGTCAATACATCGCCGACAAGTTCGGGGTCGAGCGCACTTGTGGGCTCGTCGAACAGCATGATTTTCGGCTCGAGCGCCAATGCCCGGGCGATGGCCACGCGTTGCTGCTGGCCACCGGATAACTCCGCCGGGTAGCTTTGGGCCTTGTCAATCAGCCCCACCCGATCCAGCGCCGCATCAGCCGTTTCGTCGGCATCGCGGCGTGAAAGGCCGCGGACCTTTCGCAGCGCGAGCGTTACGTTGGCGCGGGCAGTCAGGTGCGGGTAAAGATTGAACTGCTGAAAGACCATGCCGATGCGCTGACGCAGCTTGTTAAGGTCAACGCGGCGCGCG
The DNA here is from genome assembly GCA_028066055.1 of Hyphomicrobiaceae bacterium. Lineage (GTDB taxonomy): Bacteria > Pseudomonadota > Alphaproteobacteria > Rhizobiales > Methyloligellaceae > UBA2767. Next base: position 99,987 of record JALCBY010000007.1, read on the forward strand.
GTGACTTCGTCACCGTCAACGATGATGGTTCCGGCATTCGGGTCCTCGAGCCGGTTGCAACAGCGCAGCAACGTACTCTTGCCCGAACCGGAGGGGCCTATGATGAAGACGAGCTCGCGCTGCGCAACACTGAGGTCGATGCCTTTCAGCACCTCAAGCATGCCGTAGCTCATATGCAGCCCTGAAATCTGGAGTATCGGCGCGCTGCCGCTCAAGGTGTTGCCTGTCTGGTTGGAGTTTGCGGAAGGGGTTTACGCCGGGGACGCCTGGCGGTTGAGCAGCAGGCGTCCCGGGCGCGGCTATGTTCTAGCTACATTTCGGCGTGTGCTTGGTGTCTTCGTGGCCCTGCATGCCGGGAGGTCCGTAGCCCTCGAAAACGGTTACGGCGGCTGATCCCTTGGCAGGCGTTACGCCGAACCATTTCTCCGAAAGCTTGGTCATGGTGCCGTCGAGCTTCATGCACTCGATCGCATTCTCGACCTTGTTGCGCATTTCGGTGTCGCCTTTGCGGAACGGCATCGAGAACATCCGGCCTGTCGAGTGCAGGTAGGAAAGTTCGAGTTGCGGATTTTTCTTAGCCGCCCACGCGATCACCGTGTTGCCTGCGACGTTGGCGAAAGCGCGCCCCGACAGGACCGCCTGCACAGCATCGGTATTCGTACCGTATGATTCCACTTTCCAGCCGATCTTGTCGGTGAGGCCCCGCGCCCACTTGTCGTATGCCGAGCCCTTGTTGACCGCGATGACCTTGCCTTTCAGCTGGTCAAGCGCGGTGATCTTTGGTGCGCCCTTACGCACGAGGAACTGGTAGTCGGTGTTCAGATATCCTTCCGTGAACAGCAGGTTCTTCGCGCGTTCATCCGTCATCGTCGTCGGCGCGACGAGAAAATCGTAGGTGCCCGCCTGGAGGGCAGGGAGCAGGCCGGACCACTGGGCAGCCGTGATGTCCATCTTGCGGCCGAGACGACGTCCGATTTCGTTTGCAAGATCAACATTGAAGCCTTCTACGCCCCCGGCGAGTTTCGGCATGGCATGCGGTGCGAAGGTTCCATCGAGGGCGACCTTGAGCGGTGGATCGTCAGCAAGAAGTTTGGTTGTGAACATGGAAGTCAAAGCTAATGCGGCAATTGCCATCGCGATGGTCAGCACTCTCATGGATACTCTCCCTTTTTAGTTTTCTGCGTTGACGCCTTCCCGGTGTCTTTCAGGCTCAAAGAGCAGTTTGAGCCTGAATATCGCAGCATGCGTCGGACAGGGTGCGCAAGTTTGCGCATACTCAACGACTGTCCGAGTATAATTTGGGTCCGGGAAATGACCAGACGTTTCGTCGCAGTCCGGCCGGTATGCCGTTTTTGCTTCCCAAATCGGACAAAGTTTCAGCCCGAATCCTCAAATAGTATCCGGACCACGCCATTTGCCCTCTCGGGTGCTGCGCTCTTGCCTAGATGCCGTTCGTCGGGCATGTTCATTGTGATATTTTTGCGTTTGATAACAAGGGCATTTGCAAGCGTTGGCCCGCCGGAAAAGTAAAACTCCCGAGACTGCCGAAAACGACCAGGGGCGCCGCTCGTTGCGGCCTCTTGCGCGCCTGTGGCCCTACATTGTCCGTTACAAACCGATGGTGGCGCTTGCATTCGCTGCCCTCGTGGCTTCGGCCGGTGCGATGCTTGTTCTGCCACTTGCCGTTCGGCGGATGATCGATCACGGATTTTCCGGCGATGACTCAGCCTTTGTCGATCAGTATTTCGTGATGCTGCTGGCCATCGGCGGGCTGCTCGCGGTCGCAAGCGCAACCCGGTTCTATGCAGTCAACTGGCTCGGTGAGCGGGTTGTGGCCGATGTCCGCAGAGATGTCTTCGCCCACCTAGCGCGTCTCAGTCCCTCCTTTTTCGAGGTGAACCACTCCGGCGAAGTGATGTCGCGCCTGACTGCGGATACGACCCAGATCAAGGCAGCTGCCGGCAGCGCGGCTTCCCAGGCGCTCAGAAACATGGTGATGCTCGCGGGCTCGGTCGTGATGATGTTCGTGACGAGCGCGAAACTCTCCGGCCTGATCGTGGCCGTGATCCCGATTGTCGTTCTGCCGCTTATTGCCTATGGCCGGGTCGTCCGGCGTCTGTCCCGTACGGCCCAGGATACCCTGGCTGATGCCAGTGCCTTCGCCGGGGAGAATCTCGCCGCGGTTCAGACGATGCAGGCCTTCACATACGAACGTGGCGTGATCGCGCGGTTTGCACAGGCGGTCGAGCTTTCATTCGAAGCGGCGCGGGCTCGCATGCGTGCGCGCGCCGGGCTCACGGCGATCACCATCTTCCTCGTCTTTGCCGGCGTGGTCGGCATCCTCTGGTACGGGGCGCAGGATGTGCTGGCCGGTACCATGACGGCCGGACGTCTCGGGCAGTTCGTGCTCTACTCCGCCTTCGCGGCGGGTGCGCTTGGTGAGCTATCGGAGGTCTGGGGTGAGGTCCAGCAGGCTGCGGGCTCTGCCGAACGTCTGAGTGAGCTGCTCGACGAACGGTCAGATATCGCGACGCCCGCCGACCCCAAACCACTCCCTCAGCCGCCGTGCGGCGAAATCGCGTTTAAGAATGTCTCTTTTGCCTATCCGACACGAGGGGGGGAACAGGCTCTGGAGAATGTTTCCTTTGACGTAGCACCGGGTGAAACAGTGGCGTTGGTCGGGCCTTCCGGTGCGGGCAAGAGTACGGTGTTTTCTCTTCTTCTGCGGTTTTACGATCCTCAGAAAGGGCAGGTCCTGATTGACGGCGTACGGGCAAACCGGACCGACCTTCACGATCTGCGTACACGTATGGCGCTGGTTCCGCAGGAGCCGGCGCTGTTCGCGGACACGGTGCGGGAGAACATTCGCTACGGCGCACCGGATGCGACCGACGCAGACATCGAGGCCGCGGCCAAACTTGCCTATGCGGACAAGTTCATCGCCGCTTTGCCGGAGGGGTACGAAACGCATCTCGGCGAACGCGGCATCACGCTGTCCGGCGGGCAGCGCCAGCGCATCGCCATCGCGCGGGCGATCCTGCGTGATGCGCCAGTGCTGTTGCTGGACGAGGCGACGAGTGCGCTGGATGCGGAAAGCGAACGTGAGGTGCAACAGGCGCTGGAACGTGTGATGGAGGGGCGCACCACGCTTGTGATCGCGCATCGGCTGGCGACGGTACAGCGTGCGGACCGGATCCTTGTGCTCAACGAAGGGGCGATCGCCGAACAGGGAAGTCATGGTGAATTGCGCAAAAAGCGCGGCGTGTACGCGCGTCTTGCCGATCTGCAGTTCGCGGCGGATGCCGTCCTGTAGAGATTTGAACACCCCTTTGGGTTGAAATCGTCAAATTCAGCCCCCAACTGCGGGAAAGACGGCAAAACGAGCCGCTCGTTTCAGGCTGTGCCCCCAAAGCTTGAAACGGGGCGCCCGGAGGGGCGCATATAGTCAATGTTAGTGCGGCTTTGGAAAGCCGCAGACATGCAAGGATGTATGAGATGATGAAGACGACTTTAGCACTTGCCGCAGTAGGCGCCGCTTCCCTGTTTACCCTGACCTCCGTTGTCCCCGCCGACGCGGCGATCAAGTGTCAGGGACGCAACATGTGGAACTCTGCTGCAAATGCCTGGATTCCCCAACCTTACTGCGAAGACAAACTTATCGCTTACGTCTCGGGTTATCCGTTCAACGGCCCCAACGGCGTGCGCCAGAACCCGTCGGTGAAGGCTGAAGCCTGCCGTTTCGCGGGATCGGACATTCGTATTCGTGATCTTTGCGCCGGTCATCTGCCGGAAGATGACGGCAATCGTCGCCGCTAAATCCGCAATCGCTATTTTTCGGTGAGTTTCAGCTCGATACGCCGGTTGCGGCGGAACGCCTCTTCCGTATTCCCGGTGTCGATCGGCTGGAACTCGCCGAACCCGGCCGCAACAAGGCGCTTTGCCGGCACACCCTGCGTGATCAACTGACGCACCACCGATATCGCCCGCGCGGAGGACAATTCCCAGTTGGAGGGAAACTCCGGCGAAGCGATCGGTCGTATGTCCGTGTGACCGTCGACACGTAACACCCAGTTGATGTCCTTCGGGATCTGCCGTTCAAGCTGGACGAGCGCGCCGGCCAATTTATCGATCTGCTGGACGCCTGCCGGGTTCATGACGTCGGATCCGGTTGGAAACAGGACCTCAGCCTGAAACACGAACCGGTCGCCTTCGATCCGGACGTCCTGGCGGTCACCGAGGATTTCCCGCAGCTTCCCGAAGAAATCGGACCGGTAGCGCGCCAGCTCCTGTACCTTGCGCGCCAGCGCCAGATTGAGCCGACGCCCGAGATCGGCGATTTGTGTCTGGCTCTGTTCGTCCTGGGCTTCCGATGCCTCGAGAGCCTCTTCAAGCGAAGCGATCTGCCGCCGCAAGGCCGCGATCTGCTGATTGAGCAATTCGACCCGGGCGAGCGCGCTTGCGCCCAGCTCTTTCTGCTTCTCCAACTCACTCGCCAGTGACGATACGCGGCCCGCCGACGTTTTCGCTTTGTCTCCGGCGGAATCGATCAGTCCCTGCAACCGGGTATTCTCTGACTTTGTGCTGTCCAGTGTCGCCGTGAGCGAGGCGAGATTGTCCTCAAGGTTCGCTTTGTTCGACGTTTCAAGCGCCAGAAGCTGGGTCAGTTGCGCAATTTGCTTGTTGAGCTTCTGAAGGGCGTTGTCCTTGCCGCTTGCAACCTGCGTGACGATGAACTGCACCACCATGAAGACCGACAGGAGGAACGTGACCACAAGCAGCAGGGTCGCCATGGCGTCGACGAAGCCCGGCCAGTAGTTGGTGTCGGCGCGACGGCGGCCGCGGGTGCGCCCGAGGCTCATCGCGACCGTCCCTTGGGACCGGGCTTGCGGGTCGTCGTCCGCTTGGGCTCGTCCTGAGCAGTGATGTTCTGGATGACTTTTGCGAGGTCCTGCTGCTGCTGGGCCTGCTCATCGGCCCATTCGCGCACAACCTGCTGCTCGGCGCGCATCTGTTCGATCAGTTTCTCCACGCCCGACGCGAGGTCGCGGACGGCGGCGGTCGAATTGTCGTTCAGCGCGCCGCGTTCGAGATTGGAACCGAGCGCGGAGATGGAGCGCTGCATCTCCAGAATGGCGTAACGCAGCTGTGGTGTTGTGCCGGTGGCCAGCGTTTCGCCGAGCTGCAGCTCGGTGATGCTGGAGAGCCAATCCTCAAGTTCATTGTAGAACCGGTTCTGCGCCTGGCCCGCCTGCAGGTCGAGAAACCCCAGAACGAGCGATCCGGCAAGGCCGAACAGGGATGATGAAAACGCGGTGCCCATGCCTTTCAACGGCGCTTCGAGGCCGGCCTTGAGCTCTTCGAAGATGACCAGACCGTCATTGGAGCCGGTATCGAGCGAAGAAATCGTCTTGCCGACCGAGTTGATTGTCTCGAGCAGACCCCAGAAGGTCCCAAGCAGGCCGAGAAAGATCAGAAGACCGACCAGATAACGGGAAATGTCGCGTGCTTCATCAAGCCGCGAACCGATCGAATCCAGGATTGACCGCATCGAAAGGGTCGACAGGGACACGTGTCCGGTGCGGTCGCGCAGCATGGTGGCCATAGGTGCTAGCAAAACGGGCGTGCGCGGTGCCTTTTTACCCGGATCGGCAACGCGGAAACTGTTCACCCAACGGATTTCCGGAAACAGGCGGATAATCTGCCTGAAAGAGTAGGCGATGCCGATGAACAGCACGCCGACAATCAACCCGTTCAACCCCGGGTTGGCCATGAAGGCCGAAAGCACCTGTGCATGAAGGATCAGTACGAGGAAGGCAACAAGAAACAAAAAAATGAGCATGCGCCAGAAGAAGACCTGCGGTCTGGACAGCGTCATATGGGCGGGATTGGTAGCCATTGGCCGAACTTTGCTTTCTGTCGAAGAGCCAGCACATATTGCTGCTGGCAGGTGCTCCTGGATGTCTGGCACCCGCGAAGCATCATAAAACAATAGTGTGACACGAAAAACGGCAGTTTAATGCCCGCACCATCTTTGTGGCAGCTTTTCCGCTCCGCCTCACGCAGCCTTGGCGCACTCCTTGAGGATGCTACTCAGCGCCCTGTGGATGTCCGCGTTTCCGGCAATGATTCCACCGGTTTCCAGCATGTCCTGCCTGCCGTTCAGTCCGGAAACGAACCCGCCCGCCTCCCGGACCATCAGGACACCGGCGGCAATATCCCAGGCGGACAGATTGCGCTCCCAGAACCCGTCAAACCGGCCGGCCGCGACCCATGCGAGATCAAGTGCCGCCGCGCCCATACGCCTCACACCGGCGCTTGAGCTCATCACGTGCTTGCATTCGCGAAGAAACAGGTCGTGATCGGGCTTCCCGCGATGGGGAATGCCGGTCGCGATGATTGCCGTGTCCAGGTCGTTTCGGCCGCCCACACGGATTCGGCGGTCGTCCAGGAACGCGCCCTTACCGCGCTCGGCGGTAAACAACTCGCCGCTGGCGGGGTTGAAAATCAGGCCGGCGACGATTTCGCCGTCGCGTTCCAGTGCAAGCGAAATCGCAAACAGTGGAATGCCATGAAGAAAATTGGTCGTGCCGTCCAACGGATCGATGATCCAGCGGTGGGTGCGGTCGGCGCCTTCCACGGATCCGCGTTCCTCCATCAGAAAACCGTATCCCGGACGTGCCTTGGAGAGTTCCTCGAAAAGGATGGTTTCCGCCCGCATGTCGGCAGCCGTTACAAAGTCTGCCGGACCCTTGACCGAGACCTGCAATTGTTCGACTTCACCGAAATCTCGCGCGAGCCCTCGCCCCGCCTTTCGGGCGGCCTGGGTCATGACGTTCATTAGGGCCGAGGCGGGCATGGGCGATGTGACGCTGTTTCGAGGCGGTTTAGTCCGCCCGTTTCACATATGTGAGTTCGTTGGTGTCGACAATGATCTTCTCGCCGACACCGATGAATGGAGGGACCATCACGCGGACGCCGTTTTCGAGAATGGCCGGCTTGTTCGAGGATGCGGCCGTCTGGCCTTTGACGACCGCTTCAGCCTCGGTCACCTCAAGCGTCACCTGGTCAGGCAGGGAGACGCCGATCGGCTTGCCTTCGTGGCTTTCGACGACGACCGTCATTCCGTCCTGGAGAAACGCCGCGCGCTCGCCGATGAAATCCTCCGGCAGCTGAATCTGGTCGTAGGTTTCCAGGTCCATGAAGGTCAGCATGTCGCCTTCCGCATACAGGAACTGGTGATCCTTCTGCTCAAGCCGGACGCGCTCTACCGTTTCGGATGCACGAAAGCGTTCGTTGAGCTTGGTCCCGTCAATCAGGTTTTTCAGCTCGACCTGGGCGAAGGCGCCGCCTTTCCCGGGCTTGACGGCCTGTATCTTGACCGCGACCCAAAGCCCGCCTTTGTGCTGAATCACATTGCCGGGGCGGATTTCGTTTCCATTGATTTTCATCTGCGCTGTCTTTGCCGGTTGCTTCGATGCGGAATTGGTTTTGCGCTGACATAGAGCATGTCTGCCTGCCCGGCAACCGGGACGTGCGTTATGGGCAACTCTTATCCGCCCACATGCGCTTCCGCCCAGTCCTCGGCCGCCTTTTCCGCGGCGACGCGCTGTTCCTGCGTCAGCTTGGCGACGTACAAATCCAGCCAAAAATCGCTGACCCCGGCGGTGCGTGCAAGCAGGTGCCATTTTGCGGCCTTCACCGGATCTTGCTTGGTGCCTGCACCATGCGAATAAATCCGGGCCAACCGGTTCTGCGCGACCGGATTGCCCTTGTAGGCGGCTGACCTGAACAGCTTGATCGCAGCCTTCTCGTCCTTTTTCACGCCACGTCCGTTGAACAGCATGATGGCGTATTCCACCTGCGCGGTTGAATGATCCAGTTTGGCGGCCCGTTTCAGCCATTCCGCAGCCTTGTCCGCGTCCTTCTCGACGCCTATGCCGCGCTGGTACAGGCTGGAGAGATCATATTGCGCCTGGGCGTGATCCTGCGCCGCCGCTTTTTGCAGCAAAGAGACGGCCTGGCTTATGTCGCGGCCATGAGCGCTTCCTTCGATCAAAACCAGGGCATAGTTGTACTGGGCCGATGCCAGCCCCTCTTTCGCGGCCTTTTTGAACAGGTCGGCAGCCCGCTTCTTGTCCGGTTTGACACCACGGCCCTCTCTCAGCAGGACGCCGAGGGCCAGTTGTGCATTGGCATCGCCGAGTTTTGCCGCTTTCTCGTACCATTGGGCGGCCGTCTTGTAGTTTTGCGGCACGCCGAGACCGGACGAGTAGAGCTCGCCGATAAGCGTGTGGGCTGCCGGATCGCCCTTGGCTGCGGCTTCCTTTGCTTCGTCCAGTGCGGTCAGGTAGTTGCCTTGTGCGAAGGCGTCATAGGCTGGATCAGGCGCTGCATCTGCCGGAAGAGCGAAGAGGCAGCCGATTCCGAGCACTGCCAATCCCACGCCGGACCGGACTCTTGAAGGAACATTCATTGTGTAGACGCCTGATGTTCGGCGAGCATGTCGCTCAATTTGCGCATGGCGGCGGGCAGGCCCTCCGGGTGAGCCCAGACCGAATTGCCCTTGGCGATGAAGTCGGCTCCGGCGTCTGCAAGGCGCCGCTCGGTGCACCCATTTTCCGTATCCCATGCAACGCACGGCACTATGACCGTCTCCGACCACCATTGAACCAATGCTGCCAGGCCCATTTCGACTGAATTGGCGGTATCGTTCAATGGGCCTTTAAACGCGACGTAATCGACACCCAACTCTCCAAGTATCAGTGCGTCATGACGCGAAAGGCCGCATTCTGCGCCGACGATCGCATCCTCGCCCAGTACCTTACGTGCATCATGGTAAAGGTCCTCGTCGGCGGGAATATGAACGCCGTCGGCACCCAGTTCCGCTGCGGCCTGAATGTCGCGCTCAAACACGAGCGGAAGCCCCGCAAACCGGGTGAACCGAAGTAACATCTCGGCGTGGTCACGATGGATTCGGCTATCCTGCCCGCATTGCAGAAGAGCACACGCAATCGTGCCCGCACTTCCTGCCTCCGCAACATGTACCGCCATGTCGTGGGTCACTTCCGGCGGGACGATCAGATATAACTCGCAGCCGGCGCGGGTTTGATTTTCAGCCATCGTGCGAAACCGTCTAGCAACAAAGTTTGTGCGTTCTGCGACGTGCGTGACACTAGCATTACGAAGCCAGGCGTTAACAGACGCAAGGCGCGTTTTTGCAAACGCGGCCAATCAAAGACGGTGCACCTGCTGTGTTTGGTCAGGCTGCCTGTTCGAGTTCCGTGTTCCACTTGCCGGTTGCGGCCAGCGAGTTCATCTTTGCCCGATGCGTAAATGCCGCCTGAGCCGCGGCAACATTCTCGGCCTTCCCGCCCCATGCCTTCAATGCCGCCGCCTGCAGGGCGCGGCCATATGAGAAGCTCAGTTTCCAGGGGCAGTCGAACATCGCATTCATGGCGGAAAGATGCGCGGTCGCGTCTTCATCCGACTGTCCGCCGGACAGGAAACAGATGCCGGGTACGGCAGAAGGCACCGCACGTTTGAGACACTTGACGGTTTGCTCCGCGACTTCCTCAATGCCCGCCTGGGTCGGACAGTCAGTTCCCGAAAGAACCATGTTTGGTTTGAGGACTGTCCCTTCAAGAACGACACGCTGGGTATAGAGCTCATCATAGAGGGTGTTCAGCGCCGCCTCGGTCGCGTCGAAACACTGCGCAATGTCGTGCGGCCCGTCCATGATCACTTCCGGCTCCACGATGGGGACGATGTTCGCCTCCTGGGCCAGTGCCGCATAACGGGCAAGCGCGTGTGCGTTGGCCTCAAGGCAGGTCCGGGACGGAATGCGCTCGCCGATATTGATGACGGCGCGCCACTTCGCGAACCTCGCGCCAAGCTCGTAGTATTCCGCATAGCGCTCCCGGAGCCCGTCGAGGCCTTCGGTGACCATTTCGCCCGGACAACCCGCCAAATCCTTAGCGCCGGTGTCGACCTTGATGCCGGGAATTGCGCCAGTGTCTGAAATCACCTGTGACAGAGGTGTCCCGTCTTTCGCCTTCTGGCGCAGGGTTTCATCGAAAAGGATCACGCCGGATATGCAGGTCTTCATGGCGTCGGTGCAACGGAACAGCATCTCGCGGTAGTCGCGGCGATTGTCCTCGGTGGATTCGACGCCAATGGAATCGAACCGTTTCTTGATGGTTCCGGAGCTTTCGTCAGCTGCCAGAATGCCTTTACCGTCCGCCACCATGGCTTGCGCGGTCGTTTCCAGCTGCGCGGTCATCGTCGTCTCCCTTACATACCTGTTTTTTGCATATCCTGTTCAGGGTGAGTCCTACTCCTGCGAGGCCGCGCGTCAAGAGGTGAGGCGCGAAAATTTGCCGGCAAGCTTAAGCACAACCGCGCGAGGCAACAGGCCAGCATGATCCCGGGCATGGCCCGGCGGGGCGGCACGCGAATGGGACCTCGCGGTTCTAGCGGGCAGGGGTCACCTGTGTCGTCCATGTCGGATCCTGCGCGGCAACAACGAAGCCACGTTTGGTCCGCGTTTCAGGGTGTGCCGGGGCATCGGTCATGACGAGGACGAGCCCCGGATGCATGAGCCCGGCGATCTTTCGCGCCAGGGCAGGGTCAGACTGTATCCGGCCGATAACTGATGCATCGGTTGCATGCAGCTTGGCGCCCGCCTGTCTGTATCCGATGGACTTCCATTGCAGTGCGCCGGCCTTTTCAGCCGAACCCATCAGTACGAATGTATGGGATCCCAACGGCTTGTTCGGGTGCACGAACTCCACGGGGTTTTTCGATTCGACGTGGCCGTCGCGCACAATGTAAAGGGTCCGGTCGGCGCGGCTCACGATCAGGGAAACCGCGTGTTCCATCTTCTCGTGACGTTTTTTCGGAGGCAGTTTCTTCTTCGCCAGCTTGCCGACCGCGGTATCCATTTCCTCCTTCGCCAGTGCGGAAAGGGCCGGACCGGGATGGGTTACGATGCCCGGTTCGCTGTGGTCGTCTGCGACAATCACGGGTGTACCCACATGGGTGACCGAGAACAGCAGTTCTGAAAACTTCAGCGGCAGCCGGATGCAACCATGGGAAGCCGGATATCCCGGCAGATGTCCGGCATGCAGCGCGACCCCCGACCAGGTAAGGCGGTTCATATTCGGCATCGGCGCGTTGTTGTAGGTGCTGGAGCGGTGATGCTTGTCTTTCTGCAGGATGGTGAAAACACCGGTTGGTGTGCGATGTCCCGGTTTACCGGTGGAACAGGTGGAGACGCCAATTCGGATGCCGTTGCGATAGACATGGACCCGCTGGTCCGGCAGCGACACGATGATCGCGACGGGACCTTCGGGCGAAGCTTCCGGGTTCCAGGTGAATTGACCGGGCTTGAGGCCGTCCTTGCCCCGACCCTTTGCGTGCAGCGCCCGGAGCGAGAGGCCGGTGAGGCCGAAGCCCGCCAAAGCCGCCGTTCCCTGCAAAAAGAAACGCCGGGATGAACTGATTTTCATGGATTTTCTGTCCGTTCGCTTGTCTGGAAAATTGCTCGCATATTGATGCCAACTGGCCGGAATATGGCAAGTTACAATTGCGTGGGTTGATTGACGAGACTCAGATCAGACGCCGAGCGGCGGCTTGCCAAGACGCTTGCGCGGTGTCCCCAGAATGCGCTCGAAGGCGAGGGCGATGGACAACAGCTTTTCCTCCTGACCGGGCCCTGCGATGCACTGCAGACCGACAGGAATTCCCGCCCTGTCGAGACCGACCGGCAGGGTAATCGCACAAAGCCCGAGCAGGTTTGCGATACAGGTGTTGCGCAATGCCGCAAGGTTCGCAGCCGAATAGGACTTCAGTTCGGACACTTCCTCAACCTTCGGTGCTGTAATCGGCACGGTCGGCGAAACAAGCACGTCAACCCGCGCGAGACGCTCCTCTGCGGAACCGGAAAGTTCCGCCATTCTGGATCTGCGCCGCGTGATTTCGTCTTTCTCAAGATCAGCGGCGCCGGCAAGGCGCAGGGTAATGATCGGATCGAGCGTTTCCGCCCAACCCGGCAACCGGTCCTTCAGGTAAGCCTGAAGTTCCCAGGCAACGACGCTGCCCTTGCAAAACAGATCGAAGGCGTCTTCCGTTTCGGGCAGATCGAATGCGGCGACCTGTGCACCTGCGCTCTCCAATTCGCCGATTGCCGTGTGGATCACGTCCGCAATATCGGCTGGGCAGTCTGAAAAGAAATGATTTTCGCAGATGCCGATCTTTATGTCGCCGATCGCCGCTGCCTTGGCAGGGGTCTGTGCCTCGCGGCCTGCACAGAAGGCATCGATCACCTCGAACGCCAAAGCTGCATCGGCAACGCAGCGGGTCAGAACGCCCGGAGTGTCGAGCGTGGGACTGAGCGGCACGATGCCGTCTAGGGGCCAACGGGCCGCCGTTACCTTGAGGCCCACTGTGCCGGTCATGCTTGCCGGCACACGGACCGATCCGGCCGTGTCCGAACCAAGTGCGAGGAGCGCAGACCCCTCGATCAGCGAAACCCCCGCACCGGAGCTTGACCCGCCGGCGACACGATAATTTTCGGCATCCCATGGATTTCGGGGAACAAGCCAGTGGGCGTTCGTACCCAGACCGCCGAACGCAAACTCGACCATATGGGTCTTGCCGGTGACCACCGCGCCCTGGTCGAGCACGGCACGGACGACGGGTCCTTCTCTCGACCATTCAGCGGGAAGCGGATTTGGCGACCCGGCGTACGTATCGAGATAGGATACGCCGAACAGATCCTTCACCGATGTGGGAATACCCTGGAGCGGGCCACCATCGCGTCCCGCCCGAAAGGCCTCATCCGCCGCCTCGGCCTGCGTCCGCGCATGATCATCGTTCCAGGTGCGGTAGGCGGACAGCGTTTCGCCGTAAGACTTATGTGCGTCGCACGCGCCGTCGAGAAGCTCACATGATGACAGCTCGCCCGCGCGAAGGGCACGGCCGATGTCCTCAAGAGTTTTCTCGCGCCAAACGGGGCTCATGGGGCAGGCTTATCCAAGCTTGCCCATGGCAACGGCGGTATCGCTCATGCGGTTCGAGAACCCCCATTCGTTGTCATACCAGCTCATGACACGGACAAGGGTGCCGTCCATGACCTTGGTCTGATCGAGGTGGAAAATCGAGGAATGGGCGTCGTGGTTGAAATCGATGGATACGTTGGGCTGATCTGTCGTCCCGAGAATGCCCTTCAGTTGCTGCGAGGCGGCAACCTTGATTGCATCGTTGACTTCATCGGGTGTGGTGTCGCGCTTGGCGACGAATTTGAGGTCGATGACGGATACATTGGGCGTCGGCACGCGAACCGAAACGCCATCGAGCTTGCCGTCGAGTTCCGGAAGCACGAGCCCCACCGCCTTCGCCGCACCCGTCGAGGTCGGGATCATGGATACTGCTGCGGCGCGTGCGCGGTACATGTCCTTGTGCATGGTGTCGAGCGTCGGCTGGTCTCCGGTATAGGCATGGATAGTGGTCATGAATCCGTGCTCGATGCCGATAGCGTCGTTGAGCACTTTCGCGACCGGCGCCAGACAATTGGTGGTGCAGGATGCGTTGGAAACGACCGTATGACCGTCCTCCAGCTTGTCGTGGTTGACGCCGTATACGACGGTCAGATCCGCGCCGCTCGCCGGCGCGGAAACGAGGACCCGCTTTGCGCCCGCTTCGAGATGGGCTGACGCTTTCTCCTTGTCGGCAAAGATGCCGGTGCATTCGAGCGCGATATCGACGTTCAGGTCCTTGTGCGGCAACTCCTTCGGGTCACGGATGGCGGTCACCTTGACCGGTCCCTGACCGACATCGATGGTGTCGCCGTTCACCTTGACTTCGCCGGGAAACCGCCCATGCACCGAGTCAAAGCGCAGCAGGTGAGCATTTGTCTCGACCGGTCCAAGATCGTTGATTGCCACAACTTCTATATCGTCGCGTCCCGATTCGATAATCGCGCGCAGGACGTTGCGGCCGATGCGGCCAAATCCGTTGATTGCAACCCGAATTGCCATCATTCCACTCCACTGGCGTCTGTTATTCTTCGGACACGGCGTCTTCGAATACGCCGTTCGGCCTCACCCCGAGGCCAAAATCCACGCCTTAATGAGCGCATGACCTTCCGGAGTCAATTGAAAGGCGGATTTTCAGCCAATTCTCCTGTCAAACAAACGTCAAACTGTTGACGCCCAGATCAAGCCACGCCTAATCTTTGCGTTCTTCAGTATGTGTGCGAATCACCGTCAGATGCTGCAAATGCGGCATTTTTTGCACGGAGTTTAAGAGTCTCGGGGGGTGCGTGCTTATGGGTAAAAAGAACGAACTGACTGCTGCGACAGAACGGCTCGACTCGGCATTGAAAGTTATGGAAGAGAAGGTCGCATCCCGGCGACAGGAAGACCTTCAGCGCGAGTCGCTTGAAGAGCAGGTGCAAACTCTCGAGGCACGGCTCGACGAGGAGCGCGCGCGCAATCAAAAGCTCGTTGCGGCGAACGAAGATGCGACGCAACGGATCGATAAGGTCATGAGTTCGATCGAAGGAATGCTGCAGAGCGAGTAGTCGACAGCTCAACCTGGAAAGGACAGGCATGGCTGACGTCAACGTTACTCTGAATGGCCGAACCTATCGTCTCGAGTGCGATGACGGTGAGGAAGACCATCTGATTGAACTGTCCGAGATGGTCCGGGATCGCCACGACAGGCTGCAAAAGAAGTTCGGTCAGGTCGGTGACGACCGGTTGCTGCTGATGACCGCGCTTATGGTGGCGGATGAGCTGACCGAAATGGAAAAAAAGATTGACGAAGTCGAGGCCGCTCAGGCTTCGTCGGACGAGCGCGTGAAGTCCGCCGAAGCACAGGTGGCGGGCGATATCGCCGCGGTGGCCGACCGGATCGAGATCCTGAACGCTGCTCTGGGTGAAGAAGAGACACAGCTCGCAAAAGGCTGAACGCGTTCGGTGCGGGGAAACTTCGACGGTTCTTTTCGCACGCCGCTACTGGACTCTTAAGGAATGTTTCCTAAATTGCCCTTCGCAGGGCTGCGAAGTGCGTCAGGAGACAAATTCCCGGGGCCGATACGACTCCTTAGGGAGCTGACCCTGGCCGGGATCGTGGTCCCGGTCACTCGGCGCCCACCTACATTTCGTAGGGACCCAGGGAATCACACCTCCGACGGCTTATGCGGCCTTGCGTCTTTCTCCTCCGCGTTGTCAGGCTCACCGACCCATGGCGCAAGAACATTCCATCGACGTGGCGAAGCGGGCGCTGCGCGAGCAAATGTATCTGCGGCGTGGCAATCTGAGCACCCGCGAGCGCACAGAGGGTTCGGCCAAACTCGCTCAAAGCGGATTAGCGTTCATCGATCTCCCGCCAGGCGTCATCATCGCCGGCTATTCGGCAATACGCGATGAACTCGATCCGGCGCGGTTGCTCGCTTCGCTGGCCGGAGCGGGACACCCCATCGCGCTTCCTGTGACGGTGGCGCGCGGTGAGCCTCTCCAGTTCCGTCGCTGGACGCCGGGCGCCGAACTCCGACCCGGTGATTTCTCCGTGCCGGTTCCGGGGCCGGACGCAAAAATTCTCGTGCCAGACATTCTGCTGGTGCCGATGCTGGCGTTTGACCGGCAAGGTTATCGGTTGGGATATGGCGCCGGATACTATGATCGCACACTCGCCGCACTCCGGGATCAGCGTGAAATCACCGCGATCGGTCTGGCTTTCGATATCCAGCAGGTGGAATTGGTGCCCCATGACCGTTATGACGAACGCCTCGACTGGGTGTTGACGCCGTCGGGGCTCTTAAAGATTGAAAGGTAGCTTATGCGCGTACTGTTTATTGGCGATGTCGTCGGCCGGGCGGGACGCGCGATCGTGCTGGACGAGCTGCCTCGGCTGCGAGAGCGTTACAGGACCGATTTCGTAATCCTAAACGGTGAAAACGCCGCCGGCGGCTTCGGTATCACCGAGACCATCTGTCAGCAGTTCATCGATGCGGGAGTGGATGTCGTCACCACCGGCAACCACGTATGGAACCAGCGCGAAGCACTTGTCTTCATCGAACGTCAGGATCGCCTGCTGCGTCCGATGAATTATCCGCCGGGAACGCCCGGGCGCGGCAGCGGGCACTTCAAGGCCGGCAACGGTGCGGACGTGCTGGTGATGAACCCGATGGGGCTGGTGTTCATGCCTGATCTGGACTGTCCTTTCCGCGCGGTCGAGCGAGAGCTGGCGGCGTGCGCCCTTGGCGAAGGGGCCGATGCTATCGTGATCGACTTCCATGCCGAGGCCACATCGGAGAAACAGGCAATGGGGTACTTTGTCGACGGACGCGCATCCGCAGTGATCGGCACGCACACCCATGTGCCGACAGCGGACGACATGATTCTGCCCGGGGGGACAGCCTACATAACGGATGCCGGCATGACCGGAAACTACGATTCCATCATCGGCATGGAAAAGAGCGAACCCCTGAACCGGTTTCTGACGCGCATACCCGAAGGCCGCTACGAGGCGGCCAAGGGCGACGCCGTCTTGTGTGGCGTAGCCTTCGAGACCGATGACAAGACCGGGCTCGTTCAGGCCGTTTCACCGGTTCGGATCGGCAGACAATTGCGGCCGATCGAGCCCGCTTTCTGGCTGGAGTAGGCTAGGCGCTTTTCGCTCTGCGCTGCTTCTTCGGGGCCTTCTTGGTCCTGGTGTTCCGGCGGGCACCATCCACTTCGACCTTCTTCAGGCATTTGAGCGCTGCATCGAGATGTTCGATTGCCGCGTCGCCGCCTTCTTCGCCGTCAAAAAGCTTTTGGTGAGCTTTCGACATGTGATCTGCGGCCTGCTCACAGAGCTGGGTGAGCTCCGCGATTGTCTTGACCGTTCCCGTCGAGTCCGGGCCGTCTTTTGCTTCGGCCACCAACCGCAACACTCTGCCGGTGGCAGTGGCGGTGGCTTCCCTGAGGCTGTCTGATAACGTTTGTGAGTCCTTGGCCTTCGATGCGCGCGCCATGCCAGTCTCCTTGTACGATTTATGCGCCGGTCCTCGCATGGCCGGCACTTCGCAAGCGCCAAGGCTAGGCGCGCGATGGTTAACGCTCTGTTAACCACGATTGCATGTGTGCGATGCATGGTTTCGCAAACTGGATTCTCCCTGCGCGCGCGCCTATAAGGGCGCAAAGGACCGATGGCGCACGCCGACCCGACGGACAGAACCGGACGAGACTCATGGCAGGGCATTCCAAATTCAAAAACATCATGCACCGCAAGGGTGCGCAGGACAAAAAGCGTTCGAAGATATTTTCGAAGCTGGCAAAGGAGATCACGGTTGCGGCAAAGCTCGGCGCGCCTGATCCGGATATGAACCCACGCCTGCGCACGGCAATCCAGGCGGCCAAGGCTCAGAACATGCCCAACACGAACATCGAGCGGGCGATCAAACGCAGCCAGGATGCAGGTGGCGAAAACTACGAAGAGGTTCGCTATGAGGGCTTCGGCGCGGGCGGGGTCGGTGTGATTGTCGAAACGCTCACCGACAACCGGAACCGCACGGCGGGTGAGGTTCGCGCCACTTTCTCCAAGCATGGAGGGAATCTCGGAGAAACAGGTGCGGTCTCATTCATGTTCGACCGTGTCGGTGCTATCGAGTTTGCCCCGGAGGCCGGATCGGCCGACGATGTGTTTGAAGCCGCGATCGAAGCCGGCGCCGACGATGTGGAATCCTCCGAAGATGGCCACAACATCTACTGCGATGCGGATGCACTGCATGAGGTGGCCAAGGCGCTTGAGGTTTCGCTTGGCGAACCGCGCTCCGCGACCATCGCTTGGCGTCCGCAGAATGCGATCGAACTGGACGACAAGAGTGGCGAAACGCTCCTGAAGATGCTCGAGGCACTGGAAGACTCAGACGATGTACAGAGTGTCTATGCGAACTTCGAAGTCTCCGATGCATTGATGGAAAAGCTCGGGGCGTAGCACACGTCGGCTTCTCGTTTCTCAGCCGGCGAACCCGCTCCGGTTTTCGCCCGGCAAAAGTTGCCGGTTCTGCTTGACTTTTTGCGAATCAGTCACGCGCCACAGTGCGCAAATCAATCCCCTTCACTCCCAATCCCATCAAAAAACTCAGATTTTTTGCCAAAAAATTACAGTTAAGGGCTCGTTAAATCCTAAAGCTCATAGTCCCGATATGAAACAGTTCGGCTTCTGCCCGCCGCCGCGCGTAGATGCGTTGACTGCGTAATTGAGGGTATATTATGAGCAAGTTCCGCAAAGCAATCGTTGTTGCAGCCGCCCTGACATTGGGCCAAATCACCACCGCAAACGCCGCTGATCTTCTACCGCCTGTCGTCGAGCCGGTTCCGATTCCGGAGCCCGTTTCCGCACCCGGGGCGTTTTATCTGCGCAGCTTCATCGGCATGACCAACCAGGAAGTCGATACGATTTCCAACGAATTCATCAATGCCGGTGGTTTCACGATCATCGATCTCGACTTCGACAGTTCGCCGTTCATCGGCCTCGGCTTCGGTTATGAGTATTCCGACAGGTTCCGCTTCGACGTCACCGGTGAGTATCGCGGCAAGTCCGACTTCACCGGACTGGATACGTTCGTGTCGCCGGGTGTCGGTCCCGGCTTCTCGACCAACGAATACACGGCAAGAAAGTCTGAATGGTTGTTCCTGGCGAACGGCTATTGGGACATCGGCAGTTGGCACGGATTCACGCCGTATGTCGGCGCAGGCATCGGTACCGCGGCGGTGACAATTGATGGCTTCAAGGACGTGAACCTGGTCAGCAACGGACTGGCCTATTCCGGCTCGAACACCGAATGGAACTTCGCCTGGGCACTGCACGCCGGTTTCTCCTACGACCTTACGGAGGATCTGAAGTTCGACTTCGGATACCGCTACACGGATCTCGGCGATGGCAAGACGGGTACGGTCCGCACCTTTGATCCCTCTGTCGGACCGTTCGGGCCGACCAAGTTCGAGGACATCACATCGCACGATATTCATGTGGGCTTGCGGTGGAGCTTCGGAGGCGGGTGCTGTGCGGCTCCTGTCGCGGAACCGGTCCCGATCGCATATAAATAGTTTCGGTTAGGCGCAAAATTGTGCGGCCGGGTGCGGGAAACCGTACCCGGCCGTTTTCGTTGGCGGTCGGCTGGGAAACTACCCCGTTAACCCCTCCCATGGCACACTCGCGAAGTGATTCGTTCCGGGTTTGTCCTCCTGTCACGAAAGAGGGAGCCACTGTTTGAGCCGTTCCGTCCGCATCATCGGCATCGATCCGGGTCTGCGCCGTACGGGCTGGGGGGTCATCGAGAGTGATGGCCATCGGCTGGCCTATGTCGCCAGCGGCACCGTTGTGTCCGTCGCACGGGACATGCTTGCTCAACGTCTGGTCCAGTTGTTCGAAGGCATGAACATCGTGCTCGAAGAATGGACACCCGGCGAGGCGGCGGTGGAAAACACGTTCGTCAACAAGGATGCCGCAGCGACGCTCAAGCTCGGACAGGCCCGCGGGATCGCGCTCGTGAGCCCCGCGCTCGCCGGCCTGCCGGTGAGCGAGTATGCGCCCAACATGGTGAAGAAGACGGTGGTCGGGACCGGGCATGCCGGAAAGGATCAGATCCGCGCCATGATCGGACATCTGTTGCCGAAAGCGGCTCCGGAAAGCGAAGATGAAGCGGATGCTCTGGCCATTGCCATCACCCATGCCCATCACCGCTCATGGGCGACGCTGGAGGCTGCGGAATGATCGGCAAGCTGAAAGGACTGATCGACGCCTTTGGCGAGGACTGGGTGCTGCTGGATGTGAACGGTGTGTGCTACGAGGTGCATTGCTCGCCGCGTACTCTTGGAAGTTTGCCGGAGGCCGGTGAAGCAGCGATACTCGCAATCGAAACCTACGTCCGCGAAGACCAGATCAAACTGTTCGGTTTTGCCACGGACGCGGAGCGGGCCTGGTTCCGGCTGCTGCAGAGCGTGCAGGGGGTCGGAGCCAAGGTGGCGCTCGGTGTACTCGGAACCCTGTCACCGCAGGATCTGGCGAACGCCGTCGCGCTTCAGGACAAGGCGCAGGTTGCGCGCTCGCCCGGTGTGGGGCCGAAGGTTGCGCAGCGCATTGTCTCGGAACTCAAGGACAAGATCCCGAACTTGGTGCTGTCCGGCCAGCCGGGAGCGGCGGTCGCCGAAGTCGGCGCGGCACCGGAAGCGCCGGCGGCAGCCGACGCGGTCTCCGCCCTGACCAATCTCGGCTACGCGCACGCCCAGGCCGCCGCGGCCATCGCCGCCGCGCAGCGGGAAGCAGGCGAGAAAAGTGAGACCGCTGAGCTCATCAGGCTTGGGTTGAAGGAGTTGGCCGGATGACCGATCGGCCCATCGAAATGGCGCGCAAGCCGGAGGATGAGGCGGAAGTGTCCCTGCGTCCCCAGGTACTTGGTGAGTTCATCGGTCAGCGGCGCGTTTGCGACAATCTGAAAGTCTTCATCGAGTCCGCCAAGGCGCGCGGCGAGGCGATGGACCATGTGCTGTTCGCCGGACCGCCCGGTCTTGGCAAGACGACATTGGCGCAGATCGTTGCGCGCGAACTCGGAGTCAATTTTCGCGCAACGTCCGGTCCGGTTATCGCCAAGGCGGGCGACCTGGCCGCGCTCCTCACCAATCTCGAAGAACGCGATGTGCTGTTCATCGATGAGATCCACCGGCTCAATCCGGCGGTTGAGGAAATTCTCTATCCGGCCATGGAGGATTTTGAGCTCGATCTCATCATTGGTGAAGGGCCGGCGGCACGGTCGGTTCGCATCGATCTGGCCAAGTTCACGCTCGTCGGTGCCACCACGCGCTCAGGCCTTCTGACCACGCCGCTGCGCGATCGCTTCGGCATTCCGGTGCGGCTGAATTTTTATGAGCCTGAAGAGTTGGAGGAGGTCGTACGCCGAGGGGGACGGGTGCTGGGCCTGCCCATGAACGACGAGGGTGCGGGTGAAATCGCACGACGATCGCGCGGAACGCCGCGCATTGCCGGACGCCTGCTGCGGCGGGTGCGCGATTTTGCAACCCACGAGGGGGCCGCCCTGGTCGATGCCCAGGTGGCCGACCGCGCCCTTCGGCAGTTGGAGGTGGATGCCGCCGGTCTCGATGCGCTGGATCATCGATATCTGCGCTGCATCGCGGAAAGCTACGCCGGCGGGCCTGTCGGGATCGAGACGATTTCCGCCGCCTTGTCCGAACCACGCGACGCGCTGGAGGAAATCATTGAGCCGTTTCTGCTTCAGCAGGGCTTCATTTCGCGCACCCCACGTGGACGTATGCTCACACAGAAGGCCTTCGCCCATATCGGCCTGGCGGCACCGAAGGGTTTCGAGGGTGCGCAGATGGGCATGTTCCCGGATGGTGCGGACAGCGATTGACCAAACCATCTCCCAGTAATCTGCGCGCCGACTGCTGGTCTTCTGCAATCCGGCTTCCTAAATAGCAGGCATGATTTCCCGCCGAACGTTTCTGAAGGCTTTTGGCGCGATGGTCGTCGCAGGGGTAGGGCTCGGAAGTTATGCTTTCGGCGTCGAGCCGCTCTTGCGGATGAACGTTACGCGTTACCGGTTGACGCCACCACGCTGGCCGGGTGAACTGCAACTTCGGATGGCGGTCATCGCCGACATACATGCGTGCGACCCGTGGATGACGTTGCAGCGCGTGGAGAAGATCGTTGGGGCAACGAATTCACTGAAACCCGACATTATTCTTTTGCTTGGCGATTATGTGTCCGGCATGAGACTGGTTACCGAATATGTCTCATCGAAGGACTGGGCTGCCGTTTTGGCGGATCTCGAAGCGCCGCTTGGCGTGCATGCCGTGCTCGGCAATCATGACTGGTGGGAGGATAAGACCGCGCAGCGGCGCAGGCACGGACCGACGATTGCCGGCAATGCTCTGAAGGATGTGGGAATCCCGGTCTACGAGAATGACGCGGTACGCCTGAAAAAGGATGGACGTCCGTTCTGGCTGGCCGGATTGGGCGACCAGTTTGCATTTATCGGGCGCAGCAAGTCCGGCAGGCGGCGCTATCTCGGCGTTGACGATTTGCCCGGGACACTGGCCAAGGTCAGCGACGATGCGCCCGTCATTCTGCTTGCACATGAGCCGGACATATTCCCTAAAGTTCCCGAACGGGTATCTCTCACGATTTCCGGCCATACGCATGCGGGGCAGGTCCGGCTGTTCGGCTATTCGCCGATCGTGCCATCGCGTTTTGGCAATCGTTTCGCCTACGGCCATGTGATAGAGGAAGGCCGGCACCTGCTCGTCTCGGGAGGCCTCGGCATGAGCATTCTGCCGGTACGGTTCGGTGCACCGCCCGAAATCGTGGTGGTTGATCTTGGCAAGGCGTGATGAGGCAATGAGCGAGACTGGAGAAGAGAGGGAAGCGCGCTGGCCCGATCTGGCGGGCCGTATCGAGGACGGCCGGCACATCCTGCCCGTGCGCGTCTATCACGAGGACACGGACTTCACCGGCCTTGTCTATCACGCGAACTTTCTCAAATTCTGCGAGCGCGCGCGGTCCGACATGGTGCGGCTGGCTGGCATCAGCCAGACGGATCTGTTTTCCGGCGAGGGCGAGCAGGAGGCTGCCGCCTTTGTCGTCCGCCACATGGACATTGATTTTCTCAAACCCGCCCGCATGAACGATCTGCTAGAGGTCATCACTACGGTTGAAGATCTTGGCGGGGCGGCGATGACACTGCTCCAGGAGGTGAGGCGCGGCGAAACCGTGGTCGCCCGCCTCCATGTCAAAATTGTGCTGGTCAGCGCGTCGGGCAAGGTGATGCGTTTGGACGCGCTGGTTCGCGCCGCGCTTGAACGTTTCGTTAACGAAGAAGTCTGAATCTGCGAACAGTCAGGATTTCTTAGTAGTGCGCAGATGCGCACTCACGTGGCGTGCCACAAGTCCTAGTTTGGTCACAAATGCGTTTCACACCTCGCCGGCGTGAGACACGCGCGTTCGGGGCGCGGGGGGGAACGCAGCAAAAACCCAGCGGGAAGCCCAATGAATCCGGTGGAAGTAACCACAGCGGCGGCACCGGCGTTGCAGGCCGATTTGTCCATAATCGGACTGTTCCTCGATGCCCATATCGTCGTCCAGATCGTCATGCTCGGTCTTGTCGTGGCGTCGGTCTGGAGTTGGGCGATCATCGCCGACAAGCTCGTGCTGTTTGCGCGCACCCGCGACGAGACCGACAGTTTTGAAGAGGTTTTCTGGTCCGGTCAGTCGCTCGAAGAACTTTATCAGAATATCGGAAACAACCCGGTTCGCTCGATGGCGGCGCTGTTCGTCGCCGCCATGCGCGAATGGAAGCGCACCGTGGAGGCAACGCCGAAACCGCTCGCGGGCCTGCAGATGCGGGTCGAAAAGGTGCTCGATGTGGCCCTCTCACGCGAAGTGGATCGTCTCGAGCGGCGACTGCTGTTTCTCGCAACGGTCGGTGCCACCGCGCCTTTCATCGGCCTGTTCGGAACCGTCTGGGGGATCATGACGTCGTTTCAGGCGATCGCGGCGGCCAAAAGCACCAACCTGACTGTTGTGGCCCCAGGTATTGCGGAGGCGTTGTTCGCCACGGCGCTGGGACTGCTCGCGGCGATTCCGGCCGTCATTTTCTACAACAAGTTCACGCATGAGGTCGCACGCCACGCGCAACGGCTGGAAGGGTTCGCCGACGAATTTTCCGCGATCCTGTCGCGTCAGATGGATGCGAGGAGCTGACCGATGGGTGCGATGTTCGGAGGCGGATATCTCGGGCGGCGCAGCCGCGCGGGCCGCAATTACAAGCCGATGGCGGAGATAAACGTCACCCCGTTTGTCGACGTCATGCTCGTGCTGCTGGTGATCTTCATGGTGACCGCTCCGCTTTTGACGGTCGGTGTTCCGGTTGATCTGCCAAAAGCCGACGCCAAGCAACTGCAGGGCGACAAGGAGCCACTGACCGTCTCAATCACCGGTTCCGGCAAGGTTTTTCTGCAGGAGACGGAAATCAACTTGAACGAAATTGTGCCAAAACTCGTTGCTATCACCAACAGCGGATACGAGGAGCGCATTTTCGTGCGTGGGGATCGCGGTACCGACTACGGCACGATCATGAAGGTGATGGGAACCATCGCCTCGGCGGGGTTCCGGCGAATTGCTCTTGTCACAGAAGCAGAGGACAAGCTCTAGAAATCTTGTGTGATGGGAAACGGCCTGATCATATCGTTGATTCTGCATCTGGCGGTTCTCTTCAGCATCATCGCCGTTTTCCCTTCATCGCGCCCGCTGCCGAATGCGCCTACGCCGCTGCCGGTCGACCTGGTGACGCCTGCCGAGCTGACCAAGATCAAGGCCGGGGAACGCAAGGCCAAAACCGATGCCGGCAAGGTCGAGAAAAAGGCGAAACCGGCCAAAAAGCAGGCGGACAAAAAGAGTAAGGCGGCGAAAACGAAGACTGTGAAAGCTCCGGTGCCGGTGCGTAAACCGAAACCGAAAAAAGCGAAAGCGCCGCCAAAACCCGTCAAGAAAGCGGTTAAGACCAAGCCGAAGCCTAAACCCAAACCGAAAAAAACGGTGAAAAAGCCGGCGAAAAAACCTCCGAAGAAGGTGGCGTCGAAGCCCAAACCCAGGCCAAAGGCGAAAAAGGATTTCGATCCGGACAAGATCGCCGCGCTCCTGAACAAGGTTCCGGATGCAGGGCCCCGGACAACGGCGTCGACCGAGCAGTCGAAAAGGCCTGACCCGGCAAACGGCCGGACGTCGGGGCAGGACCTCACCATGACGTTCAACGAGCTCGATGCCTTGCGTGCGAAAATCTCTCAATGCTGGAATCCACCTGTCGGCGGGCTCGGCGCCGAGGCGATTCGGGTACGATTGCGTTTACAGCTGGGCCAGGACGGCACGCTCACGACGACGCCCCAGGTCGTCAACAGCATGGCGTCGCCGTTTTTCCAGGCTGCGGCCGATGCGGCGGTGCGCGCCGTGATGCTGTGTCAGCCTTACAAGGAACTGCCTGCAAAAAAGTATGCGTTGTGGCGGGACATGATCCTGAATTTTGATCCACGGGAGATGTTTGGCGGATGATGCATGTAACCGGACAATCGAGAACGCTTGAAATCGGCAAGCTGCTGACGGGTATGTTTCTGCTCGCTCTCGCCGTTTTCTGGCCGGTGCGTGCGGCACACGCGGTTCTGGAAGTCGATATAACGAGAGGCAGTTTGAAGCCGATTCCGATCGCTATACCGGCGTTCAACGGCAATAGCCTGAACGATCAGAAGCTCGGCAGTGACATTGCGGGCGTTGTGATCGCCGATCTTGAACGCTCCGGGCTGTTCAAGCTCGTGGACCCGGCTGCCTATATCGAACGCATCACAAATCTCAGTCAGGCTCCGCGCTTCAGCGACTGGCGCACGATCAAGGCCCAGGCCCTGCTGGTGGGGCGAATCACCCATGAGCCGAGCGGCCGCCTCAAGGCCGAATTCCGCCTTTGGGATATCTTCGCGGGACGCCAGCTCGCCGGTCAGCAGTTTTTCACGAATTCGCGCAACTGGCGGCGCGTCGGACATCTCATCGCGGATGCAGTCTATGAGCGGTTGACCGGTGAAAAGGGCTATTTCGATACCCGGATTGTCTACGTCGATGAAACGGGTCCCAAAAACGCCAGGGTCAAGCGCCTCGCTATCATGGATCAGGACGGCCACAACTTGCGCATGCTCACAAGCGGGCGTGCCCTGGTGCTGACGCCGCGGTTCAGCCCGTCGAGCCAGGAAATCACCTATCTGTCCTACGAGGACGGCCGGCCGCGGGTGTATCTGCTCAACATTGAGACCGGACAGCGCGAAATTGTCGGAGATTTTCCCAATATGTCGTTTGCGCCGCGTTTCTCGCCAAACGGGCAACAGATCATCATGAGCCTGCAGGAGGGGAGCAATTCCAACATCTATCTGATGGATTTGCGTACGCGCCGCACAAGTCGGCTCACAAACACCCCCGCCATCGATACCGCGCCAAGCTACTCACCGGACGGGCGCCGGATCGTTTTCGAATCGGATCGGACAGGGAATCAGCAGCTTTTTGTCATGAATGCCGACGGAAGCGGCCAGAAACGCATCAGTTTCGGGGAAGGTCGCTATTCCACGCCCGTCTGGTCGCCACGCGGCGATCTGATCGCGTTTACGAAAAAACTGGGCCCGAAATTCCTGATCGGCGTCATCCGGCCGGACGGTTCGGGCGAGCGTATTCTGACCGAGGGTTTCCACAACGAAGGTCCCACATGGTCCCCGAACGGGCGGGTCCTGATGTTTTTCCGCGAATCTCCAGGTGAGAGTGGAGGGGCGAAGCTCTATACCATTGATTTGACTGGATATAATGAGCGCGCCGTTACCACGCCGTCATTTGGCTCGGATCCGGCCTGGTCCCCGCTGATCAATTGACCTGCCTGCAAATCTGCATTTTAGCGCCTTATCGCCCGAATTCGACTTGATCGACTACCATGCGATCACTAACGTTTTCGCTCTGGGGTTGAGATTCGGGCGTTGCATTTTGGCATCATGTGTCACGTAAAAAACCACGCGAAGTGCAGTCCGTCCTTGATCTGAAGCTTCCACGTCGGTACACGCGAAGATGGCTATTGCCGATTAGACAAGAGGAGAGAAGACCATGCAGGGTTTGAAAGGCGTGATCGTTGTCGCCGCTATCGTGGCAACCGCCGCCGCACTTGGTGCATGCCGGAAACAAGTCGGTGGTGCACCGATGAAGGTCGGCGCTGCGGACGTCACGGTTGAGCAGGCTGTCCGCAAGTAATTGCGGGCGATCACAAAAAGAAAGCCTCTCAAGCGGGGGGAATCCTCGCGAAGATGGATTAGCTGGATGCCGTGTCGCCAGAGCCTTCTGCAAAGGCGTCCACGGCGTTCCAGCGCCGTCTTCTTAAGAAATAGGAACACCAGCTCTTTCTGCTGAAAAGTTCACGATGCCGCAAGTTCGCCCATTGGCGGCCATAAGGTTTCGTTAAGGCTTTGCGTTCTACGGTGGGCTCAGGGTCCACAGCAGATCAGGAGTTTGGGGTATGCGCTGTGAGAACAGCTTGACGCGCGCCGTTGCAGTGGCGGGCGTTTTTCTTTTTGCGGTCGGTATTGCCGCATGTTCCAAGAAACCAGCACAACAGAATATGGCGATCGGGCCATCCGGTGGCGGACCGGCAACGCCCGGCACCGCGCGTGATTTCTCGGTCAACGCAGGTGACAAGGTCTTTTTCACTGTCGACAGTTCGACTTTGACCGCACAGGCCAAAACGACCCTGCGTTCGCAGGCAACCTGGCTGAACAGATATCCGCGATACGGTGTAACAATCGAGGGACACGCCGATGAGCGCGGTACGCGCGAATACAACATCGCGCTCGGGGCGCGCCGTGCAGCTGCCGTCCGCACCTACCTGGCCGAACTCGGCGTCAATCCGCGCCGGCTGCGCACGATTTCCTACGGCAAGGAACGCCCTGTGGCAGTTTGCAACGATATTTCGTGCTGGTCGCAGAACCGCCGCGCCGTGACAGTTCTCAACGGACAGGCCGGCAGCTGAGCGGGTATTTCCCTCGCAATTCAAACCTGATGGCGCGGTGCCTGTCATCGCGCCGTCGCAGGAAACAGCCCGGCAATCCACCCCGGTTTTTATCCGTGTAGAAAATTCGGGCAGACCGGCTTGCCGTCCCGCGTGCATCACCATAGTTTAGCCCCAAAATATCCGAACGGTACGGCCTGAGGTCCGGCGCGGCGCGAGCGCGCCCGTTTCGCAACGGAACGTCGAATTTGAACTGACATGATCCGCAGCACGTTACTCCGATTTTCCCTGTTCGCGGCCCTGCTGGCACTCGGCCTGTATGTGGGGGCAGGTTTCAGCCTGTTGTCCGTGGCACGAGCTCAGCAACAACCCGCTCCGGCCTCCGGTGGAAATCTTCAGGAACGTATTTCCCAGCTTGAACAACGGATTGTTGATCTTCAAAGCGTGGTTGCGACGCTTCAGTCATTTGTGAAACAGGGCGGTGGAGCCCAGGCGCCGGCGAGTGCGCTGCCGTCCAGCGGTGCGGGCGCGCCGGGTGGCGGCCCCAGCGAACTCTCGATCCGGGTTCTTGCTCTCGAGACCCAGATTCGCGCCCTTACCGGTCAGATGGAGCAGATCAACAGCCGACTCGGCGGGGCTGCTGTGTCCCCGGGAACCGGCGCGCCGATTCCACCCATCGCAGCGCCCGCGCAGCCGGGAGCCGATTTTGGCGCTCCGCCTGCGCCGCGCCAGCAGGCGTTGCCATATGGCGCCGCCCCCGCGGCACCCACACAGCAAGCCGCGCCGCGTCCACAGGCCCGCCCGCCGTGGCAGGCTGACCCCAATGCCGTTGCTCCCTCGCCCATTCCGACACCTCCTCCGCAGAGTGGTCAGCTGCCGACACCGCGGCTGGGTTCGCCTGGAGGTAGTGCACAGTTGGGAGGCGCCACACAGGCCGGAAGTGGCGCACAGGCAGCTTATGATGCGTCCTACCAGAATTTCCTGCGCAACGATCTGCGGGCGGCCGAGCAGGGGTTTCGCTCATTCGTCGCGACCTATCCGGACGACCAGCTTGCGGGCAACGCGTATTACTGGCTCGGACGAACCCATTTTGCCAACCGCCAGTTTGAACCTGCCGCAAAAGCTTTTCTCGCCGGTTACAAGAAGAACAAGAAAAGCGCGATAGCGCCCGACAGCCTTTTGCATCTGGGCAAGTCGCTCGCGGCCATGGGCGAGAAGGACGCCGCCTGTTCAACGCTGAAAGCTGTCGGCAAGCAATTTCCCGCAGCCCCTGGCCAACTCCGGCAGGACGTCAGCGCGGAGATGAAGCGGAACGGCTGTTGAGGCGGCGCGCCTGCGCCCCTATACGGTTGATTATGACAGTGCCAATTCCACAGTCGGAGTATGCGGAGATTTTCTCGTGCCTTCGGAACGTGCGTCATGCCGGTCTCGCCGTTTCCGGCGGAGCGGACTCGACGGCGCTCATGCATCTGGCGCACAGATGGCGGGCGGCTGCAGGCGGTTCGGCGCCACGGCTGACGGTGCTCAGCGTCGATCACAGTCTGCGCGACGGATCGGCGGATGAGGCGCAATGGGTTGCCGATCAGGCCGCAATTCTCGGACTGGATGCCGCAATTCTGCGCTGGGATGCAGGAACAATCGACCGCCGTATCCAGGAGCGTGCCCGGTTCGCGCGCTACAGTCTGATGGCGAATTACGCCCACGCGAACGGTCTTGATGCGTTGGTCACGGCTCATCATCTCGACGACCAGGCGGAAACCGTGTTGATGCGGCTCGGACGTGGCAGTGGCATTGACGGGTTGGCCGGAATTCCGCGATCGGGCCAGTGGGCCGGTTTGGCGGTGTTGCGTCCTCTTCTCGACGTTTCACGGGCGCGGCTTGTCGCAACCCTCGAAGATCTGGGTGTGGGATGGCTGGAAGATCCGAGCAACGAGGACAGCCGTTTTGAGCGCGTTCGGATTCGGCAAGCCATTGGCAAATTTGGCGCAATTGGCATTGACCCGGCTGCCCTGGCGCGAAGCGCGGTCCGTTTGCGCCGGGCCCGCGAGGCATTGGACATGGCGGCGAGCGCGTTTCTCGGCAATGAGGCTTCCGTAAACGATGTGGGTTACGGCCAGATCAGGACCGGGGCTTTTCGTCATGCACCGCGGGAAATCGCGCTGCGCGCGCTTGCGAAAATGATCCAGACCGTCGGCGGCCGGATCAATCCACCACCCTTGGCAAGAGTGGAATCCCTTGCGGAAGGGATCTGCTCGGGCGACGAAACATCCAGGACCCTTGGTGGCTGCCGGGTTGTACCGGACCGCCAGGACATACTCGTTCTGCGGGAGACCGGCCGTACGGCGCTCGAAACCATGGTTCTGCGGCCCGGTGAAAGCGGACTATGGGACAACCGGTTTCACGTCAGTCTCGATGCAGTTTGCCGCTCTGGGGTCGAAGTGCGCGCGCTCGGCGAGCGGGCTTACGGGCACGTTCGCGCCCGCCTCGGAGCGCCGATCAATTTACCGGCGCATGCGGCGGAGGGCCTGGTTTCCTTCTGGCGCAATGAGGACGTACTGTGCGTTCCCACGATCGGATATTTTGCCGAATCCGGAGAGGGGCGAGGGTGTGCGGCGCGCTTCGTCAATCGTCTCGCCCCGTGAGCCATCCGTTAAGGCCAATAGGTGATCCTGCTCGTGCGTCACGCCAAAGTGGGTTACAAACGGTACTGGCGGGCCAAAATCCGTGGAAGATGCGGCAATTCGTTCACCGGGAAATGACCGGCATGCAACTTGGCAAACTGCGCGCGGATACATATGTTCCCTCTAAGGATCAGGAGTCGGAACGCCCGGCTCGCGCCGCAATTCCCAACTAGCGTGAAATTGCAAGGTCGATCAGCGCCGTAACGGCACATTGAGGCACAATTTATGAACTCGAATTTCCGGAACTTCGCCATCTGGGTCATCATTGCGTTGGCGCTGATCACCCTGTTCAACCTGTTCCAGGGTAACCCTCAGCGGGTACGCTCGAACGAAGTGAGTTTTTCGCAGCTCCTTGACGACGTTGATACCGGCAAGATCAGCGAGGTCACGATCTCGGGTTCGCAGATCACCGGCCAGTACACGGACGGCCGCGCGTTCCAGACCTATGCGCCGAACGACCCGACGCTCGTGGAGCGTTTGCACGACAAAGGCGTAAAGATCACTGCCAAGCCGTCGGATGAGGATGTTCCTTCGCTGATGGGCGTGCTGGTGTCGTGGTTCCCGATGCTGCTGCTGATCGCGGTCTGGATTTTCTTCATGCGCCAGATGCAGTCTGGCGGCGGCCGCGCCATGGGGTTCGGAAAGTCCAAGGCGAAGTTGCTGACCGAACGGCAGGGCCGGGTCACGTTCGAGGATGTGGCGGGCGTCGACGAGGCGAAAGAGGATCTTCAGGAAATCGTTGAGTTCCTGCAGGACCCGCAAAAGTTTCAGAAGCTCGGCGGCCGCATTCCGCGTGGTGCGCTTCTCGTCGGACCTCCGGGCACCGGTAAGACCCTCCTCGCACGCGCCATCGCCGGCGAGGCGAATGTGCCGTTCTTCACCATTTCGGGCTCAGACTTCGTCGAGATGTTCGTCGGCGTCGGCGCCAGCCGTGTCCGCGACATGTTCGAACAGGCGAAGAAGAATGCGCCATGCATCATCTTTATCGACGAGATCGACGCGGTAGGCCGTCACCGCGGCGCCGGTCTCGGCGGCGGTAACGACGAGCGTGAGCAGACCCTCAACCAGCTGCTCGTCGAAATGGACGGCTTCGAGGCGAACGAAGGCATTATCCTGATCGCCGCGACCAACAGGCCCGACGTGCTCGATCCCGCGCTGCTGCGCCCGGGACGTTTCGACCGGCAGGTCGTGGTGCCGCGTCCCGACATTATCGGCCGCGAGAAGATCCTCAAGGTGCATGTCCGCAAGGTGCCGCTGGCGCCTGACGTCGACATGCGCGTGATCGCGCGGGGCACGCCCGGATTTTCCGGCGCCGACCTCGCGAACCTTGTCAACGAGGCGGCCCTGCTTGCCGCGCGCCGGTCAAAGAGGCTGGTGACGCAGCAGGAATTCGAGGATGCCAAGGACAAGGTGATGATGGGCGCGGAGCGCCGCTCGATGGTGATGAGCGAGGAAGAAAAGAAGCTCACCGCCTATCACGAAGGCGGCCATGCGCTGGTGACATTGCATCAGCCGGCGTCCGACCCGATCCACAAGGCGACCATCATTCCGCGTGGCCGTGCGCTCGGCATGGTCATGCGATTGCCGGAACGCGATCAGCTTTCGGTGACGCGCGAGAAAATGAAAGCCGATCTTGCCGTTGCCATGGGTGGACGCGTTGCAGAGGAGCTGATTTTCGGCCACGACAAGGTTACTTCCGGCGCATCGGCCGACATCAAGATGGCGACGCAGATGGCGCGCGCCATGGTCACCCAGTACGGCATGTCCGACAAACTCGGACCGCTCGCCTATGGTGACAACGAGGAAGAGGTCTTCCTTGGCCATTCGGTGGCACGCACGCAGAATCTGTCCGATGAAACCCAGAAACTGGTGGACGATGAAATTCACGCCGTTGTGGACGAGGCGTATGCGACCGCGACAAAGATCTGCAAGAAGTACATCAAGCAGCTGCACACCATCGCCGAGGGCCTGCTCGAATATGAGTCCCTGACCGGAGAGGAGATCAAGAATTTGCTCAAGGGCAAACCTCCGATCCGCGACTTTGACGACGACGCCGGCGGCTCCAAGGCGGCCGCATCCGCGGTTCCGTCGGCAGGCGGGGCCAAGAAGTCCAAATCGGGCAAAGGCGATGCGCCCGATACCGGAGGCATGGAGCCTCAGCCGCAGTCTTAGGGCCGGTTTCAGAACAAAGCGATACAAGGAGCGGCAGGTATGCCGCTCTTTTTTGTGCGGTCTGCTCAACATACTTTGGTACGGCGGGGGACGCTGCTAGTTTGCCGCCATGGAACAGACGTCGCTTGCAGATTTTTCCGTCCGGCTTGCCCGCTTCCCGCGGCTCGGCCTTGCCCATCTTCCCACGCCTCTGGAACCGCTTGAGCGATTAACGTCATATCTGGGCGGCCCCCGGCTCTGGGTGAAACGGGAAGATCTGACCGGTGTCGGGTTTGGCGGCAACAAGTTGCGCAAGCTCGACTATGTCTTGCACGAGGCGGTCACGTCGGGAGCGGACACGCTTGTCTCCGGCGGGGTTGTACAGTCGAACAGCCAACGGCAGGTCGCGGCTGCGGCGGCAAAGCTGGGATTGGAATGTCATCTGGCCGTGTATCACGGGCGCGTCGAGCCACCGTCTCCGGCCTATGGGCATTCCGGAAATGCGCTCCTCAACCGGCTCTACTGTGCGAAACTGCATGACGTGCCGTGGACCGGGGACAGAAACGCCGCCATCAAGTCGCTGGCGGACGAACTGGCAGATGACGGACGCAAGCCTTTCGTCGTGCCCTACGGTGTCTCAAACCCGCTTGGAGCGGTCGGCTATTCAAGCACAGCCGCTGAGCTGGCCCGTCAGTGCGCCAAACTGGACTTCTCTCCGGCTGCCATCGTTCACTGCAGCGGCAGCGCTGCCACCCAGGCGGGACTGGTCGTTGGGACAGCGGAACTTCTGTCATCGACGAGGGTTGTCGGCATTGACATCGATGCAGAGCCGGAACGCGTCCGGGACGATGTCGTTACATATGCCGCGGCTGCGGCGGATATGCTGGAAGCCGATTTCTCCGAGGAGCACGTTGAGGTGATTGCCGGTCATGCCGGGCCGGCCTACGGCGTGCCGCACGAGGCGACGCTTGAGGCGATTGCGCTTGCAGGACGTCTTGAGGCGATGGAACTCGATCCGGTCTATTTGGGCAAAGGAATGGCCGGTCTGCTTGCACTGGTTGAAACCGGGCATTGGGGCAAAGGCGACGACGTGATTTTCATCCACACCGGCGGTGCGCCTACGCTGTTTGCCTATCGCGATACGCTTCCCTTTTGACCCGTGGTGTTGCGACCTGGAGGGACAATCATTGTCAGATCAAGTCTACATCCGCCCCGTCGGGCTGCTTTATGGAAGGACCGCCCGGGACGCCGTGTGTGAAGGGCAGGCGGCGCCGCTGGCGGGTGGGGTCGTTTCCTTTTCCGCCCTGGAGTTGCTGGAAGGACCGCCTGGAAAGACGAAGGTCAGTCATCACGCTTTCGCGGTGCTGGCTGAAAGCAGGGAACAGGCAATTCAGACGCGACTGGAGCGTATTGCAGCGCCGCGCGGGCCGCTTGCCGGATTGTCGCTGGAAACACCGTGCATCATGGGCGTGATCAACGTGACGCCCGACAGTTTTTCCGACGGCGGGCTCTACGATACGACCGATGCCGCGGTCGCGCATGCCGCACGGCTTGTGGAAGAAGGCGCCGAGATCCTCGACATCGGTGGAGAATCAACACGGCCCGGAGCGGATGCTGTCGAAGCGGCGCACGAGGCCGCGCGTATCATTCCGGTCATCGAGGGACTTCGTGGCGTGAGCACCACCATTTCCGCCGATACGCGGAAGGCCGACGTTATGCGAGCGGCAGCGGCGGTGGGCGCCCATATTCTGAATGACGTTTCTGCGCTCACCTACGATGTTGATAGTCCTGGGGCCGCGGCGGAGACCGGCCTGCCGGTCGTGCTCATGCATGCGAAGGGCGATCCCAAGACGATGCAGGACGATCCGGTCTATGACGATGTCCTCCTGGAGGTATTCGACTATCTGGCGGATCGTATAGCCGCGTGTGAGGCGGCTGGAATTCCGCGCAAGCGTCTCGTCTGCGATCCCGGTATCGGGTTCGGTAAGACGCCGGAGCACAATCTGCAGCTTCTCCACGGTATCGGCCTCCTCCACGGTCTTGGCGTGCCGTTGCTGCTTGGTGCATCGCGAAAGCGGTTTATCGGTGCTGTGGCGGACGCACCCGATGCACAGAAACGCATCCCGGGTTCCATCGCGGCCGCATTGGCGGGAATCGCGCAGGGCGTGCAGATTGTCCGTGTGCATGATGTCGCCGAAACGCGCCAGGCCTTGTCGGTATGGAACGCCGTCCATGGATGAGAGTGCGGAACCGGTGCGCAATCCGTCCCGTGTAATTTTTGCTCACATTTTTTGAAACCATTTCCACAGGCCCGCAAGGCATAATGGTATGGTTCTGGACACGTATCGGAGTGTTTCCAGCCGGTTTCAGAGGGAGTAACGGGGTCAAGTGGCGCGAAAGCTGTTTGGAACGGACGGAATACGTGGTCTGGCGAACGCCAACCCTATGACGTCCGAAATTGCACTCAAGGTGGGCATGGCCGCCGGAAAGCTGTTTACCAATGGTGATCATCGTCATCGCGTGGTGATCGGCAAGGATACCCGGCTGTCCGGTTATATGATCGAATCCGCTCTGGTTTCGGGGTTCACCGCTGTCGGCATGGATGTGTTTCAGTTGGGCCCGATGCCGACGCCCGCCGTTGCGATGCTGACGCGCTCGCTGCGGGCAGACCTCGGTGTGATGATTTCGGCCTCCCATAACCCGTTTTTCGATAATGGAATTAAGTTGTTCGGCCCGGACGGCTACAAGCTGTCCGACGCGACGGAATCGGAGATCGAGGCCCTCATGGAACAGGGAACCGATCATCTGCTTGCCGAGCCCGAAGCCATCGGCCGCGCGAAACGCATCGACAGTGCGCAGGAGCGCTATATCGAATTTGCCAAGCGGACCCTGCCGCGCAAGGTTCGGTTCGACGGTCTGCGTATCGTCATCGATTGCGCCAATGGATCCGCTTACAACGTCGCTCCGGCAGCCCTGTGGGAGCTCGGCGCGGAAGTTATTCCCATCGGTGTCGACCCCAACGGCTTCAACATCAACAAGGACTGCGGCTCGACCGCGCCGTCGGCCCTGTGCAAGAAGGTGCAGGAAGTGCGCGCCGACATTGGCATCGCGCTTGATGGCGACGCGGACCGGGTTTTGATCGCCGACGAAAAGGGACAATTGATCGATGGCGATCAGCTCATGGCGGCAATTGCGGAATCCTGGCAGAGCCGCGGCAGGCTTGCAGGTGGCGGTATTGTTGCAACGGTGATGTCGAACCTCGGGCTTGAGCGCTATCTGGGTGAGCTGGGCCTCTCCCTGGTGCGTACGCCGGTCGGGGACCGCTATGTCGTCAATCACATGCGCAAGCATGGTTACAATATCGGCGGCGAGCAATCGGGTCACATCGTGCTGTCTGATTATGCAACGACAGGCGATGGCCTTGTTTCCGCGCTGCAGATACTCGGCATCGTGACTTCCAAAGACAAGCCCGTCAGCGAAGTATGCAGCCAGTTCGAACCCTTGCCGCAGGTGCTGAAGAATGTCCGCTTCAAGAAGGGTCAGCCGCTCGACGACAAAAAGGTTCTGAAAGTGATTGATGAGGGCAAGGGGCGGCTCGGTCAGGCGGGCCGGCTCGTGATTCGCCCGTCGGGGACCGAACCCGTCATTCGCGTCATGGCCGAGGGGGATGACGAAAAACTTGTCGGCAAGGTCGTGAACGATATCGTCGACGCGCTCAAATCATCCGCCGCCTGAAACAGGCGCTGCGAGGAACTCCTCTCAAGTATTGGGAAATGTAGCCGTGTTGCGGGGCCCGGTTGTATTGCCGACGTTTCTTTTTGCGCGATAGCGAAACGCCACATCATCGCCACCAGGGTTAAGCATCTCTTAAATAATCTCCGCTAGTGTCCCGAAATGAAACGCTTTCATCGGCAAAGCGATCTGTAAGTCCTGATTTTATTGACGGCGAAGGGGACACACATGGGCATTCTGCGCCATTCGACTGCGCTTGCGGGCGCCCTCATCATTTCATCTCTGGCGAGTGCGGAGGCAGCGGACTTCTCGTTCCCGCCACAACCGGTGGTTTCGGTGCCCACAGCGGTGCCGGTTCCGGAATACAACAACGGATGGTACGTCAGAGGCGATATCGCATACGGCCTTCAGGAAGACCCTGACCTCCGCCAAGGCGGCGCCAATTTCAACAATGAGAAATTGGACGACACTTGGGGATTTGGTGCCGGATTCGGCTATATCTTTGACGAGCATTTTCGTGCAGATGTCACGGTTGACTACCGCATCAATGCAGACGTGCAGGGTGTCAACACAGCGACAGGAGACTTGTACGAAACCAAGGTCCAGAACACCGTTGTCCTTGCGAACTTTTATTACGACGTGAAGTCGCGGGACGGCTTCACGCCATACATCGGAGCCGGCCTCGGTTTTTCTCATAATGAGACCGATACATTGAGGGTCTTTGCCGGTCCGACGCAGATCGGGATCGTTGACGGAGAGGGAGAGACGGCACTCGCGGCTGCCGCGATGGCGGGGTTCAGCTATCATTTAGATGGTGGCTGGCTTTTCGATGCGGGCTACCGGTACCTTTACATGGGCGATGCAAAGACCGGAAGTACCGGTGCTGGTGTGACCAACCAGTTGGGCATTGACGACATAACGGCTCACGAGTTCCGCTTCGGGCTGCGTTACGAATTCAGATAGGACTGAGGCAACCGAAATCCCGGTTGGCAAGAGACAAAAGCAATATCGCACCCCCAATTGACCTGAACGGCGGGCTTTGTCCCGCCGTTTTTTTGCCGGTCGCGTCATCGTACCGCTTGACTTGGCACGCGTTCACTCCTAATCCCGCAAGTGGGACACGCCTCCCCAACGAGGCGCGGCTATCTGCAAGGGTAGGAGAACATGACAGAGCAAGCGAAACCGGCCGTGCGGCCGGCAAATCCCCGATTTTCGTCCGGGCCGTGCGCGAAGCACCCCGGACATTCCCTGGAAAACCTCAAGTCAGCATTTCTGGGCCGCTCGCACCGGGCGTCCGAAGGTAAGGCTCGTCTCACCACTGCGATTGATCGAACGGCTGCGCTGCTTGGTCTCCCTGACGACTACAGGCTCGCGATCGTGCCTGCATCCGATACCGGCGCGGTCGAAATGGCGCTTTGGTCCCTGCTCGGCGCGCGTGGCGTCGATATGCTGGCTTGGGAAAGCTTCGGCAAGGGCTGGATCGCTGATGTGGTCAAGCAACTCAAACTCGATGACGTACGGCTGCTGGAAGCACCGTATGGGGCGTTGCCCGACCTGTCGCAGGTGGATTTCGCCCGCGACGTCGTCTTCACCTGGAACGGCACGACATCGGGCGTGCGTGTTCCCGACGGTGATTGGATCGCCGCCGACCGGGAAGGGCTGACGATCTGCGACGCGACATCGGCGGCATTTGCACAGGCACTCGACTGGCCGAAGCTGGATGTCACAACCTTCTCCTGGCAGAAGGCGCTGGGAGGTGAGGCCGCCCATGGCATGCTCGTTTTGTCGCCGCGCGCGGTCGAACGGCTCGAGAGTTACGTGCCGCCGTGGCCTCTGCCCAAGATATTCAAGCTGACGAAGAACGGCAAACTGAACGAAGCCGTGTTCCGGGGTGCGACCATCAACACGCCATCCATGCTGTGTGTGGAGGACTGGCTGGACGCCCTCGACTGGGCGGAAAGTATTGGCGGCTTGAAGGCGCTAGTTGCCCGGGCTGACGAAAATGCAGACGCGCTCGCAGGCTGGGTCGAGCAGACGCCGTGGATTGATTTTCTGGCCCGGGCACCGGAAACCCGCTCAAACACATCCGTGTGTCTGACGATTGCTGACCCGGCCATCAGCGTGCTTCCGGCTGATGAGCAATGGGTTTTCGTCAAGCGGCTGACGGGTCTGCTGGAAGCGGAAGGGGTGGCCTTTGACGTGGCGACGCACCGTGACGCACCCCCTGGATTGCGGATCTGGGCCGGCGCGACAGTCGAGAAATCGGATGTCGAAGCGCTGACACCCTGGCTGGATTGGGCATTTGCGGTCACCAGATCCGCAGATGCCGAAGCGGCGTGACGGTTCAGATCACCAACTCGAAAAATCGGATAATGGCGAGGCGAGCGACTGCCCGCCGGTGAATGGAGAGAAGAATGGCTCCCCGTGTTCTTATTTCAGACAAGCTCAGCCCGCTCGCGGAGAAAGTTTTCGCTGAGCGAGGCGTTGAGGTCGACAAGAAAGTCGGTCTCAGCAAGGACGAACTTGCGGACATCATCGCAGACTATGACGGGCTTGCCGTCCGCTCCGCCACAAAGGTGACGGAGAAGGTCATCGCAAGGGCCGACAAGCTGCAGGTTGTCGGGCGCGCCGGGATCGGCGTCGACAATATCGACGTGGCCTCGGCGACGACACGCGGCATTATCGTGATGAACACTCCGTTTGGTAATTCGATCACCACGGCGGAACACGCCATATCGCTGCTTCTGGCATTGGCGCGGCAAATTCCGGCGGCCGATGCCTCCACCCGCGCCGGCAGGTGGGAGAAGTCTGCTTTCATGGGGGTTGAGGTTACGGGCAAGACGCTCGGCGTCATCGGCTGCGGCAACATTGGCGCGATCGTTGCGGAGCGTGCCATCGGCCTGCGCATGAAGGTCGTGGCCTATGACCCGTTCCTCTCGCCCGAGCGGGCCGTCGAGCTGGGCGTTGAGAAGGTGGAGCTTGATGATCTTCTCAAGCGTTCCGATTTCATTTCCCTGCACACGCCACTTACGGACAAAACGCGCAACATTCTGGACGCGAGGGCGCTCAACGCGACCAAGAAGGGCGTGCGCATCATAAACTGCGCGCGCGGTGGCTTGGTCGTCGAGGAGGCGCTCAAGGCCGCCCTTGAAGCAGGTCACGTTGCAGGCGCCGCCCTTGATGTCTTTGAGGAGGAACCGGCAAAAGAAAATGCCCTGTTTGGTCTTCCGAACGTGGTTTGCACACCGCACCTCGGAGCCGCGACAACCGAAGCACAGGAAAATGTGGCGGTGCAGGTGGCGGAGCAGATGGCGGACTATCTGCTGACCGGAGCCATCACCAATGCCATCAATTTCCCTTCCATCTCGGCGGAAGAGGCGCCGCGTCTGAGGCCCTATGTGAAGCTTGCGGAGCAACTTGGATCCTTTGCCGGGCAGTTGACGGAAACGGGGCTGAAGGCAGTGCGGCTCGAATATGCGGGCGAGATCTCCGAAATGAATACCAAGGCGCTCACGGCGGCCGCGCTTGCCGGTGTGCTGCGGCCTCTTTTGCAGGACGTGAACATGGTCAGCGCACCGGCGATGGCGCGCGAACGCGGCATCGGTATCGAGGAGGTGACACGCGGACAGGAAGGTGCGTACGAAACCTACATTCGTCTCAGCGTTATCACGGAGCGGCAGGACCGTTCGGTTGCCGGTACGGTTTTTTCCGATGGCAAACCCCGCATCATCCAGGTGAAGGGCATCAATATGGAGGCGGAACTCGGCCCCAACATGTTGTACACGACCAATGCGGACAAACCGGGATACATCGGTGCCGTGGGAACCCTGTTCGGCAGAAACGGGGTCAATGTCGCGACCTTCAGTCTGGGGCGCGATACCCCCGGAGGTAACGCCATTGCTTTGATTGAAACGGACAATCCCATCACCGATGAGGTCCTTTCGGAAGTCCGTGGTTTGCCGCACGTCGTGCAGGCCGCGCGGTTGAATTTTTGAGGCAGGATTGCGGAAGGGCGCAATGGACCCGATTTGTCCATCTACCGGTCATATTGCCGTTACACTGGCTGGCTAACCAGAAATCTTACTTGTTGAGTGGGGTCAACGCCTGATAATCTAGGCATTGCGGCGGTTGCGGGAGTATCGTGTATGGAGTTCTACCGTGACGCGCGAAAAATTGGCGAGTGGGGATATCGCACTCCTCGAACGGCTCACCCATGGGCCGTGCGAGGTGGGTGATGTCCCGATCAATGAATTGGAACGATTGACGGCGCTGGGCCTGGCAAAAAGAGTGCTTGG
The DNA here is from genome assembly GCA_028066055.1 of Hyphomicrobiaceae bacterium. GTDB lineage: Bacteria > Pseudomonadota > Alphaproteobacteria > Rhizobiales > Methyloligellaceae > UBA2767. The sequence continues at coordinate 140,426 of JALCBY010000007.1, forward strand.
CTGTTGCGAAATCACGCGTGCTGGTCAATTGACATATCACCGGCAGCAATACGCAAAGGGGCTACGCGAACACGTTGTCCGTATTGCCGGGAATGATGCAGGCTTCCTGCAGGACACCGACCTTTCCGGACCCCGAAGTCGCAATCAGCTTCTCACGTTTTTGCATGGCCGGCGGAAAAGAGGTGCGCGCATGGGCAGCCTCGCATCTTTGCCGGAACGGTTCAGGCGCATTGTGCTCCGGACGGCGAGCAACATCCGTGAGCGAGGCCGGGCGGTCCTTCCGCAAGGCGGAGGGGGAACCGGACTTCAGATGCAGCAAAAAGAACCTCAGCGAGGAAGCCGGAAAAAATGACGGATGAGGGCGTCAAGAAGGAGCGGTCTACGATTGGTGAGGATCTCGTCGTGGATGGCCATATCACCTGCAAGAGCGACCTTCTGATTGAAGGGACCGTCGAGGGCAATGTGTCGTGCGTAGCACTTTGTGTTGGGAAGACCGGCAGGGTCACGGGCGATATCAAGAGCGATGAGACGAAGATCGAGGGCAGAGTGATCGGCATGGTCAAATCGAGAAGTGTCGAACTCAAGGAAGGTTGCAGCCTGAGGGGCGACATTGAAAGTCAGACGCTCGCGGTCGATCACGGTGCGAGTTTCTCCGGAGCGGTCAAGCCGACGGGTGATGCCCGCGTTCTCCAACTCAAAGAGGCGGCAGAGTAGACGTGGCACCGTCTGCCGGGTCGCTATCCTGAACGCAGATCAGAATTGCAATTCCACCAGCTAATTGCGTGAGCACAGTCCTGCAACCGGTCGATGATGTTGAAGCATTCCTCGGGATTTTGCCCCTGAGCGAACGCCGATCCTCCAATTTTTCGTGAGGCTTGACTATACCGCTCGGTAATGGTGTACACGGCTTCTGGTATAATGTATACAAAGGCCAAACCCGTGTGACTGGAGCCGTCACGGAGCAATAAATAGGGGGGAGATCATGACAATCGACCTTGAAATCGCGCGTGCCGCGACACTCAAGCCAATTACGGATATTTCCGGCAAGCTGGGTATTCCGGATGATGCCGTGCTGCAGCACGGGCCGCATATCGCGAAGGTTTCGCTCGATTATTGCGAGAAGATCGCTGCGAAGCCCGACGGCAAGCTGATCCTTGTGACGGCAATTAGCCCCACGCCGAGCGGTGAAGGCAAGACAACGACGACGGTCGGCCTTGGTGATGCGCTCAACCGGATCGGCAAAAAGGCGATGATCTGCATTCGCGAACCCTCGCTCGGTCCGGTCTTCGGCATGAAGGGTGGTGCTGCCGGCGGCGGACATGCCCAGGTTGTGCCCATGGAGCAGATCAATCTGCACTTTACCGGCGATTTTCACGCGATCGGCGCGGCGAACAATCTCCTGGCAGCTATGATCGACAATCACATCTACTGGGGGAATGAACTTGCGCTGGATACGCGCCGTATCAGTTGGAAGCGCGTTGTCGACATGAACGACCGTGCCTTGCGGCAGATCGTCAACTCTCTCGGTGGACGCGTGAACGGCTTCCCGCGCGAAGATGGATTCGACATTGTCGTGGCGTCGGAGGTAATGGCGATTTTCTGCCTCGCGACGGGGATGAAGGACCTCGAGGAACGTCTCGGCAACATCATTGTAGGCTATACCCGCAAGAACAAGCCGGTTACGGCGCGTGAAATCCAGGCGCAGGGGTCGATGGCGGTTTTGCTCATGGATGCACTGGCACCAAATCTGGTGCAGACTCTTGAGGGCAACCCCGCATTTATCCATGGTGGGCCGTTCGCCAACATTGCGCACGGGTGCAATTCGGTGATCGCCACCAAGACGGCGCTCGGACTGGCTGACTATGTCGTCACCGAGGCAGGCTTCGGTGCCGATCTGGGTGCTGAGAAATTCTTTGACATCAAGTGCCGGAAGGCAGGCCTTTCGCCCGAGGCGGTGGTCCTCGTTGCAACGGCGCAAGCACTCAAATGGCATGGCGGTGCGGAAAAGGCTGATCTGAAAGCCGAGAATGTCGACGCCATCAAGAAGGGTGCGCCGAATATCGCCCGACACATCCAGAATCTGGGCAAATTCGGTGTGCCGGTGGTGGTTGCGGTCAACCGGTTCCCGACCGATACGGATGCGGAACTCGAGGCCATTGCCGAGATCGCCAGGGAAAATGGAGCGGATGTCGCCATCTGTTCGCATTGGGCGGACGGCGGCGCGGGCGCTGAGGAGCTTGCCGAGAAAATTTCTGCTCTGGCCGATTCCGGCAAGGCGAAGTTCAAGACCTTATATGACGATGACATGCCATTGTGGGACAAGGTCAAGACCATTGCGACCGAACTCTACAATGCAGATGACATCATTGCCGACAAGCCCGTCAGGGCGCAGATCAAACGGTTGCAGGACAATGGTTTCGGTGACCTGCCGGTCTGCATGGCGAAGACACAGTACAGCTTCTCCACCGATCCGACCCTGAGGGCTGCGCCAAGTGGGCATGTGGTGCCGATCCGCGAAGTGCGCCTTTCCGCAGGCGCCGGGTTCGTGGTCGTCATTGCCGGCGACATCATGACCATGCCTGGTCTGCCGCGCGAACCGGCGTCATTCCATATCAAGATCGGCGATGACGGCCTCATCGCCGGGCTGTCCTGAGGTTCCGCTACGCGGTTAGCACTCACTCGGCGTTGACGCGAAAATGGTGAGTGCCTTCCGGTGAGACGTAGGTGATCGTGTTCTCGATCTCGGGCTTGATTTCCGGGCTGCCGGGCTCGAAAAGACCGCAGCGGTAGAGCGCCTTTTTCACGCTGACCTGACGGCCAATGGATTCCAGCACGACCCGCGCGCAAAGCGGTTCGCGGAGACTGCCCGTCGAGACACCGAGTTTCAGGCCGGACAGTCGCGTCAGGCGATGCTGATAGTTCGGATAAAGAACGGTCTGACTGATCTCGTTGCCCGTCAGGCTGTCATAGTCGATCAGGAATATCCGGTCGTTCAGATAGAACGCCATGCCCTGGTATTTGCATTTGATCCTGGGTTCGGGACGGTCGATGCGCGCCACATTTTCTAGACGCTGGTAGGTCATTGTCCCCGCTTCTCCGGTGATTTTCAGCAATGAGCGCAGGATCAGGCCCGGACGTGTCATCGAGTAGGTATATTCAAAATAGTACCCCTCATAGTTCGCGAGATCACTGCGCGAGCGCCTGACGAGTTGGTCGAGATAAGCGATGTAGGGCCGCGAATTTCCGTCGGCTGACCGGTTGGAAGGTTTCAGATCCACAATCTTGCGGAAGTCAGCGTGGGGAAGCCGGATTTCAAATCTCTCGACGCCGAAAAAGTTGCAGATTGTCTGAAGCGTGTGCCGGGAGGGCGCCGCCCGGCCGCTCAGATACTTGTTGAACTGTGACCGGTTGATACCGACTCGGCGACAAACTTCCGCCACTGACTTGTACTGATCCGTCAGCAGCCGCAAGTTTCTCTGGAAGTCCGAGTGCAAGATCTGCTCCCCGATCATCGCGCCGCACGGTTCCAACGTTACCGGGCCTCCTTGCTTCGCACAATGAAATTGGCGCTCTTTGATGCTCTTGGAGCATCAACTCCAGTCACATCGCGCCGCTCGGCCAAATTGATCTGAGATCAAACCAATTCTACGGTCATACTTGCTGTGATCCGCGTTTTATGCGCGCCGCGGCGTGGGAGGGATATGCGGTTTGGCCACTTCACGAGAAAAGAAGAGAATGTGTCCGGCGCTTCGCGTCGCGCTATGATCAATGCGGATTGAAGCCCTCCGATCATCGGCTCTTGGCATTTCGCGTCGACCCATCTCGTTCCTGCCCCGCCTGATCGCGGATAACTGACGTCAACTCGACCGGGCCGGCCGATCGCCTCCACGATGCCTGAACGGTCAGAGCGAAAGGGGGACGATCATGGAATTCATTGAAGATATTTTCAGCACGATAGGAGACCTGACCTGGGGTTGGGCCCTGATTCCAATTCTGGTCATCTTCGGCCTTTTTTTCACAATCGCGACGGACTTCGTTCAGTTCCGGTTCTTCAAGCGCATGTTCCGCGTGCTAGTCGGCAAACAGGATGGAGCTGAAGGGCACATCAGTTCACGAGAGGCGCTGTTCGTCAGTGTTGGCGGGCGCGTCGGCGGCGGTAATATCGCTGGTGTGGCGGTGGCCATTACGCTTGGCGGACCGGGTGCGGTCTTCTGGATGTGGGTTATCGCGCTGGTCGGCATGGCCACCAGTCTGGTTGAATGCACGCTTGCACAGATCTACAAGCGCACGGACGAGAACGGCACCTATCGCGGTGGGCCGGCACAATATATCCAGCATGGATTGGGGCGCCACTACAACTGGCTTGCCTTCATCTATGCCGCCTCGCTGATTGCGGCCTTCGCACTTGGGTTCAATGCGTTCCAGGGGAATACGGTCGCCGGCGCCGTCAAGGACAGCCTGGGTATCGACAGGCTCTGGACGGCGCTTGCCCTCGCGGTTCTGACCGGCGTGGTCGTCTATGGCGGCATCAAGCGGATCGCCCATGTGGCCGATGTCATCGTTCCGATCATGGCCATCGGTTACATCGGCATGGCCATCCTGATCATCCTGTTCAACATCACTGAAATTCCGGCGGTCATTTCAACCATCGTCAAGAACGCTTTTGGTTTTGAGGAAGCTGTCGGCGGTGGCATGGGTGCCGCGATTGCGCAAGGAATGCGGCGAGGCCTGTTCTCGAATGAGGCGGGACTTGGCAGCGCGCCAAACGTCGCCGCCGTGGCGTACGTCCCGCATCCGGTCAGCCAGGGTATTGTCCAATCGCTGTCGGTGTTCATCGACACGATCATCATCTGCTCGTGCACGGCATTCATGATCCTGTTGGGCGATGTTTACGTCGCGGGTGCGGAAAATGTGGACGGGGTTGTGCTGACGCAGAAATCGCTGGTTTCGCATGTGGGTGAGTGGGCTCAGTATTTCCTGACCGCGGCAATCCTGCTGTTTGCTTTCAGCTCGATCATCTACAATTACTATCTCGGCGAAAACGCGCTGACCGTGTTCACCGAAGCACCGTTGTCCCGGCACGTGCTCCGGATCTTTATCATCGGGCTGGTGTTCATCGGTTCGTCCGCCCCCGGCGCGACATCCGTGTTCTTCTTCTCCGACCCGATGATGGGCATACTCGCGCTTGTCAATCTGCTGGCGATCATGCTGCTGTTCCCGGTCTGCTTGCGGGTCCTGAGAGATTTCAAGGATCAATTGAACGAAGGCACCGATCCGCCCAAGTTCGACCCGAAGAAGTTCAGGGACTTGGACATCGACGCCAGCGCGTGGAAATGACGCGCAACCGTCCTCCAGTTTCAGGAACGGCCCGTTTCGGCGCTTCTGATCTGATGGCCGGAATGCGGTAAATCACAGTGAGGGGGCGGTCCGGTTGGACTGCCCCTTTCTTTTGAGCGGTCTACCACTCACATTTTCTCGCGGACGAGCGGCATGGCTGAAAAAAAGAAGATATCGATCATTTATACAGGCGGCACGCTTGGCATGCGGCTCACAAAGAAAGGATATGCGCCCGCCAGCGATCTCGACGGTCTGTTGCGTGAGCGCCTTCCCGAACTCGGTTCCGCTTCGCTTCCCGACTATGAACTCACCGAATATGAGGATCCACTTGAAAGCTCCAACGCGACCCCGCGGCACTGGTATGACCTTGCGGAGCGGATTCGAAATGCGGTTGACGGTTTCGACGGGTTTGTTGTGATCCACGGCACCGACACCCTGGCATACACTTCATCCGCGCTGTCCTTCCTTTTAAGCGGATTCAACAAACCGGTCGTCGTTACGGGTTCCCAGATCCCGTTGGTCGAGGTGCGAAGCGATGCAGCCGGCAATCTGATCGGAGCCATGCAGGCGATCGCAACCGGAGGGCTCAGCGATGTTTCGGTCTGCTTCGGCCGGTATCTGCTTCGCGGCAATCGCACCACAAAAGTCCACGCAACGGAACTCGATGCCTTCGAATCTCCGAACCTTCCTCCGGTGGCGGAAATCGGAACGGACTTTCAGTTCAATGAGCTGAACGTGCTTCCGCCGCCGCCGGACGTACTGGCAGTCTCTCCGTCGTACCGCGACTGCAATATTGCCGTCCTGCGTATCTTTCCCGGTATGTCGGAAGGTTTGCTCGACGCGATCGTCGGTGCAGGTGCCGCAGGCATCGTTCTGCGCTGCTACGGCGTGGGAACCGGACCGACCGCAGACCGGAGTTTTCTGGCTGCTCTTCGACGAGCTTGCAATGCCGGTGTTGTCGTTGTCGCCGTCTCGCAATGTCTTGAAGGCCGCGTGACTCTCGACCGGTATGCTGCGGGATCGGCGCTGAGCGATGTTGGTGTCGTCAGCGGATATGACATGACGACCGAAGCGGCTTTCACGAAGCTGCATACACTGTTCGCACTCGGGCTCGATGGCGGCACCGTCGCCGGCCTCATGCAGGAAAACCTCCGCGGGGAACTCACGCGCGGCTGATCGGTCCGGTCGCGTATTTCGCAGAGGGACGGGCGTGCGCGCTTTTCAATCCTTACGCGCCGCCATGGTCACTCCGGCAACGATGAGGGCAATTCCGAAGAGGTGGTAGGCGCGCGGTTGCTCACCAAGAAATACGATTGCCAGAATGGCGCCGAACAGCGGGACAAGGTTGAGACAGACACCTGCACGGTTGGCTCCGATGAGTGCAACGCCCCGATTGTAGAAGATGTAGGCCAGAATTGAAGGAAAGACGGCGACATACGCCACGACCGCCGCTGTCTCGACATTAAACTGCAGGTGTCGCCCGGACGAATGCTCCCACACGGCAAAAGGCGCATTTACCACCGCGCCGATAACAAAGGTCATTCCGATAAAGCTGAGCCAGTGAATATCGGGGCGCTTGCGCAAGAAAGCGGTGTATAGGCCCCAGAGCACGAGGGCGGAAACGATGAGGATATCTCCGCGATTGAGGACAAAACCCGTCAATACCGATACGTCTCCCCGCGACACCATGAACAGGACGCCGATCACGGACAAGGCAATGCCCAGGCCCTGGCGCAGTGAGACCCGGTCACGAAAGAAAATGACGCTGGCGAGAACGATGAGAATGGGTCCGCTGGACTGAAGCACCAGTGCATTCAGGGCTGTCGTGTAGTTGAGACCAGAATAACTGAGGGAATTGAACGCCCCGACGCCGATGGTTCCGAAAAAGAAGAGAATTGGGAGATTTTTTCGGATAATTGGCCAGTCGCGCCTGATATGGGGGAGGGCGAAGGGCAGGATGATCAGCGAAGCGAGAGTCCAACGCGCCCAAGCCAGAGCAATCGGCGGCACGTGCTCATGCATGCCGCGTCCGACCACGAAGTTCCCCGCCCAGAACAAAGCCGTCAGCGACAGCAGCAGGTAAGCATTTGCATAAAGAGCATTGAACAGGCGGGAGATCATGCGAACCGTGTAAGAGAGATGAGAGTGCGCGTAAAGAACACTTATGACGCTCGATTTGCACGCAGACTCGCGCTATAAGTGAGCACGGCCCCCACGGATGTGCGGGGCCGTTCGGTTTTTCGGGGGCGTTTAGAACAAGATCATGGCAAATGTCGTTGTCGTCGGGTCCCAGTGGGGCGACGAAGGTAAAGGAAAAATCGTCGATTGGCTGTCAGAGCGCGCCGACGTTGTCGTGCGCTTCCAGGGGGGCCACAATGCGGGACACACGCTCGTCATCGACGGCAATGTCTACAAATTGTCCCTGCTGCCATCGGGTGTGGTACGGCCCGGAAAGCTGGCGGTGATCGGCAACGGCGTCGTGATCGACCCTTGGGCCCTTGCAGAGGAAATCGAGACGCTGGCGTCGCAAGGCGTGACGATTTCCCGCGAGAATTTTCGTATTGCGGAGAACGCGACCCTTATCCTGCCGCTGCACCGCGAACTCGATGCGTTGCGGGAGGCGGCCGCTGGCGCTGGCAAGATCGGGACCACCCGGCGCGGTATCGGGCCCGCTTACGAAGACAAGGTTGGCCGGCGCGCCATCCGCGTCATGGACCTGCAGAATCCGAGCACGCTCAAGCCAAAGATCGAACGCATCCTCACCCATCACAATGCGTTGCGTCGGGGCCTTGGCGAGCCCGAGGTTGGCGCGGATGAGCTGTGCGCGCAACTCGGTGAAATCGCGCCGAAGCTTCTGCCTCTTGTCGATACTGTCTGGGAGCTGCTTGACGGTCAGCGACGTCTTGGCAAACGTATTCTGTTCGAGGGCGCGCAGGGTGCGCTGCTCGACATTGATCACGGCACCTATCCGTATGTGACCTCGTCCAATACGGTCGCGGCACAGGCGGCCACCGGAGCCGGTATCGGACCTGGCGCGCTCAACTACGTGCTCGGCATTACCAAGGCCTACACCACGCGTGTCGGCGAGGGGCCGTTCCCCACCGAGCTTACCGATGAAATTGGCCAGACCCTCGGCGAGCGAGGCCGTGAGTTCGGCACCGTAACCGGGCGGGCGCGGCGTTGCGGCTGGTTCGATGCCTGCCTAGTACGCCAGACGATCAAGGTGGCCGGTATCAACGGTATTGCGCTCACCAAACTTGATGTCCTGGACGGATTGAAGGAACTCAAGGTCTGCATCGGCTACCGGCTCGACGGCGAACCGGTCGACCATCTGCCCGCAAGCCAGGGTGCGCAGGCACGGGTCGAGCCGATATACGAGACGCATGAGGGATGGAGTGAATCGACGGCAGGCGCACGCTCATGGGCCGATCTGCCTGCGAATTGCATCAAATATGTCCGCAGGGTTGAAGAGCTGATCGAAACGCCGGTTGCCATGCTTTCGACGAGCCCGGAACGCGACGACACCATTCTGGTGCACGATCCTTTCGAGGACTGATAGACTGGCTTGACTTCGTAACAACGAGAGCGAGCACGTCCATGCCCCTGGATTCATTCGGACTTGAGCTGACCACCGTATCTGACGATGCCGCCCGGGCATGGGATTGCGCGGTGGCGGAATCCCTGGAACACCGCCTGTCCGCGTCCGAACGCGTCAAGGAGGTGCTGGACGCTGATCCCGATTGCGTCATGGCGCTGGTGTTTCGCGGTGCGATGATGTTGATGATCGGCACCAACCGCGTCGAGGGGAAGGTTGCCGACGTTCTGGCGCATGCAAAAAGGGTTTCCGGAAATGCGACGCGGCGGGAGCAGATGCACGTCGCGGCGCTCGGGCACTGGCTGGCGGGTGAGACGAACAAAGCCCGCGCCGTATGGCGGGAAATCGTATCGGAGTGGCCCGGCGACCTGGTTGCATTGCGTATGCATCACCATGGCAGCTTCTGGAGCGGCGACAGGAAGGAGCTGCTCGCCGGCCCCCTCACGGCCTATGAGGCGTTGGGCGAGAACGCCCCCGGCATCAACTTCGTAAAAGGCATGGTCGCGTTCGGTCATGAGGAGAATGGCGATTATGCGCAGGCTGAAAAATTCGGGCGCGAGGCAATGGAGGCCAACACGAACGATCTTTGGTCTCTCCATGCCGTGGCACATGTGCTGGAGATGCAGTGCCGCCACGGGGAAGGCCGCAACCTCCTGAACCAACCCTTCGGCACTTGGGAGGATCGCACGCCGTTCAAGGATCACTTGTGGTGGCATTCTGCATTGTTCGCGCTTGAAGAGGGCGACATGCCCCGCGTGCTGGAACTTTACGATCGGGAAGTGCGCGTCGACGAAAACGGATTCTATCTCGATGTGCAGAACGCCGCCTCGCTTCTGGAGCGACTGGAACTGTTAGGCATCGATGTGGGGAACCGTTGGGATGAGCTTGCCGATCTCGCGGAAAGCCGGGCGGGGGATCATATGATGCCGTTTACCGACGTGCATTTCATGCTGGCACTCGTGGGCGCGAAGCGTCTCGATGCCGCGCGGAGTTATCTCGCCTCCCTTAAGACATTCGGGCGCGAGGGGGGAAACGATGCGGCCAAAGTGACAGAGGATGTTGCTGTCCCGCTGTCGGAAGGCCTGCTGGCATATGGAGAAGGTCGTTTCGAGGACGCGGCGGATATCCTCTGCGCGTTCGATCATGATCTCTCACCGCTTGGCGCAAGCCATGCGCAGCGGGACATATTCCAGCAGGTGAAAATCGATGCCGTCACGCGCGCCGGGCGGACTGACACTGCTCGTGAGATGCTTGAGGTACGCGACCGGGAGCGTCCGGGTAGCGATTGGGCGCGCGCCAGGCTTGCGAGCCTGCCGCAGTAGCCGGGCTGGCAACTGTGAAATGTTTCAGCCGTGTTTCAATTGTATGAATTCCCGGCGAGTTCTTCTGCCGCCAAACCGCTGAAAAACAGCAATAAACCAATTCGGTTTGTTTCAAGGGTTTGACGGATCGGCAGTCCGCCCCAAATCCCTCACCATGAAAGCCGGCAAACACGGGCAACCGTCCTGATCGCCGGTGCAAACACCGATTACGAGCGGCAGTGACCCTTGTGGATCGGCTTGAGGATGGAGAGAGAAAATGAGAAAGATCGCATTGACCCTTGGCGCCGCCGCTATCGCGCTGATGGCCGTTCAGGCCACGGACGCGCAGGCGGGTGGCAAGAAGGGCTTCTACGCCGGCTGGGGCAAACCCTGGTACAACACCTACTATTACGGCCCGAAATATTACTGCTTCTGGAAGAAGAAGAAGGTCTTCACGGTCAAGGGCTGGTACTGGAAAAAAGTCCGGTTCTGCAAGCCGAAATTCCATTGGTACTACTAAACCGGAGCGATCCGGCTGATCGAAGGCCGCCCCTCCGGTCGGAGTGGGCGGCCTTTTGCACCGAGGAGGGCATATATCCCCGATATTAGACGAAAGTATAATGCCGTTCAGGGTTTAACATTTCCGTGACAGTCCCATCTATCTGCAGTTGGCAGCGCGCTATTTGGGCAAGGGTGCTTCCGATGCGACAGACATTCAATCGGCCGGAGAATGGGTGGAAGAACCATGGCACGGTTGAATCATATTCTCGTCGTTTCGGATGAGCCGGAATTGCGCACCATGGTCGGGGGCTTTCTCGAACGCAGCGGTTACAGGGTCACGACGGTCGATTGCGGCAAGCTGATGCGCCGCGTCGTCACGCGCGAACCAGTGGATCTCGTTGTCGTCGATATCGAATTGCCGGGCGAATGCGGTATCGCCCTGACCCGATTTCTCCGTGAACACACCCAGATCGGGATCGTCGCGCTGACCGCGTCCGAAACCTCCGTAGATCGTATTGTGACACTGGAAGCGGGCGCAGACGATTGCCTGGCGCGGCCCGTTGATTTGCGCGAACTGTTGGCCCGGACAAAGGCCGTCACCCGGCGCGTTGGCCTCGCGCAAGCCGCACTTTCTGCAGGCGCGGTTGCCGATCGGGAGACGGTGACATTCGGCGAATGCGAGCTCGATCTCGCCGCTCATCGGCTGATCGATGCGGGCGGGGAGGAAATTCCGCTGACCGCGATGGAGTATGCTTTGCTGCGGGCGTTTGCCGAGCATCCCGGGCGCGTCTTGAACCGCGACGAACTTGCCGAACTTGCCCACAACAGGGATTGGTCGCCGTTCGACCGGAGCCTCGATATCCGGATTTCACGGCTGCGCCGCAAGATTGAGCCCAACCCGGCGCGCCCGCGGGTGATCGAGACCGTGCGCGGCGTCGGCTACCGGTTTCAAACAAATGCGCAGGTCTGCGGCGCTTAGAGCAGGAACAGCAGGACGCCGGCGACCGTGACCGCGATGCCGGTGAGTTCGGCCGTGTTGAATCGTTCCTTGAAGTAGAAAAGCGAAATTAGCAGCGTGAAGATCGCCTCGACCTGACCCACGGAGCGCACGTATGACGCGTTTTCCAGCGCAAATGCCGTGAACCAGCAAATCGAGCCGACGGCACTGGTGACGCCGATGAAGGTGCACAGCTTCCAGTTGGGAAACATCGCCTTGAGCCCCTCAGGCTCGCGCCACAGCAGATACGCCCCGAAAAAGACCACCTGAATGGTGATCACGGTGACGACGCTGCAGGCCGCGCGCATCATGACGTCGCCGTTCTCCAGTGAAAGGCTCGCCTCGCGGACGAACAGGTAGGAGAAGGTGAACCCCAGTGCGGCGGCGAGGCCGATGAGAGTGGGCTTCCAAGCGTCCATGCCTTCACCTTGCACCAGGAATGCTCTTACGCCTGCACGGGCGAAGGTCATCAGGAACACGCCGGTAACGGTCAGGATCACCGCAACCCAGCCCAGTCCAGTGATGGCTTCGGAAAAGAACAGCGAACCGATGATGGCCGTCATCATCACGTCGGTCTTGGTCATGGTCGTGCCGACGGCGAAATTCCGCAGCGTGAACATCTGAATGAGAAAGACGGTCGCCATGACCTGCGAGAAGGCGGCACCGAACGCGGCGATCAGAAAGCGGGTGTTGACGTCAGGAAATGGCTGGCCGGTCCATTCCTTCACGAACCACAAATAGACGAGCAGCAACGGCAGCCCGAAGAACGACCGCACATAGGTCGTCACCAAGGTGGAAAGCTCCGCGTTGAGCGCCTTCTGGCCAGCGGTGCGGACGGCCTGCAGGAGGGCGCCGAGCACACTGATGGGTATCCAGATCAATTCCATGGCATTTGCTTTGACCGCAGCCGTGGTGGGGTGAGCAGCCGTTCCGTTGGCGTGTCCGCGTGAGGCAAGCGTCTGTAACACAGGACGTCCGAAATCAGATAGAACTAATGACCGGACATTTGAAGGGCTCGCGCGGAACGTGCGATGGTGGGCGCCCGTCCAGCCTTTCAGCGTCCGGCGTGCGCTCAACGAAAATGGGGAAGGAAGCAATCATATGGATATCGAAAAAGAACAGCAGGATCCGCTTTTCAAACAGGGGTTGGAAATCAGGAAGTCCGTGTTGGGAGACGATTACGTGGAGAAGTCGATCGCGTCCGCGGATGATCTGACCGAGGATCTCCAACGCCATGTCACCAGGCATTGCTGGGGCGCAATCTGGTCGCGTCCGGGACTCGACAAACGCACGCGCTCCTTCCTCAACCTTTCGATGATTGCCGCGCTCAACCGCCCGCACGAATTGAAGCTGCATATTCGCGGGGCGCTCAACAACGGCGTGACGCGGGAGGAAATTCGCGAAGTCTTCCTGCAGGTGGGAGCGTATTGCGGTGCGCCTGCGGCAATCGATTCATTCCGGCTGGCCCGCGAAGTGTTTGAGGAAATCGATGGCTGAGAAGACGCAAATCGGATTTGTCGGCATCGGCAATATGGGCGGACCGATGGTCCGCAATCTCACCAAGGCGGATATTCCGGTGCTCGTCTACGACCTGCGTCCGGATGTGCTCGACGCGGTGACGGCGGACAGCAACCTTGTCACGTCGGCGTCGAGCCTCGCCGAAGTCGGCGAGAAGTGCACAACCGTCATCACCATGCTGCCGACGGGCACGGATGTTCGCGAGGCGGTGCTCGGCGATGGCGGTATCGCGTCGGAGATGGCGCCGGATTCGATCATCGTCGACATGAGCTCGTCCGAGCCCACCGGTACGGTTGAACTCGCCAAAGATCTGGAGGCCCGCGGCCTGCATCTGATCGATGCGCCGGTGTCGGGTGGCGTTCCGGGGGCAGTGAAGGGGACGCTCGCCCTGATGACCGGCGGGCCCGACGACCTTGTGGCGCGCATCGAAAAACCGCTCGAGGCGATGGGCAACATCTACAGAACGGGTCCGGTCGGCTCAGGCCACGCGGCCAAGGCATTGAACAATTTTCTGTCCGCCGCGTCACTGACCGCCGTCAGCGAGGCGCTGATCGTGGCACAGAAATTCGGCCTCGACGGCGCCAAGATGGCCGATATCTGGAACGCTTCCACCGGACGGTCCAGCGCGACTGAGACAAAACTTCGCCAGCATATTCTCAACGACAAATTCGCCGCCGGATTCACGCTGAAGCTCCTCGACAAGGACGTGAAGATCGCGAAAACATTGGCGGAAAGCCTTGATGTTCGTGCCGATTATCTCGATAGGGTCAGCGGGTTGTTGGGCGAGGCCCTGGAGGAACTCGGCGACGAGGCGGATCACACGACGCTCTTCAAGCATATCAAGGCGCGTGCCGAAGAGGGTCGGAGTGAATGAACGAATCATCTGAATTCTATGAGGTTTTCGCGCTGGAATATGGACGGATGGACCGCGCGTCGCGGGATTTTTACCTGCATTCCCCCGATCCGCACGAGGGACCGCGGCCGATCGTCTATTACCTCTGGGTGATCCGTAACGAGAAACGCACCGTCGTGGTCGATCTCGGTTTCGACCGGCGTTCAGGCGACGCGCGCGGTCGCGTCATGCTGCGCGAGCCTATGGAGGCGCTGACGGCGATCGGGGTGAAGGCGGAGGATGTAGAGACGATCATCATCACCCACATGCACTACGATCATGCCGGCCACGGCCCCGAATTCCCCAATGCGAATTTCGTGTTGCAGGAGCGCGAGATGGCCTACTGCACGGGCAAGCCGATGAGTTACGCGCCGCTGCGCAAATCCTTCGATATCGAGCATGTGACCGATATGGTCCGCGCCAATTTCGTGTCTCGAGTCAAGTTCGTGGATGGCGACAAGGAAATCCTGCCCGGCATTTCGGTGCACCTGATTGGCGGCCATTCGGGGGGCCTGCAGGCGGTGCGCATCGAAACGGCGAAGGGCCCGCTGGTCCTTGCCTCAGACGCGGCGCATTTCTACGACACGGTGACCGAGCAGAACCCTTTCACGATCATCGTCAACTTGCCTGAGATGTGTGCCGGATGGGACCGCATTTTCGAGCTTGGCGCAGAGCCCGGGTTTGTCATTCCCGGACACGACCCGCTGGTTGCCGAGCTCTATCCCAAACATCCGGATGATGAGATGACCTTCATCCTGTCGGACGGGCCGCTGAAGGAAACGCCGTGGCAGGCGTGGAAGGCGGCGTAAGAACGCGCCCGCAATCACCCCGCTCAGCTTAATCTGTTTCTGTCGGTTGGCTGGACTTGGCCCTTACGTTTCATTACCGCTCGTGGGCATCCGGATGTTCCGTGCAGGACAATCCGGTTTCGGCCGCTATACGTGGAGGCAAAAATGCTTGGGCTCGATGTGCTGGTCAGCGTCGCAAATGTTATCTACCTGCTCTCCTACTCGGTCCGGGACATATTGTGGTTGCGCGTGTTGACCGTCGTCGGTGCACTCATGCTGCTGCCCTATTATTATCTGCAGCCGGAACCCTTGTGGGTCCCGATCGCGTGGAACCTCGTCTTTACCGGCATCAATATTTTCTGGATCACGAAACTGCTGTTGGAGCGCCGGCCCGTGCATCTGAGCGACGATGAAAAGCGCCTGTATCAGCTGGCGCTTCGTAATCTGAGTCCGCGCGACGCACTCAAACTGTTCAAGCTCGGCACTTGGACATCCGCCCCCGCCGGTACCGTGCTCATTACACAGGATGAGCCGGTTGATGAACTCACTCTAATCGTCGATGGGAAGGTCAGCGTGGATCGGGACGGTGAGGAGGTCGACACACTGGGTGAGGGGCGATTTCTGGGCGCGACGGCATTTTTGAATCGTAGTCCCGATTTTACCGCACCGGTAACCGTGATCGCGAGCGAACAAACTCGCGTGCTCGTTTGGCCGGCGGACAAACTCGAAATTCTTTTTGCCAGGGAGGAGGATCTGGAAATTGCGGTCGAGGCGAGCCTTGGCCTGGAATTGTCGCGGTTCCTGGAAACGGCACGCGCGCAGATATTGCCACGTCACATATCCTAGTGCCCTCAATTCGGCGCAAGTGTCGTCTGTCCGTACAAACTCCGCTTACCGAGTGCTGGCGCGGCGCATTTCTCCGGGTGTGGCATTGAATTGACGCTTGAAGGCACGGTTGAATGCGGCTTCCGACCCATAACCGATGCTTTCGGCAATCCGCATCAACGGCGCGTCCGTCTCAATCAGGTTGCGACGTGCGATCTGCATGCGCCATTGCGTGACATATCCAAGCGGCGTCACACCCATAAGCGAAGTAAACCGCTCCGAAAAGCTTGTTCGCGACATGCCCGCCACATTCGCCATCATCTCAACCGTCCAGGGCCTGTCCGGTTTGAGATGTACGCGGGACAGGGTTTTCCCGATCTTGGGATCGAGGATGCCGGCGAGCGAACCCGCTGCATCGCCGGCATTGTCGACAAGTGCACGGTTGACCCAAAAAAAGCGGGCCCCCGACTTGGAGGCCCGCTCTTCATTTTTTGCTCTGTCCTGTCTAGCGGACGACGCGCCGCTGACCTGTCTGCTGCAAGATGACGGGCGGATTTGTCCGCTTCTTCCGCTTGAGGGTCTTCGGCGGCGCGATCTGTGTGGTCGGCTTCGCCTTGGGCGCTTGCTGCAGCTTCTGCTTCGGCACAACCTTCAGCCTCGGGTTGACCCGCGTCTGCGGAACGACCTTCGGCTTGGGCTTGGGCGTAATCCGCGACGGCGGCACGATCTGCGGTTTCGGAACCACCCGCGTCGGCGGCTTCCGCAGGATCAGCTTCGGCTGACATTTGCCGTTCACCCGGTGCCAGTTCTTGGGGCAGGGCTTAGGCGTCGGACCAACCTTCGGCGGCACACACTTGCCTCTCACCCGGTTCCACCTTGGCGGGCAAGGCTTGACCGGAGGCTGCGGTGTCACCTGCGGCGTGGAACTGATCGGCGGCTTCTTGCATGTGCCTTTGATGTTGTTCCAGCCTTGCGGGCAGATGCAGCGCCACTGCGGAGGCATGCTCTTCAGCATGATCAGTCTGCCACCGACGCACTTCGGCTTGGGCGGGATGATCGAGCCCGGCTTGCCACACCAGATGGTGGTCTTGCCACGCGTCACTTTCCGCTTGGTCCAACCGCTCGGCACCTGCTTGGAACTGGCGAACTTGGTCTCGCCACGTCCGCAGGTCGGCAGCGGAATTGTGAATCCAGGCTTGGCGCACCAGAACTTGAACGGTCCGATCGCGACCTTCCGCTTGGACCAACCCTGCGGCACGTCCTTCACCTTCGAGAATTTCTTCTCATGCGGCAGGCACTTGGGCAGCGGGACGACCACAGCGGGTTTGGCGCAGTAGAACATCTTCTTGCTCTGAGCGTCGAAAACCGTGCGGATCTTCCAGCCTTTCGGCACCTGTTGCAGGTTGAAGAACTTGGTCTCGCCCTGCTTGCACTGCGGCTGCGGCTGATGGGGCTTCGGCCTCATGCACTTGATGCCCCATTTGCTGCCATCCGGGTTCACACCGTCGATGATGATCACCTGGTGGGTCGCAGGTGCACCCTGCGGCGGGACTTTGGTCCAACCGGCGGGGCACTTGTGGACCACCGGCGGGGTCTTGATCGGCGGTACGGCGCACCAGATGGTGAACAAGCCGTTCGTGACCTTCCGCTTGGACCATCCTTGCGGAACCTGATGCGGCAAGGTGAACTTGACTTCACCAGGCTTGCAGACCGGCGGTTTCGGCTGCGGAACAGGCTGTCCAATCGGCAGCTCTTTCTTCGGTTCCGGCCGCATGCAGGTGAGGCCCCATGGCGTGCCGTCAGGAGCGACGCCACCAATGGCAATGACCTGCCAGTTTGCGGGCGCGCCAGCCGGTGGGACCGGCTGCCAACCAATCGGGCATTTGGGCACGAATGGCGCTGCGATGGTGAACGGGGCGCAGGCCTTGTTCACGCCCGGCGCTTCCGGGTCATCCGCATGCGTGGGCTGACCGAGTTCGACACAGTTTTCCATGTCGCCATGGACAGCTGCGGGCACAATGACGCTGATCAAGAGCTGCTCGACATCACCCGGATTCATGGTGACACCGGGAGGGTTGGGCAGCGTGCATTCGATCGGAGGGCCGCCGACGCAAGCCCAGCCTGCCGTCGTTGAGAGATGGATCGCACCGAAGATGGTTCCGGCGGGAATATTCTCAACGAAATGCAGGGGACCCGTGTACTGGGCACCACCGACATTCTCGAATTCGAGAATGAAGAAGCAGCGCTGGTTTGCACCTTCCGGCTGGCAACCCCAGAAATGCTTCCGGGTCTCGAGATCCGGACGCGGCAACTCGACCTCGTCGCAGTCTTCGTTGAGGCCGAAGTCGTGCGGGTCATCGCCAACCAGTATGGCGCAGTTCTTGATGTATTTGTCGGTCGCCGCGGGCGTCACCTGGATGGTGATATCCAACGTTTCGGATTCGCCCGGATGCAGCGTTTCGACATTGTCGGACTGGCAGTCGATGGGCGTTCCCGCACCACCGGGCTGCGCGCACGTCCACGGGATCGATCCGCCTGCAGGCGGAACAAAAACCGCGGTCGCGGGCGGATTGTCCGTCACGTTGAGGTGACCGACGAAGTCGGCGGCGCCGACATTGGTCGTGACGATGGTGTAGCTGCACAGCAGCGAACCAACCGCGGCCGGGTCTTCGATGCACTTGTCTGCGAATTTCTCGATTTCCAGATCAGGCGTCTTGGGCCACCAGACCGGCGGAACCCAACCCTCAGGCGGATACCATTCAGGAACGGGATACCAGCCCGGATAGCTTTCTGCACGGCCACCGGAACATTTCCGGTAAACCTCGACGTCGCCGACGTGACCGGCGTCAGTCTCGTTTGCCGGCTGACCTTGATAGTCGATGAACCAGCTGGACCATGGCGGAACATTGAACGGCCTGATGAGCGACTGGTTGTTGCCCTGAAGACCATGAACGACCAACGGGCCGCCAGCTGAAAGCTGTGCGGCAAGGGCCGGATCGTTGCGGAGAGCGTCGCCCGTGCTCCACAGCGTGCCGTCGCACGCGAGGCCCACGCCACCGGAAGCGTTGCGGTGATCGGTCGGGAAACCGATTGCATACTCGTCCGGCTCCTGAATCCAGTTGCCGTCGAGATCCCGCTGGTAGCGCAGAACCCGGTTCTGCTTCGGCTGATGGTATGTGGAGTAGTCGTGGGACCCTTGAATGCCGCCGCGCTGCGCGAGAACCATGCGGCCCTGCGGCGTGAACAGAATGTCGGAAACCGGATGCCCGTCCGGTACGGACTGAATTTCTACCCGGGCGTCCGCGGCGAAACTGCCGTCGGCGTTGATGCCGACGGACCAGATCTGCGATCCGCCAACGACCGCGTAGTACAGCCGGCCCTTGTAGTAGGTCAGACCCCAGACGCGGCGCTGTTCGTCCGTCAAACCCCACGTCGCGGCGTTTGTGGCGTCAAATGCGGCGCTGGTGATGTCCATGCGGTTCGCAGGGTTCATGACAACCGCGGGCAGGCCCGCGGCGGAACGACCCTCGACACCATGATCGAACGTGCCGAGATCGTTGCCCGACAGATCGAGGCGGTGAATCATACCCGTGTCCAGATCGGATACGTAGAACTGATAATGCGCCGGATCAAACGCGATATTGCCGAGGCCGGGACCGCTGTTTGCGGCGCCATCGAATGCAATGTCGGCAAATACGGAAATCTGGCCCGTCGTTCCGTCAATCCGCCAAACCGTGCCTGGACCACCACCGAGGGCGGTACCGAACTGGCCGTCCATGAAGGATGCTCCAGCCTGACCGGTGTTGACCCGTTCGGGAACGCCGTCGCCGTCGGAATCGGGCGTGACGATCTGCAGACCAAGCACGCTTGTCGACGTTGCGTAGATGTTCGGGCTGGGGGCGTTGTCCAGGGCCACGCCAAACACCTGCCCGATGTCACGGGCAAACGCCTGGAACTTCTCCGGCGCGTTGATGACTTGTGCCGACGCGCTTCCTTTTCCGGACGTTCCGAGAACCTTCAGCGAGACGCCGTCGGTGTCGATGAAGGTCTGTCCGCCAAGATCCCTGGTTCCGGAAAATCCGGTCACGGCCAGATCACCGCTGGACATGATGCCCTCTTGCGCGCGGGCGCCTGCGATAGGCGACAGAATGACGAAAATGCCCGCAAGCAGAACGGCGAACGCAGCCAGAAACGCCCGGCTTACGGGGTCATTTTGGCTGAATGCGATGATTTGCTGGATACATGTGCTCCGGCATCGTTCGATGACGGAGGTCATAAGGTCGCGATCGGGGTCCCTGATCGGCCTTCTCGAATATCTTTTCATGGAAGAATATCCTCTTCTGGCTTCAATCGGCGGCTTTCAGTCCGCAGACCAAAGCCTCTGTGCGTTGGTCGCGTCGCGGCCAGAAAAGGTTCAAGGTGAAGAAAAATATAATAAAAACAAAATTTTATGTAATGCCCCTTGGGGGTGAGTGCGGAAAAGATGGTTAATATGGCATTGGTCGAGGGGGCAATTGCTCCGTGCGTGAGGCCTGCTAGAATCGAAACCGAAGATTGTGGTCTGAGGAGCGAACGAAATGCCGAAAATACTGACCGACGCCCAGGCGGAAGGGTACAAGCAGGATGGATTTGCCTGCCCGGTCAGGGTGATGTCGCTTAAAGACGCAGCCCAATTCCGCCGGAAATTTGAAGCCTACGAAGAGACCAACGACGGCTGGTACGAGCTCTCCAAGGGGCAGAAGCTCTATCTGTTGCAAACCTGGGCGCGCGACCTTGTGAGCCACCCCAAGGTTTTGGACGCAGTTGAGGATGTGCTCGGCCCCAACATTCTCTGCTGGGGGCAATCCCTCTTCGTCAAGGATGCGCACGATCCGGGCTTCGTTTCCATGCATCAGGACGGGACATATTGGGGACTGTCGGAGCCTGATGTCGTTACGGCGTGGATCGCTCTGTCGCCGGCGACGGAAGAGTCCGGTTGCATGAAGGTGGTGCCCGGTACCCATGCCATGGAACTGCAGGCACATACCGATACACTCGATAAGGACAATCTGCTGACGCGTGGGCAGGAAATCGCGGTGGACGTCGACGAGAGCGAAGCCGTGTACATGCCGTTGCAGCCGGGGGAGATTTCACTGCATCACGTGCGGCTGGTTCACGGTTCGGCGCCGAACCGGTCCGACGACCGCCGGATCGGCGTCGCCGTCCGCTATATCGCACCGCACGTCAAGCAGAAGGAAGCGGACAAGGACAGCGCATGGCTCGTGCGGGGCGAGGATACTCACGGCTATTTCGTGCATGAAACCCCGCCGGAAGCGGACATGGACGAAGCTGCGCTCGCCGAGCATCAGCGCATCATGGCGCTGCGGCAGAGCGTTCTGTTCAAGGGCGTTCAGGGCAAGCCTGCGCACACAGACCTGATCGATCAGGCGTAACGCGCTTCCGCTAGTTGGTTGCCTGCGCGACCTCGCCTTCGTCGCCGAGGTAGCCGCTCCATGCGAACCAGAACGCGATGTGACCAGGCAGGCGATGCAGCCGCTTTCCGTCGGGGCCGATCAGCGCATCTTCCGTCACCTTCCAGGCCTTGCCGTCGAGTGTCACCTTGCTTCTGTTGTCTGCCTGCTTGAAGGCTTGCCCGTCGGTGCGGTAGGCCCGCACGGTCCGGGTCTTGGGGTTGCCGATGAGGGTGAGCGATACGGCGCCGGCGGTGTCGTTGATGACGGGATTTTGCTCAAACAGTTTGAGGGGCCAGGCTTTTTCCGTACCGGAGTTTCTCAGGGCGAAAACATAGTCCTTCGCCTTAAGCTTCGTTTCATCCACCAGCGCGGGGAACATCAGTTTGTCGCTTGAGAAATACTGACCATATGGCGCGCCAGGGCTGTAGTCGCGGGTGAAGCCGGTTTCGAGTGAGAGAACCTTGGTGTCGGGATTGGCCTTGAGCCACGCGCTCCAGCTGGTGATGGCGACGGGCCGTGTTTTGAGCTCGATATCGGACCCGGTCAACGGTCCGACGACGGGCCGGCCCGTGAACTGGTTCCACAATGAGTTGGTTTCGGTGTCATACATCAGCTTGTTCGACCGGTAGAGAAAGCCGGAGGAGCCGAACACGAAGGGCTTGTCGCGCCCTTCAACGGTCGTATCGAACAGAATACCGGAACCGCACAGTGTGCAGTAGGCAAGGCTCACGGGCACGCCGCCGATCACGTCGTTGAACATTTCGTGCCAGTCGAGGATCCTTAGCGGGTAGGCGCGCGTGTCGCCGTTGATCGAGACGCCGAAGACGAGCTCGCCGGGGGTGAGATATTTCGCCTCTTTGGCGGGAACCAGTTTCGGATTGGTCAGCGCCGGAATACCATCCTTCACCACGCCGCCCCACGTGACCTCCTCAAGCCTGATCTCATGGGCAACGCCGTCATGGAGGAAGATGGCGAAGAAGGGATCGATCTTGGCGTAGAGGGCCGCCTTGAACGCGGCAAACCCCTTGAATGGTTTGATTTCTTTGTGCTTTTCCTGCCACAGCATCCACTCGTTCCAACTTTTCGGACCGGTTTCGCCGGCAAGCGCCTCGATCGCGTCCGCCAGTTCGCGGCGATCGGTGGTGGTGAACCGAAGGGTCTGGATGAGAGCCGGGATGGCGTCCTTGTTACCGCGTTTCTCGAACCATTCGATGGCTTCAGTGCGCTTGTCGGGCAGAGGACTGAGCAGTTCGATGGCGCGTATGGTGGTTTCGGGCGCTTGTGCACGCAGACCCGGGAGGGCGGTGAACATGAAGGCGCCGACGAATGCGGCGAGAACGAGGGTTCGTCTGGTCATGGCGGAGTGCCCTGTGAAAATAGATGATCATACCAGGTACGGCTCAGCTGCCGATCGGTATGCAGTTCGGGGCTACACATGTTCGTGAGACGTGCGTCTCTCACACGTCTCAGGTCCACGTCTTCAGTTCCGCATAGATTTGCGTTCAGAAGGTGATGATCTGGCGCACGACGCCGCCTTCGCTCAACGCATCGAAGCCCTCATTGATGTCCTCAAGCGCGATCCTCGAACTGATCAGCGAGTCAACCGGCAACTGTCCGTTCTGATACATGTCGATATAGTGCGGGATATCCCGGACCGGAACGCAGCTGCCGAGATACGAGCCGATCATGGTGCGTTCCTCGACCACCATGTTGACGTGTGAAATCTGGAACTTGTGGTCGGGGTGCGACAGGCCGCTGGTGACCGTGGTGCCGCCACGCGCGGTTATGGCATAGGCAAGCTCCATGGCTTCGACCTTGCCGACGCATTCGAAAGCATATCTGACGCCTCCGCCGGTCGCCTCCTTGACCTGTTCGACGATGTTGTCGGCGCTCGCGTCGAACAGGAGGTCGGCGCCGAGTTTGCGGGCCATTTCAAGTTTTTCCGGCAGGGTATCAATTCCGACGATGCGGGACGCGCCAACCGCCCTTGCGCCCATGACTGCAGCAAGTCCCGTTCCGCCCAGACCGATGACCGCGACGGTGCTGCCCGCCGGCACCTTGGCGGCGTTGACGACACTGCCCACACCGGTAATGACCGCGCAGCTGAAGAGCGCCGCCTGGTCCAGCGGCAGGTCCGGGGTAACCTTGACGAGCGATCTGCGGGACACGACCGCCGCTTCGGCAAAGCACGAAACGCCGACCTGGTGCTGGATATACTCACCGTTGAGGCGCAAGCGCCGTCCGCCGCCGAGCAGCGTACCGGCGACGTTCGCCGCGAGGCCGGGATCGCAGATCGCCGGACGGCCTTCAGAACAGGGACCGCACGCGCCGCATGCCGGCATGAAAACGAAAACCACGTGATCGCCGGGCTCCAGGTCGTCGACGCCCGGACCGACTTCCTCGACGATGCCTGCACCTTCATGACCGAGCGCCATGGGCAGGGGCCGCGGGCGCACGCCCTTCAGGATTGAAAGGTCCGAATGGCACAGCCCCGCAGCGGTCACGCGCACGAGGACTTCGCCCTGCTCCGGCGGTTCAAGCTCAAGTTCTTCGATCCTCACGGGCCGCGACTTGGCATAGGGTTGATCGGCCCCCATTTCGTGCAATACGGCTGCCTTGATTTTCATGATACTCGTCCTTCACGCATTCCGTTGCTCAACCGGAGTGCTATAGGTGCCAACCTGTTCCGTCGACTGCAAGCGGCTTTATGTGCTGGTGACACAATCTGTGAGGGAGATCCCATGAAGCTTACCGATTTCAAGGTCCTGACATTTGACTGCTACGGCACATTAATCGACTGGGAGACCGGCATCTGGCAGGCGCTCGAACCCTTGGCCAAGGCCGCCGGAAAATCCCGTGAGGAAGCGCTCGCCGACTATGCGGAGGTCGAAGGGGCACAGCAGGGGAAGACACCCGGCATGCTGTACCGTGAGCTTCTGACGGAAGTGCATCGCAGTCTGGCGCAATCCTGGAATGTCGACCTGGGCGAAGAGGCGCACACCCGATACGGAAATTCCGTGCCGGAGTGGCCAGCATTCCCGGATTCCGCCGACGCGCTGGCAGCGCTGCAGAAGCATTACAAGCTGGTGATCCTGTCAAATGTCGACAATCAGAGCTTCGCCGGGTCGAACAAGCGGCTCGGTGTGACCTTCGATGCGATCTACACCGCGGAGGATGTCGGCTCTTACAAACCCGACCCGTGCAACTTCGAATATATGCTCGAACATCTGAAGCAGGATTTCGGTTTCGAACCGGGTGATATCCTGCACACCGCCCAGAGCCTGCACCATGACCACGTTCCCGCAAACCGGTTCGGGCTGGCGCGCTGCTGGATCGACCGCCAGCATCTGCGCGATGGCGGCAGCGCGGGGGCAACCAAGCTGCCTGATAAATGGCCGGAGCCAGATTTCTATTTCAACACCCTGGGCGAGATGGCCGAGGCGGTCGAGCGGGAGACTGGATAGTTGGCGTTGTCATGCCCGGACGTGTTCCGGGCATCCATGCCGTGATCGCGCCGCTGAAATCTGTACGTTCGCTGGCGCTATTGCGTATGCGATTGCGAAGGGCAGCATGAGCCGAGGGTGTGTTGCCGCTTGCCTTTGAAGGCCCCTTGCATTCGCGTTCCATCCGCTGCACAGTAACGGTACATGTTCCCAGGGGCGCCGGACGTATCCGGCTGAGATCAATCTGTAACGGGATGAGCACCCTTCGAACCTGATCCGGGTGATGCCGGCGTAGGGACTGGAACCGAGCATATTCCCCCGCCGTCATTCCGGAGTTAACGCGAGCGCTCGTTGCGCGCGTTGAACTGAAGAGCGGTAGCCATGGCGACCATGACCACATCGATCATTTTTGCGCGGTTCATCGGACCGGTGATGATGATCGCCGCTGCTGCCATGTTGCGCGACCGCGAAGCCATTCGCGACGTGGCCGAAGATTTCATGACGTCGCCGGCACTGATTTACGTCGCCGGTATTCTGACCCTGGTGACCGGCCTCGCCATCGTGACCTTCCACAATTTCTGGGTTCTCGACTGGCGTGTCATCATCACCGCATTCGGCTATCTCTGCATTATCACAGGGATTTTCCGGATGGTGTTCCCGACCCATGTCAAGCAACTCGGTCTGTGGATGCTGGGGAGTCACCCGATCGTCCGGGTCGCCGCGGCGCTCAACGCGCTGATCGGCGCATTCCTGACCTACAAGGGGTTCTTTTCAGACCTATAAAGGTTCTTTCAGCCAGATGGACACTTCCATTCTCATTGCGAAATACATGGGCTCAGTCATGCTCGCGGCAAGCCTCTCGATGTTTATCAATCGAAGCCAGGTCGACCGCATCCTGGAGGATTTCACCAACAGCCCGGGCATGATCTTCCTCGCCGGCGTCATGACACTGCTCATGGGCCTCACGCTTGTGATCTTCCACAACAAGTGGGAGGCCAACTGGACCGTGATCATCACCATTTTCGGCTGGATCGGTGTTGTCGGCGGATTGATGCGGATGATGTTTCCGATAGCTGCGATCGCGATGGGAAAACGAATGATTGAGCACAAGGGAGCACTGGCAGTCATCGGAGTGATCAACACGTTGCTCGGTGCCTTCCTGACTTACAA
>JALCBY010000161.1 GCA_028066055.1 Hyphomicrobiaceae bacterium
TATTGACCCGGCGATTAAATATTGCAACACCGGGCCCGGTTTTCCGTATGAGTTGAATGCGAGAAACAGACTCTAGAAAATTGTCGATCCCTGCACTCAACGAGCGCAGAAAGCAGGCCGTCAAGCTCCGCTTGAATGGAATGAAATTGGACGAGATCGCCGAGATCGTTGGAATGAGTAAAGGCACGATCATCGCCGCAAATAAAGCCTATAAGCAAGGCGGCTGGGCGGCAGTCAACGTTCGCCGAAGAGGGCGACCGTCCGGCGATGGCCGAACTCTGTCGGCTGAGCAAGAGGCTTCGATTCGTGGAACGATCTGCGACCGGACGCCGGATCAACTCAAGATGCCGTTCGCGTTGTGGACGAGAGTTGCGGTGCGCCAGCTCATCCAGCAGAAGCTCGAGATCGATATGCCGATTCGCACAGTAGGCGAATACTTGAAGCGATGGGGCTTCACGCCTCAGAAGCCGATTCGCAAGGCGTATGAGCAGAAGCCGGAGGCCGTAAAGAAGTGGCTGGACGAGGACTTCCCGGCGATCAAGGAGCGCGCGAAAGCCGAAGATGCCGAGATTCAATGGGGAGACGAGACGGGCCTTCGCTCCGACGATGTCCGCGGGCGGGGCTACGCTCCGAAAGGTAAGACCCCACTGGTTCGTGTCAACAACCGGCGAGAGAGCCTGTCGCTGATCTCCTCGATTACCAATCGAGGCAAGGTCCGTTGGATGGTCTTTCACGGTGGCATGAACACCAAGATTCTTTTGGAGTTCTTTCGTCGTCTGATCCGAGGGGCCAAGCGCAAGATCTTCCTGATCTTGGACAACCTCCGAGTACATCATGCCAAGAAGGTCCGAAGGTGGCTGGAGCGCCACAAGGATCAGATAGAAGTCTTCTACTTGCCTTCGTACAGCCCGGAGTTGAATCCCGACGAGATGCTCAACGCAGACTTGAAGAAAGCGGTCACAAGCAAGGCACCGGCCCGCGAGAAAGGGGTTCTGAAACGCGTGACACAGAAGCACTTGCGACGGCTGGCGAAGAGTCCCGTGAAGGTTCGCAACTTCTTCAGGCATGCACCGGTCCGCTACGCTGCTTGAGTTCGACAATTGATTGCCACCTCAATA
>JALCBY010000162.1 GCA_028066055.1 Hyphomicrobiaceae bacterium
TTATTGACGGCTGCGCGGTTGTTGGGCCTGTCAAAGGGTCAAGCCGGAGGTTTGGAAGAATGATCGTTTGAGAACGAACTCATCATACTGTTCACAAAGTGACTCGGCGACGCGGTCTTCCAGATCCCACAAGTCGTCCGGCACGAAGTTCGCCAGGTCGGAATACTTCGTGTGACTCCACATGGGTTCGACCGGGTTCAACTCCGGCGCGTAGGCCGGCAGCCATTCGACTTCCAACCACGACGACGCGCCGGCGGCCAAGAGTTGCTTCACCGCGGAACGATGCACGCTCCAGCGATCAAGGATCAAGATGATGCGCCGTTTGAGATGGCGACGCAGTCGGCGCAGGAACCGCATGACATCCGCCGTGCGAATGTTGCCGTCTTGCATGTCGAAGTACAAGCCGATTCGCTTTCGCCGCGGTGACAATGCCAACGCGCCAATCACACTCAAGCGATCGTGCCTTGCCGAGACAACTTGTTGAGGCGTTTCGCCGCGCGGGGCCCAGGTGCGACGATTCAACGGCTGCAGTTGAAATCCGCATTCGTCGATGAAAACGATGCTGGCTTGCTTTCGCCGCCCCCTTTTTTGATTCGCGGCCACGACACCTGACGCCAATGCCGGATCGCTGCGACGTCCGCTTCTTGCGCGCGGCGTTGAGGCTTCTGAGGGCTGAAGCCCAACCGATGCAAGATGCGGCCCACGTGATCGGGATGGTACGACACGCCGAAGCGTTCCTCGATCACCTCCGCCACACGGGCGCACGTCCACAAACCGTTGGCGTAGCCGGCGGCCTCTGGCCCTTGCACAAGAATTTCGACAAGTTGTTGTTTTTGGCCAGGCGACAGTTTGGGTTTGGGACCCGGATGTCGCTTGGTGGCCAAGGCGGCAACTCCGCCCATTTTGAGAGCACGTTTCCAGCGTTTGATGCTGGTCAAGCTCGCGCCTGCCAACTCCGCTGTTTCCGCGATGTTCATCCCTTTCGCTAGGAGACTCGCGGCCATCTGCCGGCGCCGTTCCTGGGCCGAAACAGTGGCTGAAGTTATCATGCAACAATCATACGCTGCTAGCGGGACTCAGGTCCAACGACTGCGCAGCGGTCAATA
>JALCBY010000031.1 GCA_028066055.1 Hyphomicrobiaceae bacterium
GGAGCGTTTACTCCGTGGCCGGGAAGTTGGTGCTGACGCGTGCCGCCTTGGCCTGTGCGATGCTGACCTTCGGTTCTGCCGTGGCGCTCGTATTCGCCTTTGTGGTCCAGCTTGGACCATTTGCCGGCGTTGAGCTGGGCGATTTCGCGGCTGCTTTCGGCTTGGGCTTTGCAGTCGCTACTTTGGCCGACGCCGCAGGGGTCTGAGCGGTCCGTTTCGTTGATTTGGATACCGTCTTCACCGGCGCGGTCTTTTTGTTTGCGGCTGTTTTGACGGTCTTGCCGGTTTTCCGTGTTTTTGCCGTCGCCTTTGCCACCTGGGTCTTCTTCACCATGCTGCGCATGTAGGCCACATTGTTTTCAACCTTGTCGTTCGCAAGGTCGGTTTTGGCGACTTTCTGCGCTTCATCGAACTTCCGCTGCAATCCAAGGACAAGCGCCAGGTTCTGACGAACGCGCGGCGTGTTGTGGCCTTGAGCGACAGCGCGCTTCAGGAGGTTCTCCGCATCGCCCGCCCTGCCGTCCAGGGCATAAGACAATGCCAGATTGTTGTACAAGGACGTCGCGCCCGGCTGCTGCCGAAGGGCCGCGTGATAGTAGTGCTGCGCCTTTTTGTGATCGCCGCGTTTTGCGTTTAACGTGCCGAGCGCGGAGAGTACGCGCCAGTCTGCGTTGCCTTTGCTGCGCATCGCCTGATTGAGAAGTTGCTCGGCCATCTGCGTTTTACCCACGTCAAGTGCAAGGCGGCCGTACTCCGAGGCCAGTGCACCGTGACCCGGATTGAGCTGATAGGTGCGCGCGAGCGCCTCCATTGCCTTATCCTTGGCGCCGATCGTCTTCAGATTGCGGGCATAGTTGATCGCAGCCTTCGGGTCGGACGGATTTTTCTGGTGCTTGCGTGCCCAATGCGCCGTCGCGATGTGCAACGGATTATTGGGCTTCAGTGGCGGGCGCTCGGCCTGCTTATTGTAGTTGATCGAAGCAACCGATTTTTTCGGTGAGTTCTTCTTGCTTGTTTTTGTGCATCCAGCGGCAATTACGATCATTGCCGTACTTGCCATGAGTTGCCAAACAAGCCTGCGGCGTGCAGAAGCCGCCGCACCCTCCCACTTGACCATTTTGCCGTCCTTACAGCCGTGGGGCCGTCTAATGTTGCGCTAGCGTCATAATCCGGGACAGTCGTCAAGAAAGGATTAACCAAGGCGGCGCGATTTGGGCCGCCATTTGGCAGGGGTTTCAGGAAATTCGCTGGGTTTTGAGGTATTGTGCTGCAGGAACGCCTCAATAAGCGATACCGCGCTCCTTCATCTGCTTGCGCCCTGATTCGCTCCATTCTGCGATCGGTTCAAGCGAGAGAATGGCCCGGCAGTAGGTCTCCGCCGTACCATCGTCACCAAAGTCCGTGAGTCGCACGCCGTAGGTGCGAAACCGGGTTGTAACGGGAGCGTACATGGCGTCGGCTGCGGAAAAGGTGCCAAAAAGAAACGGTCCGTCGCCGCCGTAGGTCGTTCGGCACATACGCCAGATTTCGATGATACGGGTGGTGTCCCGACCGACGCCAACGCTGACCTCATCGACCGGCTTGGAGCCGAGAATATTCATCGGCATTTCGCCACGAAGATTTTCAAAACCGGAGTGCATTTCTGCAGTGACCGCGCGGGCGGTTGCGCGCGTCTTGCGATCTTCGGGCCAGATGGCGTAATCGGGATGTGTTTCCGCGAGATACTCGGTGATTGCGAGCGTATCCCAGATGGTGAGATCACCCGTCTTGAGCGCCGGCACCTTGCCTGAAGGAGAATGTTCTAGCACCCGCTTGCGCGCGCCGGGATTGTAGATGTCGACGTTGATTTCCTCGAACGGAATGTCGAACATCCGCATGAGCAGCCAAGGCCTCAGGCTCCAGGACGAGAAGTTCTTGTCTCCCAGAACAAGCCGATATGCGTTGTCTGGCACAGATTGTCACTCCCATTGTCTTTGACGCCGCGCCTTGTCATACAGACGCAAGAAGAACCGAGGCGCCAAGCGCGCGAAATATAGGGCGTATGCAAGCATGAGCAAGTCGAAATCCGCAAACCTCATTTCGCAATTCGTCAAACCGGGAGAAAAGGTTTCGAGCAAACCGATCTGGATTGCGCACAGCGATTCTCTTGAGAAGGATCTGCGTCGCCTCAACGCGACGGAGTGTAGATGGGCAAAGTCCACCGACTGGAAGGCTGAGGAGGGCAGTGTTCTCCTGTTGCCGGCAAAGGATGGCGGTGTATCGGGTGCTGTTCTTGGGCTGGGAACCGTTGCAGATAGTGCGCGTCGCACGATGCTTGTGGGGGCATTGCCGCGCGCCCTGCCTGCCGGAAACTTTCATTTCGAGGATACACCCGACGATCCGAACCTGGCAGCCCTTGCGTGGGCTATGGGGAACTATCGGTTTTCCCGCTACAAGTCCGACGACAAGTGGGAGCCGCGCCGCCTGGTTCTGCCGAATGGGCTTGATGAGTCGCAGATCGCGAATGTAGCCGGGGCCGTGGCTATGGGGCGTGATCTCATCAATACGCCGGCCAACGATTTTGGCCCGGCGGAACTGGAAAAGACTGCTCGAAAGCTGGCGCGTACGCACGCCGCCAAAATAAAGGTCGTTACGGGAGATGCCTTGCTCAAGCAGAATTTCCCGCTCATTCATGCCGTCGGGCGGGCAAGTGATCGCGCACCGCGCCTGATCGATTTTTCGTGGGGTCCGGCGAGGGCGCCGAAGATCACGCTGGTGGGGAAGGGCATCACCTACGATACCGGTGGGCTGAGTATCAAACCGACACCGGCCATGTTGCTCATGAAAAAGGACATGGGCGGCGCGGCCGCCGTTCTTTCGCTGGCATCGATGATCATGGCATCGAAACTGCGCGTACGCCTGCGGGTGCTAGTCGCGGCTGCCGACAATGCGATTTCCGGAAATGCCTTTCGTCCCGGCGATGTCCTTGAGAGCCGCAA
Organism: Hyphomicrobiaceae bacterium; assembly: GCA_028066055.1. Classification (GTDB taxonomy): domain Bacteria; phylum Pseudomonadota; class Alphaproteobacteria; order Rhizobiales; family Methyloligellaceae; genus UBA2767. The sequence continues at coordinate 2,979 of JALCBY010000031.1, forward strand.
GGGTATCACGGTCGAGATCGGCAATACCGATGCCGAAGGCCGGCTGGTCCTCGCCGACGCGCTCGCGCTCGCGGACGAGGAAAAGCCGGACGTGTTGTTAACCATGGCAACCCTGACGGGTGCTGCGCGGGTGGCGCTCGGCCCTGACTTGCCGCCCTTCTACGCGACGGACGACGACTTCGCCGAGCGTATTCTTGCCGGCGGGATGCGGGTGGATGACCCCGTGTGGCGCATGCCGTTCTGGCAGCCTTACGACAAGACGCTCCGGGCAAAAACCGGCGATGTGAACCATATTTCGGATGGACCGTTTGCCGGTTCGATTACGGCGGCCCTGTTTCTGAAGCGCTTTGTCGGGCAGGCAGGCGTCTATGCGCATTTCGATATCTACGGCTGGGTGCCTCGCGCCAAGCCAGCCAGACCGGAAGGCGGCGAGCCGCAGGGCGCGCGTGCCCTCTTCGACGCCTTTGAACGCACCTACGGACAATGACGGGCGTGATTCTCGACAGACGCGTCAATGCTTTCAGAGATGACCTTGCCGCTGCTCATCTGGAAGGACAGGTGAGTGCAAGGAGATTTAGCGAAGGATCACGCCGGCAGGTGGTGGAGGCAGCCGCGCCACTGCGTGAAGCACCCCGCCACGACGCCGTGCTTGAAACCGAGCTGTTGTTCGGTGAGCGCGTGATCCTTTATGACGAGCGGGAAGGTTGGGCGTGGGTGCAGGCTGAAAGGGATTCCCACGTCGGCTATCTGTCCGCAAATGCTTTGCGCAGTGACATTGCAGACCCGACGCATCGTGTGCGCACGCTCGGAACCCACATCTACCCGCGACCGGACTATAAGGCACCCCCGATCGATCGGCTCAGCATGAATGCGCAGCTTGTGGTCGAGAAGGCAGAGGAGCGGTTCGCCCAACTCTCGGATGGACATTACATCGCCGCCACGCATATTTGCGCCGTTGACGAATGCGAACAGGACTTCGTGGAGGTCGCGGCAGGGTTCGTCGGTTCACCTTATCTTTGGGGCGGACGAACCAGCGCAGGACTCGACTGTTCTGCGCTTATTCAGCTCGCGCTGCAGGCGTCCGGAATTGAATGCCCGCGTGACAGCGATATGCAGGAGGCAGTGCTCGGCAAGCCCTTGCCCGGTCCGCCGAACCAGCAGGCCGTCAGGCGCGGCGATCTGGTGTTCTGGAATGGCCATGTCGGCGTGATGCTCGAGGAGGGGCGCCTGCTTCATGCAAATGTCCATCATATGGCCGTGGTGGTGGAACCGGCCTTTGAGGCATTCGCGCGCATTGAAACCTGGTACGGGCCGATCACGTCCGTCAGACGAATGAGTTGAGGCGACGCACCATGCCTGCACCCAAAGCACCGAACAGCCCGGTTCCCGATTTCGACGGGCCCAACATTCGTTATCAGAAGTGGGTGTCGCGTGCATACGCATTCGCTGCCGCATGTCTGTTCGGGCTCGCAATCGTTGAGGCATTTGGTGCGGCGACGCCATTGCTTCGTACTCTCCTCATGGTTGGTATCGGGGCATCGGGCACGGTTGCCTGGATCATGCAGGCAAAGCGAAAATGCCCCAAATGTGGTCAGCTTTATGGCTATGCCATTCGTATCGTGAATGCGAATGTGTGCCGCTATTGCGGTACGGATTTTCCGAAATGGCTGCCCGGCCAGGATCACGATGACGGAAAGTCGCGTTAGGGACAAAAGGACAAGAAGGATATGACGGTCTACATCGATGCGCCAACGCTCAAACGATGGCTCTCCGAGCCGGACGAAATCGCTTTGCTTGATGTCCGCGAGCCCGGTCAGTTCGGTGAGCGGCATCTCTTCTTCGCCGTCCCGCTGGCCTATAGCCGGTTTGAAATCGGATTGCCCGGACTGGTTCCCAACAAAAATGCAACTATTGTTCTTTGCGATGACGGCGACGGGGTCGCCGAGCGCGCCGCGGAACGCGCGGAAAGCATCGGCTATGAGAATGTGAATGTTCTGGAGGGAGGTGTCGGCGCCTGGGAGGCGGAAGGATTCACGCTTTTTGAAGGCGTCAACGTGCCGAGCAAGACATTCGGCGAGCTGGTTGAGCACGAGTTCGACACGCCGCGCATCTCCGCGACAGACCTCCAGGCGATGATCGATGGGAATGAGAATTTCGTCATCGTTGACGGCCGTCCCTTCTCCGAGTATCGGCGCATGAATATCCCCGGAGGCATCTGTTGTCCCAACGGCGAACTTGCATTGCGCATTGCCGATATCGCACCCGATCCCGCCACACAGATCGTGGTCAACTGCGCCGGGCGGACGCGCTCCATCATCGGCGCACAGACGCTCATCGATATGGGAATACCCAACAAGGTGGTGGCCCTGGAAAACGGGACGCAAGGGTGGTTTCTGGCAGGACTGGAGCTGGAAAACGACGCCGCCCGGCGTCATTCGGCAAATGTTGAAAAGGCGGATATGGACGGCCTGCGGGAACGCGCCGATGCGCTCGCCGCCACACGAGGCGCGCCAACAATATCGAGGGATCAGCTTTCCGATTGGAGCAGAGACGATGAGCGCACCACATATGTCTTCGATGTGCGCACGGTCGAAGAATTCTCTGACAATGGCATTGCAGGTTCGATACACGCGCCGGGCGGCCAGCTCGTGCAGGCAACGGACCAATGGGTGGGCGTGCGTGGCGCACGGATAATCCTGTTGGATGATGAAGGTATTCGCGCAAAGGTCGTCGCCAGCTGGTTGCGGCAACTCGGTCATGAGGCTTTTTTGCTGGAGGGCGGCCTTGCCTCTCTCAACGACACGGATCTACCGCCGTTGCTCCAGCCGCGGATCGCGCCGAGCCTGAACGCAATCGCGCCGGAAGCCCTCGCAAATGCACTTGAGCGGGAGGCCACCCAGATTGTCGATATACGCTCAAGCATGGATTACCGCGCCGGGCACGTGGACGGCGCAATCTGGTCGGCCCGTCCCAAACTGCCGCTGGCGGGCACGGAACCGTCGAAGACCGTTACCCTCGTTGCCGACGATCTACTCGTAGCCGAACTGGCCGCGGCCGAAATCACCTCCGGCGGTGCGGCGGTTGCGGGTCTTCTCAAGGGCAGTTCCGACGATTGGCGTGCGGCCGGTCTCAATGTTGTAGAGACGCCCAACGATCCGGCCGATGAGGATTGCATCGACTATCTGTTCTTCACGGCGGGGCGGCACAAGGGCGACGCGGAAGAAGCGCGCAAATATCTCGCCTGGGAAACAGCCCTTGTCGGTCGGCTGGACGAGCAGGAACGGGGCGTGTTCCGGATTACATCTGCCCCCTGATCTTATTTCGCTGCGATGTTCGACCGCTCGACATTGTCCAGATTCGCACCTTCAATACGCAAGAGCTTGGTCGGCGCGTCGCGGCTTGGCGAGTGCACCGCGCCGATATCGTAGAAATAGGCATCTCCGGGCTGGAGCGTATATGTCCGTTCCGGCTCGACGAGATGCGGTTTGTCTCCGTTCCCTGTCTCGACGATGCGCCAATCGGTCATTTCGGTGCTTCCGGTTGCCTGTCCGTAAACCGCCCAGCTTGAGCCATGGTCGTGGGGTGTCCCGTGCGCCGGTTCGTTGTAAACGTGAGCGCAGATGCAAAAACCCAGATCTGGATCCTCATAGAGAACTTCGCGCGGGTCGTCGTCAGGCGCGCGGTCGGTCATATGCTTGGAAACAAAGCTTTGATCATTAAGCGCTTTCGAGACGAGCGCGCAAACGGCCTTCCGGCCTTCCGTGCCCGGATCGGCATTTAGCGTTTCGCGAATTTCCGAGGCGAGGTTCTCCAGCGTGTAGGACATGGCTGCATTCCATTTCTGACAAAACAAACGCCCCGATGGCGGGGCCAACCGGCCACAATGCTAGCCAACTGACGTGTAACGGTCGAGAGGTGTTTCGCCGCGACTGCCGTTAGTCATGCAGAGTTTCTCGGGCAGACAGACGGTGCCGTTACCGCATACACTGGGCGCCGGGTTCAGAATATGACGCAGACAGACCGCAAATATACGATCGCCGGTATCGTCTTCGCGCTCTTGCTGCTGGCCGGACTGGCCGGTGCGAAGGCCGCAAGTCCCAACGATACGGCGCGGATTCTCGCCGGGTTGCCCCCGGCACCGGGATCACCGCTCGCGCACATTGCCGCGACGCCCGGCTGGCAGCGTCACGCGGCGGAGATGCGCGCGGCGTGGAACACATTTGAGCGCCGCCAACTGAACCGCATCCGCGTGTGGGCCGCGGCCAAGCTGCCGGGGCCGTATCCGGCCATGTTCTACATGTTCGGCGGTCCGGACTTCGTACATGCCGATGCCTTCTTTCCGCACGCACGAACCTATGTTCAGGCGGGCCTTGAGCCCGTGGGTTCGGTTCCGGATCTGTCGCGCCTTCCACCAGCGCAACTGGCGGCGTCTCTCACAGCGCTGCGGCAGTCGCTCACCAACTTTTTTCAATACGGCTATTTCATCACCAAGGAGATGGGCACGCAGTTCAAATTCGGCGCGTTCTCGGGAACGCTTCCGGTGCTGTACGCATTTCTTGCGCGGACTGACAAGACAATTCTCAAAGTGGAGTATGTCTCATTGCGCGGCAACGGGAGTCTTGTTGCTGTCAAGGGGAAGGGGCGTCCATCGGGCGTCAGGATCACGTTTGCCGGATCGGATCGTACGCCGCGCACGCTCTATTACATCAGGACGAATCTCGAGAATTCCGGCGTCGCGAAAAGCGGTTTTCTCAAATTCTGCGCCCGTCTGGGAACCGGTGGGTCGCTGCTCAAAAGCGCGTCTTACCTGATGCATGTGGGAGGCTTCTCGAAAGTGCGCGACTTCGTCCTGAAACACTCGGCGATAATCGTGCAGGACGACTCCGGCATCCCCCTGAAATACCTGTCCGACGGTCGATGGAACCTGTATCCGTTCGGGCAATACATCCCGCCTATCGATGTGTTCAAGCATCACGTCCAGCCGGATATGGCGCAACTCTTTGCGCGCGCGCAGCGGGTGAATTTCGGAATTGGCTACCGGTCGCATCCAACGCGGACGACCATTCTCGTGGCAACCCGTGCTTCGCCTGCAGGCGCACCCCGTCAGTAGCCGCGCTTCAGGTCCACGACATTCTGAAGCGGCTTGCCGGCTTCATGTTGTGTGATCTGATCAAGTACATACCGACAGACTGCGCGATCATCGGAGATGGACGCGTTGTGTGGGGTCACAACCACGCGCGGGTGTGTCCACAGAGGGCTTGAAGCAGGAAGGGGTTCTTCTTCGAATACGTCCAGCGACGCCGCCCACAGAGTTCCATCGTCAAGCGCGGCAAGAATGTCGGCCTCCACCTGGACGCGACCGCGCCCGGCATTGATGAGCACCGGGCCGGGCAGCTGTCCGTCCTGCGCCAGCGACGCAAAAAGCTGCGAATTCAGAAAACCCTCCGTATCCGGCGTGTGCGGCAACAGGCAGACGAGAATGTCCGTTCGTGCCAGAAAAGCATCGAGGCCGTCCGCACCGGCAAAGCAGTCGATTCCCTCGATGTCTTTCGGGGAGCGGCTCCACCCGGCGACCTGGTAGCCCAGCATCCGCAGTTTTTCTGCCGCGTCCATGCCGAGAACGCCCAGTCCCATAACACCGATCCTCACTTCGTTGGCTCCGGGCTGCTGCGACCAATCCGTCCACTTTTTCTCGCGCTGAAGCTCGGCGTAGTCGAGCATACGCCGGTGATGAAAAAGAACATGCAGGCAGACATACTCGGTCATGCGCATGGTCAGGTTGGGGTCGACGAAGCGAACCAGCGGGACGTCGGGCAATTGCTGATCTCGCAATACGTGATCGACCCCGGCGCCCATGGAAAAGATGACGTCGAGATTGGGAAGGCTCGCAAGCAATCCCTCTTCCGGTTTCCACACCAGCGCGTAACGGATGTCGCTTCTGTCGCCCGCGTCTGGCCAGACGCGAACGTCCAGTTCGCTGTCGAGCTGCCGCAGCTCCTTCGCGAAGCAGTCGGGATCCATTCCTTCGGAAACGACAAGCAGCGACATGCCGGGCTCAGCTCGCGACCGAATCGAGATGTGCAGCCTGAAGGTCGAACGCCGCGGCCATCAGAGCCTTGGTATATGCCTTCTTGGGCGAGGCGAAGATTTGTTTGGATGTACCGCTTTCCACCACCTTACCCTGACGCATGACGATGACGTTGTTGGCGAGTGCACGCACCACCCGCAGGTCGTGCGAAATGAAGAGATACGCCAATTTGTGGCGATCCTGCAATTCGCGCAACAGGTCGACAATCTGAGCCTGCACCGAGACATCGAGCGCGGAGGTGGGCTCGTCGAGCATGACGAACTTTGGCTGGAGCACCATGGCGCGGGCGATGGCGATGCGCTGCCGTTGGCCGCCGGAAAACTCATGCGGGTACCGGTCCTGAAGGTTGGGATCAAGGTGAACCTCATGCAATGCCTGCGCAACGCGTGCACGCCGCTCGCCATAGCTCATTTCGGGATTCTGAATGAGCAGGCCTTCCTCGATGATCTGGCTAACCGACAGGCGCGGACTGAGGGATCCGTAGGGGTCCTGGAACACCACCTGCATTTCCCGCCGGAGCGGACGCATTTCCTTGGAATCGTATCCGTCGATCCGGTCGCCGACATAGGCGATCGGGCCTTCGCTCGATATAAGCCGCAGGAGGCCGAGGCCGAGCGTGGTCTTGCCTGAGCCCGACTCACCGACGACACCGAGCGTCTGGCCTGCCTGCAGCTTCAAGGACAGACCGTCCACCGCCTTGATGTGGCCGACCGTGCGCCGCAGGAAACCGCGGCGGATGGGGAACCAGACCTTGAGGTCGTCCGACTCGACGACCACTGGTGCCTTCGGATTGGCTTTCGGCGGGTCGCCCTTGGGTTCGGCGGCGAGGAGATGCTTGGTATAAGGGTGTTTGGGTGAGTCGAAGACCTTGGCCGTGTCGCCGTGCTCAACGATTTCACCCGCATTCATCACATTCACGCGGTTCGCCATCTTGCGCACCACGCCCAGATCGTGGGTGATGAGCAGCATTGCCATGTTGAGTTCTTTCTGGAGTTCCTGAAGCAGTTCGAGAATCTGCGCCTGGATCGTCACGTCGAGTGCGGTCGTCGGTTCATCCGCGATGAGGAGGTCCGGTTCATTCGCGAGCGCCATGGCGATCATGACGCGCTGGCGTTGGCCGCCGGAAAGCTGGTGCGGATAGGAGGCAAGCCGTTTCTCTGGTTCCTTGATGCCTACCTTGCCCAGCAATTCGATGACCCGGTCCCGAGCCGCGGTCTCGGAGAGCCCGCGGTGAAGCTTGAGAATCTCGCCGACCTGCTGCTCGATCGTATGGAGAGGATTGAGCGAGGTCATCGGCTCCTGGAAAATCATTGAGATGTCGTTGCCGCGAATGGCACGCAGGGATTTGTCCTCGCAATGGAGCAGATCTTCGTCCTTGAAAGTGATCTTGCCGGAAGGATGGGAGGCGGCCGGATAGGGCAGCAGCCTGATCACCGAAAGCGCGGAGACGGTTTTGCCGGATCCGGACTCACCCACAAGCGCGACCGTTTCGCCCGGCTTGATATCGAACGAGATGTGCTTGACGGCATGGGTGGTCGTGCCCCCGGAGGTGAAATCGACAGACAGATCCTCGACCCGAAGCAGAGCGTCCTTGCTGAGCTTTCTTTTTGCCGTGCGTGTCGTCGGCACGGAACCGGTGACTTGCGTGCGCGATGCCTCGGCATCGGTGACTTCAGCGGGTTCGGGATCGACGAATGTCTTGCGCGGGTCGAGCGCATCGCGCACCGCCTCGCCGATGAAGATCAGCAGGCTCAGCATGACCGCGATCACGCAGAAGGCCGTGATGCCGAGCCAGGGCGCTTGCAGGTTGGCCTTGCCTTGCGCCAATAGTTCGCCGAGAGAGGGAGAGCCTGGCGGCAGCCCGAAGCCGAGAAAATCGAGCGACGTGAGCGTGGTGATCGAACCGTTCAGGATGAACGGCATGAAGGTCAGCGTCGCCACCATGGCGTTCGGCAGCAGATGCTTGAACATGATCTTGGCGTTCGAGAGGCCGAGCGCTCGGGCGGCGCGAATATATTCAAGGTTTCGCCCGCGCAGGAATTCAGCTCGTACGACACCGACGAGCGCCACCCACGAAAACAGCAGCAGGATACCGAGCAGAATCCAGAAGTTGGGCTCGATCACGGCAGCGATGATAATCAGCAGGTAGAGCGATGGAATAGAGGTCCATATCTCGATAAAGCGCTGGAACAGCAGATCGACCCAGCCGCCGAAATAGCCTTGCACCGCGCCGGCGGACACACCGACGATGGACGAGATGATCGTCAGCACCAGCCCGAACAGGACCGATAATCGGAACCCGTAAATCACCCGTGCAACGACGTCGCGACCCTGATCGTCGGTTCCCAACCAGTTCTCCGAGGATGGCGGTGCGGGAGCGGGAACCGGCAGGTTGAGGTTGATCGTGTTGTAGGAATAGCGGATCGGCGGCCAGTAGATGGAGCCGCCTTTCTCCTTGATCAGATCCTGAACGAAGGGATCCCGGTAGTCGGCTTCCGTTTCAAACTCGCCGCCGAAATCGGTTTCTGGATAGGCCTTGAAGACCGGCATGTAGATGCCGCCATCATACGTCACGAGGTAAGGCTTGTCGTTCGCGATGAATTCGGCGAACAGGCTGACGAAGAACAGGATGAGGAACAGCCACAGGCTCCAGAATCCGCGCTTGTTCGCTTTGAAGTTTTGCCAGCGGCGCGCATTGATCGGCGACAGCGAAAAGAACTTTTGCCATGGCGGCATGGTCTCGCCCGGTAACGGTTCGATGGTCTCGTAACCCTCGCTCTCAAGCTTATCGTCGAGCTTTACGTCCATCGTCCGCCCCTAGACCTCGCGCGTCTCGAAATCGATACGCGGGTCAACCCACGTGTAGGTCAGGTCGGAGATGAGATTGATGAACAGGCCAAGCAGCGAAAAGATGTAAAGGTTGGCGAACACGACCGGATAGTCGCGGTTCACGATCGATTCGAACGACAGAAGCCCGAGCCCGTCCAGGGAGAAAATCGTTTCGATCAGCAGCGATCCGGCAAAAAAGGCGCTGATGAAGGCGCCCGGGAAGCCGGCAATGATAATCAGCATGGCGTTGCGGAACACATGTCCGTAAAGCACCTGGCGCTCGGTCAGTCCTTTGGCCCGTGCGGTGATCACATACTGCTTCTTGATCTCATCGAGAAACGAGTTCTTGGTCAGGAAGGTGGTGGTGGCGAAGGCGCTGAGCGCCATGGCGATGAGCGGTAGGGTCAGGTGCCAGAAATAGTCGAGGATTTTCTCGTACCAGGGGAGCTGCGCGAAATTCTCCGATGTCAGCCCGCGCAACGGGAACCAGTCGAGAAATGTACCGCCTGCGAACAGGACAATGAGGAGCACGGCAAACAGAAAACCGGGGATCGCATAGCCGATGACGATGACGCCGCTGGTCCAGACATCGAAACGCTGGCCGTCCGATACCGCTTTGCGGATGCCGAGCGGAATGGAGATTCCATAAGATATCAGCGTCATCCACAAGCCCAGCGAGATGGAGACGGGCATCTTCTCGATAATGAGGTCGATGACCCCGACATCCCGGAAATAGCTCTCGCCGAAGTCGAACCGGAGATAGTTCCATAACATCAGGAAAAAGCGTTCATGCGCCGGCTTGTCGAAGCCGAACTGTTTTTCCAGGCTTTTGATGAATTCCGGATCGAGTCCCTGTGCGCCGCGATATTTCGACGAGACCGATGCGTCTCCGGTCGCGGCGTTCTGCTGCGCCTGTGACCCGGAGCTGAAATCCCCGCTTTGCGTGCCGCCGATGCGAGCGGTCGCCGACACATCGGTGCCAGTGAGTTGTGCGATCACGCGCTCGACCGGGCCACCGGGGGCGAATTGCACGACGGTGAAGCTCACGATCATCACGCCCAGCATGGTGGGGATGATCAGGAGCAATCTGCGGAGAATATAAGCTGTCATGAGCCTCTGGCGGCGGCGTCAGTTGTTGGCGGCCAGTTTGGCAGCTTTCGCCTCGTCATACCACCAGGTTTCGATGACGCCGCGGGCGTATTTGGGCTTTGTCTCGGGGCGCGAAAACCGGTTCCAATGGGCGATATTGTGGGCCGCCTTGTACCAGTGCGGAACCCAGTAGTACCGGGCGCGCAACACGCGGTCGATAGCGCGCGTGGCGGTTACGAGTTCGTCACGCGATTTCGCCGCGACCACTTTTTCAATCAACGCGTCGATCACGGGATCCTTGATCCCGGCGAGATTTTGACTGCCGGATGTATCCGCCGCCTGGGTTCCCCAATAATTCCGAAGTTCGACGCCGGGTGTCGCGTTCATTACATATCGTTGCGTGGTGATGTCGAAATCGAAGCTCTTGACCCGCTCCTGATACTGGGACGGATCGACGAGCCGGATGCGTGCGTCGATGCCTAAGATTTTCAGATTCTTCACGAAGGGTGCGATGATGCGCTCGAAGGTTGGCGAAAAGATGAGGAATTCAATGTCCAGCCGTTCACCCTTGGCGTTGACCCGCTTGCCGTCTTTGACCGTCCAGCCCGCCTCCTTGAGGAGCTTGGAGGCCGCTCGCAGCAGCTTTCTGTCTTGGCCGGATCCGTTGGACACAGGCGAAGAGTAGGGAGTATCGAACACTTCTTTGGGCAGTTTGTCGCGATGAGGCGCCAGCAACGCGAGTTCACCTTCACTGGGCGGCCCGGACGCCTTCATGTCGGAATTTTCAAAGAAGCTGTTGGTGCGCTTGTAAAGCCCGTAGAACTGGTTGCGGTTGGTCCATTCGAAGTCGAAGGCGTGGTCCAAGGCTTTGCGCACGCGCGGGTCCTTGAACTTGTCACGGCGTGTGTTGATGAAGAAGCCTTGCGCGCCGGAGGGACGTTCATCAGGGAGCGTCAGCCGGATGAGCTTGCCGGATTTGACCTGCGGTATGTCATATTCCGTGGCCCAGGTCTTGGACGTGAATTCCTCGCGCAGATCATATTCGCCCGCCTTTAAGGCCTCGAACTGAGCCGTGCGGTCCCGGAAATACTCGTAGCGCAGTTCGTCAAAGTTGAACCGGCCTTGGTTCACGGGCAGATCCTTGCCCCAATAGTCCTCGCGCCGTTCGTAGACGATGAAGCTGCCCTGTTTGAAATTCTTGATCTTGTAAGGACCGGACCCGAGCGGCGGCTTCAGGGTAGTCTTGGTGAAATCATTCTTGTCGTAGTAGGCCTTGGAGAAGATCGGTAGCCCCGAAACGATGATGGGCAAATCGCGGATCTGATCTCCCGTGAAGGTATACCGTACGGTCCCGGGGTCGATCGCTTCCGCCTTTTCGACATCCCGGAGGCGCAACGCATAGAAGGGATGTCCTTTCTCCTTCAGCAGGGTGAAGGAATTGACGATATCCTCCGCCGTAACTGGCGTTCCGTCCGAGAATTTTGCCTCGGGTCGGAGGTAAAACGTTACCGAGCGTTTGTTGTCGGCAAGCTCGGCCGATTCCGCGACGAGGCCGTACATGGAACCGGGTTCGTCCTGGGCCGCCGTCATCAGGCTGTCGAACAGATAGGTCAGACCCTGCGCCGGGTCGCCTTTAAGAATATAGCCATTGAGCGTGTTGAAGGTGATGAGGCCAGCGGTGCCGATCATGGACAGCTTGCCGCCCTTGGGCGCTGCCGGATTGACATATTCAAAATGCTTGAAGTCGGCCGGGTACTTCAGATCGCCGAACGTCGACAGGCCGTGGCGGCGTTCACCGGCATTGGCGCCAGCGGTAAGGAAAACGCACAAGCAGGCAACGAGAAGAGCCCGAGCCATGCCGCGCAGATATGTCGTGCTTGTTACCGGCATGGCTTCCACCGCGTCACTTCACCGAGGCCAGCTTGGACGCAGATGCATCATCCCACCACCAGACGGTCGGAAAGCCGACGGATTGTGACGGGAGCTGCTCGGGACGCCCGAACCGATCCCAATAAGCGACCCGCGCGTACGGGATGTACCACTGCGGGACCACATAGTTGTTCCACAGCAGAACACGGTCAAGCGCATGAGTGGCTGCGACCAGCTCGGCCCGATCGTCGGCGAAAATGATCTTGTCGATGAGTTTGTCGACAGCGGGGTCTTTGATGCCGATGAGATTGCGGCTTCCATCCTTGTCCGCAGCGGCCGAACCCCAGAAATCCCGCTGCTCATTCCCCGGCGACTGCGACTGCGGGAAACTGCTGACGACGATGTCGAAATCAAACGTATCGAGGCGCCTGCGGTACTGCGGCACATCGACAACACGAAGTGAGGTCTTGATGCCAAGGCGTTCGAGATTTCGCATATAGGGCTGAACGATGCGTTCAAACAACGGCGACACCAGCAGGAAGTCGGCACTCATCTGTTCGCCTGTCTTCTTGTTGACGAGCTTACGGTCCTTGACGACCCAACCCGCTTCGTTGAACAGTTTCGTGGCCTTGCGCAGATTGCCGCGCATTCTTCCCGACCCGTCGGTTTTCGGATTGGTGTAGGGTTTGGTGAAAACTTCAGGCGGAATCTGATCCTTTACCTCGTTGAGGATTTCCAGCTCGCGTCCTTCGGGCAATCCCGACGACGCAAGTTCCGTATTCTGAAAATAACTCGACGTGCGTTCATACTGGTCATAGAACAGGTTCTTCTTCGCCCATTCGAAATCGAACGCGTAATTGAAGGCCCGCCGCACACGGGGGTCCTTGAACTTGTCGCGGCGCGTGTTCAACACGAACGCCTGCATGGGCTGCCCGCGTTTCAGCTCGATGCGGTCGCGTTTGACCCATTTGTTCTTCGCCGCTTTAAAGTCATATGCGGTCGCCCAGTTTTTCGCGCTTGTATCGCGATAGTAGTCCAGCTTGTCGGCTTTGAAGGCTTCGAAAGCGACCGTGGAATCTCGAAAATAGTCGAAGCGTATCTCATCGAAATTATCCTGCCCCACCTTCACGGGCAGCTTTTTGGCCCAATAGTCGTTGACACGTTCCAGCGTGATCGACCGGCCCGCATTCACGTCCTTGATGCGGTAGGCACCCGAGCCGAGGGGTGGCTCCAGCGTCGTCTTGCCGATGTCCCGTGGTTCGCCGTTGGCGTCCTTTCCGGTCCAGTAGTGCTTTGGCAATACCGTGAGTTCGCCGACGATCATCGGCAGTTCACGGTTGTCCTTGACGTCAAAGTGGAACGTGACCTCGCGATCGCCGGTTTTTTCGACCTTGGAGACGTTCTTGTAATACTGCGCGTAAAACGGGTGTCCCTTCTTAAGGGCTGTCATTGAGAAAATGACGTCTTCCGGCGTGATCGGCTTGCCATCATGCCAGCGGGCCTCGTCTCGCAGCTTGAAAGTGGCGGAGCTGAAATCGTCCGGATAGGTTACCCACTCGGCAATGAGCCCGTATCCGGTAGAGGGTTCGTCGAAGCTTGAATCCATAAGCTGGTCGTAGATGAAACCGGTCCCGGCGGCCGGGGTGCCTTTCAGGATGAACGGATTGAGGCTGTCGAACGTGCCGGTGGCCGACATGCGCACCTTGCCGCCTTTGGGCGCGTCCGGATTGACGTATTTGAAGTGCGTGAAATCGGGCCCGTATTTCGGCTTTCCGATCAGGGACAGAGCGTGATGGCGCTCGGTTTCCGCGTGAAGCGCAGGTGCCAGAACCAAGAAGGTGAATAAGGTGAATATCGCAACCGCGGCTTGAACGACGCGGGGAACACGCAAGGTCATATCTCTTCGCCCCAACTGTTTGACTACATATGCGACAGCCCGAAAGCCCGTTGCCGAGTTCGCACTTAAACATGGCCTCCGAGACCCTAACCGCCAAATTAAATAATCGTTAGAACGTCTGCGGATTCAAGGACTCGGCGGTGGTGCCGGAGTGTCCGACTGGTTGCGCAGAAACAGAAGCAGGTCTGCGCGCGCCGCCGCATCATCAAGCCCCGGAAACGGCATGCGCGTCCCAGGAACGCATTTCGTCGGTTTGGTGACGAGACAGTCAAGGAGCTCAAAGGTCCAGTTGCCTTCCTTGGTCTTGAACGCTTTCGAATATTCGAATTCCTCGGCGGAATCGATGTTGCACCCGATTACACCAAACAGATTGGGCCCAATCTTGTTCTTTCCGCCCTTTTCGAAGGTGTGGCAGACACCGTACTGCTTCGAGACCTCCGCGCCGCGCGCCCAACGATACAGCCGTTATCGAATTGATCCGATCGTCAACTGCGGTTTTCGTCTCAACCGACTTGCGCTCTACTGCTTTTTTTCAGGGGCTGCAGCTTCTCCACCGTCCGATTTGGCTTCTTCCTTTTTCTCTTCGGGCTTCTCTTCCGCCTTGGCTTCAGGTTCCGGTAGCGCCGGCTTGTCGTCGCCTTGCTGGCGCAGATAGAGGATCAGATCGGCTCGCTGGTTCGGTCGCCTGATCCCGGCGAACGCCATTTTCGTTCCGTTGATGAAGCCTTTCGGGTTGGCGATGAACTCATCTAGCTCGTCATACCCCCAGGAGCCGCCTTTCCCCTTCAGTGCGCCTGAATAGGCGAAGCCGTCCACGGTCCCCAGTTCACGGCCGACGATACCGTAAAGATTCGGCCCGATCCTGTTGGCGCCACCCTTGTCGAAGGTATGGCAGGCCTTGCACTTGTTCGCGACCTTTTCGCCCTTTGCCGCGTCGCCTTCCGCCAGAAGAACGGCGAGCGCCACCTCTTCCTTCTCGGCCTGTCCAGCCGAGTCTCCCGTCCCTTCCGTTACCGCGACGTCATAACCGGGTTTTTCCGGCGCGTGTGCCTTGAAGAACAAATCGGTCGCTGTCTTGGTGCCGAACAGAATCAGCAGTGCGAAAAGCACGGCTCCGGCAATCTTGTTGAGTTCAAAAGCATCCATCATGTGGGCCCGCTCCCAGTCAGCATCGGCGTCGCGCCGCAAAGATCGCGCCGAATATAGAGTTTTGGCGCGCTGTTGCAACTGGCACGTGAGGCGGATATTGCGGTAGCACGAATTGTGCCCTTGTCAAATGGAACCGGTTGATGCCTCAAACCCTGATCGTGATTCCGGCCCGCCTGCAGGCAAGCCGGCTGCCTGGAAAGCCCCTGAAGGATATCTGCGGGGAGCCGATGATCGTGCATGTGTGGCGCCGGGCCGTCGAGGCGGATGCCGGACGTGTCCTCGTGGCGACGGATTCGGAGGGAATCCTCAAGGCAATCGAGCAGGCGGGAGGCGAGGCCGTAATGACGAAGTCCGACCACGAGAGCGGAACGGACCGCGTGTTCGAAGCGGTGGAAGCGGTTGATGGTAAACGGTCTTGCGACATCGTCGTCAACCTCCAGGGAGACCTGCCGACACTGGATCCGGGCCTCGTTTCCGCCTGTATAGCACCGCTCACCGACGACCACTGCGATATCGCGACCCTGGCGGTGGAAATCGTCGATGAGGCCGAGCGAGACGATCCGCACGTGGTGAAGGCGATCGGAACCCGTAGTTCCGTTACCGGAACCCTGCGCGCTCTTTATTTTACGCGCGCGACAGCTCCGCATGGCGAAGGGCCGCTCTATCATCACATCGGTATCTATGCGTTTCGGCGTGCGGCGCTTCAGCGTTTCGTATCTTTGCCGCGTTCGGAGCTTGAGTGCCGCGAGAAACTGGAGCAACTTCGCGCGTTGGAGGCCGGAATGCGCATCGACGTGGCCCTCGTTGACACCGTCCCGGTCGGCGTCGATACTCCGGCCGATCTCGAACGGGCCAGAGCGCTTCTCTCTTCTTCGGCGCATTAAGAGTCTTGGCGATTTTGTTCCCGTATCCCGTCAACTTATGCAACTCATGGCTTCGTTGAACGATGGCTGATTCAGATACCAATATGATCGCCTTCCAGGGCGAGCCCGGTGCGCACTCCCATGCCGCCTGTCTGCATGCCTATCCCGGCATGGAACCGCTTACATGTCCGACATTCGAAGACGCCCTGGGAGCGGTAAAGTCGGGCGCGGCCCGTTACGCCATGATCCCGATCGAGAACTCGGTTGCGGGGCGGGTGGCGGATATTCATCATCTGCTGCCTGAATCCGATCTTTATATCGTCAACGAGCATTTCGAGCGTATCCGTCACCAGTTGCTTGGCCTTCCGGGTGCCAGGCTCGACCAGTTGGAATGTGCCCTCAGCCACACGCATGCGCTAGGCCAGTGCCGCAAGATCATTCAGGAGCTTGGACTAAAGGCCGTTCGCGAGGCCGATACCGCCGGGTCGGCCAGGATCGTAAAGGAGCAGAATGACCCGGGCCAGGCCGCCATTGCGTCGAAACTGGCCGGAGAAATCTACGGGCTGGAAATTCTGAAAGGTGATGTCGAGGATGCGTCTCATAACACCACGCGATTCGTCGTGTTGTCTGCGGAGCCGGAAGACGCAGATCAGAATACCGGTCCGGTGATCACGACATTCATTTTCCGGGTGCGCAACGTGCCCGCGGCGCTCTACAAGGCGCTGGGCGGATTCGCGACCAATAGCGTGAACATGACGAAACTTGAATCCTACCAACTCGAAGGGTCATTCAACGCCACCATGTTCCATGCCGATATTGAGGGTCATCCAAGTGATCGCAACGTTCGCCTGGCGCTTGAGGAACTTTCGTTCTTCTCATCCGAGGTAAAGGTTCTCGGCACCTATCCCTCCAACCCATTCCGCGAAGAGCTTGAAAAATTGAACGCATTGCCGCTGTCCGAGAGCTAACCGGGCGCGGATCGGAAGGCACCGGTGCGGATTTTTTAGAGCTTTCGTTGGCGCTTCACCCGTCGCGACAACAATCCCGATTTGTTGAACGCTTGTTTTTTTGCAGGCATTTGAACGAAATTCGGGCTTCGCGCTGCCAATCATCGCCAACCTTTGAGTGACGAAGATCAACGGTTTCGGTGACTCTAGGCATCATCACACAAGGGTCATAGCTCGGTGAGCCTCCCAACTGGCATCGCCGATCGTCACAGCGTCGTCATCGAGTGTGACCGAGCGTGTCGGCGTGCATAACCATATCTCGGAAGCCGGGGGTAATTTTGGATAGGAGACTCTCATGAAAGCGAAAGTCGTGGCGATTTCTGTTCTTTCTGCAGGTGCGATCGCGATCATGCCATCTGTGGCCTCCGCCGGGAGCCAATTGATCACTCCCGCCGTGGCTCTGAACAATATGCTGGACGCGAACGGGTCGGTGACCCCTGTCTATTACAAATACAGGAGATTTAAACACGGCGGTTTCCGGCGACATCGTGGCTTTGGAAAATACAAATTCCGCCGGAAAAGGTCTTTCCGCGGCCGGCACTATGGCTATGGACGATACCGTCCGTACGCATATCCATACTATTTCGGATATCGCGGTGGCTTCGGCCGGCACGGCGGTTTTGGCCGGTTTGGAGGCAGCTAAGATCATATCCGGGCGTCGCGCATCTGAATGGATGCGGCTCGGGAACAGGGCGGGGCGGTTCTTCAAGGGGCCGCTCCGGTGAGCGTTCAGCGCTGATCGACGAAACTCTTGATCAAGGCATAGGCGATGGAATGGGATCCCGGAACGGTAAAGCCGTCCGGATGTGCCCCTGCCAGCATTTGTTTCACTTCCGCACGGGTGAACCAGCGGGCATCGTGAAGCTCTTCCTCCTCAAGCGTGAGAGCGGTCGTCAGTGCCTCGGCCCAGCAGCCGACCATCAGGAGATGCGGAAACGGCCAGGGCTGGCTCGCGAGATACGTCACATTGCCGATCTCGATACCTGTTTCCTCACGCATTTCCCGGCGCACGCACGCCTCGATGTCTTCACCGGGTTCCACGAACCCGGCCAGCGTGGAATAGAAACTGTGAGCGTAACGCTTGTGATGACCGAGCAGGCAACGTTCACCATCCGTAATAAGCACGATGATGGCCGGGTCCGCCCGCGGAAAAAATTCCTGTCCACACGCCCAGCACCTGCGCCGCCAGCCGGCATCCTTGCTGCGTGTGTGGCCGCCGCAGCGCCCGCAGCATTTGGTCGTCGCGTGCCAGGCGGCGAGGGCGCGCGCGGCGCCTGCGAGAGAAAGGTCTGTTGGCGGCAGCGCCTCCTGCATGGCCAGGGATCGCAGATCGACGAGCGGTTTGAGCGTATCGCCACCGCCGGGTACACGCGTGGCCTCGGCCGGACTGAGCGATACGGCAAACACCGCGATATCGTCGCTGTCGCAGCCGAGAAGAAGCGCGTCTTCAAGGGCGATACCGAGGTCCTTGACCTGATCTGACGTATACCAGCGAAGGCGCGTGGTGCTCCTGTCGGGTGTGGACTCAACGGCGACCGACAGATCGGCAAGCAGCAGAAAGCGGCTCCTGGAATCACCCAACCGGCCCTTGACCCATTCCTCGTCCCCGCGCTTTTCGGCCATTCTGTTGAGCGTCTGCTCGTTGCCGATGCGCGGAATTGGGAAGCTTTGCCGGTCGGGAGGGGTCATTTGGGGATCGGGTCGCTCGGGGTTGGCCACAATAGGATACCACCCGTGGGCAAGACACAAGGTCCGTTTCGTTTGATTCTGTCTTGCTGATTGTCCCCAGCATGCATGGGAGCACTTGCCACCGTGGCCCCATAACCTGATATAAGGGCCTCGGGAGGTTGGCGGCAGACGTGTCTCTCGCCAACCGGGTCAGATCCGGAAGGAAGCAGCCCTAACGAGTTCGGCGCGGGTTGCGTGTCCAGCCTCCCACTTTACTTACAGGGTTTGGCCACGCCCCGCTTCAGTCGGCCCCGCAGAGTTGAATGTGATGGCCACGCGCAAGAGCAGCCCGAAATCCGGAAAACAGGCCCCCGAACAAACGGGTGATGCCTATGCTGTGCTTGCGCGCAAATACCGCCCGAAGACATTCGAGGAACTCATCGGGCAGGACGCGATGGTACGAACACTGACCAACGCGTTCGCGTCGGGCCGGATCGCGCAAGCCTACATGCTGACCGGCGTGCGCGGTGTCGGCAAGACCACGACGGCGCGCATTCTTGCGCGGGCCCTCAACTACGAGGCGGAGGGCATCGACGAGCCCACGATTGATATGAAGACGATAGGTGTGCACTGCGATGCGATCATGGAATCGCGTCACGTAGATGTGCTGGAAATGGATGCCGCCTCGCACACCGGCATCGACGACATTCGAGAGATCATCGAGAGCGCACGCTACAAGCCGGTTTCGGCGCGCATGAAGGTCTACATCATCGACGAAGTTCACATGCTCTCGAAGGCGGCGTTCAACGGCCTGCTCAAGACGCTCGAGGAGCCGCCCGATCACGTCCGCTTCATTTTTGCCACCACTGAAATCCGCAAGGTGCCGGTTACTGTGTTGTCGCGGTGCCAGCGGTTCGATCTGCGGCGCGTCGACGTCGAGACTTTGCGCGATCATTTCGCAAAGGTGGCGGAGCGTGAAAAGGCTGAGATCGGTGACGACGCGCTCACGCTCATCGCCCGTGCGGCGGAAGGCTCGGTACGCGACGGGCTGTCGATCCTCGACCAGGCGATTGCTCATGGCAGCGACGGCGTAACCGGTGCCGATGTGCGTGCCATGCTCGGCCTGGCCGACCGGGGGCGGGTCTTTGAGTTGCTTGAGGTGATTTTCAGTGGCGACACCAAGGGCGCGCTTAACGGTTTGCGCGCGTTATATGAGGAAGGCGCGGAGCCGGTTCAGATCATCACCGATCTCGCGGAGTCGGTTCATGTTGTGACGCGCATTGCCGCCGCCGGCAAGGAAGCGGCGGATTCGACATTGAGCGAGGCAGAGCGTTCAAGTGCCGAAGCGCTGGCAGAACGTCTCGACCTGGGCACTCTCGCGCGTGCGTGGCAAGCGTTTCTCAGGGGCCTCGAAGAAGCGAACGCCGCGCCACAACCTCTCGCCGCGGCAGAGATGGTGCTGATCCGTCTCGCGTATATGGCCGAACTGCCTTCGCCCCGCGACCTGGCGCGCATTCTCGAGGGGGATCGGAGCGCGCCACAGGGCAACGGCGGGACGCCTGCGGCTTCACCCTCGCAGCCCGCACCAACGGCAAGCGTCGGCGGGGCAGCGCAGCCGCAGATGGTCGCCGCGCGCCAACCGGACAGGGAACACGACGTGGAATCTGCCGCGAGTACGCAGATCCACCTGCAGAGCTTTGACGATGTTGTCGCGCTGGTTGCCGAGAAACGCGAACCTATGCTTTGTCACGCCCTTGAGAACGTGGTGCGCCTGGTACGATTTGCACCGCGCAACATCGAAATCAATCTGCTGGACGGTGCGTCGCGCACGTTGCCAAACGATCTGCGGTCGAAGCTCTCCGAATGGACCGGCGAACAGTGGATGATCGTGATCTCTGACGAAGAGGGTGGACCGACTGTCGTCGAACAACGCAAAGCCCGTGAAAAGGAAGAGGCGGACAGGAAAGCGCACGAGATCGAGGCATTGAAACAGCATCCCGCTGTCGGCAAATTGTTCGAATATTTTCCGGATGCGAAAATCTGCGATGTCCGTGATCTGAAATCCCCGGATGATGGCGAGAATTGACGGTCTGAATGCCGGTTGTGAAGAGGCGAATGACGATATGAAAAATTTCTCAAACATGATGAAGCAGGCGCAGGAGCTGCAGGGGCGCATGCAGCAGATGCAGTCGGAGCTCGACGAGCTCGAATGCAAGGGCACTTCCGGAGCGGGGCTCGTGACCGTGACGCTCAACGGCAAGGGCGAGATGACCGGGCTCGATATCGATGCCTCGCTGATCAAGCCAGAGGAAGCTGAAATCCTGGAAGATCTGATTGTCGCGGCCCATACCGACGCCAAGTCAAAAATGGAATCCGCACTTCAGGAGAAAATGAAATCGGTCACGGGAGACCTTCCGATTCCTCCGGGCATGAAGCTGTTCTAGGCGGCAGGATTGACGCATTTCCATGGCTCGCAAGGTCGCTGGTCCGGAAATCGAACAGCTGATCCAGCTGCTCGCCCGACTTCCCGGTCTCGGGCCGCGCTCGGCCCGCAGGGCCGCGCTGCATCTCATCAACAAGAAAGATCAGCTTCTGGCGCCACTGGCGGCGGCAATGACCGCTGCGCGCGATAAGATCGTCATCTGTGAAACCTGCGGCAATGTCGACACCAGCATCGAGTGCACGATCTGCGCCGATCCGCGCCGGGATGTCTCGCTGATCTGTGTCGTGGAAGAGGTCGCAGATTTGTGGGCGCTGGAACGCGCGGGCGTCATCAAAGGGCGCTACCACGTTCTCGGGGGCACGCTGTCACCGCTCGACGGCGTCGGTCCGGAAGAACTCAGCATTGCCGGATTGATCGCACGCGCCCGCGCGCCCGAGGTGAAGGAAATCCTGCTCGCGCTCAATGCCACCGTTGAGGGGCAGTCGACTGCGCACTACCTCATGGACCAGCTGGAGACCTGTGAGGTTACGGTCTCGCAGCTTGCCCATGGCGTGCCCGTTGGCGGCGAACTCGACTATCTGGACGAGGGGACGCTCGCCGCCGCAATCAAGGCACGTAAGACCTTGTGAACCGTCATCGGTTCAGGAGTCAGGCCGCGACCTTCTGCAGCGTCGTGTCTTCTTCCGGTGCGCGCGGATTTCCCGCAGCCGCCTCATCCTGACCTTCTCGCATACTCTGCTCGACCATGATGTGCCGCAGCATACCGTCGGTGAAGTGCGCATAGTCGCGCTGCATCTGGCCAAGATACTCGCCTTGCGCCTTCGTCAGATCGTCAACCGTCTTGCAGGCGAAAAACGTTTCCGGCCAATCCATCCAGGCGCGCGCCCGGTGGCTCCAGAGCTCGAGCGCGTCGGATTGAAGCTGCATGCCAATCTGGCAAACCGGCCGCATGGCTTCAGGGACGGTATCCAGTTGCGGTGTCGGCAAGCCGAAAATCAAGTCTTGTCTGCTCTTTGGAGGAGCGGCATTCTTCTTCGTACTCATGGGGGGACCTCCCTCGGGTTACATGCCGGTTTACCTAAACACTTTTTCTGAAAAATTGAAGATGGTTTAGAGTCGCAGGTGTGTTTTTTTTGAGGAATCGTGCGCCACAATTGCAAATGTGTGACGATTGCGCGGCATATGACGATCTGAAAGGAACGGGGCAACCGAAAGATGAGCAAGAACATTGATGACAGGACCCGGCGCTTTCGCGCATTGCATGAGGGTGACGACGCGTTTGTTATTCCAAATCCATGGGACGCCGGGTCGGCACGTGTTCTCGCGGGTCTCGGCTTCGAGGCACTTGCGACCACCAGTTCGGGGCTCGCATTCGCTCTTGGCAAAGGCGATGGGGAGGTTAGCCGGGAAGAGCATCTGGTGCATATCGGCGACCTCGTCTCGGCGACAGATTTGCCGGTTTCCGCCGATCTTGAGAATTGTTACTCCGTTGATCCGGTGGAGGCGGCTGAAACCATCCAATTGGCAAGCGATGCCGGCGCGTCGGGTGGATCGATAGAGGATTACTCCGGTCATCCCGACGGCCGAATCTATGATTTCAATCACGCGGTTGAGCGTGTCGCCGCTGCGGTCGAAACCGTCCGCTCGTTGCCGCGCGCCTTTGTGCTGACCGCGCGAGCCGAAAACCTGATCCGAGGCGTGGATGACCTCGACGACACGATCAAACGCTTGCAGGCTTTCGAAGAGGTGGGGGCAGAGGTGCTTTACGCACCCGGGCTGAAGACGGCCGAAGAGGTGCGAACGGTCTGCAGCGCGGTCTCCAGGCCCGTCAATGTGCTCGCCACGCCGAAGCTCACTATCGCGGAGATTGCCGAAGCTGGTGGAAAGCGCATCAGTCTCGGCGGTGCGCTCGCCCGTACGGCAATTGCAGGCTTTCTGGCCGCCTCGCGTGAGATCGCGGAAAAAGGCTCCTTCACGGCGATTGGCAAGGCGCCCGGTTTTCCGGAAATCGTTGCTTTGATGAGCGGGAAAAAATAGCCGCAGGGCCTATTCGCCGGCGAGCAAATCCGGTTGCTTGCCATTGCGCTTGGTCGCCACGCCTGCCTTCTTTCGGGTCGGCGCGGATGTCTTTTTCGTCGGCACGGCGCCGTCCTCCTCGAAGTCCAGATTTTCGATTCTGCGTCCGCGCGAGGTAATCTTCTCCGACGAGGTGAGAACCAGCTCGATGTCCTTGCCGGCCTGGCCGAAATGCTGCTGCAGTTTCAGCACACGTTCGCGCAACCGGTGGACGTCTCCCATGAGGTAGGACACTTCTTTTTGAATGAGTCCTGCCTGCTCGCGCATTTGTACGTCTTTCATGATGGCCTGCATGGTCTGTACGGCGAGCATCAGCATGTTGGGTGAAACAATGACGACCCGGGCGCGGGCCGCCTGCTGCAGCAGGGCGGGAAAGTGCTCGTGCAGATCCGCGTAGATCGCCTCGGATGGCACGAACATCAGGGCGGTATCCTGGGTCTCGCCTGCGATAAGGTAACGCTCGGCGATCGCGGTGATGTGCGTGCCGACGTCCTGCCGGATGCGCGTGCGCGTCTGTTTCTTGCCGTCACTGGTGCGCGCTTCCCGCAACGCCTCAAACGCTTCCAGGGGAAACTTCGCATCGATCACCAGATCGGGCGCGTTCGGCAGGTGGATCAGGCAATCGGGACGCATGTTGTTGGAAAGCGTCGCCTGGAACGTGTAGGCATTTTTTGGCAGGCTGTCCTCGATGATCGCTTCCATCCTGCCCTGACCGAAGGCGCCGCGCTGCTGTTTGTTGGCGAGGATTTGCTGCAGTCCGACCACGTTTGAAGAGAGCTCCGTGATGTTCTTTTGCGCGGTGTCGATCACGGCAAGGCGTTCGTTCAGCTTCGACAGGCTTTCGGAGGTCTTTCGCGAGGTCTCATTGAGGTTCTGCCCCAGACGATGGGTCACGCTGTCGAGCCGCTGGTTAATGGATCGGGAAAGTTCCGACTGCCTGGATACCGATATTTCCGCGACCGTTTGCAGACGGCCCTTGAGTTCGGCGAGTTCGGACTCAAGGTGGGACGCCTGTGCCGCTTTTTCCGCAGCCTCCGAACTGCGCCGTGTCATCCCGACGACGACGACCATCAGCAGCGTCAGAAGTAGAATGACGGACAGACCCGCAACGACCAGCAGGAGCAACATCGGGTCGAGGGTAACTTCGCCAACGCGGATGAGATTTTCCTTCATCGGGAAAGCTATAACGCGATTCGCGGGGTTTTTGGATCAAAACGGGAACATTTGCCGCGATTTGACGAGTTGACCTCGATGGAACGACCTCCTATTTCAAGGCGGATATGACGAAGCGCCCCATCATCACATTGCCCGATCCGTTGCTCCGCAAACCGAGCACGCCTGTCGAGCGTGTCGACGAGGAACTGCGCATACTGATCGATGACATGTTCGAGACCATGTATGACGCGCCTGGCATCGGGTTGGCTGGGGTGCAGATAGCAGTTCCACGGCGGGTTATCGTCATGGATGCGAGCTATCGCAGTGCGGATGAGGAAGGCGGAGAGGCGCCCAAGGAGCCGATCGCCATGATCAATCCGGAGATCGTCGCACGAGGCGACGAGTTGCGGGCACATGAGGAAGGGTGTCTGTCGATCCCGGAATTCTATGCGGAAATCGAGCGACCGGGGCAGATCACCGTTCGCTATCTCGACGCCGAAGGCAAACAGCGGGAGCGCGAGTGCGAGGGCATTCTCGCGACCGTCGTGCAGCACGAAGTGGATCACCTCGATGGAAAGCTGTTCATCGACTATCTCTCGCGGCTGAAGCGGGATCGCGTGATCAAGAAGTTCGTCAAGGCGGCGAAAGGCGAGCCCGTGGCGTAGGCGAAACCGCGTAACAGCTTAACCAAACTCAGTTTTTCTCATGACGCGCGCAGGGTGAGTAGGTCTAATAAACGCAGGATCAGGGCTCTGGCCCTGATTTTGACAGGATGCCAGCCCGCGGGCTGTGGTGGCCCGAAGCGCGCCTAACCGAACGCGATATTTCGCCGTCGAAGCCGATCCGGACGGCCGAGGTGAGCGGGTTTTCCTGTGGGAGAGCCGTGCCTTAAGCGGGTGCGGCTCTTCGCAGTTCTGGTGTCCGGTTCTTCACCCGCGTAAAAGATGGGTCTTGTCTTACAAGAGCCGGGAAGGAACGCTTCTCTCATGCCGCTGCGCATTGTCTTCATGGGTACGCCGGATTTTTCCGTGCCATGTCTGTCGGAACTCGTCGGCGTCGGCCACGACGTGGCCTGCGTGTACACGCAGCCGCCACGTGCGGCGGGTCGCGGGCAAAAGGAGCGGTTGTCGCCGGTACATGCCTTTGCCGAACAGGCCGGCATCCCGGTTGTGACAACACCGACGCTCAAGGATCCGCATGAGCAACGCGGTTTCGCCGCGATCGGAGCGGACGTCGCGGTTGTGATCGCTTACGGCCTCATTCTCCCGGGTGAAGTTCTGCAGGCACCGAAACACGGGTGTCTGAACCTGCACGCATCACTCCTGCCGCGCTGGCGCGGCGCGGCACCGATCCAGCGCGCCATCATGGCGGGAGATGCGGAGACGGGGGTCATGGTCATGCAAATGGACGAAGGTCTCGATACGGGCCCGGTCTGCCTTGGCGACAGAACGAGCATCGGCGCCGACGAAACGGCAGGCGAGCTCCATGACCGCCTTTCGCGGCTCGGGGCCGATCTGATGGTGCGTGCTCTTGCGGCGCTGGAGCGTGGAAGTCTGGATTGCAAGGAGCAAGAGGAAGAGGGCGTTACCTACGCGGCGAAGATCGAAAAAGCCGAGGCGCGCATCGACTGGAACAGCCCTGCGTCGGATTTACACAACATGATACGCGGGCTTTCCCCGTTTCCCGGAGCTTGGTTCGAATTGGAGGTGAACGGCAAGTCGGAGCGTATCAAGGTGCTTCGTTCGAGTTTGACTGACGGCGCAGGTACGCCGGGCAAGGTACTGGACGATGCATTGACGGTTGCCTGCGGCTCGGGATCGGTTCAACTCACGCGCCTGCAACGCGCCGGAAAGAAGCCCATGTTGGCCGGCGAGTTCCTGCGTGGTGTGCCGGTGGTATCCGGTACGACCTTGTCATGATCGCTCATATCTGCCCGTTACGACCGGGAGGCTGGTAACCTTCCGGGAACGTTTTCTCCACCTGACGTGCAAACCGGTTAATATGCCCATCACGAGGAGGCGCACCGCGGGGATCGGAGTGTGCCTTGAGAGCCAAAAGTATCGCGTATGCCGCCCTTGGCGTGGCCGTTGCCGTTTTCGGATCTGATCCGGCGGTTGCGCAGAAAATCATTCATGTCGACCAGAGTCCCTTCCGCGTCAATCCGCTGAACCTCAAGGTGACCAAGAGCTTTGGCGGTGCGTTGATTCTGCGCGTTCGGCCTGCACGGAAGGCATTCCCGAAAACGAAGATGCAGGCGCGCAAGAGTAAATCCGCGATCGACGGCAAGCCACGCGATCAGCGGGTTCGGACCGGGTTTCCGGAATCGCGCCTGCCGCGGGACCAGCGGGTACGGACCGGTTTTCCGGAGTCTCGCCTGCCGCGCGACCAGCGGGTTCGGACCGGCTTTCCGGAGTCGCGCCTGCCGCGGGATCAGCGGGTTCGGACGGGCCTTCCGGGTACGCGGCTGCCGCCGAACCAACGGGTTCGGACTGGGTTTCCGGAATCACGCCTGACGCCGTCCCACCGGGTGCACACGGATCTGTTTCCGGTGCGAGTGATCAAGTTCGGGCAAGTCTCGAACAATCGCGGTGTTCGGCGCGTCATGCGAAGGAAGGGCCGCCTCCGGAAGAAAGGCTTTGTCGGTTTTTCCGTGCCGCAGCAGACATACTTCCCACCTTACTATAATGCGCCGCGCCCATGGGCGCATGGACCTGATCTGCAAAGCCGGATCGAGGGCGGCAAAACCATCCGGCAGGGCTCGTCTTATGCCAGCCGGATCAAGCCTGGCAAGACAGTCAAGCAGGGCTCGCGCTATGCGAGCCGAATTCAGGGAGGCAAAACGGTTGAGCAGGGATCCCACTATGCCAGCCAGATCAATCCGGGCCTGACCGTTGAACAGGGTTCGCCATGGGCAAGCAGGATACCGAACTGGAAGTTCTCCGGTTTCGCCGCGCCGATGCGACCTCGGGGTATCCCCTACTACGATGCCAGGCGCCGGAAACGTTCGCCCTGGGCCAGCCGGTTCTAGCTCTTCAACACAGCCTTGCCATTCTGCGCCGTTAAGGGCACCAATCGCCGATGCCACGCTATCGGATCACGGTCGAATATGACGGTACACCCTATGTGGGGTGGCAAATGCAGGACAATGGCCCGTCCGTGCAGGCGCGGCTGGCCGCCGCGTTAAAAGCCTTCTGTGGCGAGGATGTGGTTCCGGGCGGTGCCGGGCGAACGGATGCAGGCGTTCACGCTCTTGGACAGGTCGCGCATTTTGATCTTGAGAAGGACTGGGCGACGGATACGGTTCGCGATGCCCTGAACGCGCATCTGCGGCCCGACCCGATCGCCGTGCTGGATTGCACCAAGGTGAGCACGGACTTCGATGCGCGGTTTTCCGCAACCGGCCGCAGCTATCTGTTTCGCATCTGTGACCGGCGCGCGCCGCTTGCTCTGGACAGAATCCGCGCGTGGCACGTGCCGCGGGCGCTCGATAGTGACGCCATGCATGCTGCGGCACAGTTTCTCACCGGCAAGCATGACTTCACAACGTTCCGCGCTGCGCAATGTCAGGCCAAGTCGCCGGTCAAGACGCTCGACCGGCTCGACGTTTTACGCGTCGGTGGAGAGGTTCAGATTGCGGCAGAAGCTCGCTCCTTCCTGCACAATCAGGTGCGCTCCATGGTCGGTGCGCTCAAGCTTGTCGGTGAAGGAAGGTGGCACCCACGGGACGTGGAAAAGGCGCTCAACGCAAAAGACCGTGCGGCATGCGCGCCCGTGGCGCCGCCGCACGGCCTGTATCTGAACTCGGTTGCGTACTGAGCCTAGCGCTTGCGCAGCTTCAGGCTGCCCGACCCCTTGGGGCTGTTGACACGGATGGTCTGGCTCTTGCCGCTGACGGAAATACTCACATTTCCGGAAACCGCATACTGGTCGGAATACAGACGGCCGGAATAGCTGTTGCTGCCCCGTTTCACGATCCGCCCGGACTGCTGGAATGTCCCGGCAGTGGTCGCGCATGTGGCGTTCAGGACAAAGGTCCGTCCCGTTCCTTCCTCGTAGCGCACGCTGCAGCTCACGGGCTCAACCTGTCCTGAGTCCTTCACGCGCACCGAGCCACGGCCTTGCCATGATCCAAGAATCGAGGCCGCCTCGGCGGTGGCAGCAATCGGCAGGCTGAAGGCCATGGCCAAAAGTGCTGCTGGAATGATCCGCATTGATCGTCTCCTTTTTGGCGGGATTTGCGTGCGTCTCTGCGTCACGGTCAAATCCGATAATATCATCAGTGGCTTACTTCCAAAAGGCGATGCACAAACCGGCGCGTGTGATAGCGGCGAATTGTTGCCGATTTGGGGCTGCAATTCACGATTTGGTGAACCTGGGGAAGTAACCCTCGATAAAGGCTCCATATATGCCGGTCAGCCGGTTCAGGTCGGCGATTTCAACCCGTTCGTCCACCGCATGGATGGTCTTGTTCACAAGGCCGAATTCGATAACCGGGCAATAATCCTTCACAAACCGCGCATCGGACGTTCCGCCACCTGTCGACAGCTCCGGTTCGATGCCCGTCTGATCTCTAATCGTGTCTGCCATGAGTTCAACAAGCGGTCCTGGCTCCGTCACGAAGCAGTGGCTCGCGGGCAGAAAGCTTATCTGGTGTTCGAGGCCCTTAGAGTCAATGGCTTCTGCGGCTTTACGCCTCAGGATGTCCTTCAGACTGTCCGCCGTGTGATTTGCGTTGAAGCGGATGTTAAACCGGGCAGTGACTTGCGACGGGATGACATTCCTCGCCTCGTTACCGGTCTCGATCGCCGTTATCTGCAGATCCGACGGTGCGAAATGCGGCGTGCCGTCGTCCAGCGGCTCGGCAAGATAGGCATCGAGAATGCCGATCAGGCCGGGCAGCGGATTGTTTGCCAGGTGAGGGTACGCGGTATGGCCCTGGACGCCGCTGACAATGATTTCACCGTTCAGGCTTCCGCGGCGGCCAATACGCAGGGTGTCTCCGAGCGTTTCCGAACAGCTTGGCTCGCCGACAAGGCAGTGATCCGGTGTGTGTCCGTTCGCCGCCATCCATTCGAGAACTTTGCGTGTGCCGTTGACGGCGGGGCCTTCCTCATCACCGGTAATCAGGAAACTGATCGAGCCAGGCGGAGTGCCGCCGGTTTTTTCGAGATAATCCAGCGTCGCGGCGACAAAGCACGCAATATCGCCTTTCATGTCCGCGGCACCACGTCCGAACAACCAGCCGTCATCGACCGTCGCGTCGAACGGCGGATGGGTCCAGTCGGACGGATTGCCGGGTGGTACGACGTCGGTATGCCCGGCGAAACAAAGGTGTGGCGGTCGCGTGCCGATGCGCGCGAACAGGTTGTCGACATCGGGTGTGTCCTCGTCGGAGAACATCAGACGGTCGCATGTGAAGCCTTCACCCTGGAGCAGCTCTTGCAGGGCGTCCAGCGCGCCGCCTTCTTCCGGCGTAACCGAGAGGCAACGGATCAGCGTTTGCGCAATGTCGAGTGCGCTTGAGGTCATGGCCTGGCCGCTTGAGTTAGTCCCGCAGCAAATCGTTCAGTGAGGTCTTGGCGCGGGTTTGCGCGTCGACTGTTTTCACGATCACTGCGCAATAGAGGCTCGGCCCCCAGTTCTCGTTGGGAAGGTTCTTGCCCGGGATCGAGCCGGAGACGACAACCGAAAAGGGCGGAACCCGTCCCATGTGGATCTCGCCCGTTGCGCGGTCGACGATCTTGGTCGATTGTCCGATGTAGACGCCCATTGAGATGACCGACCCTTCGCCGACGACGACGCCCTCGACGATCTCCGAACGCGCACCGATGAAACAGTCATCCTCGATGATGACAGGCCCCGCTTGCAGCGGTTCGAGCACACCGCCGATGCCGACACCGCCGGACAAGTGCACATTCTTGCCGATCTGCGCGCAAGATCCGACCGTCGCCCATGTGTCCACCATGGTGCCTTCATCGACGTAGGCCCCGAGATTGACAAAGCTCGGCATCAACACGACGCCGGGCGCGATATAGGCTGAATGGCGCACGGTGCAGTTGGGCACGGCGCGGAAACCTGCATCCCTGAAATTGGCGTTATCCCAGCCTTCGAACTTTGACGGCACCTTGTCCCACCAGACCGACTTGCCGGGGCCGCCCTTGATCACATCCATGTCGTTGAGGCGAAACGACAGCAGGACGGCCATTTTCAGCCACTGGTTAATCTGCCATTCCCCGCCCGATTTTTCAGCAACGCGCGCTTGTCCGGTGTCCAGCAGATCGAGCGCCGTCTCGACGGCATCGCGGACCTCACCCTTGGTGTCGGGACCGACCGTGTCGCGGTTTTCGAAAGCGGCTTCGATCGTCTTTTTCAGATCATCTTGGGACATGAATTTTCCTGACTGACTCGGCTGTATTCGGGAGAGTTTCCGTCTGGCGGCACTTTCTGCGGCGGCAGATCGGACTTGTCAATGCACGCTGGTGCCGTGCCGACTTCCAAATCCGTTGTATTCCTCTATTTTTTCGACTTTGCGCGCGAGGATGCGGCGCGCTTTGGGGCAGAGCGAACCGCACGCGTCCGTTTGGTGGGCACGCCGGCCTGCGGCAGCCCGCCATCCTTGATGTGGACATCGCGTTGAGGGAAGGGAATCTCGATATTGGCCTTGCGGAACGCCTCGTCGATCGCAAAGCGCAATTCGCTCGACACCCGCAATCTACGGTTCACATCGGGCACGAAGGCGCGCAATTCGAACATCAGCGCGCTGTCGCCGAAATCCATGAACAGGACAAATGGTGCCGGGTTTTGCAGAATTTCGCCGTTGTCGGCCGCACATTGCAACAGGATTTCGCGCACCTTGTTGACGTCGCTTCCATAGGCGACGCCAATGGGAATCTCAAACCGGCCCTGTCGGTCTCTGTGCATACGGTTGACGACGGATGTCGAAATCAGTTCCGAGTTCGGCACGATGACGGTGGCGCGCTCGAAGGTCTTGATCTCCGTGCTGCGCACGCTGATGCGCTGCACGATACCCTGATGCAGACCGACCTCGACCCAGTCGCCGACCTTGATCGGCCGTTCCGCCAGCAGGATGAGGCCCGATACGAAATTGTTGACGATGCTCTGAAGCCCGAAGCCAACGCCGACCGAAAGCGCGCCGGCGATGATCGCCAGGCCGGAGAGGTCGATCCCGGTCGTGTTGATCGCGATCAGCAGGGCAATGACCAGGCCGACATAGCCGATGCTGGTCGAGAGCGAATTGCGGACGCCGGAATCGAGGCGCATGTTCTGCAGGACACGCCGGTTGATGAAATGCTGAATGGAGCGAAGGATGGCGATGAGAATGATGAATGTCGCAAGTCCGGCGAGTACGTCCGTGATCGAGAAAACACGCTCGCCGATCTTGAAGCCGCTCAGGCTCCAGCCGAGCCGGTCGAGGATTGTGTCCCAGTGCCCGCCCCATAATGGAACGACCAGGAAAGCCGTCGTCAGCACAAGACCTATGTCGAGGAACAGAACCGACCAGACATAAATCGGATTGGACTTGTCCGGCTCATCGGTCGTTTGTTTCGAGTCGACGGCAAACACGCCGACCAGGTCGCGAACCAGACCATGCAGCACCAGCGCGATAAGAAACACGCCGGCCGTCGCAACAAGTCTTCCCGTGATGAAATCGGAAAGGACACCGTATCCAGCGAGCAGGGTCAGCGGTATGGCGATGGCGACGCCAGCCAGAACAACTCTTCCTGCGAGCCACCAGAGGCTGCGAGACTCCACCTCGATGACCGGCCCAATCGGCGGCTCAACGGCGGTGTCCATGGCCCGGGCTTCCTGTTGCGGCGTCAGCCACAGGCGCTTGTCGGTGGCCATCGCAAAAAAGACGAGCGCATAGGCGGTATTCATGACCAGGCCGTACACGACCAAAAGAGCATCGGAAGGCCTGAGTTCGGCACCGGGTATGGTCAGTAAAGTGCCCACGCCGACAATTACGGCCAGTGTCAGGGCGTAGCGATACCAAAGTCTTGCAGCGCTATCGCCAACAGCAGCCAGTCGCCACTGCGGTAGTGACGGAGAGAGCATCGCGCGCGGCAGACCGTAAATGATGCTGGACAAGACAATAGCCGCAAGAAACCCGAGGGCGACATGCTCCATGAAATCGACAAGAACGCCCGATGCGTAGAGCGCCAGGTAAAGCGCTGACGCAACCAGAATGGGAATGGCCGTGCGCGCGGCGGTTTCGGCCAGCGTCGCAAGGACGCGGCGCCGGTAGTTTGGTTGCTCGATCTCGCTCTTTCGTCCGAATCTCCGGACAAGCCAGCGCCGCAGCAAAAGCGCCAGGACAGCGGTGCCAAGGACGGCAATGAGCGCGCCGATGATATTGGTGCCTTGTGCCGCTGCTCTGACCGCCTCGAGATTACGCCATCTGTCGTAACTGCGGCGGGCACGCTCGCGGAGTGCGCCAAAATCGTTGACGGCGTCCTGCCAGGTCTCCCAGGAAAGAATGGACGGCGTTTTCGCAAACAGCCTTTCGCCGAGGGCAACGGCTTCGGCTTTGCTGATCTGGCCGAGATACTCCCGGCTCCTTTGGATCAGAACCTCGATCTGTTTCAGCCGACCCTGGTCGGCGGCAAGCCTCTCATTCAGCGTTTCGCGTTGGGAGATGATTTCACCCGACTCCGGGGGTTCGCCCTCTTTGGGTGCCGGGCCGAGTGCGTTCACCAGATTTCTGGATCGGTCGACGTCCGCGAGGGCGGGAATGCGCATATCCTCCAGCCGGTCCTGAATATCGGAAACCGTCGTGCGCAGTTTCTCCAGAATTGCCGAATTGAGATTGTTGTCACTGAGTTGTTCGCCGACGCGGTCGAGGACGCGTGTCCAGCGCGCGATATCGTCGGTGAACTGCTGCTCGGCGCTGACCTGCGGATCCAGCTGATCGTTATCGACATGCTGCGCATGCGCAACGCTCGCCAGTACTGAGAATGTAACAAAGGCAAGAATCGCCAGCAGGGATCGGCGCACGGCTTCACGTCCCGAAAAAGATCGACTTTTGGCCATTTCACGAAACTTTCTGCGGCTGTGACCCGGTCTTGTCAATGCAAGGGCGATGCAAGCGTTAAAGGGTAAGCCTCAAAATTACGGCACTCGGGGAGTGTTTGAAAAAAATAATGTTTATCAGATGGTTAGTTCTTAACCGGTTTTCCGGTTTTTCGCGTCGCCTTGTGCACCCAGCACGGTCAGCACTTCATCGAGAAAACCCTTCAGGTCCTCCGTCATGTGATGCACGTGATCGGGGGGAGAGTTCCATTCCCGAATCTGGTGCTGAATCGGATGGTCGTAGAAACTTGAGTGCACCAGAACGGTGACCATTCCGAGATCGTGAGGTGCCTGAAGATTGTGCGGCATGTCCTCGAACATGGCCGCAACCTTTGCCGTCACATTGTGGGCCTTCAGGAACTTGTCGTAGGCTTCGGCTTCCGGTTTCGGAACATAACCGGCGGCGCCGATATCGAATACGTCGTTGAAGCGGTCGAGGATGCCCAGCTGGCCCGCGACATTTTCCGCATGCTGCCGCGAGCCGTTGGTGAAGATGTATTTTTCGCCGGGTAGCCGGTCGATGGCCGCGCCAAGGTCCGGAGCGGGGGGAACCATCGACACGTCGATGTCGTGGACATAGTCGAGAAATCTTTCGGGCTTGAGGCCGTGTTCCGCCATGAGTCCGGCAAGCGTCGTGCCGTAACCTACATAGTAAGCCTTCTGGATCTTGCGCGCTTCGCCGAACGGCAGATCGAGAAAGTCGGAAATGAACTCTCCCATACGCTGGTCCACCTGGGCAAACAGGTTGCATTCGGCCGGATACAGCGTGTTGTCCAGATCAAAGATCCAGGCGCGGGTGTCGACAAATCGTTCCAATGGAATATGCCTGCACTAACCTTTGCGCGCGGCGCGGAGCATCGTCCCGGCGCCGTGTTCGGTGAAGAGTTCGAGCAGCACCGCGTGCGGCGTACGCCCGTTGATGATCACGACGGCCTCGACGCCGTTTTGCACGACCGACATACAGCTCTCGATTTTCGGGATCATGCCGCCTGAAATCGTACCATTGTCGATCAGGGTCTTAGCCTCGTCGATCGTCAATTGCTGGATGAGTTGCCCGTCCTTATCCAGCACGCCTTCGACATCGGTGAGCAACAGCAGGCGTTTCGCCCCGAGCTCCGACGCGACAGCGCCGGCGAAAGTGTCCGCATTGACGTTATAGGTCTGGCCGTCACTGCCCACGCCAAGCGGTGCAATGACGGGGATCAGGTCGGAACCGATAATCACCTCGACGATTTCGGGATCGACGCGCGTCGGCTCTCCCACGAAGCCAAGATCGACGACCTTCATGATGTTCGAATCCGGGTTTGAGACCTGCTTCTTGAGCTTGCGGACGCCCATCAGATTGGCGTCCTTGCCCGAAATGCCGACGGCCTTGCCGCCCTGGGCGTTGATGCTGGCGACGATCTGTTTGTTGATCGAGCCCGCGAGCACCATCTCGACCACTTCCATGGTGTCCTTGTCGGTGACTCTGAGGCCGCCCTGGAATTCGGACTTGATGCCCATCTTGTCGAGGAGCGCGCCGATTTGCGGCCCGCCGCCGTGAACCACCACAGGGTTCACCCCCGACTGCTTCAGCAGGACGATATCGCGCGCAAAAATCTCCGCGAGTTCCGGATCTCCCATGGCGTGGCCGCCATACTTCACGACGACCGTCGCATGGTCATAGCGCTGCATGTAGGGCAGCGCCTTCGACAGGATCGCCGCTTCCGCGGACGCTTTTTTGTTATTTCCGTTGTCTTTCGGCATCGAACCCGGTTTCCTTCGCGCCCCTTATAACCGGTTGGGGCGCGCGGACAATCACTCGTTGTGCATTAGTGTTAGGATGGCCGCGCGCAGATCGGTCAGACCGCTGCCTTTTCGCGATGACGTGACGATGAGTTCGGGATATGCGGCCGGATGTTTCGCGAGCGCGTTTGATACACGACCAACGGTTTTCTCAAGCTCGGATGCTTTCACCTTGTCCGCCTTTGTCAGCACCACCTGATAGGAGACCGCGGCCTGATCCATCAGAGCGAGAGTGGGTTCGTCGGAGGACTTCAGGCCGTGCCGGGCGTCGATTAGCAGGAAAACGCGGCGCAGGCTGGCGCGGCCCCTGAGATAGTCCTGTATGAGCTGGTTCCATCCCGCGACCTCTTTCTTCGAGGCCCGCGCGTAACCGTAGCCCGGCAGATCCACCAGATATATGCGCTCATCAAGAAGAAAATAGTTTACCTCGCGCGTGCGGCCCGGCGTGTTAGAGGTCCGCGCCAGTGATTTCTGTCCCACCAGCGCATTGAGCAAGCTCGACTTGCCGACATTCGAGCGACCCGCGAACGCGACCTCCGGCAAGCTGTCGTCCGGTAGTTCGGAAACGCGCACGACGCCCTTCAGGAATGTGCAGGGACGCCGGAACAGCTTGTCAGCTTCATCGCGGACCCGTCCGTTGAGTTCTTCAGATTTGGCGTTGTCGTTCATGCTCGGCTATGAGTGCACCACAAGAGGCCGAAAGCCAAGACAATGCCCACGCGTTACGATGCTGTGATTTTTGACCTTCTGACCGGCCTCTTGGATTCATGGAGCCTTTGGAACGCGGTTGCAGGCGATGCCGAGACCGGTCACCGCTGGCGGCATCACTATCTGAAATTGACCTACGCGACCGGGGACTATCAGCCTTACGAAGAGCTTGTCGTGCAGGCTGCCGAGGAGCAGGGGCTGGGGATCGAGACCGGCCGGCAGCTCGTTGCGCGGTGGGACGAGCTTCAGCCGTGGCCCGAAGCGCCGGATGTTCTCAGGCGCTTGAAAGGTGAGGTTCCACTTGCGGTGGTGACGAACTGCTCGGTGGCACTGGGTACGAAGGCTATCGACAAGGTTGGTGTGCCTTTCGATGTCGTGGTGATCGCGGAACAAGTCGGTGCCTACAAACCCGATCCGCGGCCTTATCGTGCAGCGCTCGATCAACTCGATGTGGTGCCCCAACGGGCCCTGTTCGTCGCCGGTTCGGCGTTCGACGTAAACGGCGCGGGACGGGTCGGCACGCCCGTGTTCTGGCACAACCACGCGGGTCTCCCGCGCCCGGATGAGGGCCTTCAAACGCTTGAGGCCGAGCATTGCTCCCTTGACCCGCTGGTCGAGTTCGTCTTTGGGGGGGTTAATCCAGCGTCACGGCGCCTTTGGGGCAGTTGATGACCGCTTCGACATGCGGCGATCCTTCGGCGACATCCGCCAGGTCTGCCGCACCAATCGACTCCAGTGCCGCACGCATTTGCGTTGGCTGTGGGTGAAACACAATGAGCTGATCCAACCTGCATCCGAGATCGACCATGTTGGGTGCCGGCCCATGTGCGTTCAGCGCGCCGGGCCATTGGATGAGCGTTGGAAAGAGGCCGCCGTCTGGCATCGCACCGTCATCGGGAACCGTAATCTGCCAGACCATATCGCCGCGACGGCCTTCGATGACGGGCCCCGGCGAGATCTCGGCAGACCTTGTCGCGCCCACGATATCATCGGTGCGAACGACCCAGGTAATGAGAGAGGGTTGTTTCTCGATCCGCGCCTGAATTGCCGGGTCATCGAGGGCGTACCATCGTGGCCGCGTTGGCGAGGGTGCGCCGGGATCGACCGCGATGACCTCGAGAAATGCGTCTCCGCCCAATTGCATCAGATGGTTGTGAGTGCCCATGAGCGGGTGCGCGCCACCCTCGGGGACAGCGACGCCGAGCTTCTTTTCAAGATATTCAACGCCCTGTTCGAGGGTCGCTGCCGCGACAACGAGATGATCCAGTCGGCACTTTGTCATGCGGGCTCTCCATGCATTCAGACGGGAGTGAAACAAATAAGGGGATGTGAGGCCGGGAACCGGACCAGTTCGGCCGCCTGCGCACATATACCTGTAAGCATCAACAACAAAAGCGAAATTTTAATTTGAAGTTGTCCGCAAAGCTCGGCAATACTGCCGGCAGTTCCAATCAAATTATCCTTTCAAGGGAGATTCGCATGGTTCATCTTGGCCGTAAGTCAGTTGCGGCGGCTGTGATTGCGCTTATGTGCGCCGTTCCGTTCTCGGAGGCGAACGCAAGGGCGCTGTTTGCCTACCCGCTCAAAGGTCAAAGCGTCGAACAGGAAAATCTGGACCGGCTCAAATGTCACGACTGGGCCGTGGCGCAGACCGGGTACAATCCGGACAACTATCCCATGTGGGACCAGGGGCAGCGCGGGGCAGCCAGAGGCGTGTTTGCCGGCGGCGCCACAGGGTCGATCGTCGGTGCGATAGCCGGGGGTGCGCGTGGTGCTCTCGTGGGGCTTGGAGCCGGTGCCGCGGCGGGCGGACTGATCGGCGGAATTTTCGGCGTCGAGAAACGCCGGAAGTTGCAAATCAGATACGACGCCTATTTGCGGGCGGCGCAGACGTGCCTCGAAGGCAAGGGCTATCAGGTATCCAGATAGGGAGATGACCGTGCGACTTTCAGTTCTTTTTGCCGTGGGTGCGATCGCGGCGACGCAATTTTGGACGCAAAGCGCGGTCTCCGCGCCCAACAACTATGTCTGTGCCATAAGCGAGGTTCAGGAGTGCAGGATGAACGGGAACTGCCGGCGTATTCCGCCGCAGGCGATCAATCTGGCGCCGATCATGACGCTCGACATCAAGAAAAAGGAACTCGCCTCTCTGTCGCTGCTCGAAAAGGAGCGGACGGAGGCGATCGAGGGTCTGAAGGCGACGGATGATCACATTTTTCTGCACGGATTACAGGATGAGGAAACCTGGAGCGCGGTGATCTCCCGCAAGAATGGAGCACTAACGGGTTCCATCAGCACGCTGGAGGCCGGTTTCGCATTCTTCGGTCATTGCGCCCCGAACTAGGAAAATGCCGGAAATCGTTGGAAACCGTCAGAAAAGCGGCGGAATGAACCCAGCGGCAGATGCCGCCAGAAAGGATGAATGGATGAAGAAGTCAGTTATCGCGTTGACTGCGGTTGTCGCAGGATCGCTCGCCATTCTGGTTCCGTCTCAGGAGCCTGTTTCTGCTCAAACCCAGGGCAACAAGGGCAATATTCCGGGCATGGTGCTGCAGCGGTGCGACAAGGAAATCAAGAAATTCTGCAAAGGCGTCAGTCCCGGACAGGGCCGTATTGCAGCATGCCTCTACTCGCATTCGGACAAGCTGGGGTTCGATTGCGCCTATAGCATGTATGACGGTGCGGAGCAGCTTCTCGATATCAGGACGGCGCTCGACCGGCTCGCGGCAGATACGTCGTGCAAGAGCGATATTGCACAATATTGTACTGGCATTGCGCCGGTTCCGGATCGCATCTTCCTTTGCCTGAAGAAGAACTTCGCGACGCTGACCAATGGTTGCCGCAAGGTGATGCCGGAGGCGGAAACCATGCTGAAGCGTGCGGGTGTGTTGCCCAACTGACGCGCTGGTGTGCGCCGGAGCAAGATCACAAATGCCCGGGGGTGAGCGAACTCAGCCCGTCAAATGCCTCTGTATAGTCGGCATATACTCTAGACGGATGCCCCACGGGTGTTGGCGAAGACGGCGGCGAATTCCTCAAGGAACTCGGTCGTCTCCTTCTGGCTTGGATCGACTTTATCCAACGCTCTACTTTGCTCTATGAGATGTGTCAGGAGGGCTTCCCATTCGCCTTCCGTGGTACCGAATATGTTCTGATATTCGGGATCAGTGTGTTCGTAGATGCCGATCGCCGTACCGTCACTGTCGAACTTGATATTGGCGGCAACCGAGGCGACCATGAATGGTGTCGATGCCAATAACCTCTCGTCCGCCGGCAAGTCTTTGATGGTTTCCTCCCAGGCATCCTTCACGGATTGCGGCGCGTTGGGCGGCGGGAACACGAAACCTACGGCCGCGCCGGTATTGACCAGACCGTCGTTGTTGAGGTCCGTGTGGTTTTGTGGCGGCAGCAACAGATTGACCGCACCTTCGACATTCGTGTTTTGAACACCTCTCGTCTCTGCCAGGCTGTGTACGCGCCTCAAAACCTCGATGTCTTTGCTCGACAGAGACTGGATATAGCCGACAGGGTCCTGATAGCCGCCCGTCGAAGCCGCGTCTTGGACGATTTCCGCAAAACGCTGGCGTTCGCTGTCGGTGACACTCCTGATGTTCATCAGACCCGTGTCCTTGTCATTGAAGACGCTTCCGGTTTCCTGAAGGTGAATCAGGGTCGCAGTCACGGCGCTGGATACGCGCGGCTGCAAAGAAATCGCGCGGTGCTGAGTTGGCTTCTCAGCGCTGTTCGAGACGGCCTGATCGGAGGAACCGCCGGCACCGGCCGCAGAGTCAGGGCCGTTGCCAAGCTGGTGATCGTTCCTTGCGCCAATGTGTGGTGGATAGAAGATGGTACTGGTTACAGATGTCATTACAACGCGCATTCAGCTTTCTGCGTTAATGGAACGCAGGCCGCTCTACTCAGAACAAAACTCATGCAGGACAAGTCAAGCAAGGTATGTGCCAAAGAAAAATAACGCGATAACAGATACTTAAAAATTCGTCTTGGGGGGACTGCTGTCCAGTTCCCGGCAATGTTTTCCGCGTGGCGGCAAAAAAATGCCGGGCATCCTTCGCGAGCGTCCGGTGAAACCGCGCCATCGGGAATGGCAATCAGCGGTTACGTTCAGGTTTGAGCGTAACGCCACAGCATGAGTTTATCGAGACAAGTGATCTTGTGATCTGCGATGTGGTCCAGCGTGCCGATGAGCCAGGCTTGCGGATCGACGCCGTTCAACTTGACGGTTTCGAACAGCCTGTTCGCAGCGATCTTCTCTGTTCCGCTTGTGTTCGGACGCAAAGCACCTGCCGCCGCCCAGAGCCACGCATGACGTGCTGAGCAAATCCGGGTGCTTTACTGGGAACCTTCCGACCGGCGCGCTACTCAGTCTTTGTCATCTTTGTCGCGCCGGTCTTTTTTTTTAGCCCGATGTTTTCGAACAGGGTGATCTCGACGCCGTGCCGGCGCATGATGAAGGCCTGCTGCAAAATGGACAACAGGTTGTTCCACGCCCAGTAGATCACGAGGCCCGCGGGGAACGGCGCCAGCAGGAAGGTGAAGATGACCGGCATCCACGCGAACACCTTCGCCTGAACAGGATCAGGTGGCGCCGGGTTGAGCCGCATCTGCACGAACATGGTGAAGCCCATGATCAGCGGCCAAATGCCGATCATCAATATGTTGGGCGGATCCCAGGGGATCAGTCCGAACAGATTGAAAATCGTGGTCGGATCGGGCGCCGACAGATCCTTGATCCAGCCGTAGAACGGTGCGTGGCGCATTTCGATGGTGACGAACAGCACCTTGTAGAGCGCGAAGAACACGGGGATCTGTATGAGGATCGGGAGACAGCCGGAGGCCGGATTCACCTTCTCCTCCTTGTACAGATCCATCAGGGCCTGCTGCTGGCGCATCTTGTCGTCGGCGTAGCGTTCGCGGATTTTGATCATCTCCGGCTGCAGCTTCTTCATCTTGCTCATGGATGCGTAAGACTTGTTGGCCAGCGGAAACATCACAAGCTTAATGAGCACAGTCACGATGAGGATCGAGAGGCCGAAGTTGCCGACGAGCTTGTTGAAATAGTCGATGGCAAAGAATAGCGGCTTGGTCAGGAAGTAGAACCACCCCCAGTCGATCAGCAGGTCGAACCGGTCGATATTATATTTCGAGGCTTCATCGTCGACGACGTCGACTTCCTTCGCGCCGGCGAACAGCAGTGCTTCGGTGGATCCTTTTCCACCGGCCGGTATCTGGACCGCGGAGGAGAGATAGTCCGTTTGGTAGTGGTTCTTGCCGTTGACAACCCAACCGGAATATTTCGCCTGGTAGGGTATCTTCTGATTGGGAATGACGGCTGATGCCCAGTATTTGTCGGTGATGCCGAGCCAGCCGCCCTTCACATTTTCGAATGTGGTACTCTTGTCCTCGACGGCGTCGTCGTAGTCGATCTCCTTCAAGCCCTCCTCTCCGGAGACGCCGATCAGTCCTTCATGCAGGATGAAAAATCCCTGCGTTTCCGGTTCGCCGTGGCGCGAGATCAGCGCATAGGGATAGAGCGTGATGGCATTGTCGGTCTTGTTCTCGACTTCCTGACGGACATTGAAGAGATAGCTGTCGTCGATCGAGATCGTGCGCCGGAAGGTCAGGCCTTCGCCATTGTCCCACTCGAGAGTCACAGGCGAACCCGGCTTAAGGGCCCCGGAAGATACCGCGGTCCATTCGGTGCGCGAGTCGGGCAGTTTGAGCTTTGCCGTCCCGTCGCCGACCCAGCCATGTTCCGCGTAATAGGGATGCTGGCTTCCCGACGGCGAGAAAAGGGTGACGTTCGGGCTGTTCGGGTCGACCGTCTCACGATATTTGGTGAGGATCAGATCGTCGACGCGCGCGCCGGTCAGCGCGATCGATCCCTCAAGCTTTGGTGTTTCGATCTTTACCCGCTTGGATGCTGCAAGCGCAGATTTGCGCGAAGCGCCCGAAACAGCAGGCACGGAAGACGGTGCAGTGGCCTGGCCCGGAGGCTGTGGCGGGCCGCCAACCCCGCCGGGGCGGGGCGCCGTCGACGGTGCGCCTGGTTGCGGGGCTCCTCCCGTTTGCTGCTGTTGTTGCGGCTGCTGCACTCTTTCAGGCGCCAGAAACGCTTGCCACATGAGCAGAACCGCGATCGACAACACGACCGCCAACAGCAGATTTCGATTATTTTCGTCCATACCAGTGGTTCCAAAAACGCATGACGCCAACTCAGTGCTGCGTTTTTTGCTCCTTGTGTACGCCGGAAAAGGCTTCTTCCAGATCCTTCTGCATGTTGGTGAAGGACCGGGTCAGTGCGCCCCGGCGGGCAATCACGACATAATCATAACCAGGCCGGGCGTGGCTTTGCGCAATACGCCGAACCGTCTCTTTCAGTCTCCGCCGTGCCCGGTTGCGGGCCACCGCCGTGCCGATGCGGCGCGTTGCGGTAAATCCAAACCGGGGAGGAGAAGCAAAGCGGTCGTCCTGTTCGGTTCTCCGCCGGGCCTGCAGCACCAGACTGCCCGATCGCCACGACCGCCCGCCGCGCACGCGCAGATAGTCGGCGCGCTTCTTCAGTCGGCCAAAGGGAGTGTGATGTTCGCCCGCCGGCACGGGATCGCTCGCTCACGCCGCCGGTCTATGCCGAGAGTTTCTTACGACCCTTGGCCCGCCGCCGTGCCAGCACCTTGAGGCCGCCATTTGTCGCTTTGCGGGCGCGGAATCCATGTCGTCTCTTCCGCACCAGTACGCTGGGTTGATATGTGCGTTTCACGCTTCATCTCCGTGCCACCGCTGCCGGAGCACACATGGCTGCAAAACAGAGCGTCTTGCCGCCAATTCAAGTGCGCCGGAGCGACTATCGAGGAATTGCGCCCGCTTATACGTTCGGGGCCGTTTCAAGTCAATTGATCGCCAATTCGTTCGTATACGGTGCAT
>JALCBY010000083.1 GCA_028066055.1 Hyphomicrobiaceae bacterium
CCAAGGGGAGGATGAGTTTATGCAAATGGCACTGGTGATAGATGCTGGGAAGTGCACGGGGTGCAAGCAATGCGAGCTTG
Organism: Hyphomicrobiaceae bacterium; assembly: GCA_028066055.1. Classification (GTDB taxonomy): domain Bacteria; phylum Pseudomonadota; class Alphaproteobacteria; order Rhizobiales; family Methyloligellaceae; genus UBA2767. Next base: position 81 of record JALCBY010000083.1, read on the forward strand.
CGTGTTCGTATGTGAAGGAAGGTGAGTTCAACCCGGCGAAGTCTCGCATTCGCGTTTTCGACTTCCACCATGAGGCGCGCTTCGTGCCGTATACATGCACCCAGTGTGCGGAAGCCTGGTGTCAGCAGGCCTGCCCGGTAAATGCCATCACCACCAACGACAGCGGGGTGAAGGTTGTTCACGACTCCCTGTGTGTAGGCTGCAAGGTGTGCACGATCGCCTGTCCCTTCGGCACCATCAATTACAACGCTTCGACCGGCAAAGTGATCAAATGCGACGAATGCGGCGGCGAGCCTGCATGCGCGGAGGCCTGTCCGACCGAGGCCATCGTGTACATGGACGTGGAGCAGGCGGGATTTGACAGGATGCGCCAGTGGGCGGCGCAGACTGATGTCGGCGCGCGGGTGTAGGAGGGCAAGGAGATGGGATGGACAGGAAAAGTTCTGCGTGTCGACCTCACACAGGGCACGTGCGTGGATGAAGACCTCAACATGGAGTGGGCCGATCACTATCTCGGCCAGCGTGGTCTTGCGTCGAAGTATCTGACGGAAGAGATCGATCCCAAGGTCGATCCGCTGTCGCCCGGCAACAAGCTGATTTTTGTGACCGGGCCCCTGACCGGCACCTGCGCCTCGACGGGCGGACGCTACTCGGTCGTTACCAAAGGCGCGCTAACTGGTGCTATCGCCTGTTCGAATTCCGGCGGATATCTGGGGGCCGAGCTCAAATTTGCCGGCTACGACATGATCGTCTTCGAGGGCAAGGCCAAGAAGCCGGTCTATCTGTACATTATCGACGGCAAGGCGGAGCTGCATGACGCCTCGGAGATTTGGGGGACGTCGGTGTGGGATGCGGATGCGTGGCTGAAGACACGCCACCAGGAGCCGCAGATGCATGTGGCCGCGATCGGCGTGGCTGGTGAGAATGAGGTTCTCTATTCCTGCATTGTCAACGACCTGCACCGCGCGGCCGGTCGCTCGGGTGTCGGCGCGGTCATGGGCTCAAAGAACCTCAAGGCGGTTGCGGTGCGCGGCACCGGCGGTGTCAGGGTCGACAACTTCAAGGCCTTCATGAAGGCAACCAATGACGGCAAGAAGGTGCTCGCGGAAAACGCGGTCACGGGTGAAGGTCTTCCGACATATGGCACGCAGGTCCTGATGAACGTCATCCACGAGGCGGGAGCGCTGCCGACCCACAACTCCAGGCATGTGCAGTTTGACGGCGCGCGCGATATCTCCGCCGAAGCGATGGCGGAGCCGCGCGGCAAGGACGGCAAGCCGAACCTGCTGGCCAATCAGGCCTGCTTCGGTTGCACCATTGCGTGCGGTCGCATCTCCAAGATCGATGAAGAGCACTACACGGTCGTGAACAAGCCGGAATACTGGCACGCATCGGGCGGTCTGGAATATGAAGCCGCGTGGGCATTGGGTGCGGCAACCGGTGTCAACGATCTTGATGCGCTGACCTTCGCCAACTTCATCTGCAATGAGCAGGGGCTTGATCCAATCTCGTTCGGCGCGACCCTCGGTGCGGCCATGGAGCTGTATGAGGAGGGCATCATCACGGACAAGGAGACTGGCGGGTTGAAGCTCAAATTCGGCTCGGCTGAAGCCCTGACGAAGTCGGCGGAACTGGTCGGCAAGGCGGAAGGGTTCGGCAAGGAGTTGGGGATGGGCTCGAAAAAGCTGTGCGACAAGTATGGCAAGCCGGAACTCTCCATGACGGTGAAGGGTCAGGAGTTCCCGGCCTACGATCCGCGCGGCATCCAGGGCATGGGCCTGACCTATGCCACATCGAACCGCGGCGCCTGCCATCTGCGCTCATATACGGTCTCGTCCGAGATTCTCGGCGTGCCGGAAAAGACCGACCCGCATACGACCGACGGCAAGGCGGGTCTCGTGAAGGCGTTCCAGGACGCGACATCCGCCGTCGACTCGACCGGTTTGTGTGTGTTCACGACCTTTGCCTGGACGCTGGAGGACATCGCACCGCAAATCGATGCAGCCCTTTCCGGCAAATGGGACGTGGACCGTTTGCTGGAAACGGGCGAACGCATCTGGAACCTGGAGCGCCAGTTCAATCTCCGTGCGGGATTTACAAAAAAGGACGACACCCTTCCCAAACGCCTGCTCAAAGACGCCGCCAAGACCGGCCCCGCGGAAGGAAAAGTCAACGGCCTCGACAAGATGCTGCCCGAATATTACGAGCTGCGCGGCTGGACCAAGGACGGCGTGCCGACCAACGAGACGCTCAGCCGGCTGGCGCTTTAGGTTCGGCAAATGGCGAAGGCCAGGCATCACGTCATCATCGGCGCCGGACCCGCCGGTGTGCTTGCCGCGGATACGCTGAGGACGCATGAGCCCGGTTCGCAGATCACGCTGGTATCGGGCGAGAACGAGCCGCCCTATTCGCGGATGGCCATTCCCTATCTGCTCGCCAATCACATCGGCGAAGAAGGGACTTATCTGCGGCAGGATCCGGACCACTTCACCGATCACGGCATCGACGTTGTTCACGCGCGGGCGAAACGCATCGATCCGAAGAAAAAGTCCGTCTCGCTGGAGAAGGGCAAGCCACTCAAATACGACCGTTTGCTGCTCGCGACCGGCGCCAGTCCGGTCATGCATCCTATCCCCGGGCTCGACCTGCCGGGGGTGTGCACCTGCTGGACGATGAAGGACGCTCGCGCCATCGTCGACCGGGCCTTGAAGGGCGACGACGTGGTGCTGATGGGTGCCGGATTCATCGGTTCCATCATTCTCGAGGCCCTGGTCGAGCGCGGCGTAAAGCTGACTGTCGTGGAGATGGCCGACCGCATGATCTCGCACATGATGGATGAGACTGCTTCGGCCATGCTGAAGCGCTGGTGTGAGGCAAAGGGCATCACTGTTCTGACGGAATCACAGATCACCGAGATCACACGCGGCAAAAGCCGATTGGATGCACACCTTGCATCTGGGAAGATCCTGTCGGCGAAACTCATCGTGGTCGCGGCGGGCGTGGCCCCGAACATCGGACTTCTCAAAGGCAGCGGCATCAAGACCGACCAGGGTGTCGTGGTGAACGGGTATCTCAAGACCAGTGCGAAAGATATCTATGCCGCGGGCGACGTGGCGCAGGCGAAGGACATGTCCACGGGTGAGTTCTCGGTCCTGGCGATCCAGCCGGTGGCCGCGGACCACGGACGCATCGCCGCGCTCAATATGGCCGGCGAGCGCACGCCGCACGAAGGCAGCCTGAACATGAACGTGCTCGACACCATGGGGCTCATCTCGTCGTCCTTCGGCAAGTGGGACGGTGTTGACGGCGGCAGTAGCGCGCGAATGAGCGATGATGCGGAAAACCGCTATCTCCGCCTGGAGTTTGACGATGATCGTCTCATCGGCGTGCAGGCGGTCGGAATCACCGACCATATCGGCATCGCGCGTGGCCTGATCCAGACCGCGCAACGGCTCGGCCGCTGGAAGGACAAGCTGATGAAGTCCCCCGAGCGCTTGGCGGAAGCCTATATCGCGACGGCGCACGGCGTGCCACACGTCTGAACGTTCGCGATGAAAGTAACCCTCAAACTCTACGCGTCCCTCGGCAACTTCCTGCCGCCGAACGCCCAAAGAAACGCCATCGATCTCAATGTGCCCGACGGCTCAAGCGTCGGCGAAGTCCTCGCCCGACATCAGGTGCCACGCGAAAACTGCCATCTTATTCTTGTGAACGGCCACTTCGCACCTCCGGCAACCGCAGACAAGAAGATACTGGTAGATGGCGACGTGCTCGCAGTCTGGCCACCCGTCGCAGGGGGTTAG
>JALCBY010000084.1 GCA_028066055.1 Hyphomicrobiaceae bacterium
GCACTTCCCAGCATCTATCACCAGTGCCATTTGCATAAACTCATCCTCCCCTTGGACGGCGTTTCCGCAGCGTCGCCTCACCAAAGCGTAGCAGGAAATGGATTTGCGAGAAAGTTGCCTCCCGCGAGGAGTTGCTGCTCACGAGGTCGTGATTTGAGCAAGGTAAATGGGCGTATATTTGACCTGTCTCAACACGCTGTCTTGCAGGGTGCATGTATGTTGCTTCTGGTTGTTTACAGCACCGGTCGTGCAAAAGGAGAATATGCCATGAGTTCGAAAAAGAAAGTTGCCGAGAATCTCCAAAAAGGACTTTCCAAGGAGCTTGCGGCCATCAACCAGTACTTTCTCCATGCACTGGTCGCGGAGGATTGGGGACTCAACAAGCTTGCCGTCAGAATGCGCGAAGAGATGGGTCACGCCGAGCGGTTCGCGCGCCGTCTCGTGTTCCTTGGCGAAAATCCGGAAGTCATGCCGGAGAAGCCGCCGCATCGCGCGCAGGAACTGCAGGATATGTTCGAATCCGACCTGCGCGATGAGGAGGACGCGATCAAATTCTATACCAAGGCGTCGCGCGACGCGGATGCCGCAGACGACATCGGCTCGCGCGACATCTTTGAGAACATCACGCTTGAAGAAGAGGGCCACAAGCAGTGGCTGGAACTTCAGCTTTCGCTGCTCAGGCGCATGGGCGAACCGAACTACATCGCCATGCACATGGGCGAGCCTGCGGAGGAGGGCGAATAGGTCAGGCAGCTTTGCGCACGCTCACGCCACCGCCTTCGAGCAGCATGACCTTGTTGAGCAGTTTGACGCAGGCATAGATCGCCTTGATCGATGGCGCAGGCTTGCCGACCATCTCGCCCATCTCGAGAATTGAGCCGATCAGCGCTTCGGTTTCGAGCGAACGTCCCGCTTCGACATCCTGCAGCATCGACGTCTTGTGTGCCCCGACCCCTTCAGCACCCGAGATGCGTTTCTCGATCGTGTGCCGGAAAGTGATCCCGAGCGCTTCCGCAATCTCCTGTGCTTCGGTCATCATGTCCGCTGCGAGTTGCCGGGTCTCGGGGAATTGGCAAATATCGACGAGAGTTGCGTGGGTGAGGGCGGAAATCGGGTTGAACGAAAGGTTCCCCCATGCCTTCAGCCAGATCTCGGAGCGAATATCGTCAAGAATCCGGGAGCGGAATCCCGCGTCGACCAGAAGGTCATGGAGCTTCTGTGCCCGCTCGGACTCCGATCCGTCGAGCTCTCCAAGCGGAAACCGGTCCCCTTCAACATGGTGGATGACGCCAGGCTCGGTTACGGCGGCTGCAGGATAGACCACGCATCCGATGATGCGGTCCGCATCGATGTGCTTTGTCAGCACGCCGCTCGGGTCCAGCGTTTTGAGCGGCTTTCCGTCGTGCTCGCCGCCATGTTTGTGGAAGTACCACCAGGGCAGGCCGTTCTGGACGGTCATGATGATTGTATCAGGCCCCATCAGCGCCTCGGACTCTTTCGCTACCTGATCCAGGAAATGCGCCTTGACCGCAAGAATGACTAGGTCCTGCGGGCCCGCATCGGCAACGCTGTCGACTGCCTTGACCTTCGCGATATGCTCGCTGCCGTCTTCCCAGATGAGTTTGAGACCATCTTTTCGGATGGCATCGAGATGCGTGCCCTGGTCGATGACCGTTACATCATTTCCGGCAAGGGCAAGTTTCGCGCCCATTAATCCACCAATGGCGCCGGCACCGACGACACAAATCTTCATGGGATTCTCCTCTCAAATTCTCCATACGCGTGTCACGCCTGGTCTGGTCACGATCGCTGCCGCGAATCGTCCCTCCGCATGTCCGCACTAATTCAGGAATGTGTTCGACAGCGTTCCAATTTCGTCGATGGTGATCTCCACGCTGTTCTCGGGCTCTTTCATTGATCCCACACCCACAGACGTTCCGCAGGCGATGATGTCGCCCGGCATCAGGGTCACGTCGTGAGAAATCAGGCTTGTCAATTTGTGGGGCGGGAATGTCATGTCATTGACGGGATAGTTCTGGCGTTCATCGCCATTGAGCACCGTTCTGATCGTCAATGCCATCGGATCCACGTCGGTTGCGATTACCGGGCCAAACACACCGAAGCCGTCATAACTCTTTGATCGCGTCCACTGCGCAAAAGTGGCGTCCTTGGAGATGATCTTCACAGCCGTGATGTCGTTAATGCAGGTATAGCCGAAGATATAATCGCCGATATCGGTCTCTGATACTCGCGAACACGTTTTTGCGATGACGATCCCGATTTCACCCTCGTAGACCACCGGGCCGTCGTAGGACTGCGGTCTGCGGATGATCTCATCCGTTCCGGAGTAGGAACTTGGCGCCTTGAGAAACCAGAGCGGTTCCTCAGGTATCTCACCTTCCATCTTCGCTGTCAGCGCCCGGAAATTGTTCCACAGGCAGACCATCTTGCTCGGATCGCACGGCGTGACAATCTTGACATCTGCAAGTGCCGCAGTCTCACCGGTCCTTTCGGCGCCGGAGAACATGTCCCCGGAATGAATATGGATGGTTTCGTTTTCGAGTGTTCCAAATCCGACCTGGCCATCTTGTTCAAACCGCAGCCACTTCGCCATTCACCCCTCCCGGTATCAGCCAATTCGAGCGGCATCATAGCATCGGGTCCGCGGGGCGATGACACAGTGAAAATTGAAGAACAGACTTTCCCGAACCGGCGGAATGGAGCGGCCGCCGAACAGGTCGACGACCGGTTACAGCAACAAGGCGACAGAGGCGGATCAGCCTCCGCACCCGTCCGGCAGTGCAACTGTGAGGGAGCGGCGCGGGCGAAGATAAAACGTTTCTTCCATGTTGATTGGTGTCGTAATGAAGTGCGAGAGGAACGAGTTGTATGTGTAAGTCACTTCCGCAACAATGACACTCGTGAAGGGCTGTGTCAGATTGGGCGGCAGTGTAAAGGCCGATCCCAATGGATGCGCGCCCTCATCGCCATTCGAGCAACTCCAGTCGACAGTCGTATTGTTTTCTTCATCGGCGACAACGCTGGTCAGAACGATGGAGACATCATCAGCCGAGTAGGGTTGCATTATCGAACTTGCCGCATCGAAAATGTCTCCGACTTCGCCGGAAGGAAGCTCTTCGGCTTGCGCCGCGAGGTCGGCGGATGTGCTGGCGATCGCGGTGATGCGCCTGTCGACCGTCATGGCATCCGAGAGTTCCACAGCTCCGAAGTAGAGCGCGATCAGAACCGGCATGATCAATGCGAATTCGATGACTGCGACGCCGCTGCGGTCATCCAGCGCTTCTTTGATAGTGCGCCAGCATCTGGCGGAAGACCAATGGCGTACAATATTACTACGCATGTCCGACTCCTCCTCAGCCATCGAACGGTTCATTTCGGAATGCGGTTGTTGCCGTCAAGAGCCTGCCGCTTCCACCTGGAATGTTCGACAGTCCCAGGTTGATATCGCCGAGCACATCGGGAAATTCCGCAATCAGGTCCCAGATATAGAAGACGCGGACGAGAACGATATCGCCGCCATTACCTGGATTAAAACCAAATCCGCTGTCATCAATTTCGCCGTTGTTCAAAGGCGGGTCGAAATTGGTGTCGTTGAGTGCATCGAAACTCTCAAACCGTTGCACATCCAGCTTGATCCCGTTCGGACAGTCAAATATGCCGGGTACACGATCGCAGATCTGCCGTTTGAACTGATCTGCATCGAAGCCTTGGGTCTGGACCTGCCCCGTCCGTATCATCCGGCCCGACTGCTCCACGGCGTTATCGAGAACGAAGCCGCCGAAATAAACCAGTGAGACTTCCATAATCGCGAGGATGAAGGC
>JALCBY010000163.1 GCA_028066055.1 Hyphomicrobiaceae bacterium
ACCCTGTCGATTCTTGCTACCGTAAAGTGTAAATCCCAGAAAATACAGCGTGTCACTCGATAAATGAGTTTTTTCTGATTTTTTCGTAATCACATAAGATGTACTACATTGTTGTTGTCCCTAAGGAAGAAATACCATGCTGATTGCAAAATGCTTACCGTTCATACGAGATTATGTCGATGGGTTAAATAGCGTTCTAAAAGAAACGCTAGATAGCCAAGGATTATCACGGCTACAAGCGTATTGGCTATCGTTTGTTATCCTCGGTGTATTGGTGACCAATACCGTATGCTGGAAAAGATTTGATCGCTATAGTTTAGGCAGCTACTCAGAGAGTGCAATGGGTTGGATGTTTCGCAAAGCCAAGATAGGGTGGGATATGCTGCTTAGGGCGAGTGTGCTAAGAATAGTAGCAGCTTATGGGATAACATCGGGCGTTTTAGTTGTTGATGATACGGACAATGAACGTTCAAAAAACACAAGTCAAATAGCTAAAGTTCATAAGATACGGGATAAAAAAAGAGCGGGTTTTTTTAATGGTCAAACGATTGTGTTTTTAGTATTGGTTAGTGATGCACTGACGATCCCCGTGGGCTTTGAGTTTTATGAACCCGATCCAAAGCAAAAGGTGTGGCGCAAAGAAGAAAAACGGCTCATTGAAAAAGGAGTCGCTAAACGCTACCGACCCAAGCAGCCGCCATCAGACCCGGCGTATCCTAATAAAAAGGAGTTGGGATGAGTATTGATTGAAGGCTTTTGCAAGCACTTTCAAAGCATTCGTATCAAGGCCACGGTAGCTGATAATGGGTATGGTTCTGCTCGATTTATTGAGCAAGCGGCTGAATTGACGAACCAACCACAAGTCATTAGTCAAATCAGGAAAACGCAACTGATCAATGTCAATGGACGTTATGTGCCAATTGGTCAATTTTTTGAGTCGCATAAAGAAGACAATTCGTTATACCTACGCTAAATTGAAAGTCAAAGCACTCAAGAAACGCTATTATATCATTGCTTTAAAATATGATCAGGAATCGGACTATCGTTATATTGTTGCTCATGACATGAC
>JALCBY010000164.1 GCA_028066055.1 Hyphomicrobiaceae bacterium
ACGACGGGAGGAAGGAGGCATACAGGCAGGTGGTCACGGCGCGGGACGTCGATCCGCCCTGGTTCACAGAGACGCCTTCCGACTACGCGGTGGGAAAGACCGGAAAGCGCACCGCCGTCCACTTTGAAATCCCGGCCGCGCGGGACGCCGTCGATCTCGACGTGGACGTGTCAAGCTCGCCCGAGCCGGGCTCAAGGTTCCGTACGGGCAACACCACCGTGTTGTTCACCGCCACCGACGCCTCTGGCAACTCCGCCGTCCACGAGATGGTCGTCACCGTGGATCGCCGCGTGTGGAACTTGGTGCTGGACGCCTCCCACGACAGGATCCGAGCTACGTGGGACCCGCTTTACAAGAACCCGCCATACAGGGCGTCGATATCTGTGCCCGGCGGCGACATCCTCGAGAGCACGAGGACGAGCGGGACGAGCCACGTCTTCTCAAGGCTTGAGGCGGCGACCGAGTACGTGGTGACCGTGGCCGCGGCCGGGGACGCAACCACCGCCTCGCATGTGGTGGCCCGGACCACGGAGCGTGGAGACCGCTCCGCCACCATGCCGCCCGACATCGTGCGGGAGGCATCCGCCCCGCTGACACCGGTGCACCTGGGAGGCGTGATCATCCCGGACTGGTGGGATCCGGCCCCCTCCATATCAAACGACGCGCCGGCCGCGTTCCCGGTGGGCAGCACCAACGTGACGTGGACGGTGACGGACGGCGAGACCACCATAGTCGGCAAGCAGTTGGTGACCATCACGGACACCACGAAGCCGGTGTTCTCTGAACTGCCGGGGTCGTTTACGCACGTCGTGGAGTCAAAGTTCGGCGGGGAGGTGCCGTTCAAGCTGCCGACCGCCACGGATGCCGCCGACCCCAACGTGGCGGTGTCAAGCTCGCACGAGCCGGGCTCAAAGTTCGACGTGGGAAACACCACGGTGACGTTCACGGCCAGCGATATCCGCGGCAACACCGCGCAGAAAGACATCGTGATAACCGTCGTCCACGAGTCGACGTTCGAGGCAATCTATGACGACTTTTCGGACCTTGATGACTGGGA
>JALCBY010000086.1:0-1763 GCA_028066055.1 Hyphomicrobiaceae bacterium
TTATGCGCGTCGATGCGGATGCGCGGCCAATCCTCGTTGAGCGGAACGAGATCGATGATCTCGTTGCCGTCTTCATCGAGCCCCACGGGGCGGTATTTCTTGAAGGTGGCTTCCTGATCGTGGTCGCGCTTGGCGATGACCAGGTCGCCCGGCTTGTACGTCGCGTCGGGATCGCAGACGATGAAATCTCCCGAATTATAGGAAACCTCGCCCGCCTTGGGCGGATTGACCACCATGCTCTCGCCCTCGACCTCCACGGCAAAAGCCCGAGGACCCACATCACCGGCCTTGTAGACGGTGACGCCATGGGCGCCATCGCCCTCCGGGTATATGTCGGAAATTTCGGAGTACTTACCCGCCCGCACCAAATCGATTACCGGAAAAACACGTGATTCTACTAATGACCCTGACCCGGAAATCATACCGCCTATTTGTCCGGGAAGGGAAGGATCATCACTCTCCCCAAGTAAATATTCTTCTGTCGTCTTAAGTGCACGCGCAATTTCTCTCAACTTACGCGGGCGTTGCACCTCGCCGGCGCAGATCGACTGGATGCCTTGAGGCTTCATGCCAACGTCGCGCGCCAACGCACTCTGGGACAAGCCCAAAGCCCTGATGCGCGCCTGCACTCTTTCGCCGAGAATGGTCATGGCTTCAACCTAGCGGATTTGCCGACATTTCGGTATCTACAGAGATTTCGGTTGATAATTACTGATATTTCGGTATGATTGGCATTATGACCAACACGGCTTCAGATGCATCCCAAACTACACAACAAGGTGAACGCGGCGTGTCTGCGCGCGCTGCGCCGCACGGCTTGCCGGAGTATGACGAAAAGCTGCGACGGATGGGGGAACAGGGCGCGCGGGCTTATGAAAAGGCTTTGAAAACAGCGCATAAGGCCTTCGGCGGCCCCGCGGGCACGGCGCTCTCTGGCACGCAGCGCCAGCAGCTGGCGCACGCACTGGAGGCGCTTAAAGACGCGCGGGCGTACGCGATCAGGGAGGGGGATCGGCACGCCCGCGAAGCGATGCGGCTCGCCACCCTTGCCGACAATTGCGGCACACTTCTCAACCCTGCCGTCACGCTTCACGATATTGCCCGCGCCGTGTGCCGGAAATACGGCATTGCGCTGAAGGCGCTGAAATCACCCTCGCGCAGCCGAAACGTCGCCGCCGCGCGGCACGAGTTCTTCTATCTCGCGCGCACGCTCACCGCACGCTCCTACGGCGAGATCGGCCGCTGGTGCGGCGACCGCGACCACACGACTGTCATGTATGGCGAGGGCAGGCACAAAGCGCGCATGTCCTCACATAGCGAAGCGGTAGGACAACAAGAAACATCCTCAAGCAGCGAAGCGGTAGGACAACAAGAAACATCCTCAAGCAGCAAAGCGGTAGGGCCCACAGGAAACACGGGTGGGCGAACCTTGTTCCGGGGCAGCTGCTCAGGCGCGTCTCGAACAGAAGAGGGGGGAGAGAACGGCGATAGTCCGTGATCGTGCGGCTATACCGGATCATCCTCAAGCAGCGAAGCAACCTCCTCGTCATTCCGGCGAAGGCCGGAATCCAGTCGTGCGGTTGCGACATGTCACACTGGATCCCGGATCAAGTCCGGGATGACAGGATGGAACGAGGCAGCCACACCGTCATTCCGGCGCACGCCGGAATCCAGTCGTGCGGTTGTGGCATGTCGCCCTGGATCCCGGATCAGGTCCGGGATGACGAAATAGCTGCTCCCGCAACGCGAAAAAACAGAATGAC
>JALCBY010000086.1:1863-3513 GCA_028066055.1 Hyphomicrobiaceae bacterium
TCAAGCAGCGAAGCGGTAGGACAGAAAAAAACCTCATGGGCCTTTCAGTGAAATCCCACCCTTACGTGCGTTTCTTCGTTTCCGACTGGCTCGGCGGGACCCGCGGCATGAAGGCCGACGAGGTCGGCATCTACATCACGCTGATCGCGCTGATGTATGACCGCGGGGCGCCTCTGTCCGAAGATCATGGCCGGCTGGCCCGGCAATGCGGCACCACGCCAAAACGCTTCGGCGCCACCCTCGAAACCCTCATCGTTGACGGAAAGATCGAACGGGGCGCCTCCGGACTCTGGAACAAAAGGGTCGCGCTGGAGCTCGAATGGCGCATGGCAAACTCCCGCCGCCAGAAGGACGCCGCGCAAAAGCGCTGGGAAAAACCGGGTGAAAACAATGTGCCCTCGATGCCGCGGCATTGCCGGGACGCTGCCGGGGAGATGCCATGTCAGACTCCAGAGTCAGAACCAGAACCAGAAGAGAGAGACCCTGACGGGTCTTGCGGGCTTCAGCCCGCCGGCGGGGGCGAACCCGAACAGGCTTCCGGGCCGGGCGGGGCACCCGCCGACACGCCTGACCAGACCGGCCGCAGCCCGCCCCAGCCGGTCCAACAGGCCTTCGAGCACTACAACATCGCGGCCCGGGCGCTCGGCCTGCCGCAGGCGCAGAAGCTCACCCACGAGCGCCGCCGCAAGCTGCGCGCGCGCCTCGCCGAACACGGGCTTGAGGGCTGGGACCGGGCGCTGCTGGAGGTGGAGAAGTCGAGCTTCCTGAAAGGGCACAACGACAGCGGCTGGCGGGCGGGCCTCGACTTCCTGTTGAGCCCTGCAAAATTCAACAAGGTGATCGATGGAGGTTATGCGGATTATGAAGACTGACGCCCCTGCCACTAACTCCCCCGCCAATGGGACGACGCCCGGCCAACCAACGAACTCCGAAGCACCGGCCGAGCCCGCCGCGCCGGGCCATGTGGAAGCCTGTCTCGCGCGGGCGGCGGAGACGATCTACGCGCGGGACAAGGCGCTGCCCGTCGTCGTCCGCGCCAGCCCCGAATGGCGCGCCTGGCGACAGTGGCGCAAGGACCACGGCCTGCCGACCGCGCTCATGGAGCGCGCCGAACGCTTCACCGTGCCGCTCGCCTGGCCGCCGGCGGATCTGGGCGCGCTGGAAGCCGCGTGCACCGACGCGCAGACCAGCCTCGCGGTCCTGCTGAAAGGCGGCGGCCCGGAGAGTCCGAGTGAGGGTGGGGGGCGGCGGGGATGACGGCGGCGGCCGATGAAAAGCCGCGGTTGGAGAAAGGAGGACACACCGTACATGGCCCCCGCCGCATGCAGCGAACAAGGCGCAAGCGCCGCCAGGTCCGCTTCGGGATGCTGTTTATCGCCGGATATCTCCGGCCGGGCTGCCGCCCGCCATGCAGGCGGACGCTTCCGTGAGCGCAAACACGGACCCGGACAAGAAAACGGTCCCGAAAACAACGGTTATAACTTTGGCAGATAACGGAATTATCTGCAAGTGCTTACTAACTACAAGTTGTATACGCTCCATATACCGCTCAAAGCCAGTCGAAAGACAGTAAATGGACTCCCACCTGCGGAACAGCCACATCGTCATTCCGTTCCCCGCCTGCGCGGGGACGGGCTTCCGCCGGAATCC
>JALCBY010000087.1 GCA_028066055.1 Hyphomicrobiaceae bacterium
TAGACTCAAAAATTTCTATAGCCGCATCAATTTGTCCGAAGATTGATTCAATCTTATCTACTATGCGAAGCTGTTCTGGTAATGGACAAAGAAATATCTCAATTGTTTTCATACGTGCCTGATTCAGTTTCATTCTAGTTGTTCCCGTAACATAATCTTGATAATCAATTTGATTCAAAAAATGACAAAGAAAAATATTATTTAACAAATTTTTACAGGCTTTTAATACATGTGCATGATTATTCACCCAGCTTTTTCCTGAAATTATATATGCCTTATTTTTAGAATTGTCTAAAAATGGTGCTCCATCCTCTCCCAATAATACTAGTTCTTCGTTGAACAGATAATCATCAATCCATCCAACTTGTCCTGTTGATCCATAATATGGTATATCCCCAATCCTCTTACTACGCTCACTCGCATTGATTGGTATTCTCTGATTGTCTAAAATCTCAACACAATGTTCAAGCTTAATTTTAGTCCATCCCGGTGGTAGATCACTTTTATAATTATTCATTGTATAATAAGCACCTCATATAATTCCTCAAGTATTCCTTCGTATTCATCTCCAAACGTATTGTAAAATTTTATTCTACCACCTTTTTGATTAAATGGTGCAAGATCCATATCATCAAGAGTAATTGTAACTGATCTTCCAATGTGCTCTTTAATCATTTTTAACCATTCCTTTTGCTCATCAGAAAATCTTCTTCCAGTTGATTCTTGGCTTTTTAACCAATTTGTAAATTTTTCATTAACGGTATCGGTAAATGGCCTCAATGTTTTTTCTTTTTTTATAGAATATTTTATAATTGATATTAAATCAGTTAGCTTTGTTACTGGATTGGATGTTACTTTTGACGCATCTAATTTTTTATAAGAACTCCATAACAATTTTGGTGTAAGATTATATGGTGGTTTTTTTATTGCATCTGCTAAATCATTAATATCTCTGAATGTAATTTTACGTGATTTAACTGGCATAGAATAGATGATATCTAATGCTATTAGTTCATTTCTATTTTTTTCTACAAATTCATCAAATGACTTAATTGTTTTTTTACTCAATCGTTCGGCCTCTTCACTAAATCCTGCATCTATTAGTTTATCAATTGATATTTCATCAATAATTAATTCATTCTGTTTCTTAATTTCTAATATTGTATTACGAAGTTGTGGTAAATCAAATATTTGACTTGCCTCTGTAATTGATTTTTTAGCTGCTTCTTCTATTTGCTTATTTGTGGGTTCTTCAGTATTAAACATTTTTCTTGCATCTTCAACATGTTTATCTATATCGGCCCCATCAAGAATTTTATTAATTATTTGTGATATAGTCAATCCACCTGACGCTCTAGTGATTTCTTCCATTTCTTTTTCATTTAATTGTTTATGGAATTTTGATAGTCTATATGCTAATGTTTTAAGTGTATCTTCATCGGCATTTCCTTCAGCAGTTATCCGCATAAGATTTTCAAACGAAATACCAGTTTTGCGATTAAGCGAATAAGTATCGGTTTTTGCATGTTCACAAACACCGACTGCATCAATTATTACGAAATGATCTTTAACTTTTGCATCTGGTGTAACATCCTGTAAATCAACATTTTTTATTGTTCTAGTACCGCGGCCTTTCATTTGATCAAAATATATTTCTGAATGAACATTTCTCATGAAGATGATACATTCGAGTGGCTTGATATCTGTTCCTGTTGCAATCATATCTACAGTTACTGCAATTCGAGGATTGATTGAATTCCTAAAACTTCTAATTATGTCCTCGGGTTTTTTGCCTGTAGTCTTATATGTGATCTTCTGACAAAATTCATTTCCTTCACCAAATACTTCTCTAACAATTTTTGTGATATCATCTGCATGTGAATCACTTTTTGCAAAAATTAGAGTTTTAGGAACAAGTTTTCTATCCGGAAATATTACTGGAAGATCATTTTTAAATGTAGTTATAACTAATCTAATCTGATCCGGTACTATTACAGCTTTATCTAATTGTTCTGCTCCAAAAGTATATTCTTTATCTAAAGTTTCATACCGTTTTTTACGTGTCATTTTATCACGTATTTCTATAATCTCTTGTGCTGGGATGGTGCTACCAGTATTGGTTATTTCTGTTTGGATTCTGTATACGTGATATGTCACATTTACTTCATCTGCTACTGCACGCTCATGAGGATAAAACATAACTTGATTATTATTGAAAAATCCTAGTGTATGTTTTGATGGTGTTGCAGTTAATCCTATTAGAAATGCATCAAAATAATCTAATACCTGCTTCCATCTATTGTATATTGAACGATGACATTCATCAATTACTATAAAATCAAATTTATCTATCGGAATATTTGGATTATATTCTACATTAATTTGATCATTATCAAATTTTGATTCAAATTCTGAAATTTCTTCTTCCATTTCATTAAATTCATTTTTTCCTTTTAAGATGGAGAATAATCTTTGAACAGTAGATATTATGACTGAATCTTCACCAATTGTTTGAGTTTGTAAGTGCTTAACGGTATACAGATCCGTAAATTTCCTTCCATCATTTGGAGTTTCATATTGTTGGAATTCATTTAAAGCTTGTCTTCCAAGATTTGCTCGATCTACTAGAAATAATATTCGTTTTGCATTTGCAAATTTTAACAAACGATAAATGAAAGTGACCGCTGTAAATGTTTTGCCAGACCCTGTTGCCATTTGAATTAATGCTCGTGGTCTATTTTCTGCAAATGATTTTTCTAAATTTTTAATTGCTTCTATTTGACAACTCCATAAATTCTTATAATCTATCACAGGAATATCTTGTAACTTTGCACGTAAAGTTTTAACTTCCATAAGTAAATTTTCAAGGCTTTTTGGTTTATGGAATGCAAACACTTTACGAGTACGGTATTTTGGATCACGTCTATCCGTAAATTGTGTTTCTATACCTGTTGTCTCATATGAGAATGGTGGTCTTCTAACTGCATTAGGAAACTTTTCAGCTAACTTTGTCAGATATTTGCCAGACTGTTCAGTAACACCAATTAATGGATACCCAAATTTTTTTGCTTCAACCACACCTATGGGTTGACCTCGAATAAATAACACGTAATCTGCGGTATTTTTTCCTAGTGGAAACTCTCTAACTGCTACTCCCAGACTTGCATTTCTATTCAATTCGTTATAATCTTGAATTGTCCAACCCGATTCTTTAAGCATCCTGTCTATCTCCTCTCTTGCCTTGTTTTCCGGACCCATCATGACCAATCTCCGTATATCATGGCTATAAATAATAAGATTTGCATATATGAGGAGTAGATGTGAATACAGGTGCTTTACGATATATCCAAATCATGCCAAATGTGGGAATTCCTGCATACATGCCAACATTCAGCGCAATCAATAATATTCCGTATTCGAGCATCTCCTTATCAGTCTCAATGTCCGCGTGGTGCAGGAGCGACAGCGACGAGACCAGCGGCACCAGCGACGCCCTGACGACCTCCCTGAAGA
>JALCBY010000088.1:0-3406 GCA_028066055.1 Hyphomicrobiaceae bacterium
CTGCCAGACCGGGATCGGCGGCCCGGGGTTCGAGGAGAGGATGGAGTATATCGGCGGCAGGATAGACAAGAACGTGAGGGAGATAATCGACCTCGTGGTGGACGAGTACGGAAGGCTGAGCGGGGACGAGCTGGTGAGGCTGACGCACCGGAAGGGCAGCCCGTGGTCAAGGTCGTACGTCGAGGGCGGGTACCACACGGTGATCCCCGACGACCTGATAAGGGCATATTACTTGAGCATCTAGGATGGTAGATAAAGGCCGGGACAATGCGTCCGATGTCGGCAGTCCAGAATCCCATTAGTGAGACAACGATGTCGAGCTAGCTCGGGAATTTCATGGATGCCGATCTTACGCACATGCCTATGACTGATCTGGAGATATTACGGATTTCTTGTATTTGCAGATGTCCAAAAAGCTGCATCTCAGGCACTTGTCCTTTTCTGGGGTTCCCTCTGTATTGCCGCTGTTTATCCCGTCGATCGCTCTTGATATTCGAGCCTTGGCCTCCTCTATGGCGTTCTGGCCGGTGTCCACCGGCACCCTCCGGCCCACGCCCAAGTAGTACACGGACGATCGCGTATCTCTTTCGAGGGTGCCTGATGCTGCGATGACGTGAAAGCACGACCTACGGGAATTAGAGAGATGTGCCTTAATGTCTTCCGAGGCGTCAAACTCGGTTACCACTGCCGGATCCGTTTTGTCACATACCATGCCCGCCTCGTCAGATACTGACGCTCCTGAAATTACGTGCTCAAGCCGAGTGTTGGAGGCGGTTCCCCTAGAGATCTCATCAGCATTGTCACTCACATAGCGAGTCAGTTCACCCACCGCCCGCTCGCGCATCTTGCTCTCTTCGGACTCTGAAACAAGTGGCATGTGGAATGTTTTGTTCACGATATCCAGTATCTCGTCCTCGGACATGATGCGCCCTTCCTCAATGCACGTCCCAAGTATTTGGTAGAGTATGGACAGCGTGTTGCTCGAATAGTCTAATTTTTTATCGGAATCTGCCTTGAATCCCAGTGTATGTCGTAGATAATACTCGTATGGGCACCTGCCATATGACGCCACGCTGTCATAAGTAAAGAGTGCGTGCCTTTGGACGTTGCCGCCAGCGGGAGCCGGTGGCCTGCGTTTGAACGTACTAGATATTGAGTCCTGATCCATGTCGTCTATGAACCTCTGGGGGTATTTCTCGGTATCTGTCAGGATCAGGTGTTTCTGGGATCGGGTGATCGCCGTATAAAAGAGGCGTCTTGAGTTCTCATAGGGGCTGGAATCGGCTCCCTGCCTGGGGGCGGGATCTACGTATGCCCCGATGCTTCCCTTGCGCGGTCTTCCAAACGAGTGTACGAACACCACAGGAAACTCGAGCCCTTTGGCCTTCCACACGGTCATCACCCTGACGTCCTTGCCAGACGAGCTCCTTTCTCGCTGCCCTAGATATCCGTGGTTGGCCAAAGAGTCCACGTACCCGTGGATCCTGCCGGCCTCCTCTCTCGTCAGCGCCCCGTTTGCGTGCTCGTACTTGGATACCGCCCTGCTCAGCTCAGCAAGAGCCCGCATGTGATCATCAAGCAGCCCGTCTTCGGCTCCCATTGCGGAGATTACCCGGACGAGCGCATGTGAGCCGGGACCATAGATCTCTGGTGGGGATCCGCTTCCGGCCGAATCCCTGATCGCCGATAGCTCCACGACAAAGGAGCCGCGACGTGTTTTTGACACTATTCTGGCGTATTCTCTTCCTAGATCATCTATGTTGCCCTTGCCGCCTAGCGTATACATGAGGCAGTCTACAGCCAGCTCGATGATCGGTTCTCTAAAGATTTTTGCTCCCATGTCCACCTCGCATGGTATGTCTCTGGACTCCAGTCGGTCCGCTACGCTTATTGCATCAGAATTCTTGTCCACCAGTACAACCATGTCGCCGTATCCTAGGGCGTGCGTATCATCCTCTGTCAAAAACTCAGTTCCATGAATCAATTTTATATGCTTACAGATGAACTCTTCTTCTTCGGCGGGATTTTCAAATCTGCCCGGATATAGTATATCGCCGGGCTCGAATTTGTGGTGATCCTTGCCATCTGAAAGCATTTGAGATTTTTCGCCGCCATGTTTTCTACTGATCAGCTTTGAAGCGCTTGTGACGAGCTTATCCGTGGCCCTATAGTTGATCCGTAATTCCACCGGATCACTATCTTTTGAGGAGGCTATCTTCTTGAATCTGTCCAGCCTGGCTGGATCTCCTCCCCTCCATCCGAATATTGACTGGTTACCATCGCCTACCACGCATGTGGATTCTGCCACATTTGAGAGCAAGTACACGAGTTCTTCTTGGAGCTTATCCACGTCTTGATATTCGTCGACCACCACGTGTTTTATGCCAAGCTTCTTCAGGTATACTTGATCCTCGTCTTTTGACAACACCTCCACCAGCGTGTGGATGACTGTAACAAAGTCCATAAATTTTTCTTCTTTGAGGGCTTCGCGGTATTTCTTATAGCTATACTGAAAGTCGGGATCTGATTGCCCATCGATATCGATCTTCCATCTCATGATCGAGTCCACGCTATTGCAGAATTCTTTAATCTTGTCATAGCTAGCTGTACTGTTCTTCCAACTCCCTCTAAGGCTATCAATCTTGATGTCTTCATATCTAGCGCGTACGAACGCCACCCGCTCCATCGTGTCAAGTAGTCTGAATCCGTGATATTCCGGGCGGATCTTCTTAAGAGCCGCCAGACAGAACGCATCGATAGTCCCTATGGACATCTTTGATGCCTCTAGCCCGCTGCCTTTTAGGTAATAATGCACGCGGGATCTGAGCTCCTCGGCCGCCCTTACAGTAAACGTAAAGGCGGCGATAGAGGACGGTTTTACTTCGTCGGTCATCACCAGTTCCGCTATCCTCATGCTTATGGTGGCGGTCTTGCCCGATCCGGGGTGAGCCGATATGGCAAGAAGACCTTTACGGCAGTTTATTGCATCGTTCTGGTATTCGGATGGCTCAAAGTCGTACATGTCTGCTCCCTGTACGGCTGCCATAAAAGGCTGTTGGTCGTGACGAGCATCTCCGGTCGGTTCTGCTAGGTTGTCAGGCGCAGGTCTGGGCCTCAGACTGCACTCCGGCCTGAGGCACAGGCCGCGTCGCCATGCCGGGTCGCACATGCCTATTCCGTATGGTTCGCTTGGATGTCCGGGCAGGCCATATCTGCCCTCGGCAGACCGGTGGCGGTTCAGCTTATAAGGTGGGCGGCGGACGTGACACCCGGAATGGAACCCGGACGGAATACGAGCCCTGAATCCGGCAGGACGAAAGGCTCCGGCCAGCCTCCGCTGATCAGGAACACGTTTGCCCCCAGCTGTGAGGCCGAGTACCTTACGCCAAACCAGCTGCTGACGATG
>JALCBY010000088.1:3416-3490 GCA_028066055.1 Hyphomicrobiaceae bacterium
AATTGATGACCTCCCGCCGGAGGCAAGGAGGGTCGCCGACGAGATGATAGACCGGTACATTGAGGGGATCGAGG
>JALCBY010000165.1 GCA_028066055.1 Hyphomicrobiaceae bacterium
AAGGAGATTTAAAAACAGTGTGCCGTATTACAAGTGTTTTATCTGTCCTGTCGGGGTATACTGCACTTGAAACGGCAGAGATCATGCAACTACCAGTAAAGACCATTTATGATTGGGTCAAAAAATTTTTGCTTGGTGGTGTAGGTGCCCTAATTAACAAAAAAAAGGCGGGTCGTCCATCAAAGCTAACAAAAAACCAAAGACGTCAGCTCTCAAAACTTATTGATAACGGACCAGAAAAAAGTGGGTTTTCAGGCAGTTGCTGGAGAAGCCCAATGATTCAGGAACTCATTCACAGAACATTTAAAATATTCTACTCTGCCAGGTATATTTCAGAATTACTTAAAAATATGGGTTTTTCTTATCAGAAAGCACGATTTGTTGCAGGAAAACAAGACGAATTAGCGCGGGAACAATGGATTAAAAGCACTTGGAAGTCTATATTAGAGGCGGCCAGAAAAAAGCCCTCTTATATTCTGTTT
Source organism: Hyphomicrobiaceae bacterium (assembly GCA_028066055.1). Lineage (GTDB taxonomy): Bacteria > Pseudomonadota > Alphaproteobacteria > Rhizobiales > Methyloligellaceae > UBA2767. The sequence continues at coordinate 483 of JALCBY010000165.1, forward strand.
GGCGATGAAGTCTCTTTTCCTCAATGGGGAACGTTGAGTTACACCTGGGCCAGGAAAGGACAACAACCCGTGATTAAAACATCGGGGACGCGTCGAGCTTATAAAGTATTTGGGTTAATTGATTATTTCACAGGAAAACTATTTTCAAAAGGGCATGAAGGCAGATTCAATGCCGAGAGTTATATTGACTTTTTGCAAGAGGTACTTTCAATGACCCGCAAACCTATTTTCCTTATTCAGGACGGCGCACCTTATCACAAAGGCAAAAAAGTCAAAGCTTTCTTTGAGAAACACAAAAACCGCCTGACTGTTCACACATTACCCAGTTATTCTCCTGATTTTAATCCGATAGAGGGTTTATGGAAAAAGATAAAGGATCAGGGAACACACTTAAAATATTTTCTAACATTTGACAGCCTGATTGATAAAGTTGAAGAAATGCTTATCACTTTTGAGTGTGCAAGTGATGAAATTTTAAAATTATTTGGATTTTATGAGAAAATTTAAATCATAAATTATTCTGAATATTTTTCTGAAATGCTATA
>JALCBY010000089.1 GCA_028066055.1 Hyphomicrobiaceae bacterium
CTACATAGTACCCTGGATTCTGTGTACCTTAGGAACTGATGCCATGTTTTCCATGTCAGCGGTGTTGATAATTCAGGGCGCCCCAACTCCTCACACTTGGCCAGCAGCGGGTTGTTTTTTGCTAGCCTCTGGCTGTTCTTTCCAGCATACTTGTCTATTACAAACAGCTTGTTTCTGACTTCCAACCACACATGGAGGGGGTTCGCAGCGTCTTGAAGTTTTCCCGGATGAACCTGTTTGCTATTGGCGAGTTCCTGCGGTGGTTTATTACACCGACATGCCTGTAATATGCCAAGCCGTCTATCCATCCATTGGCATCCATTATTGTTCTCTCTGTGTCTGCTGAAAGCATGTTCTAACACATAATACCCTCTAGGCCGTTTGACAGGTTTGGATATTTCACAACGTTGCGTATCTCGGAATACTTCATGAGGATATTTCCATATTCGCACAGACTTGAAAGCGCACCCTCCAGGCCGTAATGATCCACAGGCGGCCTTGAGAACCTCTCGATCTCCGAGCAGTTATCCGCAATAATGCCCGCAATGTTGAGGACGGCCGATCTAGTTGACGGCATCGTGTCAGGGCCTATGTTAGAGAGCACGTGCTTTACAAATTCCGCCTGGGCCCCTGCCCATCCATGCGTGTGCGGCCGCTCCCCATCCCCGCGGCCCATGCCAGCTATGATGCAGCTGACATCCGCCTCGACGTCACTGCCTAGCTTGCCGTGAAACTTGGAATATACGGCGTCAATTAGATCCGGTTCCGCCGTGCCCGTGTTGCACGTTACGTCCTTGTCAAGCCATCCCGACTCTTCCAGGATCTCCCTCCCGCGGCCGGTGATCGAATATGTCCTCGGCTCGCTGGGGTTGTGGTTCCAGCCGCCGCCCACCGTAAAGAGCCCGGTATTCGCCGATACGTCCTCGACAAGATCCCTCGAATATGGCCCGAACCCGCGCCCTGCAAAGTCATATGCCTGTATTCCTAGATCCCGCTGGGCTAGGAATACCGAGTGTTGGAGGTGCGGCATGCCGTGGATGCCCCCTGACGTTTCGATCACTAGCAGCGCCAGCAGCACGCGCTCCTCCGGCCCGTCCTGCATCCTGATTATCCTGTTCCGTCTTGCATCAGCGTCCATGTGTCCGGCCGCCCTGCCGAACCATTCTGCCGCCTCGGTGCATGCCCCCGAGCGGTACAATGACTCCGCCTTGTGGTATGCCGCGTCCGGGTCGCCCGGCCTAATCCTGATTACCTCGTCGTAGCATTCTATCGCGCTCTTGTGGTCGCCCTCGTGGGCATGGACCAGCCCCTTGTGCAGCAGTATGGCGTCCAGATCGGGCATTCCCTTCCTCTGCTCCCCGTTGCGCCTTGCATCCAGTATCCAGTCAAGTTTGTCTGACGCTTTATAGTACTCGCCATCCTCGTCCTCCAGTAGGGCCGTGTTGTACGCGGCTCCGACGTGATCCGGCGTCATCTTGATGGCCCTGCCGACCCATTCCCACGCCTCTGCATACATGCCCGCCTTGGTCAGCGCCATGCTGATCCGGACCGCAATATCTGACGAATCATGCCGGCCGGGGGCCCCTTTGAGACATTCCATTGCCTCCTCATACCTGCCCATCTCGCATAAAAGCACCGCCTTGCGCACGACCAGGCTAGCGTATGCGGCCTCTTTCATCTTGGACCGGAGCTCGTCTATCTTGCCTGCTATGCCGTCATGGCTTTCCCTGATGTGATCCGAGAGGAGCCTGGAATCAGAGGCCGCATCCTCTGTAATCTTGATCGCGTCGTCATATTCCTTTATCTTGGCATCCGGACTGTCGCTGCCTGGCTCGAACTCTTCTATCTCCTTGATCCTCTGGGACTCGATTCCTATGCCTTCCTCGATCCTAGCCAGGTGGGCCTCTTTCACCGCGGTCCTGCCTTCCAGCCCCACCCACTTTATTGAGAGGCCCTGACTCCGTGTCGGTTCGAGCTTGGCGCACATCGGGATGGGGTTTCATGCCTTATATTTAATGGTTAATGGGCATGGTTCCGTGTAGCGGGAGGCGCAGGGACGGCCACGGGCTCTTCCCGTCGGTGGTCTGCCGTGTAGATAAGGCCTGACTGCTTTAAATGCGGTCTAGCATATGGTAATAAGGCGGCCACGGCGCGCCGTCTCCGTGGGGCTGTGGGTGATACGCGCGGGCAGCGAGGGCAAGTTCGCAGGAGAGTCGCTGAGACGGGGTATGATAGCCATCGGGTATGATATCCGCAGGTCGCTAAAGGGCGCCAGCGCGGAGGAGATAAGAAAGGCGTACAATGATGCAAACCACGCGCCAAATAGGTCCATCAGCGCCAACCAAGTGGTCCGGTTCGTCAGGAGCATCCACGAGGGGGATATGGTGGTAACACCGCTGCCGGACAGGCGGTTCATGGCGGTGGGAACGGTCGTGGGTGACTACGAGTACGACGGAAGGGAGCCGGAATTCAGGCACCAAAGAGCCGTCCGATGGGACGCGTGCCGCGTCCCCCGGTCCAGCTTTCCCGGAGAGATACAGACTTGGCTCAGTCCGCGAACCACGCTTAGGGAGTACGAGCCGCCCGGCATGGAGGCGAGGATCAGGATGATGCTCCCAATGATGCCCGGGGACGGCAGGCCCCCCGAGATTGACGGATTTGAAGAGTTTGTCTGGGAGGCGCTGGACCGGCCCGGCAGGACGATAGGCGACATCGAGGCCGAAGACGGGATCGGGACCGGTCCCGGGAACCAGAGGATGCGCGACGATCCCGTCTGGCACAGCGAGCGCGAGGTCATATCACACGTCTCTAGGACGATGGGGTGGGATATCACGGACTATGGAGCCGACATGTCCCGGAACCCCGCCTACATGGCGATAGCGCGCGTGATAGGGGATCTGCGCAGGAACGGAGTCCTCGTGGATCTTGCGGGGCGCGGGCGCGGGGCGATGGGAAGGGGGGTGTGGCGGCTGTCCGACAACGATGCCACGGTCGGAAGATCCGCGGCAAGGCAGGCGAGGAAGGAGATGCTCGGAAGGAACTTTTACTGCGCGGGCCGCGAATCGCTGGTGTACGTGCGTGAAAAGCAGGGCGAGTTCAGGAGGATCCTGATGAAGGAATATGATGAAAAGTGCGCCATATGCGGGTTCGGGATACCGGGCCGCGGCGAGTTCCTGGTGGGGGCGCACATCGTGCCCTACTCTGATATGCGCAGGTCCGATCCGGGCAACTCGATGAACCCGAGCAACGGGCTGCTGCTGTGCAGGCTCTGCGACGCGGCCTTTGAGCGCCACAGGATATTGGTCTACGGGGACTATGCAAGAAAGGTGGACAGGGCGGCGCTCTCGCACGGCCACCCGGTCGCAAGATCCTGGATCCGGTCGATCCGGACCAGGCTGAG